>CADCBZ010000046.1 GCA_902799765.1 uncultured Prevotellaceae bacterium
CGGCTAGTCAGGTCAGAATCGACTCGTTGTTGCCTGTCTTCACCTGGCAGAAGCCGTTGGGGCCTCATTATGCCGATTCGGTCTATACCGTCAGCATCGTCTATCCGGAGTTTATCAATATGAGCGCGGCGGATATCCATCGTTATCAGGAGATCAGTGGAGCGCGACTGCCCACTTTGCCTACCGTGACGCAGCATGTCAGCGTGGCGCGAAAGCAAGGATTACTCGATGTGTCGTTCATGCCCTTGGTGTATAGAAACGGCAGGTATCAGAAACTGGTGAGTTTCATACTCGATGTAAAAGCGGAACCTGTCTTGCGGGCAGCAACACGAGCAGAAGGCGAGCCCTCTCGCTATGCTGACCATTCCGTACTTCGTGAAGGCACCTGGGCAAAGATCCGTGTGCCAGCAACAGGTTTCTATCAGCTTTCCAACGAACTGATCAAGAAATGTGGTTTCTCCGATCCTTCGAAGGTGAAGATCTATGGCTATGGGGGCGCTCTGCAACCAGAGTGTTTGACGGGTGACTACCTGAGGGAGAGTGATGATCTGACGGAGGTGCCTACATGTACCATCGGTAGTCAACGGGTGTTCTATGCCGTAGGACCAGTGAACTGGGAAACGCCAGAGACCGCTACCCGCATCCGTAATCCCTATTCAGACTATGGCTATTATTTCCTGACGGAGAACGATGGGGAGCCGCTGACTATCAGTGAGGAACTGCTGAAAGCTGTCTGCTATCCGAGTCCCAACGACTACCATTCGCTTTACGAGGTAGATGACTATGCCTGGTATCACGGTGGGCGCAATCTCTTTGACAAGACATTGTTCTCGTTGGGTACACCTCAGAAATATGAACTGACCGCCAATGGAGCTGCGGGCACTCTTACGGTGGCCTTGACTTATGATGTGAGTTTCGAGGCTACGATTACTGTCAATGACTCTGTGGTAGGAAACATCTCTAAGAAGGCTAACCTCGATGCCTATACGATGGCAGAGGAGACGGAGTGGGATTTCTCCCTGTCTGGCACCAAGAATGGTACGAACACCATCACCATCACCCAGACCGCAGGCGAATCACTGCGACTTGACTATCTGTCGTTAAGACTTGCAGAGCCCAAGCCATTGCCTGATCTGCAGTCGGCTGAGTTACCTTCGCCAGAATACGTGTATCACATCACCAATCAGGATCATCATGCTGATGAGGCTGTGGATATGGTGATCGTTATTCCTACTAATCAGGCCCAGCTGTCACAGGCAGAACGCATCAAAGCCCATCACGAACAGCAGGACGGTCTGCGTGTGAGAATTGTGCCTGCCGATGAGCTGTTTAATGAGTTCTCCAGTGGTACGCCTGACGCAACAGCCTATCGTCGTTATCTGAAGATGTTCTATGATCGTGCAGAGACGGAGACCGACATGCCTCGTTACCTGCTGCTCCTAGGCGATGGTGCCTGGGATAACCGTATGCGCAGTGGCGAGTGGAAAGGTTATGATCCTGATGATTTCCTGCTTTGCTTTGAGAGTGAAAACTCATTCAGTCAGGTGAACTGTTACGTGAGCGACGATTTCTTCTGTCTGCTTGACGATGAGGAACAGATACAGGAAGAGAAAAATGGCATGACGGTGTATTTGGGAAAGCCTGATGTGGCCGTAGGACGCTTGCCCGCCAGAACGGAGGAAGAGGCAACGGTGCTGACAGACAAACTGCTTGGCTATGCCAACAACAAGTATGCTGGCGCCTGGCAGAACACGATCTGCATGATGGGTGATGACGGAAACGAGAATACCCACATGGCAGCAGCCGACAAGGTGGCTACACTCATAGAGACGAACTATCCCTCTTATCAGATCAAGAAGATCTATTGGGATGCCTATGAACGCGTGCCTTCCTCTACGGGCTATGCCTATCCGGATGTAACGCGTCTGATCACAGAACAGATGACTGCTGGGGCGTTGATGATGAACTATTGCGGACATGGGGCACCCTATGCCTTCTCGCATGAACTGGTGATGCAACTGAAGGACTTCGAGACCTCCATCACGGATCGTCTGCCTCTCTGGGTGACGGCCTCGTGCGACATCATGCCCTTCGACGGACAGGAAGAGAATATCGGTGAGACAGTGATGATGAACCCAAGGGGTGGGGGCGTGGCCTTCTTCGGTACCACCCGAACGGTGTATGCCAGCTATAACGAACAGATGAACACCACCTTTACCGGCTATGTGCTGAAGCCTGGTTATTCGATCGGTGAAGCTGTGCGCCAGGCGAAATGCGATCTGGTGGAACAGGGACGTGATACGTCGCCCAACAAACTACAATATACGCTTTTGGGTGATCCTGCCCTGAAACTGGCTTGTCCGCAGCCTGATATCGTGATCGACAGCATCAATGGCCAGTCTGCCAGTTCTGCCATCCAACTCTCCGCAGGTTCGGTTGTCAAAGTGCGTGGACATGTGGTGTCAGAAGTCCCATTCGACGGGGTGGTGACAGCTCAGGTGCAGGATGCAAAGGAGACGATTGTCTGTCGGCTCAATGATAAGGAGTCGGCTAAGGATCCGTTTGTCTATGAGGATCGCACGCGAACGCTCTATCAGGGTTCAAACAGTGTGCGAGATCATGTCTTCGATTTCTCTTTTGCAGTACCTAAGGATATCAGTTATGACGACGGAAACGGTCTGATGACGCTCTATGCTGTCAGCGAAGACAATCAACAACATTATCATGGTACATATGAGAACTTTACGCTGAACGGTAGCGGTACGACCCAGACTGATTCCATCGGCCCCTCCATCTACTGTTATCTGAATTCGAAGTCGTTTACGAATGGTGGCACAGTGAATGCAACGCCCTATTTCTGTGCCGAACTCTATGATGACAGTGGTATCAACGCCTCTGGCAGTTCCGTAGGGCACGATTTGGAGCTTGTAATCGACGGGGATATGTCAAAGACCTATAACCTGAACAACTATTTCACTTTTGATTTCGGCGACTATCGTAGTGGAACTGTCGGATTTATGATTCCTGAACTGACCCCAGGCCAGCATAAACTGCTCTTCAGGGCTTGGGATGTTCTGAACAACTCTTCTACCTCAGAACTTGTGTTCAATGTCGATAAAACTAGTGGGAACGGGGATATCAGCGTCATCTGTACGAAGAATCCTGCTACGACCACTACCTCGTTTATCGTCAATCACGACCGTAGCAACACCATGGTGGATGCAACGCTTGATATTTACGATATGTCAGGTCGTCTGTTGTGGAAGTATGTAAAGATAGGTGTTCCGACTGCAGGTAACTTTACGATTGACTGGGATCTGACAATCGGTGGTGGCAGCAGGCTGATGACGGGTGTCTATATCTATCGCATTCAAGTTGAGGGCAATGGCGGTCTCAGTGCCACCTATACTAATAAATTGATTATCCAAAGCAATAATTAGGAAGTGACTAACGTTATTTAAAAGAAGATAAAGGAAGATATATGAAGATAAATGAAGACAGAGGACATTGGCTGAGAAGGGTGATGGTGATACTTTTCGCTTTTCACTTCTCACTTCTCACTTCTTCCGCCCAGGACGATAAGAGCACAATGTTCAATCCTGTGGAGCATGCAGTGATCTCGCAGACCATTGCCCCTGATGCCCGTGGTGCAGGTATGGGTGATGTGGGTGTCGCCACTGATCCTGACGTGAACTCACAGCATTGGAATCCCGCCAAATATCCGTTCTGTATCAGTCGTGCGGGTATCTCCCTGAACTATACCCCTTGGTTGAGGAAACTGGTAAACGATATCGATCTGGCTTATCTGGCTGGTTATTATCGTATTGGTGATTATTCGGCCATCAGCGGTTCGCTGCGTTATTTCTCCCTGGGTGAAGTGTTTGTCGATGACGGTATGACGGTGAAGCCCTACGAGATGGCTATCGACCTGGCTTATTCGATGATGCTTAGTGAGAAGATTTCCTTAGCTGCTGCCATCCGTTGGATCCACAGTGACCTGCGCTACGACTATAGTGAAGACTCCAAGCCTGCTTCAGCTTTTGCAGCTGATCTGGCCATGTACTATAATAATTATATCATGTTAGGTAGTCGTGAGTGCCAGTTGGGCCTCGGCGTGAATATTTCGAATGTCGGTAGCAAGATTTCTTATTATGGTGATGACGAGAGTCAGTTCCTGCCTGCCAATTTGCGTCTGGGTGCCTCGCTGATGGTTCCCATCGACGAGTATAACCGTTTCACCATTGCTGCCGATCTCAATAAGTTGCTGGTGCCTACTGTGCCTAAGCAGGAAGAAGGTGAGTCGAATAGTGATTATCAGGAGCGTGTGCGTCGTGAGTATAGCGATGTGAGTTCCATCAGTGGTATCTTCAAGAGTTTCTCCGATGCGCCTGGCGGATTTAAGGAGGAACTGGAGGAGATCCAGTGGAGCATAGGTGCAGAATATGTTTATCACGATCAGTTCTCGCTGCGTGCAGGATACCACCATCAGAGCGAGTCGAAGGGTAATCTGAAGTACTTCACCGTGGGTGGCGGTTTCCGTATGAGTGTGTTCTCACTTGATGTGGGTTACGTTATCGCTACGGCTCGTAGCAATCCGCTTGATCAGACGTTACGTTTTACACTTGCCTTTGATCTGGATGGCATCAAGGATCTATTTAAAAAGTAAGAAAGCAAAAAGGTAAAACATATGAAGATACGTGTAGGAATGGGCTATGATGTCCATCAGTTAGTAGAAGGCCGTGACTTGTGGATGGGCGGCATCAAACTGGAACATAGTAAGGGGCTGTTGGGCCATAGCGATGCCGACGTGCTGTTGCATGCCATCTGTGATGCATTGTTAGGTGCGGCCAATATGCGTGATATCGGTTACCATTTTCCTGATACTGCCGAGTTTACAGATGGAATGGATAGTAAGGTGATCCTGAAGAAGACCATCGAACTGATTGCCACCAAGGGTTATCGTCTGGGAAATATCGATGCCACCATCTGTGCTGAGCGTCCGAAGATGAATCCCCGTATCCCCGAGATGAAAGCCTGTATGGCAGAGATCTGTGGCTGTGATGTGGACGATATCTCCATTAAGGCCACAACCACTGAGAAGTTAGGCTTCACAGGACGTGAGGAGGGCATCTCGGCTTATGCAGTCGTTCTGATAGAGAAAGACTAACCCCGTTTTTTATTTCCTGAAAGGATAGTAGGTCAGTCCGATGGTCAGTGCACGATTCTTATAGGAGTGCAACAGATCATCGGTTATACCTGTTGGCTGTCCTGCAATATCATGGAAATCGGCATAGATATTGACGTGCTTCCCTAAATCCTTATTGATTTTGACTGAAGCATAGAGATGTGGATGTATCTCGTAAAAGTACTCCTGTCTGCTGTTATAGAGTAAGACAGACGATAGACGGAAGCCTTTCCCAATCTGCCAGACGGGTGCCAGCTTCAGTTGGTAGAAGTTATTATAGATACTTTCCATATATGGAGTGCTGTTGATATGCCGGTGGAAGAAGTTCGCACCGACAGTGAGTCGCAAAGGTCCTTTGTTCCAGGTAGCTGATGTCCTGAGCCCTGTAACGTATTCGTTAGGCGTCAGCATATCTGTGAGCCAAGTGTGGAGCAGACTGCTTGTCAGCACAAAGTTACTTGTCTGGTAATTATAGCGTGCCTCGGCTCGCCAAGCCAGATTCGTCCTGAAGCTTGTCTTGAAGCTATTGTGGCTTTCATCATCTATATATAGGAAATCCACGATGGCTGGATTAAAATAGCTGCGGCTGAAAGTGCCCTGTACGAAATGCCTTTGATGTTTGTAGCCGATGCTGGCATGTAGGGCGTTTTCGTTACGATGGTAGGACCAGATAGAACGATCCTCGTTGTCCAGGGGCCGTGGGTGTAGTCAAGCTGTACGTAGAAGTCGTTGTTGAGATACTGTTCACGTCTGAGCCCTGTTAACAAACTATTTGCATAATCAATCTCCCAGCCTGCGATCATCGACAGATCCTTACTGAAGGGAATGGTAAACTCTGTGATTAATGAAGGGACAGTAGAGCGTATCTTATAGGCTTCATTGGAGTTGTTGCTATAGCCCAGACCTGTCTCGATATAGAGTACAGCTTCTTTATCGTTGAGGGTTCGTTCATAAACGCCTGATATCTCTCCCCAACGCTCAAATTCCGGCCATATCAACTGAGAAGAAGGATCGGTGATACGACTTTTCAAGTCACCGAAACCCTGCTGGAATTTGAAACGCAGCTCATCACGATCGGAGGGGCGCCAGTTCACAAATACCATCGCATTCTCAACAAAACTGCGTGAGACGATGCTGCTGGGTTCCAGTCCATCGGTCTTGCCATAATTCATACTGGTCTGTGCAAAACCGCGTACGGTCACATGCTCGCCCGTACTGGCCATGTCGGCATACACTCTTCCGTTGCCATAGGTACTGCCGCTGACAGACAATTTGCCGTCCAGTCCCTTGCTGCCTTCCTTAAACTGCAGGTCTATGCTGCCAGTACGCCCATCCATCGCATTATTGATGGCACCGTAGCTGCAGACGATGACCTCACTCAGTTCGCAAGCTTTAATGCCTTCTAACAAGGGTTTGTAGTCAACGCTCAGTACGATGTCGTCAACTGACAGGAGATAGTCGGTTGTGATATCCTTGCCATCGGAAGAAAAGAACTCGGGACAGATATGTAACACGTCGAGCAGGGTCATCTCGCTATCGGGATTCAACTGTTCTACATGGATAATGTATTTGTTGCCTTGATGCTCAATAATCTCATCCTGAGCGCTGATCTTGCTGATATTACAAGCGAAAACAACCGTCAGGAGTAGGGTGAAAAGTCTATGAATAAACATGTTATATCGTAATTTGGCTGCAAAGGTACACATTTTTTTCTTATCTACCAAAAAAAGATGCCGCAACTCTCTCGAGCAGCAGCATCAAAAAAAGCCTATGTTTAACTAAAAATCCTTTTCTCTAAAAGAAATTTTCAGCTCACAAGAGCTAAAAATTTGAAAGTTTAAATGGGAGCCTCACGGCGACCACCTGTTATCCTACAGTTGAAAACTTTCTTTTACCAATAACTAAAAACCTAAAACTATAAATATTACTACTAACCTAAAACAATCTATTAACCTGCATAATAAGTGTATAAAAGCCCTTCATTCTTGACGTAAATCAATCATTTGTGTGCGCACCCAACAAATATTTATTCTTTTTAGCTTGATTTTAACAAAACTTGTTGTACCTTTGTAACATCAAAGGGAATATGAGAATACTGATAGTCAATACAAGTGAGCGAACGGGTGGTGCCGCAGTGGCTGCCAACCGTCTGATGAAGGCACTGAATAACAATGGTGCTAAGGCGAAGATGTTGGTGCGCGACAAAGAGACAGAGACACTGACTGTTGTGCCACTACCACATTCGCCTCGTCTTCGTTGGCACTTCCTATGGGAGCGGCTGGTGATTTTCTGCCGTCTACATTTCTCCCGTCAGCATCTTTTTGAGGTGGATATAGCCAATGCAGGTTATGATATCACGAAACTGCCTGAGTTCCAAGAGGCTGATGTCATCCATTTACATTGGGTCAATCAGGGGATGCTCTCACTCAAGGGTATTCAGAAGATTCTGCAGAGTGGGAAGCCTGTCGTTTGGACGATGCATGATATCTGGCCTGCTACAGCGCTCTGTCATGTTACATTGGGTTGTCAGCACTTTACTTCTCAATGCGGAAATTGCCGGCTATTGCCTGGTGGTGGTTCTTCTCATGATTACTCTACTACGATCTGGCAGCGTAAACAACGTATGCTGGCTGATGAGAACATCTATTTTGTAGCTTGTAGTCATTGGTTGGAATCTGAGGCTAAACGCAGTGCATTGTTGAAAGGTCAGAAGATAACAAGTATTCCGAATCCCATCGATACCCGTATATATAAAAGAGGTAATAAGCAGGAAGCCCGTCAGCGACTGGGTCTGCCATTAGACAAAAAACTGATTCTCTTTGCCTCTCAAAGGGTGACAAACGTGAATAAAGGTATGGACTATCTGATTGAAGCCTGTCGACAACTGCAAATCTCTGATGCGGCTGTGGTGATTCTTGGCGGACATGCAGAAGAGGTTGTCTCACAGCTGTCACTTGAAGCTTATCCCTTGGGTTATGTGAACGATGAGCAGCGTATTGTCGATGTGTATCATGCTTCTGATGTGTTTGTGCTGCCGTCGCTTTCTGAGAATCTGCCGAACACTATCATGGAAGCTATGGCCTGTGGTGTGCCTTGTGTCGGATTCAAGGTTGGAGGCATCCCTGAGGAGATTGACCATCGTCGTAATGGTTATGTGGCAGAATATCGTAGCGCAGAGGATCTGGCTCGTGGTATCCGTTGGATCCTGGCAGAGGCTGATTATGAGGAGTTAAGTAAGAATGCTGTTCAAAAAGTGGTGCAGAACTATTCACAACAGAGCGTGGCTTTGAAATATCTCGATGTGTATCATCAGGCGCAAGCCTTCAAACACTATCGCCTATGATACGGATAACTTATGTGACGATTACCTATAATGCTGCTGACGTGCTTCAGCGGACACTTGACAGTGTGCTCAGTCAGGATTACCCAGAGATTGTGCATCTGATCATTGATGGTGCTTCCACTGATGCGACCCTCCAGATGGTGGATGCGTATATTGAACGGTCGAATGCTGCAGAAAACGGGCATCGTATACAGGTGACATCAGAGTCTGATAAGGGCATTTATGATGCGATGAACAAGGGTTTGCGTAGTCTCGATGGTGATTACGTTTGTTTTCTGAATGCCGGTGATTTCCTGCCGTCGAAGGATACTGTCTCACGCATAGTTAAGGCGATAGATAATTCTTCACTTTTCACTCCTCACTCCTCACTTCCTGCTGTGCTCTATGGTGATACAGACATAGTGGATAGTGAGGGGCATTTCCTGTATCACCGTCGTCTCGCGCCACCAGAGCATCTCACATGGAAGTCATTTAAGCAAGGAATGTTGGTTTGTCATCAGGCGTTCTATGCCCGTACTGATTTCGCGATTGCTACTCCATACGATATGCAGTATCGTTATTCGGCTGATGTAGATTGGTGTATCCGTGTGATGAAAGCTGCAGCCAAAGAGCGGGTACCCTTATTGAACCTGAAGATGGTGGTGGCGAACTACACAGAGGAGGGACAGACCACTAAGCATCATCGGGAATCGCTGTGGGAGCGCTATCATGTGATGGAGCGACACTATGGTCGTGTGCAGACCTTCTTGTTGCACGTCTGGTTTGCCATCCGTTCGCTCTTCAAATAAGAAAGGCACCATCCTCTCTCGGATAATGCCTCTTCTTACCAATTACTAACTATTTAATTATCTTATTTAAGTATGAACTTCTTATTATTAATAATGTAGATGCCCTTTGGCAGGCCGATTAATGCCTCCTGACCGTTCTTGGCAGTGCGGACCAGACGTCCGTCGAGGGTATAGACCTTAGTTTCGCCGTCTTCTGTCTGGGTCTTGATACTGCGGATGACTGTCGTGGTCACTACCCCTTGCAGACCTTCTTCATTGTAGTAGCCACCATTTTTAAAGGCAAGGTCAGCTGTCTGGTTTGTACCGTCGTTGAAGATGATACCCTCATTGGTACTGGTCTGGCTCTTCTTGTCGCTGTCCTTGAATGTCCATTTCCAAACGGAGTTACCTTTGCTGTCCTCACCTAACTTCTCACAGTTCACACCAGGCCAACTATTGCCAGTGTAATTGTACTGCTTGTCCCAGCGCCAGCACTTGATCTGGCTGCCCCAGTTCTTGGGAGCTACGAAGAAAGCACAGGTCTCACCTTCATTCTCTTGGCAGAACGATGGAATCTCTACAGGCGTGTCGTCTTCAGGTGATTCATCCGTATCGGTGATAGCTTCCATATCTGTCAGATCAACATCCTTGCTGGCATAGACTTGGAAGTTCTTGCCTTCGATGGCCAGTGTCCACATATCGACAGGATTGGCGAAAGCAACATCACCTACAGGTCCAAGGTGAAGTCGCAGCTTACCTATGCTGCCTTGAACGGTGAGCAGGAAACCGTCTCCGAGTGTCTCAGCAGTAAGAATCTCACTCTCATTGGTGATGCCTGCTGCCTTACGTAAGGCAATGAGACGCTTCAGTGTGCCCTTATTCGACTGCCAGTGCTTCAGGAAGAGACAAGGTGTACCAGGCATTGCCAAAATATAGGCATTGGCGGCACAAATGTTTGTCTTCAGTTTGTCATTCTCGCGGTAGGTGTCGTGGTTATCAACGAAGGTCACACTATAGCGGGCGTAATTCTTGTCGTTCGACAACATGACATTTGCTAAAGCTCCCCAATTACCACCACCAAAGGCGGAGTTGATATTGTATTTCATGGGGAAGTCGAAGGCAGCACTTTGAATCTGGCCATCCACTTTTGTGCTATTGATCCAGGTGGTTACCTTCGTCTTGTCACCGTCCCAATACTCGCCAACGCTATAGGTAGGCTGGACTGTCGCGTTATACTCACCTGTATATTTGGCACTATAACCTTTCACCATGTCATAACGGAAACCAACATAGCCTAACTCATTGATCAGGAAGTCGAGGTAGGTCTTCACATTCTTCTGCACCGTCTCGTTTTTGTGGTCCAGATCGCGATAGCCTTCGAAGTTGTCACCAGTATCCTTGGCGCCGGTGGTCTTTTTCCCGTCTTTGCTCCATTGTTTGAGGTTTTCTGCATTGTTACATTCATCATCCTGACAGATGCCTGAGAAAGTGGTGTTATCCCAGGTGATCGTATAGGAACCTGAGGTCTCATCAGGAAAATCCACCCAAGTGTTCAGGCCGTTCTTGTGGTTGATCACCACATCCTCGATGATGCCTGTACCTTTGTCACTGAAGGTCTTGATCATCTTCTTCAGCTCTGCCTCAGTTCCCCAGCAAGAGTTGTGGTCTAACCAGAAACATGGGTCGTAACCCATGGTCTGACGCTTGCTATGGTAATAATCCGAGGTTTTACCGCTTTGTGGAACCCAAATCAGATTAAAGTATTGTGATAGCTCATCGGCCTGTTTCTCCAGCACCGTCCACTTGGAGTCGGCATAGCCGTCCCAATAGAAACCTTGCAACATGACGCCCTCATAGTTTGCGGGCCATCCCTGTGCCATTGTGGTGATGGCTGAAAAAAACAGAATCAGTGTGGAGTAAAGTTTTCGCATACGCTATAGTTTTCTTGATTGTTGTATAATTCTGCTGCAAAGATACAATAAAAGCCGCCTGGTTGTTCTCCAAACGGCTCTTTTTCTGCTAATTACATTGCGCAAACGGTTGCGCAATCATCTGAATCTTGATAGCTCTTTTAGGGCGGGGAGTGCCTGTCCTGTCTTGTTGTCGAAGAGTCCGCGGTTCAGCCAACCTTTTGTGACAGTATTTCCAAATCCGTTCTCTTCGGGATACCACCAGAAAAGCCCTGTCACGTTGTGGTGCTTATTCAATTCCTCTACGAGCTCTTTGGTGTACTGGGTCTGTCCCTCCACGCTGATAGGATAGAACTCGGCATATTGATCAGGTTTGGCCCATTGATCGTTGTCGTGCGAATAGTAGGCAGCAGCTTCTACAATCATCACAGGTTTCTCAGGAAATAGGAAAGCTAGATTGTCAAGTGTCTTCCCTAAATTGGGAATCGACTTGTGCCACATCGGATAATAGCTCAGACCGATGATATCGTAATCAACACCATATAGACGCAGATGCTGGTAGTAGGATTTGGTGACATCCCAGTCGCCAGCTTTTTCCGTATGGATAATGATCTGGGCTTTCGGGCAGACCTCACGACAGGCGCGACAACCTGCCTTTAGGAAATCAGTGACGATATCCCAGTTCTCGTCGCCTGTGGGATCGAGTTTACCTGTAGGCCATAACAGACCGTTGGTAATCTCATTACCCACCTGTATCAAGTCGGGGGTTACTCCTGCCTTCTTCATAGCCTGCAACACACGACGGGTGTAGGCATACACACTATCGGTGAGCGCCTGTTTGTTGGCTTGCTGCCAGGCATGAGGCGTGAACTGTTTCCCTGGGTCAGCCCATGTGTCACTATAGTGGAAGTCGAGCATGAGTTGCATACCAACCTTCTTCACCTGTCGGCTCAGTTTGATGACATAGGGTAGATCCTGACAGACACCTTCATCCTTATGGTCGTCTGGTGCGTTGGCGGGATCCACAAAGAGGCGCACGCGGATGGCATTCCAACCCTGTTGCTTGACAAAAGGCAGGAAACTGACCTTCCGACCATTGAAATCCTTATAGACAGTATGTTGCGCCTCATACGATGGCAGCAACGACACGTCACCACCCAACAGTTTCTGAGTCTGGGCGGAGACTGTTGTACATACGAATAAACTAATTAAAACTATAAACTTCTTCATAAATTGTGTTAGTTGTCTTATACGGCTCAAAGATACGAATTCTTCTTGAAAAATGCAAGAATTCCTAGAATTAAATCTAGCACTTTCTAGAATTAAATGTAAATAGTGCTAGAATTAAATCTAGCAAAAATTACAATTGAGAACAAATCAGGCAGGTCGTTTTGAGGCCCGCCTGATTTCTTTAAGTTAATGAAAATTACTTCTTTGTAATCTTGCAATAAGACTTGTTCTGGCAGCGTGGGAAGAGCTGGATGAAATAAGTGCCAGCTTCTGTGATCTTGATGTTGTCACCACCTTCTGTCAGGTTTTCTGTGTCGCCACCCCAGTTGATATCCCAACCGTCGTTAGCACGGAACTTGATCTCGTCGGCAGCCAGATCGATGGTTGCTTCCCAAGCACGAGTCTCCTCGTTGTAAGTCATATCTGTATCCGTATCCCAACCACCAGGCTGAGCAGGACCGATGATACCGATAGTGCTAATTGGGGTTAAGGCATAGGTCATGGCTGCGAGGTTGATCTCCGCACGATAGAAACCAGGCTCTACGAGAATGTTACCAGAGTCGCCACTGTCAACCAGTGAGCCACTTGTCTCATCACCGCTGGCATAACCGTAGTTACCCTCGTCCCATGAATTGAATGCCCCTTGGAACTTGAAGGCTCCCTTACCATCAGCCCAGTCAGCTCCAGTGCTGTAGAAATAGCCTATATAGGTACCCTGGCCGTCAGCACAATAGAGCGGTTGCTCGATTGCACCCCAGTCGTTGTTCGTTCCAGCCTCATAGATATACTCGCCGAAACTGAGCGGAGAAACCTCATAGGTCATCTTGTCCATATCAAGTACCACCTTGATGAACTTGGCACCAGCATCAATCTTGAACGAACCGTCATCAGCGAGTGCCGATCGGCGTGCAAGTGTTCCAGATGTACCTTGGTTGCCGTTGCCGCTGGTCGTACCGAAGAGTTGTTTCCAGTCTCCATCGTTGGTGATGGCGTCGCATGCCCTGTCATCACCGATAGCGAACCATGTGTCACCCTCTGCAGCTGCAGGGAACACGATAGTATAGAGAGGCACTTCGATGTTAGCTTGGCTGAACTTCAGCTCCTTGCTGGCTGCTGAGCCTGCCCAATCGTTAGGTCCACCAACGATATAGTAGTTTACAGCCTGACGAACCACCTTATAAGTCATGTTGTTCGCATCGAAGGTAACCTTGAACTGTCCCTTGCCGCTGATAACCGGTGTCTCTACATTGTACTTATCTCCAGGCCATATAATCAGACCGAAATTGTCGGCGCAGCCGTTTTCCTTACAGCCCATCTGGCCAGCATTCACCTCATCCCAGCTATCTGCGCTATAGTGAGAACCTTCGTAGAACTTGTACCAGTTGTCGCCGTCGCCTGTAGTATTGACAATAGCGCTATAGGTACCATCACCGTTGTCAGTCATCCATACTGGAGCTGTCAGATCCCAGCCCTTGCCGTTCTCTTCAAAATTGCCGAGTAAGAAATAGCCCTTGGGGTCGGCTGCGGGGATGTCCCTTGGGGTGAGGGTAGAGGTTACGGTTCCCTTACCTGCTACGGCATCACCGTTCTTAAGGATAGCACCGTACTCAACTGCTATATCGAGATTACGGGCCACCTTTGCGCGAGACTCATAAATAGAAACTGTAAGGTCCTCTAAATCGTTAGCCGATACAATCACGTTATTGCCATTAATGGTGTAGTCGATATTCTGATCGTTTATTTTGAGTGAACGAATACCGTAACCAGTGACATCTTCGCTTGTTGCAGCGAATGAAAGGAGTGTAACTTCATCGTCGCTAACAGGCATGGTAACAGAACCGGGCGATAATGTCACGCCATAGGCAGCAGCAGGATCTTCCTGGTTATAGCTCTGTGGCTTTGTCCAGTCGTCGTAGTTGCCGTTGCAGCTGGCGAGTACTAGACCCGCCAAGGCTGCTAAGCTATTTTGAAATATCTTTTTCATATTCATGTACGTTTATTAGTTATTTTACTTCACCAGTGTTCGTGCTAAAGTTTACATAGAGTTTCTGGCCTGAAGAACAAGCTACAGAGTATTCTGGACCAACGTCTTCTGCCCAGTTGTTTACAATATTAGCTGTACGGAAGAAGAGGTCGCCGTTGAAGAGCGTGAATTCGGTCTTCCACCAGTCACGTCCAGGCACTTTAATATAGGCGCGAAGTTCTCCACTGGCAGTGAATGCGGGTGACTCCCATGTGCCATCCCCATTAGGAGCAATCATCTGCCAATCCGCATTGCTGTCAGTCCAGTCGCCACCAGCAGCATTACCGATAACATAAGCAGCACCTGGATAGATGTGGAACGTCCAAGCCACTTCCGTAGCGCCGAGAGCTGTCTCCACGTGGATGGTGTACCAGCCTCCGTTATCGATCTGGATATTACCGTCGTTTTCGGCTTCGTGAACACCAGCATTTGCCTGATCGTCGAACTTAGCCACACGATCATAACCACGCCAATCATTTTCAGCTTCACCCCACTTGAACTGTCCACCATCAGGTACATAAATCAGTGTGTAGAATTCGCCTTCTCCACCATATACTGGTGCCATTGGCTTCCAATATGACCAGTAGCCCTTAGAATCACCATCACCGATAGAAGAACCGACGATGTAACAAGAAGTCGGGAAGGTCAGTTCTGGTGCCTTGAATGTTGCCAGAACATTCGGGAGTACAATGATATTTGAGAGTGCCTCGTCTTGGATAGCGTTTGCCATATTGACAACATTCGCACGCAGACGGATGTATAGCGGACGTGGCTCAGCAGGAAAATCAACGTCTCCTTCTATCTCGTGGAACAGATCAATTATACCCGTGTTCAGCTCATAAGCATCAACACTCATCTTTGCTGTTGTATAAGAAGTCTCCAGTTCCTTGAACTGTGAGAAATCCTCTGAGAGGGCAATCTGTACATGATACTGAGTGACGTATGGAACGCCATTGTAGTCTGGCTGTGTACAAGTCAGCTCCAGACCATTGGCAGATACCAAATCATAAACATTGTTGGTTGCATTCGCAGGCACGTTGAGCTTAAAGCTCGGGCTGGTAGCCTTGAATGTCGGATTGCTCTTGTCATCCTTCTCGCAGGCGGTCAGCATGAGTGTCACCATAGCAAGGATGGAGAACAAACGTCCTATATTGAATATTTTCTTGTTCATAACTCTTTTCAATTAAGCGATAATTAATAACCTGCGTTCTGGGTCATGTTCTTGTTGTTGTTGATGTCATCCATTGGGATGGGATAGAACTTGAAGTGGCTATCCACAGCCTGACCGTCAGCAACGCCACCTTTCCAGGCCCAGTTGTACTTTTTACCTGTGAACATATCGAAGCGGACAAGGTCGGAGCGACGACGTCCTTCCATATAGAACTCACGGCACCATTCGTCGATGAGATCCTGCTCGGTGAGTTGTGTCAGAGGCGTAGCGTTTGCGCGGGCACGAAGCACGTTGACATCGTTGATGGCTGTTGCATCACCACTACGCCACTTAGCCTCGGCGCGGGTCATGTAGGCTTCTGCCAGACGGAACAAAGGAATGTCTGTATCAGCAAATTCCGGATCATTGGTTGTACCACCATCTGTGCGGATGTTCTGCCATTTCACAATAGAGATACCATCAAGGAAGTTGTTCAGCTTATCAGTACGCAGTTTGCGGATACCACCGCCACGGCCTGCATAGAACAGGGCGCGATCATCGCCAGCAGCCTCTATGATACCCTCGGTGTCAGAACCGTCCAAAGCATCAAGGGCAATGATAGCTTCCTCTGAGCCATCGCCGACATTATCATCAGATGACATGGGAATGTCGTCGTTGGGGAAGAACTTCTCAATCAGGTTCGGGCGTGCATAGTTACAGCTCCAGCAGTTCTTGGTGCCAGGGTAAGGCATGCCAACAATACGGGTAGAACATACCAGATAACTGACAGAAGAGTAGTTTGGCGTCTTGAGACCATCCTGACGAATCGGGAAGATAATCTCCTTCATGACATCGGCATTCTCATCGTTGTCAGCCATGAACAAGCGTGCATAACCACTATAGGTCACTCCGTTAGTCGGATTGGTCTTTGCGGTGCTGCTCAGAGCATAAGGACCAGCAATAAGTTTGTCGCAGTAGCTGATAGCCTTGTCGTATGCATTAACAGCTCCATCTGTATAAACCCCTGCATTCAGGGCCAGACGAGCGTGGAGCATATAGGCAGCACCTGCATCAGCACGACCGAAATCAGATGCAGAGTTGAACTGTCCGATAGGAGCCATCTCATTTTCCGCAGCGGTCAATTCAGAGTCAATCCAGTCATAGAGCTCCTTGCCAGCTTTTTCAACAGGCAGATCACTCATAGAGGCGGTCTCGTCCTTGAAAGGAGCTTTGTGCCACAAATCGAGGAAGTACCAGTAGAAGAGTGCACGCAGGAAGCGTACCTCTGCACGATAATATTTGTAGTCTGCCTGATCTGCCTTGTCGGCTGTATTCTGCAGATAGAAGTTACAGAGCAGCACATTGAAGCCAAGGCGCTGATAAGCCCACTGGGTACGACTACTGTTGGCATTCCAGCTGATACCGGTAATCTGCGGGATATCTGGGTCAGTCTGCCAAGCCCAGTTACATTCATCGGTAGGCAGCGTTTGAAGATTAAAGGTAGTACGATAGAATCCTGACTCACCCTCGTCACTGCTGATGTCACCTGATCCGGCAGGACCTTTCTGTCCTGTCATACCGAGTGTGCCATAGACCTTTGCCAACAACTCCATATCTTCATAAGAGGTAGAGGTCTGTGGATCGATAGATGAGATATTCAGGTCATTGGAACAGGAAGTCATGCCCATGATGAGCAGACCTGCTACAACCGTTTTTGAAAATATATGTCTCATAATCATTTATTCTTTATATATTAATGTTATCAATCTCTTAGAAGTTCAGGTTGACACCAATCTGGAACTGAAGTGGACGTGGATAAGGGTTCTTATCAACACCACTTGAAACCTCAGGATCAATACCCTTGTACTTGGTGATGATGAACGGATTCTGAACGGTAGCAAATACACGACCGTTGAGGTGATCCTTCAGCAAATTATCGAATGAGTAGCCCACAGTGATATTTGAACACTTCACATAAGATGCGTTGCGTACAAAGTAATCAGAGAGGTAGTACTCTGTGCCAAGACCTGTGAAGCCAAGCTCAACAGCCTCGGGGAAGGTGTTGGTGAATGCACTGTTGGAATACAGACCAGAGGCACTGATTGAAGCCTTGTTTGACAGATGGTCATAATAGACATAGTTGCCAAATGAGCCATAGAAGGCTGCACTGAAATCCCATTTCTTATAAAGGAACTTGGTAGTGAAGCCCATGATGACATCAGCTGCAGGGCTCTTGTAGAAATATTTATCGCTCTCGTTGATCTGGCCATCAGCATTGCGATCCACATACATACCTTCGATGGGCTTGCCGTTGGCATCGTAAACCTGCTGATAGACGAAGAACGAGTTACGTGGCTGACCTACAGTATTAGCCTGAATGAGCGTAGAATTACCACGAGAGATGGTGGTACCGGTCTTGATGTAATAACCAGCATCAGCATCATCTGTCAGAGAGGTGATTTCATTGTGGTTCCAAGAAATATTATAGGTGAGATCCCATGTGAAATCCTTGGTAACAATCGGCTTGGCATTCACAGAGAACTCAATACCGTAGTTTTTCATCGAACCGATATTCTTTGTCAGTACAGAACCGAAGTTTGTGCCTACAGGGATTGTAACAGTGTTCAACAGGTCGGTGGTCTTACGATAGTAACCATCAAGACTACCAGAGATGCGGTTGTTGAGGAAACCAAAGTCTATACCAGCATTCCAAGTGGTTGTCGTCTCCCATTTCAGGTCGGGATTATAGGCATTCGGACGCTTGGTGTAGTAGTCGATATCACCAAAACGGTACATGGCGTAAGAGTTACTGATGACATAAAGAGGCGCATAGCCGAAATCGCTACCAATATCCTGCTGACCAGTCTTACCCCAACCTAAGCGGAGCTTAAACTCATTCCACCAGGTCAGGTCTTTCATAAACTTCTCTTCATTGATCTTCCAAGCCAGAGCTACAGAGGGGAAGTATCCCCAGTGATTATCCTCAGAGAACTTAGAAGATCCATCGGCACGGAACGTTGCTGTCAGCATATAACGCTCAAGCAGCGTATAGTTAAGACGGCCGAAGTAAGAAACCAGAGAGTTATGGGTAGCCCACTCCTGCTCACTGCGAATGCTTGGGTTATGAATCTCACCAGTATAAGGATCTATGCCTTGTCCCTCGTTGAAACCATGACGGTGATAGTGGCTTTCCTCTGCACCAGCCATGACGTCAAAGAAGTGGATACCAATCTCTTTCTGATACTGGGCGTATGCATTCGCTGTAATGCTATATTTATAATAGCGAGTCAGACCATTCCAGCCATAGTAGTTGTTAGAGAATGAATACTTGGAGATATCATCGTTCTGCTTTGACTCTGTATATTGTCCGCCATAGCTGGCATGGATGTGCAGGTCCTCGAAACCGTGGATCTTGTAGTCTGCCTCAAAGTTACCAGTAAAGTCATTGGCGCTGGCAATAGTCTCCTTCATGTTCAACAGTGCCAACGGGTTTTGTGGGGCATTGTTGTTGTTGGTATAAAGCCAGTTGGGATCGCTATATTGGGCATTCGTAAAAGGCTGGTAATAACCACCAAAGAATTGTGAGGTCTCATCGTTGGTATATACAGGACGGGTAGGATCGATAGAGAGGGCAGAACCGATGGCCCCACCAGAGTCTGCATAACGGTCCTTCTCATACATGTACTTGGCAGTGATGTTCAGATTCAGGTGATCATCGAGCAGACTTGGAGCTAAGTTCAAGCTGGCATTTGCACGATGCATCCAAGATGTCTTCACAATACCTTGTGCAGAGTTGTAACCAGCACTGACGCGATAAGGAACAGGTCCGAAGCCGCCAGAAACTGAAACGGTGTGGTTGGTACTGAAAGCGGTGCGGAAGATCTCGTCTTGCCAGTTGGTATCTGCATCGCCTAACTTAGAAGCATCGAGACCTTCGATACTGTTTACAAGTGCCTTGTACTCAGCAGCGTTCAGGGTGTCGTACTTCTTGGCAATGGTAGAGATTGTGAAATCACCGTTGTAAGAAATACGGGGAGCGGAGCCTTTCCTACCCTTCTTTGTGGTGATAATGATCACACCGTTAGAAGCACGGCTACCATAGATGGCAGTAGCTGAAGCATCCTTCAGCACGGTGAATGACTCAATATCATTCGGGTTAATCATTGCCAGGATGTTCGACATACCAGTAGCGGTATTTCCGTCGATAGTCAAGCCGTCAATCACATAGAGCGGATCGTTTGATGCATTCAGTGACGAACCACCACGGATGCGGATCTGTGCACCAGCACCTGGTGTACCACCGCCGGTGATGACATCCACACCAGCAACTTTACCAACGAGCATATCCGTTGCATTGTTGGTGATACCCTTACTCATCTCGTCGGGCTTCATGGCAGTAACCGAACCGGTCAGGTCGTTTTTCTTAGCACGGCCGTAACCAATGACTACTACGTTCTCCAGAACCTGGGAGTCATCTTGCAAAATTACTTCTACAGTTGGTGCGGCCTTTACGGTGGCAGTCTGGTAGCCAACATAAGAGACAGTAATGGTTGCACCCTGATTTGCTTTCAGAACGAAGTTACCGTCGAAATCAGATACGGTAGCGGTCTGTGTGCCCTCTACTCGTACTGTAGCGCCGATAATGTCTTCGCCTGTAGCATCTTTCACATGGCCTTTTACCTCAATCTGAGCAAAGGCACCTACCGATAGGAACAGCCCTAAGATAAGGCCGAGCATCCTAAGCGGAACTTGAATGTTTACCTGCTTCATCATTACATTTAATTAGAGTTAAAATAGTTATTTTATTTCTTTTGTTTAGCACTTTTGCCTATCATTCACGGTGCAAATTTAGCTTACTTTTCAATACATTGTTCTATTTTTGCATAAAAAGATGCATTTCGGCCATGCAAACGTTTGCATGGCGTTGCATGAATATTATTCTTATACATTATTATATTTATTTAAAAGAATTGCTTACCTTTGCATCAGGAATAGTTAAAAACCGCGATGGAAGATAAGGCACCAATGACAATGAAGGATATCGCCAGGGAGTTTGGCATCTCTGTGGCGACGGTATCCCGTGCCTTGAAAGACTCCCCCCGAATCAGCGAGGAGCGCCGCAAGGCGATCCAGCAGTATGCCCGTGACCACAATTTCTATCCCAATGCCATTGGTGAGGCGTTGCGCCACAGTCGGGTGATGCCTCAGCGTGTCATCGGCGTCATCGTGCCTGAGTTTACGCATTATTACTTCTCATCTATCCTGACGGGTATCGAGGAGGCTGCCGCAGCCCGAGGCTTCCGTATCATGGTGGCATTGAGTGGCGAGCAGTACGAGCGCGAGGTGCGCATCTGCGAGAACTTCCTCCGCTCTAAGGTGTGCGGCGTCATCGTGTCGCAGGCCAAGGACACCAAGGACTATGCTCACTACCAGAAACTGGTTGATGCAGGTATCCCGCTGGTGTTCTACGATCGTATCTGTACAGGTGTGAATGCCAGCCGTGTGGTGGTCGATGATTATATGGGTGCCTATAATGCCGTGACCTATCTCATCGAGACGGGCTGCAAGCACATTGCCTTCTATGGCAGTCCGATGCAGTTGGAGATTTCTAAGAACCGTTACAATGGCTATAAGGATGCGCTGCTGAAACATGGGATGTCAGTGGATAAGAGTGTCGTCATCGTGTGCGACAATCGTTCTGATGCCGAACATATCACGCCTTCGATCATGGCTATCGACAATCCGCCTGACGGCTTCTTTGCCGTCAATGATGATACGGCCATCGGCATTCTCTACACCGTCAAGCATGCGGGCTACCGTGTGCCCGAAGACATCGCTATCTGTGGCTTCACCAATGGACAGCGTGCCGTTGCCTGCGACCCCATGCTGACTACTGTTGAGCAGCGAGGCCATCGCGTGGGTGAGGAGGCAGCAGAGATCCTGATGGACAAGGTGGAGAACATCTCGCCGATGGAGAAGATCGAGAAGCGCATCGTCCGCACGCGCTTGATCATCCGCGGCACCACGAGGTAAAGACTAAAAAGACAATAAAATGAAACAAAAACCCGATCAATCCTTTTGGAACTTATGGAACCTGAGCTTTGGTTTCTTTGGTGTGCAGATCGCCTATGCGCTGCAGAGTGCAAACATCTCACGTATCTTCCGTACGCTGGGAGCCGACCCCCATTCGCTGAGTTTCTTCTGGATTCTCCCCCCGCTGATGGGTATTCTGGTGCAGCCGATCGTAGGCACGCTGAGTGATAAGACCTGGACCCGTTATGGTCGTCGCATACCTTATTTATTTATAGGAGCCGCCGTAGCCGTGGCAGTCATGTGTCTGTTGCCCAATGCCGGCTCGTTCGGTATGGCGGTAGGTGCAGCGCTGATCTTCGGTCTGATAGCCCTTATGCTGCTCGACACGAGTATCAACATGGCGATGCAGCCCTTCAAGATGCTGGTAGGCGATATGGTTAACGAGAAGCAGAAGGCTACGGCTTACTCCATCCAGTCGTTCCTCTGTAATGCCGGATCGGTGGTAGGTTTCCTCTTCCCGTTCATCTTCACCTGGATCGGCTTACAGAACGTAGCCCCCGAGGGCGTCGTGCCCGATTCCGTCATCTGGTCGTTCTATGTTGGTGCCGCCATCCTCATTCTCTGTGTCATCTACACCACGTTGAAGGTCAAGGAGTGGAACCCGCAGGAATATGCCGAATACAATCCCGTCGAAGAGAAGAAGGAAGAGAGTGCCAACTGGATCACGTTGTTGAAGAATGCGCCTGCCACCTTCTGGAAAGTCGGCCTTGTGCAGTTCTTCTGCTGGGCAGGTATGCTCTATATGTGGACCTATGTGGTGGATGCCGTTTCAGAAACTGTCTGGGACACCATTGATCCCACTACCGATGCCTATCAGGAGGCAGCCAACTGGACGGGTGTGCTGTATGCCATCCAGGCCATGGGCTCCGTCGCCTGGGCAATGGTGCTGCCACGCTTCAGCAATACTAAGATGGCTTATAGCGTGAGTCTGATTATCGGAGGTGTGGGCTTCTGTCTAATACCGTTCATCCACGACCAGTACCTGCAGATCATCCCCTTCTTGCTGATCGGCTGCGGCTGGGCTGCGATGCTGGCGATGCCCTTTACGTTTGTCACGAATGCCCTGCAAGGCTACGGACACATGGGCGCTTATCTCGGCCTGTTCAACGGCACCATCTGCGTGCCTCAGATCGTGGCAGCTATCTGCGGAGGCACCATTCTCTCACTGGTGGGCCACCATCAATCCACGATGATGATCGTCTCAGGCGTCAGCTTCCTCATTGGCTCCCTTTGTGTTTTTGTGATTAAAGATAAAAGGTAAAAGTGCAAGAGATGGTTTATGTTTCAGGCTTTGAAACTTATGTTGCAAACCTTGAAATATAAGTTTCAAAGCCTGAAACATATATCCCAAAGTTTGCAACAGAAAAATTCTCATAATTATGAGGATTTTTATTCCATTTTTATAAAATGGGATTTACCCTAGCGTGATATTCTCCACCTCTACGGGTTCGTGGAGGAAGATTTGGGCTTGTTCCTTGAACTTCTCAGGATTTTCAGTGGTGAGGTAATGGGCCTCACCATTTTTGTTACAACGCTGCTCAATCTGCGGATGGCGCAAGAGGTAGTCTTTGAGACTCTCTGCCACGTATTCGCCCTGGGGGACGACGCGGACGCCTGCAGGCAGGTATTTCAATATCTTCGGCATGAGCAGCGGATAATGGGTGCAGCCGAGGATGATGGTATCGATCTGCGGATCGAGACGCATGATCTGATCGATACGCTTCTTCACGAAATAGTCGGCTCCTGGGGAGTCGGCCTCGTTGTATTCCACGAGAGGCACCCAGAAAGGACAGGCGACACCCGAGACCTGCAGGTCGGGGTGGAGCTTGCGGATCTCGAGGTTGTAGCTCTCGCTCTTGATGGTGCCCTCGGTGGCGAGTACGCCCACGTGACGGCTTTTCGTCAGGCTGCCGATGATTTCTGCCGTGGGACGGATAACACCCAGCACACGGCGCTCTGGGTCGATCTTGGGCAGATCTACCTGCTGGATGGTGCGCAGGGCTTTGGCGGAGGCGGTGTTACAGCCGAGGATCACGAGATGGCAGCCCATCTCGAAGAGGCGCAACACGGCTTGGCGCGTGAATTCATAGACCACTTCAAAGGAACGTGGTCCATAAGGTGCACGGGCATTGTCGCCCAAATAAAGGTAATCGTATTCGGGAAGCAGCTGGCGGATACCATGTAGGATGGTGAGTCCGCCGTAGCCGCTGTCGAAGATACCAATGGGTCCGGGCTTACTTGAGAGCATCCTGAACCTGCTGGTTGAGGTCGTGCCCCATGGCGGGGTTTATAAAAGGCAAGGCCTTCACGTCGGTGTCGATGATGAAGGCGTAGCCGCGTTCGCGGCCAATTTTGCCAAGCACCTCGATGAGGCGGATTTTCAGTGGGGCCATCAGGTCTTGTTCGGCTTTCTCTATCTCCATCCGACTATGCTCCTTGAACTCGAGGTTCTTTTCCATGAGCTGCTGAAGCTCCAACTGGCGCTTCTGGAGGATGGACTGGGGGAAGTCGCGCTGACCTTCGAGGAATTCCTCGTATTTGCGGTTGAACTCGTCTTCCGCGCGCAGTGTCTCGTTCTGGAACTGCTGACGGAGGTCGGCGAGCTTCTGTTGTACGACAGTGTAGTCGTGCATTGACTGCAGGGCTTCCCCATAGCTGAGGTAGCCGAAGCGCATTGCGCTGTCTGCCTGGGCGTTGATGCCCAAGCAGACGCACATAACTGCTATGAGGATGACGAGTCGCTTCATATTACTTCAATCCCAGTTTTGCCTTTACCTGAGCAGTCACATCAGTAGAGAGTGTGGTGCTGATGTAAGGGAGTGAGTTGTTCTCCATGATGTAAACATAGCCGCCTGTCTGACCGATAGCCTTGATGGCATCGAGGATCTTAGCAGTGATAGCCTGCATTTTCTCGCTGGAAGCCTTCTGAAGGGCCTGCTGGTTGTCCTGATAGCTCTGCTGGATCTTCTGGTACATATCCTGAAGCTCCTGCTGACGACGCTGCTTGATGTTGTCGGGCAGAGAAGCCTGCTCCTTGTCGAAAGCCTCACCCTTCTTCTGGAGCTCGTCCTGCATGCTCTTCAGATCAGCCTCATACTGGCTCTGGAGAGCCTTGATCTCTGTCTCAGCCTGAGCATACTCGGGCATAGCCTGCATGATCTCCTGGGTATTTACATGGCCAAATTTTGCCTGTGCGTTAGCGGTGGTGAAACCGCAGATTGCGCAAATAGCGCAGATAATAATCTTCTTCATTTCGTAATTGTTTAATCTATCAATATTTAATGTTTAATCTTTAATGTTTAATTGGCGTAGCCCAACTTGCGTAACACCTCTGAGCTGATGTCGATACGCGGGGAGCCGAAGATGATGCCAGTGTCGCTGGCACGGTCGAGCACGAGCTGGTAGCCTCTGAGGTCGGCAATGTCCTTGATGGCATTATAGATCTCGTCCTGGATGGGCGACATGAGGGCTGAACGCTTCTTGTAGAGCTCGCCTTCAGGGCCGAAGTATTTCTTTTTCAGGTCTGCAGCCTGCTTTTCTTTCTCCACGATGGCATCCTGACGGGTCTGTTTCTGCTCCTTGGAGAGGAAGACTACTTCGTTCTGATAGTTCTTATAGAGGGTCTGAGCCTCGGTGGTAAGGGCATCGACTTCTGCCTGCCACTGCTTCGACACCTGGTTCAGTTGCTCATTGGCGCGCTCGTAGGCGGGGATATTCTTCAGGATATACTCCATGTCAACGAGGGCAAACTTCTGTGCCTGCATCGTCACTGCCGATGCGGCCATCACTAACATTAATAATAACTTCTTCATATCTGAAACTTAATGTTTATGTTGTTAGAACTCCTGTCCGAGCACGAAGTGGAAGTTACTGCCACCGCGCTTTTTGGCACCGTACTGGTTGGTATAGACATCGTCGAAACCATAGGCCCAGTCGATACCCATCAGGCCGACCATCGGCAGGAACAGACGTACACCGATACCGGCAGAACGTTTCATCTTGAAGGGGTTGAAGTTCTTGGGCTCTGACCAGGCATTACCGCCTTCCAGGAAGCCAAGTCCGTAGATGGTGGTGTTACCCAGCAGGAACGGATAGCGCAACTCGAGGGTGAAACGGTCGTAGGCGTAGGCATTGTAAGAGGAGATCGTACCACCCTTCATCATCGTCTCGTAAGCGGCGGAGTAGGAGATAGAACCATTGTCGTAACCACGCAGACCGATGGTCTCTTCAGAATAACCTGAAGAGTAACCGGTCATACCGTCACCACCCACGTAGAAGGTCTCGAAGGGTGAACGCTTGTTGCTGTTATAGGAACCGAGGATACCGAACTCCACACGGGTCATCAGCTCCACACGGGTCATCAGCACGAAACACTTCTGTCCACCTGAGAGAGCCGTGAATGTACGTGACTTGAACTTCCACTTGTGGTACTCAATCCAACGATAGACCTCCTGCAGTTCGCTCTCGTATGTGGCGGAGTTGGGGTTCTTGGCCAACTTGCTGTAGTCCTTGTTGTCGAAGAGTGACCAGGGCGGCGTGAGGGTGACTGATGCCATGAACTCAGAACCATGACGCGGGAACAGCTGGTTGTCGGTAGAGGTACGCGACAGGGTGAAGCCCAGGTTGATGTTGTTACAGTTACCGTTGTGGATATAGAAGTAACTCCAGTCGCGCAACATGTAACGGGTGTAACCGAGCACAGTCTGGAACTGGAAGTAGTCATCAGGCCAGCGCAGACGCTTACCCCATCCCACGGTTGCACCGATGACTGTCATTGTCTTATCGTCGTCGAGCATCGAGTCGTAGTTGTAATAGTAGTTGTTGTACGAACCGACGCCGTAACTATACATCGAATAGTTGTTGTAGAACGCGTTGTTACGATAGAGGCTTGAGATATCCGACTGCTTAGAGAAGAATACGCCCACGCTGAAGCTGTTTGGACGCTTGCCGCCAAACCAGTTGGTACCGTAGTTGGCACTCAGCGAGCTGTAGTACGAACCGTTGGTCTGGAAACTGAAGCCTAACTGCTCACCGTCGCCATAGGGCAGGATACCGCGGTGGAGCTTGTTCTTGCCGAAGAGGTTACGGATAGAGAAGTTATTGAACTTGATACCGATCTTACCGATGATACCTGTCTGACCCCAACCCAGAGAGAACTCCAGCTGGTCGTTTGACTTCTGCTCCAGTCGGTAGTTGATATCCACCGTACCGTCCTCGTAGTTGGGCACCACATCAGGCACCACCTTCTCAGGATCGAAGAATCCCATGGAGGCGATTTCACGGACTGTACGCTGCAGGGCTTCCTTGTTGAACAGGTCGCCGGGCTTCGTGCGGAGCTCACGGCGCACCACCTCTTCATAGAGACGGTCGTTACCATAGATGCGGACACGGTTGAGGTGGGCCTGCGGACCTTCCGTCACGCGCATCTCTACATCGATGGAGTCGTTGTCGATATTGATTTCTACGGGCTCAATGTTCGAGAACACGTAACCGTTGTTGTAATAGTAGTTACCAGCGGCATCATCGTCATCTTTCAGACGCTTGTTGATGTGCTTCTGGTTATATACGTCACCCTTCTTCATGCCCAGCACGGCATTCAGGTAGTCGGTGGTCACCACAGTGTTACCTACCCAGGTGATGTTGCGGATATAATACTTGTCACCTTCGTCGAGCTTCACATACACATTTACATGCTTGTCGTCGTAGTTGCTGACAGAGTCAACGAGGATGGTGGCATCGCGGAATCCCAGCTCGTTGTATTTCTCGATGAGGGCCTGCTTGGCTTCCTTATAGCGCTCGTCGGTGAACTTCTTCGACTTGAAAAGACTCGAGAGCTTACCTGACTCATGGATCTTACCGAAAGAACCCTTGCTGATGAGCGAGCCCTTGATTTTCGAGTCCTTCAGCTTTTCGTTACCGTCGAAGATGATACGGTGTACCTTCATCTTGGCTTTCTTATCGATGTTCACATCGAGCAGTACCTGGTTCTTGTCACTCGGATTCTCTGTCTGTAAGATGTCGATCTGAGCATTCTTATAACCCTTCTCGTCGAAGTATTTCTTAGCAAGAATCTTCGCACGATCCACGATGTTACGGGTGAGGCTCATGCCCTTTACGATACCCAGCTTCGACTCCAGATCCTCGCGCTCCGCTTTCTTCACACCATTATAACGGATGGTGTGGATGCGGGGACGCATACCCAGATGGATACAGAGGTAGATCTTTGAACCGACAATCGAGTCGGCGGTGATGCTGACTTTTGAGAAGAGTCCGTTGCGCCAGTAGCGCTTTACAGCCTCTGTAATCTGTGGGCCAGGCACATCAATCTGCTGTCCGACGCTCAGTCCGGAGAGACCCGTGAGCACGTAGTCCTCATAGCCCTCAACGCCCTCGACGGCGATACCGGCGATCTCGCAGGTACGTGGCGTACCGGCATAGGAGATATCGGGGTTGACGATCTTGTCCTGTGCAGTAGAAGTTAAAAGTGAGAAATGAAGAGTGAAAAGCACCATCAGCAGACGGATAGCATGCCTATACTTTACAATTTTCATTTCTGCATTCTCCATTTCTATATACCTTATTATATTATATAGCATTTCTGAAATTTTTCAATTATTCGCTTCTTCAGCTTCTATCTGAGCCTCTGTCTTGCCGTAACGGCGCTGACGATTCTGGTAGCTGGCAATGGCTTTATAGAATTCTTCCTCACTGAAGTCGGGCCAGTAGGCATCGCAGAAGTAGAACTCTGAATAGGCGCACTGCCAAAGCAGGAAGTTGGAGATACGCACCTCGCCACCCGTACGGATAAGAAGATCAGGATCTGGCATCCAGCTCGTCCACAGATTCTCGTTAATAGTATCCTCGCCAATCTCGTCGATGCTCATTTCACCGCTCTGCACCTTACGGGCAATACGCTTGGCGGCATTGACTATTTCCTGTTTTGCAGAATAGCTCATGGCGATTGTGATGGCCATACCATCGTGCTTTGCCGTCTCCTCCTCCATCGAGTGCAACTTGTCCTGTACGCTCTGTGGGAGTCTATCAACATCACCTGCCACGTGGAAGCTCACGTTGTTATTGTGGAACAGATCCATCTTAAAGAAACTGAGCACGAGCCCCATCAGTGCTTCAACTTCATAGGCAGGTCTGTTGAAATTCTCTATGGAGAAGGCGTAAACCGTGAGATATTTCACACCTAAGTTGGAACAATAGGTCGTAATTTTCTCCAGGTTGTCAAGTCCGGCTTTATGCCCAAATGTGCGATCCAACCCACGATCCATGGCCCAGCGACCGTTACCGTCCATGATAATGGCGATATGCTGGGGGATTCGATTCATGTCCAAAAGTTCTTTCATATATCTTAATTCTTAATTTTCTACTCCTGATGGCATGTCTTGCACCTTTCCCAAAGGTCGTAGGTCACTGACACTTGGAAGGCGTGATAGCAGTCGGCGTTTTTAAAGAGTCCGCTGCTCTTGATGCCATATACATCGGCCTTTCCGTCGAGGTAGTCGCTGGGCGTAAAGCGTATTGCCCATTCTGCGATGACATTCAGGCGCTGGGCTACTTTCCATTTGACGCCAACTCCCAATGGCAGGTTCACGGTGATGCCGCTGTTTGTGCCGCTGTGGTGGGTCAGACCCAGTCCGATTGTGATAAACGGAGCCACTGGGCGCGCACCCCTGTATTCCCTGCCTGTGCCGTAAGGCCAGAAGTTGTATTCAAACCTGAGGTCAGCCTCAGTCAGCTGGTGGCTAAAGGCGTATGGTTCTATCGGATACCAGGTGTCCACATCTTCAGTGGAGCCTTTGATCCTGCCTGTCCCGATGTCGAAGCCTAAGGCCATCCGAGGGTTGAAGCGATATTTCGCTACAAGAGCCATCCAGGGGTGTATCCCTTTGAAGAAACCGCCGCTGAAATCTCCCGAGTAGGCGACGCCGCCCAGTCCTGCACCCACCTCGAGTCTGTATTCAGGCTCGTCCTGTGCCATGACTGCTGGTGTGGCAAACAGTGAAGCGACTATCAGTAGCAGTACTCTCATCGCCAGGATTTATTTCGCCATAGCGATACCACGCCATACTTTTCCTTGCTCCACATCCTTGTACCAGATGAAATAATCATCGGTGGTGACTGTGAATTTTCCTGGAATTTCCTGCCCCTCTGGGAAGGCAAAGCTGTCCTCATGGGTTTTCCACGTGATACCACCATCGACGCTGATGTAAAGATCGCCGAGGTCGGTGAATGCCAATACCAGACCTTTGTAATACACCATGTCAACGACGTTGGTAGGCAGGTAGTAGGCGTTATACGACTCCAGGGGCATATAGGCCCACTTGCCAAAGATACCATATTCTGAGTTCACTACGTTCTTATGCCATACCTTGCTGCTGTACAGATCGCCGTTGCTACCAACCAACAGCACGTAGTCATCTTCCAGATCGTTCTCAAGTGGGTACCACACCATGTGGAAGTTTTCCACTGGCAGCAGTGATTCGTCGTCGTCCAGGTTATCAATTTCCCAGGTCTGACCACCGTCATGTGTCACCATCAGCTCGTCGTCGAAACTATAGGCGTATGCCTCTTCGCGGGCGGATCCGATAAATTCTTTCAGACCAGCTTCCTCTACGATGCTCTCCCACTTGGCTCTTTCCTCTTCCTCCACGGTGGGATATTCATCGAGAGGGCGCTCCTCCCAGATCAGCGTATTTGTAGGTAACAGATGCTTGTTCATCGTCACCTGATAGCTCTTGAAGAGTGTTCCATCCGTGTTGTAGGCACAGACGATTCTCGGCACGGAGAAGTCGATGGAGTCAGTGCTGTTATAGAAGAAGAGGTCGTCACTGTCCACGTCCTTGATAAACAGGGTGCCCGTATGGGACGATGCTGTCAAGTTGATCAGTACGTGCTTCATGTCGCAGTCATAGGGTAATGAGTCGGTGTTGAAGATCAGTCCATTGTCGTGGTCGATAGTAAACGACGGGAAGGTGGTCAGCCTCCTGATATAGACCGTATCCTTGCCTGTGGAAGTCTGGCCCTGGACGTATCTATTGACAAGCGTCAACTGCAGACCGGTAATGGTCGTTTCATTATATAGCGTAACAGTTGTCTCGTTGTCTTTAAAACACGACGAGAGACAAGATGAACCGACCAAGATCACACATAATGTGTATAAAAACCTTTTCATCAATAATTGTAAATTTCGAAATTCGGGTGCAAATTTACTCACAATTCCTCAAATTCAATCCATTTTCACCTTATAATTAAAGAAATTATGTTATAAATTGACCGATTTTAAGTTAGTTTAGTGTTTTTAGACGAAAAAGAGTGTGGTATGAATCACTCACCCCACACTCTTTTCAACGGATGTCGGTGTGAATCAGAGTAACAATGCTCAGAACTGTTGCAAGGGCAACAGTCGCCAACATGACCGTTGTTTGAAAATCTAATAACATAATCTTTACCTTAAAAACCGGCATAGCCGGAAAACTACTAACCTAATGAATATATACTTATAATCTCACGATTACGTGATGCAAAGGTAATAAGAAGTGAGGATTGAGAAGTGAAAAATGAATAGTATTTGCCGAAAAAAAGCAGCTTTTTGACCTACATCAAAAAAGATTGGCCACACCTTTCGGCGTAGCCAATCTCTAAATTATTAATTCTAAATTCGAAATTCTTTAGAGTTTCGGACCTGCAGCTACCAGAGCCTTACCAGCCTCGTTGCCCTCGTACTTCTTGAAGTTCTTGATGAAGCGGCCAGCGAGATCCTCAGCCTTCTTGTTCCACTCTGCTGCGTCAGCGTAAGTGTCACGAGGATCGAGGATAGCGGGGTTCACGTTAGGCAGAGCTGTGGGCACCTCGAAATCGAAGTATGGAATCTTCTTGGTCTCAGCCTTCAGAATAGCACCGTCGAGGATAGCGTCGATGATACCACGTGTATCGGGGATAGAGATACGCTTGCCAGTACCGTTCCAACCAGTGTTCACGAGGTAAGCCTTGGCGCCGCTCTTCTCCATGCGCTTAACCAGCTCCTCAGCATACTTTGTGGGGTGCAGCTCGAGGAATGCCTGGCCGAAGCAAGCAGAGAAAGTAGGAGTAGGCTCAGTGATACCACGCTCTGTACCAGCCAGCTTAGCTGTGAAACCAGAGAGGAAGTAGTACTTGGTCTGCTCAGGAGTCAGGATAGATACTGGGGGCAGTACGCCGAATGCGTCAGCAGAAAGGAAGATCACGTTCTTAGCCTCTGGGCCAGCGCTCTTCTTGTTAACCTTCTGGGCAATCTTCTCGATGTGGTCGATAGGATAGCTTACGCGGGTGTTCTCAGTAACACTCTTGTCAGCGAAGTCGATCTTACCAGCACCGTCAACAGTTACGTTCTCGAGCAGAGCGTCACGCTTGATGGCACCATAGATGTCAGGCTCGTTCTCCTTAGAGAGGTTGATAACCTTAGCGTAGCAACCACCCTCGAAGTTGAACACACCCTCGTCGTCCCATCCGTGCTCGTCGTCACCAATCAGCAGACGCTTCGGATCGGTAGAAAGAGTGGTCTTACCTGTACCAGACAGACCGAAGAAGATAGCGGTGTTCTTACCCTCCATATCGGTGTTAGCAGAGCAGTGCATAGATGCGATACCCTGCAGAGGCAGATAGTAGTTCATCATTGAGAACATACCCTTCTTCATCTCACCACCGTACCAAGTGTTGATGATAACCTGCTCACGACTTGTGGTGTTGAAAGCTACGCAAGTCTCTGAGTTCAGACCCAGCTCCTTGTAGTTCTCAACCTTTGCCTTAGAAGCGTTGTAGATCACGAAGTTAGGCTCGAAGCTCTCCAGCTCCTCAGCAGTAGGCTGGATGAACATGTTCTTTACGAAGTGAGCCTGCCAAGCAACCTCCACGATGAAACGAACGCGCAGACGGGTAGCCTCGTTGGCACCGCAGAAAGCATCCATCACATACAGGTTCTTGTTGCAAAGCTCCTTGATAGCAATGTCCTTAACCTTGGCCCAAACCTCCTCGCTCATGGGGTGGTTGTCGTTCTTATATTCCTCAGATGTCCACCAAACCTTATCC
>CADCBZ010000047.1 GCA_902799765.1 uncultured Prevotellaceae bacterium
ATTTAAAGAATAGGAGACTTGAATTATGCGTAAACAGTTTAAAGATATTGATATCTATGCAGGCATCAAGGCTCAGGATGGTGCCAAGTGGATTAAAGACAATGGTATCGTAGAGAACTGGAAGACCCCAGAGCACATCGAGGTTCGTCCTGTTTATACGAAAGAAGACCTGGAAGGTATGGAGCACCTCGACTATACAGCTGGTATCCCTCCCTACTTGCGTGGTCCGTATTCAATGATGTATCCGTTCCGTCCGTGGACCATCCGTCAGTATGCCGGATTCTCTACTGCTGAGGAGTCGAATGCATTCTATCGTCGTAACCTGGCTTCTGGTCAGAAGGGACTTTCTGTTGCCTTCGACCTGCCTACACACCGTGGTTATGATCCCGATAACGCTCGTGTTGTGGGTGATGTAGGTAAGGCTGGTGTAAGTATCTGTAACGAGGAGAACATGAAGGTGCTGTTCTCTGGTATCCCCTTGAACAAGATGTCTGTGTCGATGACCATGAACGGTGCCGTGCTGCCTATCCTGGCGTTCTACATCGTGGCAGGTCTGGAGCAGGGCGCTCAGCTCGAGGAGATGGCAGGAACGATTCAGAACGATATCCTGAAGGAGTTTATGGTACGTAACACCTATATCTATCCCCCTGCTTTCTCGATGAAGATTATCGCTGATATCTTCGAATATACATCGCAGAAGATGCCTAAGTTCAACTCTATTTCTATCTCAGGCTATCACATGCAGGAGGCTGGTGCTACAGCTGATATCGAGTTGGCTTACACCTTGGCCGATGGTATGGACTACCTGCGTACAGGTGTAAATGCTGGTATCGATGTGGATGCTTTTGCACCTCGTCTCAGTTTCTTCTGGGCTATCGGTATGAACCACTTCATGGAGATTGCCAAGATGCGTGCTGGTCGTCTGTTGTGGGCGAAGATTGTGAAGAGCTTTGGCGCGAAGAATCCTAAGTCGCTTGCTCTTCGTACTCACTCGCAGACATCAGGTTGGTCATTGACAGAGCAGGATCCCTTCAACAATGTAGGTCGTACCTGTATTGAGGCTATGGCTGCTGTGTTAGGTCACACCCAGTCACTCCACACCAACGCGCTTGATGAGGCTATCGCCCTGCCTACCGACTTCTCTGCTCGTATTGCTCGTAATACCCAGATCTATATCCAGAATGAGACGAAGGTGTGCAAGCAGATCGACCCATGGGCAGGTTCTTACTATGTTGAGACCCTGACAAACGAGCTCGTTCACAAGGCTTGGGAGCACATCCAGGAGATAGAGAAACTGGGTGGTATGGCTAAGGCCATCGAGACTGGTCTGCCCAAGATGCGTATTGAGGAGGCTGCAGCACGTACGCAGGCTCGTATCGATAGTGGTGTTCAGACCATCGTTGGTACCAACAAGTATCGTTTGGAGCATGAGGATCCTATCGACATCCTTGAGGTTGATAACACCGCTGTACGTAAGCAGCAGGAGGAAAGCCTGGCTCAGGTTCGTGGCTCTCGCGACGAGGCCGCTTGTCAGGCTGCCTTGAAGGCTATCACCGAGTGCGTGCGCGAGTTCAACGAGGGCAAGAAGAGCGAGAACAATCTGCTCGATCTGGCTGTCAAGGCTGCTCAGCTGCGTTGTACGCTGGGTGAAATTAGTGATGCTTGCGAAGAGATCGTAGGCCGTTATAAAGCAGTAATCAGAACAATTTCAGGCGTGTATAGTTCAGAATCAAAGAACGATAGCGACTTCGAGTTGGCTTGCAAGCTGACTGATGAGTTCGCAGAGAAGGAAGGTCGTCGTCCTCGTATCTTCATCGCCAAGATGGGTCAGGATGGTCACGACCGTGGTGCTAAGGTAGTAGCTACAGGTTATGCCGACTGTGGTTTCGATGTAGATATGGGACCTCTGTTCCAGACTCCTGCTGAGGCTGCTCGTGAGGCTGTAGAGAATGATGTCCATGTCGTAGGTGCCTCATCACTTGCAGCAGGTCATAAGACCCTCATCCCGCAGCTCATCGAAGAGCTGAAGAAACTGGGTCGTGAGGACATCATGGTTATCGCTGGTGGTGTGATTCCTCCTCAGGACTATGACTTCCTCTACAAAGCTGGTGTAGCTGCCATCTTTGGTCCAGGTACCTCTGTAGCCAAGGCCGCTGTAGAGATGATGAAGATTTTACTTGATAAAGAGTAATTAATCGACGATTATCCGTAGTTCGCTACGGATAATCTTTTTTTCTAAATAAATAGTTCATATGAATAAAGGGTATTACATTTATCGGATCCATTCCAAGGTGGATGCTATGTCCAAGTTCATCGACTTGGAGAAACTGATAACGGGTGAGAAAAATTCGTTAGCGCAGATACGCAATTATTTCAGGGTCAGTCATTGGGCCTATAAGCTCTTCCATTCTCAGGATGGTTTCATGCACTTCAGAATTTCCAAGAGCGGGGCCTTTACCGATGAAGACATCTATCATCAGCCCGATGCCATTGCCGACTATATCAAGGCCGGTGATACGGTATTGGAGTTGGGTTGCGGACAAGGAGCCAATCTGCTGTATCTCGCCCATGGTTTCCCTGAGTCCCATTTCGTGGGTGTCGACTTGATTCCTCTCAAGAAGGACGAGATGCCGCAGAATGTGACGATTTATGAACAAGACTACAGTAGTATCCCGCAACTGGCCGACAATTCCGTTGATGTTTGTTATGCCGTTGAGACCATTGTCCACAACACTGACAAGGAGAAGATTTACCGAGAGGTCTATCGCGTTCTAAAACCTGGTGGTGTGATGATTATCTACGACTATGCCCTTGCAGCCAGTTTTGAGAGCTATGACCCGAAGATCCAGATGGCTATCACCCTGACAGCAAAAGGTGGATCAGCAGCTTTGTTCGAGTCATTAGACGAACTTAATACCCACTATACCAATTGCGGATTTGAGATCGAGAAGGTTACGGATTACACGCAGGAAACCCTGCCCGATCTGAAACACTTGCAGCGTAGTGCCAACTGGACGATGAATCATCCCTGGATGTGGAAGATCCAGCACGCCCTGATGCCTGAGCAGTTTGTCACTAACCACATCCTTGGCTGGCTTGGTTATGATGCAGGAAAGGCCGGCATCGGTTATTATATAGAGTGGGTACTTAGAAAGCCGAAATGAAACATACAGATGTCTTGATTGTAGGAGCGGGGCCAGCAGGTTCTATGTGTGGCTGTCTATTAAAGAAGGCTGGCGTGGATTGCTTGTTGGTCGATCATGCCACATTCCCTCGTGATAAGATATGTGGTGGTGGGCTCACTTCTAAGTGCTGGCATCTGCTGGAGCATCTATTGCCTGATTTCCACTATGACTTCAATCCCGTGAATCATATTACAATTGATATTGACGGGAAGGCTTCTTGTGAGTTTGACTTAGCGAAACCTATTCGTATCGTGGCCCGTAAGGCGTTCGACCATTCCTTATTGCAACATTATCAGTCGCTTGGTGGTGCGTTTATGAAGGGGGCTTTCCAGACGGTAGAGGAATCACCATCGCAACTCATCGTTACGCTGAAATCGGGTGAGCAGATAGCTTGTCGCTATCTAGTGGGAGCTGATGGCAGCAACAGTCGTGTTCGCCACTATCTTACTCCCAATGATGGCTTTCGTATTCTGGTCTTGGAACAGTATGTAGCCAAGAGTGAGCAAAATGTCATCGATGTAGGTGTGTCACTTTCTTATGGTCAGAAGGGCTATTATTTCCGTTTCCCAGGTCCTGAGGTCGATGTGGTAGGTTATGGTGATAATGAGACTACGCTAGAAAAATACCGCAGCGTGATGCGTGATAAGGGTATTCCTGAAGGCAAGGTCAGAGGTGCATTCGTTTATTTCTCGAACGATTACCCTCTGAATGATCGTATTATCCTGATTGGCGATGCTGGTGGGTTTGCTAACCGTACCTCGTGTGAAGGTCTTTATGATGCTTTCCTGACAGCTCTCAATGCCTCAAAAGCCATCACTAGCGGTCGTCCCTTCCGCGAGGTGAATGCACCTATTTTCAAAAAGATAAAGAAAGAAGAGCGCTTTGCAAACATCATCTACAAACCATCTACCATCAGGATTCTTGGTTTGCTCTGCTATTTCCCGGGAATCTTAAAGTGGTGCTTCGACCATGCTTTACGTCCTAGGAAATTATGAGGCCTTACTCAAACGTTTTCATAAGTTTTTGGGCTTTTAGGTGTACAACGTATGAGAATAGTTCGTATCTTTGCACCATCAAAAAACAAACAACTTATTAAATATAGAAACAGCTATGGGTAAGAAATTCGTTATTGGAGACCGTTTGAAGGATGAGTGGATCTCAGTTCTGGACACAGAGAAGAAAAAGCTCGAGTTTACCAACCACTTGGCAACTGCTAAGGAGTATCTGAAGGAAGAGGATGCTCAGGCACATCTTCAGAAGATTCAGGAGACAGGCTATTTCTCTGACCTCCAGATTTACATGAAGGAAGACAATAAAGCCTACAAGATTGATGAGAGAGACTCTTTCCAGTCGTAACAAGATCAAAAAAGTGCTAGAATTAAATCTAGCACTTTTTACATTTAAATCTAGATAGTTCTGGAATTAAATCTAAAAAATCTGCCTCTATAGTTGCGGATGATGGAATCATGGAATCAGTTCCAGCGCCTCAGGGGTGAGGAAGGGACGGATGTCCTTAAAAGGAATCTCAAAAGTGATTATACCGCTGGAATAAGGAGCTATCTCGTATTGGGTATAGAGAAATACTACACCTGTCTCTGAGAGATAAGGAGCATTACCAGGTAGTGGTAAGTTGTTGAGATCTTCTGCTTGTTCGGCAAAAAGATAATCCAATAGTTCTTCATCGCTCATAGATTTGTCAGAACCACTAGCAAAGAAACTCTTTACGCCCTCTTTTACTAGTTTGGCAAGTTGGGGCGAATCGGTGTTGGTAAGCAGAGGTATCTGCTTGCCATCACTCTTGCGGAAAGTGAAGCCGACCTCAGTGGTAAAACCATGAATGCCGCCTTGATACTCGTGTTGACGATAGAAATAGGTTACGTAGCGATTGGTTTGGGCATCGAGAGTAATATCATAGTACTTGGTAAAGGCGCCCAGACGCTCTTCGGGCTCCATTTCGTCGTAAACAGAGTGCCAATCTAATGACAACGACTCGAACAGTGATTCGCCATAGGCTTTAACATCTTCAGGACGATTAATTTCGCCACTAAGCAGATCATTGATATGATGGCGAAGGCTATCGACTACGGCTTTGTCGCCCTTAACTGGCCACTGAACCAACACAGAGACTTCTGCAGTAGAATCGCTCTTTTCGAACTTAGAGGTCTCGACCTCGATGATCTTGAACTTCTTTGCTGCAAAAGCACAATGGCCGCCTGCAATCAGCAGAACGGCCATTGTCATAATTGTATAAATGCGTTTCATTTATTCACCTTTGATAGCTGCTACACCTGGGAGAACCTTACCCTCGATGGCCTCCAGCAGAGCACCACCACCAGTAGAGATGTAAGATACCTTGTCTGCCAGACCGAACTTGTTGACACAAGCCACAGAGTCACCACCACCGATCAGTGAGAAAGCACCCTCAGCAGTTGCCTCAGCGATAGCCTCACCGATAGCGCGAGAACCAGCAGTGAAATCGTCGCACTCAAATACACCAGCAGGACCGTTCCACAGGATGGTCTTGGCACCCTTGATGGCCTCCTTGAATGCCTTCTGGCTCTCAGGACCAGCATCCACACCCTGCAGGTCAGCGGGAATCTGGTTGGCAGGGCAAGTGATGATCTTTGAACCAGGCTTTACAGTCATTGTGTCGAAGTCGAGACCGTTGGTAGCGGTGCAGTCAGAACCCAGAACGAGCTCAACACCGTTCTTCTTTGCCAACTCCTCAACACCCAGAGCAACATCGAGCTTGTCGAGCTCAACGATAGACTGACCAATCTCACCATTGTGAGCCTTGGCGAAGGTGTAGGTCATACCACCACAGAGGATGAGCTTATCAACCTTACCGAGCAGGTTCTCGATGATACCGATCTTAGAAGATACCTTAGAACCACCCATGATTGCTACGAACGGACGCTTAATGTTTGAAAGCACATTGTCAACAGCCTGAACCTCTTTCTCCATCAGCAGACCCAGCATCTTGTTGTCAGCGTCGAAGTAGTCAGCGATAACAGCGGTAGAAGCGTGCTTGCGGTGAGCCGTACCGAAGGCATCCATCACATAGCAGTCAGCATAAGAAGCCAGAGTCTTGGCAAACTCCTTCTGAGAAACTTTCAGAGCCTTCTTGGCCTCATCGAACTCAGGAGTACCCTTCTCCAGACCTACGGGCTTACCTTCTTCCTCGGGATAGAAGCGCAGGTTCTCGAGCAGCAGAGCCTCACCCATCTTCAGAGCCTTAGCTGCGTCAGCAGCCTTAGCGCAGTCAGGAGCGAAAGCAACGGGAACGCCCAGAGCTTTCTCCACAGCCTCGCGGATCTGACCCAGTGATTTCTTCATATCTACCTTTCCTTTGGGCTTGCCCATGTGGCTCATGATGATAGTTGCACCACCGTCAGCAAGGATCTTCTTCAGAGTGGGGAGGGCACCGCGGATACGGGTGTCGTCAGTGATCTTACCATTCTCATCGAGGGGTACGTTGAAATCTACACGTACGATTGCCTTCTTACCGGCAAAGTTGAATTCGTTGTTAATAATGTGAAAAACTTCGTTTAAACGTGAGTGCAAAATTACAAATATTAATTAAGAATTACGAATTAGGAATTAAGAATTTATACTTTTTTTGCGTATCAGCCTTTTTTTTCTTACCTTTGCAGCCATAATGGAAAAAGATACAGTAATCATTCTCAGTGGCGGCATGGATTCTGTGACGCTGCTTTACGACCAGCAGGAGCGGATTGCACTGGCAGTTTCGTTTGACTATGGCAGTAACCATAATGCAAAGGAGATCCCCTTTGCCCGTTTACACTGTGAACGGCTGGGTATCAGGCATATCGTGATTCCCTTGGAGTTTATGACGACTTATTTCAAGAGTTCATTGCTTGATGGAGCAGAAGCTATACCTGAAGGCCATTATGCCGATGAGAACATGAAATCGACGGTGGTGCCTTTCCGTAATGGTATCATGCTGTCTATCGCCGTGGGAATCGCAGAGAGTAATGAATTGAAGTATGTGATGATGGCCAATCATGGAGGCGATCACACCATCTATCCGGATTGCAGACCTGAGTTCGTAAAGGCTTTCGATGAGGCTGCAAAAGCAGGTACGTATGTAAACGTCGGCCTGCTGTCGCCCTTTACGAACAGGACAAAGGCCGATATTGCCCGTCGTGGCAAAGAACTGGGCATTGACTACTCGGAAACCTGGAGCTGCTATAAGGGTGGTGATATACATTGCGGCAAGTGTGGCACCTGTGTAGAGCGCAAGGAGGCGTTAGCAGAGGCAGGTATCAAAGATCCTACCATTTACGAGGCTTAGCCGAACAGGGCACGAAGGGCTTCCTCGACCTTTCTAACGGGATGAAGCCTGATGTGGTATTTTTTCGAATCGAATCCCTGCATATTATATTTGGGTACAATCATATCGCTGAATCCGAGTTTCTCGGCTTCGGCGATTCTTTGTTCAATACGGTTTACAGGTCTTACCTCTCCAGAGAGACCGACCTCACCACACATACACCAGCCGTTTTCTATCGGAGTATCAACATTTGAGGAGAGTACGGCTGCAATGATACTCAGATCCATTGCGAGGTCTGTCACCCTCAGACCACCTGCAATATTGATAAAGACATCTTTCTGCATGAGTTTGAATCCTACTCGCTTCTCCAAAACGGCCAACAGCATGTTCAGACGACGCTGGTCGAAACCTGTTGCAGAGCGCTGGGGGGTACCGTAGGCTGCTGTAGAGACGAGTGCCTGTGTTTCAACCAGGAAAGGGCGCACACCCTCAATCGCAGAGGAGATAGCGATGCCAGAGAGTCCCTCATGGTCCTGTGTGAGCAGGAGCTCGGAAGGATTACTCACCTGACGGAGTCCATTTTGCTGCATCTCGTAGATGCCTAATTCGGCAGTAGAGCCGAAGCGGTTCTTCATGGAGCGAAGGATACGATACATATAATGCTGATCGCCTTCAAACTGGATGACGGTGTCAACGATATGTTCCAGAATCTTTGGACCTGCCAGCGTACCTTCTTTGGTGATATGTCCGATCAGAATGACAGGTACACCACTGGTTTTGGCAAATCTGAGTAGGGAAGAGGCACATTCTCGCACTTGGGCAATGGAACCAGCGGAGGACTCGACATCTTCTGTCATAATGGTCTGGATGGAGTCGATAATCACTAGTTCTGGCTGTTCGTCTTTGATATGGTTGAAAATATGTTCGAGGGAATTCTCGCAGAGGATGAGGAAATGGTCGTTCTCCTCGTGGGGAATACGGTTGGCACGCATCTTCAGCTGATGGGCACTCTCCTCACCACTGACATAGAGGATTTTCTTCTCTGGCATACGGAGCATCGTCTGTAAGGAAAGGGTGGATTTGCCGATACCTGGTTCGCCCCCTAATAGGACAATGCTACCTGGCACCAAACCGCCACCAAGTACACGATTCAGCTCTTCGTCATGCATATCGATTCGCGGATCGTCCTGATTAGAGATGTCGTGCAGCTTCAGCACTTTATTTTTCCGCAGTGCATGACCAGCCGAAGCAGCTGCTGTTGTCGCAGCTTTCTCTTTGGTGTCATTTGCCACGCGAAATTCCTTAAATGTGTTCCATTGCCCGCAGGAAGGACACTTTCCGATCCACTTCGGCGACTCCTGGCCGCAGTTGGAGCATACGTATGCGATTTTGTCTTTTGCCATAATTGAATACAAAAGTACGAAATATTTTCGGTATTCCAAAATAATTGCTTAATTTTGCACACAATTATTGCGAACAATATGAAATACATCAGGATATTTACCATTGTCGTGACTGGTCTGTTGATACTGGCCGGTTGTGGACAATCCTATGAGGAGACTAAACGACTGTCAAGGGAACAGCGGCTAAGACTGGCTCGCGAGGATTCTGCTGCCCTGAAGATTGCTGTGATGCCGACCCTCGACTGCCTACCTATTTTTATCGCTAAAGATCACCAGCTGTTTGATACGGTTGTGGATATTCGACTGAAGCGCTATACTGCCCAGATGGATTGTGATACAGCCATGATGAGAGGAAGGGTAGAGGGTATGGTGACAGATCTTGTGCGAGCCGAACGGATCATTCAGTCAGGTATGCCTCTGAAATATGTTGCTACGACGAATGCCTATTGGCTGCTGATCAGTAACCGTAACCAGCGTATCACCCAGTTGAAGCATCTGGACGATAAGATGCTGGCGATGACCCGTTATTCAGTGACCGATCTCTTAGGCGATCTGGCGGTGGATAGTGCAAAGTTGAAAACTGAACGGGTGTTCCGTATCCAGGTAAATGATGTGTATGTCCGTCTGAAGATGTTGGAAAACAACGAGATGGATGCCCTGCTACTCACAGAGCCTCAGGCTACACAGGCATTATTGAAGAAACATAAGGTCCTGCTTGACACTCGTCAGGAAGATATCCAGATGGGTGTTATTGCATTCAGAGAAAAAGGTATGGACGATCAGAACCGAAAGAAGCAGATGGAGGTTTTCCTGAAAGGCTATAATGACGCTTGCGACTCTATCAATAAGTTTGGTGTACGCCATTATAAGGATGTGATCAGGAAATACTATACCATCTCAGAGCCAGCACTCAAGAGCCTGCCAGATTCCTTGAAGTATAATCATGCCGAAGCGCCTCGACAGAAAGATGTGGAACGTGCGCAGCAATGGCTTTCAAAGAAGTAGTTTATGGATACACATCAGAGTCTGAAAGAGGTACTTGGTCATTTGGAGGCACGTAACCTGAGTGCAGCCATCAACGGTCTGGAGAGTTTCTTGTCTGTCCATCCGAACCAAATTAATTCCGATCGTCTGCATGCCGTACGTACAGACTATCAGCTGATGGCAGATTATTGGAAACGAGGGTTTAAAGATCCTCAGCTGCCTGCACTCTACCAGTCATTGTTACAGCGGCTGTATGTGTTATGTGCGAATATCAGCCGCAGTTATGCGATTGGCCATAATTCTTTCCTGTCGTCCATTTATTTGCGTCAGCATATGTCGGCTCGCGACTGGTCGCCTCAGAATATCCGTGAGGAACTGGAGACTTTTGTCTCCGATGTTGCTATCTTGGAGTTAGAGTCTCCCCAACAGCGTGAGACTAAACAACGAGAGTTGTACAGACAGCATCAGCATGACATGAATGTGCTATTTGACCAGATTCTAACATCTGATATATGGACGGATGGCATTGCGACGGTGATGGAGGATATGCTCTTGTCGCCTACTGTTGATACGAATGATCAACAGCTGATCATCAGTGCCATGATGCTTTCTACATTGGAGCATTTCGATATGGCAAAGTTTCGCACACTTATCCATGTATATGAAAAAGCAGTTGATGAACGGGTACGTCAGAGGGCACTTGTCGGCTGGGTACTGACACTTAATAGTCGTCTGGTTGCCTCCATTTATCCAGAACAGATAGATCTGGTACATCATCTGTTGGAAGACGAAGATCGTTGCAAGGAACTGGTAGAACTTCAGGAGCAGATCGTGTTCTGTATGAATGCAGAGCATGATACGCAGACCATCCAACGGGAGATTATGCCTGATCTGATGAAGAACCAGTCCTTCCGTATGACGCGTAATGGCATCGAGGAGACGGAAGAGGATCCGATGGAGGATATTCTGCATCCAGGAGAACAGGAGCGTAAACTGGAACAGATGGAAGCCAGTTTCCAACGGATGGTGAATATGCAGAAACAGGGGTCTGATATCTATTTCGGAGGTTTCTCCCAGATGAAACGATTTACTTTCTTCAATGAGTTGAGCAACTGGTTTATGCCTTTCTATCCGAACCATCCAGATGTGGTAGAGGTGATGGATAAGACAGGCTTGAGCCGTTTCCTGAATGTGATGGGGGAGAAAGGACCTTTCTGTAATAGTGATAAGTATTCTTTTGTCTTTGCCTTCCAACAGGTTATCAATCAGATTCCACAGAATATGCGTGAGATGCTGATGAGAGGCGAGGCTACTGTTAATGAGCTTGCCACTGAGGAACTGGAGAGTGCAGCCTATATCCGCCGTACCTACCTGCAGGACCTCTATCGTTTCTTCCGCTTGTTCCCCATGCGTACGGCATTCGTAAATCCCTTTGATGTGGATGGCAGCTATCTGTTCTTCGCAGATCCGATCTTCTCAAAGACGCACTTGGAACTTTTCTTCAATGACGTAACGGCTTTCTTCTTAAAGCAGGATCGGCTGTATAATGTCCTAAAGCTGTTGGCCAATTATGGAGAGGCGCGTCGTGATTTCCAATTCTGGATGATGTACGGCTATCTGGCACAACACTATGCGAATGAGTCGGCGTTGGCATTCAGCGACCTTCAAAGCTATGCCAATGCTTTGGAAATACAGCCTGATCATGAAAGGGCGTTGGCAGGTCTTGCGCGTGCCTTGTTCTCTCGTGAGATGTATGAGGAGGCATTGGAGACCTACGATAAGTTACTCACGATCTGTCCTGAAAAGAAGAGTTATCGTCTGAACTTTGCTGTTAGTCTGACGAATCTGGGCCGATATGATGAGGCATTGAAGGAATTGTATCGGCTGAACTACGAGATGCCCGATGACAGGAACGTCAATCGCGTTTTGGCTTGGACGCTTGTCTGTGAAGGAAAATATGAGGCTGCCGATAAGATCTATGACCAGTTGTTGGCTGCCAGCAATGTGCATCCAGATGATCTGTTGAACTATGGTTATTCCTTGTGGTTCAGTGGACATATCGATGAGGCTGCCGACTGTTTCCACCGTTTCTTGAAAGAGACGGATTGTGAACCAGAGTTCATCCTTGAGAATGAGGCTGACCTGTTACGTGAGAAGGGCATTACTGAGCCTGAGCAGCAGATGATGCTCTATATCCTTTGATCCTGTTGGAAATCTGTTCCTGCAACCAGTAGAGGACAAGTGGGATTCCTACGCCTGCAATGGTGTAGGCCACCCAGAACCAGTCCTGCTGAGAGTACTCGTGGATCACCATGTGGCATCCTATCTGATGGATGTCAAGTCCATAATACCAGATCTTCAATAGACTCACCACCTTGTAAGCGCAGATATGGAAGATGAAGATATAAAGTGTGTGATCGCCGATATATGTCAACGAACGCTTCAACCAACTCTCATGACGGTCGATCCATTGGCTGATGTTGTAGGTCATCAGGAATCCAAGCAGGGCAGGTATCGGCAGGGAGAGGAATTGCGTATAGGTGGAACGCCAGTTCATGTTGGCAGTCAGGTATTTCGAGAATAGGAAAACAACGGCTCCAAAGATGATTGCTGTCCAGAGATAGGCATAATGGCGTGAGATAAAAGTCCGATAACTGTCAACAAACTGACGGAAGATAAAACCACAACCAAAGAAGAAACAGCCCATCAGGTCGCGATAACCTCCCTGAACCAAGGTCACAATCTTCAAACCCTCATACGTCTTCCAGCCACAAAGCAGCAACATCAGCACACAAATGAGGTAGGGGATAGCCTTCTTGGCCTTGCCCGTTATGCTCACATCCATCACCTTATATATAATAAGGTATAGGATACTGGCCACGAATAATCCTCTGAAGAACCAGAATGCGCCACAGAGGAACTGATCGTATCCACCCATGGCTGTCACGATATTCCATAGGTTCTGTTGTATCTGATGCCACGTGTAGGGATGGGTCACGCCCCCCATCTCATTACCATATCTTTCATTCAATATCCCTAAATCGAACATCCAGTTGTGAATGATCAGAAAGAACACCGACCACTTCACGAAAGGCCAGTAGAGACCCTTCACCCGTTTCTTCACAAACGAAGCCTCGTCGTTCAGATATTTGAGTGAGAAGAAATAGCCTGCCGTAATGAAGAAGAGCGGCATGTGGAATTCAAAGATAAACTTACAGAGCCAACCAGGAGCCTCGGCATGGGCTATCACCATCAGGATGATGGCAATGCCTTTGCAGATGGATATAGTCGTATCACGCTTCATGGGCTATAGTAAAAAAGTCAGTAGATGGCCGAACCACCCTTTGAATTTCTTCCAGGTCGTACGTGTTTTCTTCCATTCCTCCTCAGTCATGTAGTCGCATTTCTGGGTGTCCTGAATAAACTTATCCTCCAGTTGATGGGTGGTCTCTGGGTCGATGATGATGGCATTGATCTCATAATCATATCGCAGACTGCGGGCATCCAGGTTCGTACTTCCTACAGTGCAGTATTTCCCATCCACCATCATGATCTTCGAGTGATGGAATCCAGGTCGATAGCGCCAGACATTGACCCCACGTTTCGACAACCTGTACGTATTATAGAGCACGATCTCAGGCATCAATGGCTCGTCGTATCTCGAAGAGATGAGAATATCCATCTTCACCCCTCTGTCAGCACAGCGTTTCAAGGCTTTCATGATGGATTGCGTAGGGGCAAAGTAAGGATTGACAATCTTCACAGAGTCCTTGGCACGGTCGAGGGCATGGATATAGAAACGGCGCATGATCTTGTTGGTGGTATGTGGCTCACGATTGGCAATGCCTATCATCTTATCTCCTGCTGGTTTCCCTTGGAAATACTTCGGATCATTGAGCTCTTCTTTAGTGACCTTTTTCCACATCCGTAAGAAGATACGCTGCAGCTCATTGACAACTGGCCCCTCAAGCCGACAATGCATATCGCGCCATTCGCCCACCTGTTCAGTACCAACAATATAATAGTCGGCCACATTCATACCTCCAGTATAGCCGATCTCCCCGTCGATGACAACAATCTTACGATGATCGCGAGGCCAGATATGATTGACCCATGGAAAGCGGATGGGGTCAAATTCATAAATGTCGATACTGTCGGCATGGAGCTTTTCGAGATGTTCCTTCTTCAGTGGCTTGTTATTGGAGTCATTGCCAAAACCGTCAAAGAGGGCACGAACTTCCACACCTTCCTTCCTCTTCTCGCGCAGGATATCAAACAACAATCCTGCAATAGAGTCGTTACGGAAGTTGAAGTATTCCAGATGCACGCTGCTCTTGGCCTGACGGATGGCCTCAAACATGTCGGCAAACTTCTCTCTGCCCGACATGAGCAACTTGATGCTGTTTTGATTAGTGAATTCGATGCCTTCCTGTCGCATGTCCTCCACAAGTAGGGAGTCGCTACTCTGGGCATGTCCATAGAGAGATATCAGCAGGAATAGAATCGTGACTATTCCTGCTGATCGTTGATATTCTGTTATCATTTACGATGTTTTAATCTATATTCGAGTGGCGTCATGCCAAACTTATCCTTGAAGATGTTGATGAAGTTCTCCGCCGTCATGAATCCGACGTTTGTAGCCAACTCACTCATGTTGATATTCGTACGTTTCAGCAGGATGCAGGCATGCTTCAGGCGCATGTCACGTATCAGTTCTGCTGGGGTCTTGGCAGTCAGACTACGTATCCTGTGGAAGAACGGCACGCGTCCCATACCCATGGCCGTAGCCAACTCCTCAAGGCTGATCTGCCCACGACTCATGTTCTGCATCACATATTGCTCAATGTTCTTGATCAGCTGTTGATCCATAGCGTCAAGCATCGAGAAGTCCGACATGTTCATTGCTGTCATGGTAGTGATGGCGGTTTCTTTCTCTGGCTCTTCCTCTTCCTCAACCTTGGCCAACTGGTTGTTACGCTTGATGATCTTCGTGTCAACGCGGTTTACTGGGTCGTCGGCATCTGGCTCACCATCATTTTGTGGCTTGTATTCTGTGATACCATAAGTCTCTGTGGCTGTGGTCATACTAGAGCTATGACCTTCGAGCATACGTGTCTCAGCACCTTCAATCAGATTGCTATTGGCCTGGATCGGACCCAGTCCGAGCAGTTTGTTGAAGCGCATGGTAGCCTCCTGCAGATTAAACGGCTTCGCCAGATAGTCATCAGCAGAAAGGGTGATGTTCTGGTTGCGCATGTCGTTTGGCGTCAGCATACCTTCTGTCATCAGCACAAACTTGATCTTCTGTGTGGCGATGTTTGTCTTCAACTGGTTACACAGATCACTACCAGTCATCTCTGGCATGTCCTGTTTACAGATGACGATATCGCAACGCATCTCTTCAAGGTCGGCTGCGGCCTTCTCAATATTGTCATAGGCATGGAAGTCATATACAAACTTCAAACGGGCTGTCGCAAACTGCAGGAAGTCGATATTGTCGTCGATCATCACCATCGTGAACTGCATCGTAGGCTGATCCATGGCAGCCTTTGTTGGGATGGCGCTCTCTGTGGTCAGGGCGTGGTTGGCAATCTCTGGCATCTCGATCTCGCCACGTCCGTTCAGTTCCAGACGATCGTGAACCACCGTCTTCGCCTTCTCTTCAGGATTCTCCAGATTCATCTGCATATCGCTGACACGTGTGATGATCTGCAGCATCTGCGAGTGGAGGGCATTCAGCTGCTCGCGCTCCTCCAATGACTTCTCTGACTCAGAGAGATTCGTGATGATGGAGGTCATACGGGCCATCGGCTGTCGCAAGTCTTCACTGGCAGCCTTGATCTCCTCACGCTGCATGGCGAGCTGGTCGATCACAGCCTTCTTCCTGGCCTTGATCACCTTGAGCTGCTTCAGACCGATGCGCCAGAAGTAGATAGCTACAATGGCGATGATGATATATGCTGTGATCATCCACCACGACAACAGCCAGTGGCGATCGACGCGAATGTCTAAGGTACGCTCCTGATTGCTGACGGCACCTTCGGCACTGATGGCCTTCACATGCAGGGTGTAGCTTCCGCTTGGCAGGTCCTTGAAGGTCACACCGTGGGTCAGGGCGTTACCGTTGCGCCAGTCCTCGTCTTTATTTTCCATCCAGTACATGAACTGCAGACGTTCACTCTGGTTATAGTTACCAGCGGCAAACTTGATGGTGAAGGTGTTCTGGTCATGGCCCAACTCCAGACGAGTGGTCTCGTTGAGTGCCTGTGCCAGTATCACTCGATTCTGATACTCGTGACCTGTCAGGATCTCCTCCTCACCGATAAAGAGCTGTGTCAGCATCACACGAGGCAGGGCGTCGTTCTCATCATTGGCCTTTTCTAACACCCAGTTCACACCAAACTGTCCTCCCAACAATACGTTTCCGTCCTGTCGTGTCAGGATAGCACCAGGGTTGAACTCATTACTCTGCAGACCGTCGGCCGTCGTGTAGTTATAGAGTCCGTAGTTGTTGCTACCGTCCTCATGATTGCGCTGAACCACGATACGACTCACACCACTGCTGGTAGTGATCCACATATTATGGTTCTTGTCTTCTGCAATGCCACACACATTGTTATTGCTGAGACCTTGTTTCTCTGTCAGATAGTTCAGACTGTCGTTCTCCAGATTCAGGATGTTCAGACCTTCACGTGTACCTACCCAGATCAGACCTCTGGAGTCCTGAACCACCTGGGTGATATAGTTGTTGGTAAACGACTTGATGTTCGATGCATTACCAGTCAGCACCGTTTTCTCTGTCGAAGAAAGGTTCAGTATCACCAATCCCTCGGCCGTACCGATATAGAGGTCGTTGCTCTTGCCATCCTTATTATAGAAAAGGCTAGTGATGTTGTTCGTATGCAGTTTGCCGTTCTCACGAGTATAGGATGAGAAAGTGTTCATCTTGGGGTTATACACCTGCAGACCACCGTTGGTGGCAATCCACAAGTTACCCACCTTATCCGTACAGAGGGCATTGATATGGTCATCGATCAGGGTGGCCATACTGTCCTTGGCTAAAGAGTAGAAGGTTGTACTGCCGTTTTTGATACGTGTCAGTCCGTTGCGTTTGGTTCCCACCCAGAGACTACCGTCATTGGTGGTGCCCATAGCCGAGATCTTCAGACTCGACAGCGGACCGTCATAGTTAATGACGCCCTTATCACTCGTACCATACCAGACGGTACCGTTGGCATCCTGTGCCATGGCTGTGACGTCGCCGATATGATCAGAACCGAAACGGTAGATATATTTTCCAGAATAGGCGACACCTGATTTCTCAGTACCTACCCAGATCAGATCGGTATCATCTACATAGACGCTCTGGATGCTGACCACCTCAGTAATCCACTGGCTGTCGTTGATGTTTCGCGGTTGCACTGGTGTTATCTCGCGGGTGTTGGGATCCATCATAAGCAGTCCAAGTTGGTCGGAACCGATCCAGATGTTACCTTTTCGGTCACAAGCCATGCCGTTCACGTTACGGTCAACTCCAATACCCGTCAATCCCAGATTGTTACCAATGCTAGTGTCCCAGGTGTTAGTTCCCTTGTCGTATAAATACAAGGTGCCCTGACCATACAGCCAGATGTTATCCTGATTGTCAGCAAAGGCCTTGAGCGATTTGTTCTTACGGTTACTTAGCTCGGGGATTCTGTTTGAGGTCCAGACGGTATGCTGCTGGTGCATCACATCGCAGCACACCACACGTCCGTCTTCATACACGATCAGCGCACCCTCTCTGCACTCACTGATGGATACAACCGTACCCTGAGGCACACCATGAGAGTCGTCAGTATAACCGAATTCGAAAAGCAACTGCTGCTGTTGGTTATAGCATACCACGCCCTTGTTGGGAATGGCTCCCCAGAGATTCTTGTGCTGGTCGATATAGACGACACTGGGAATCGTCTCGATACCCATCCTCGAGAACGTCTGTTTCATGTCACGCTCGAAACTCTCTGTCTGATGGTGGTAGATGCAATAGCCTGAAGAGGTCTCTACCAGCAGGCTGCCGTCGAGCATCTCCTGGATTGATACGATATAACTGTCGTTGAGCGAGGAACCGTCCTGTGAGTCACTTTGGAAATTCCTGAAAGTATAGCCGTCGAAACGGTATAGTCCGGCAGGTGTACCAAACCACATGTAACCCTTTGAGTCTTTCAGGATACAGTTTACCTGACTGGAAGTCAGTCCCTCACGTGCGTCGAGTGTTTTAAACAGGTAGTCTGCCAGCACCGCTAACGGCAGCGCCAACAGCAACACAATCAACAGTCTCTTTATTATCTTCATATAGGCCTTGTTTTCCTTTTATATCATATTATATCATACATGAGTAATGGTCAACCACACCAAGCAGATGGTTCTGGTTGTCAGTGACCAATACAGAATGTACCTTATATTTGTTCATAATTCTTTGTATCTCAGTGATCTTGGTCTCAGGCTTCACTGTCTTGGGCGTACGCGTCATGATGTCGCTGACAGTGTGGTCGAAGAACTCTGCCTGCCATTTCTCCATCGCGCGACGGATATCGCCATCGGTGATCAGCCCCACGATCTCATCATTCACTTCTGCGATGCCTAAGCCCAGCTTGCCTTTGCTCACCAGGATGATAGCCTCGCCCAGATGCATCTCTGGCGGCAGGATGGGCATATCGTCAGAACGCATCACGTCCTGAGCTGTGGTGAGCAGTCGCTTGCCGAGCTCTCCGCCAGGATGGAACTGCGCGAAGTCGCGAGGCTTGAAGTTACGCTTCTGGATCAGGGCAACGGCTATCGCATCACCCATCGCCAACTGCGCCATCGTGGAACTGGTTGGTGCCAGGTTCATCGGACAGGCTTCCTTCTCCACGCCGACGTTCAGGTGGCAGGTTGAATACTTGGCCAGCAGCGACTCAGGATTGCCACTCATGCCGATGATCGGTATCTGCATGTGGAGCACCATCGGAATGAAACGCAACAGTTCGTCGGTCTGACCTGAGTTCGAGATGGCCAGCACGACGTCGTCAGAGGTCATCACACCCAGATCGCCATGAAACACGTCGAGCGGATTGATGAAGAAAGAGGGGGTGCCTGTACTCGACAGGGTGGCAGCGATCTTAGCACCGATATGGCCGCTCTTGCCCACACCTGTCACGATGATCTTGCCTTTGCAGTCATACATCAGGTTGACAGCCTTCTCAAAGCTGTCGTCGAGCTGCGGTATCAGTCCCAATACGGCCTCAGCCTCGTCTCTTATGCATTGTATCGCGTATTCTTTCGATGACATAACTTCTCACTTTTCACTTTTCACTTTTCACTTCTACCAGCTTGGCAACCAGTGGCTCGAGCTTGTCGAGTTCCAACATATTGGCGGCATCGCTCAGGCCTTCGTCTGGGGTGGGGTGCACCTCAAAGAAAAAGCCTGTGGCGCCGAATGCCTTGGCTGCCAGTGCCATCTGAGGCACGAAACGACGGTCGCCGCCCGTCTTGCCGTCACTGCCGCCAGGACGCTGCACACTATGCGTACAGTCCATGATCACCGTCGGCACGATCTCCAGCATATCTGGTATGTTACGGAAATCCACCACGAGGTTATTATAGCCCATCATGTTGCCACGCTCAGTGAGCCACACCTCCTTGGCACCAGCGTCGCGCGCTTTCTCCACAGGGTACTTCATGTCGAGCCCACTAAGGAACTGCGCCTTCTTGATGTTCACCGTGCGCCCTGTCTTGGCGGCTGCCACCAGCAAGTCTGTCTGCCGACAGAGGAAGGCTGGGATCTGCAGCACGTCACAGACCTCTCCAGCAGCGACTGCCTGCTGACTCTCATGGATATCGGTCAGGATGCGCAGCCCATAACGCGCCTTGATGTCGGCCAGCATCTGGAGTCCACGCTCCATACCTGGTCCGCGGAAAGAGCGGATCGAGGTGCGGTTGGCCTTGTCAAATGAGGCTTTGAAGATGATGTCTGTGCCTAACTTGGTGTTGATTTCCACCAATTTACGTGCGACGGTATCGAGCAGCTCCGCTGACTCAATGACACACGGTCCGGCTATAATAGTTGTCTTGTTACTCATAATGATGTTGCAAAAATACACATTTTCCTTAAAACCACCAAATATTCTTCACATTTTTCACTTTTCACTTCTCACTTAATATGTATGTCTTGCTGTGGGAACGGAATCTCGATGTGGTTCTGGTTCAATGTGTCATACACACATTTCAGCACATCGCTCACCACATACGACTTCTTCGGCGCGTCAGCCCATACGAACAGGTTGAAGTTCACGCTCGAATCGCCCATCTCCGATACCACGCACTTCACCTGCTTGCTCTGGTCCATCCACTGGTGATGCATGTTGTTCAGGGCATCCTCCACCACTGTGGTCACCTGCTTCAGGTTCGAGCCGTAGGCCACACCGAAGGGCACGACTGCCAGCACGTAGCCATGGTTACGCGTCAGGTTCTTGTAATTCTTGGTAAACAGCTGTGCGTTCTGGAAGGTGATCACCTCGCCGTAGAGCGACTCCACCACCGTTGAGGTGTAACTGATGGAGGCTACCTTCCCCATGGTACCATCCACCTGGATCCAGTCGCCCACCTTGATACGGCCTGCCATCAGCGAGGCACCATAGTAGATATTCTCGATGATATCCTTCGAGGCGAAACCGATACCTGTTGACAGACCGCCTGAGATGGCCAACAGCCAAGCCACGCTGATATGGAACACCGACAGCGAGATCATCAGCCAGATACCCCAGATCAGCACCTGGATCACGTTCTTGCTCATCACCTCCTTCGAGGCAGCCGTCGTGGGGTCGCTGTCCTGATAGTGCTGGCGCAGCAGGGCGAGGACGGTATGCACGATATAACGGAACAGGAACCAGATGGTGATGACCATCGAGAGCTTCAGGATCGACACCTGCAAGTTCTCCAGGTCGATGAAATTATACTTGAAGATCTGCCAGCAGAGCTCGCTGAGGTTAAACACCTTCGCAGCCCAGTAGATACTCAGCATGATTGAGTTGATGCTCAGCGCAGGCATCAGCACCTTCTCCACCAGTGTGTGAGCCCAGGTCTGGGTGATGGGCTTCTTCTCGAAATGCTTCCGTTTGGCGTAGAGTTTCAGATACTGGCTGATACAGGTGATGGTCAGGATGCAGGTCAGCTGCATGATCCACCAGATGAGCAGCTGCACCGCCAGCAGCGTATAGCCTGCCCATGAACTGATTACCGATGCGATAAACACGATCAACGACACGTAGGTATAGAAGATGTCAGACTTCGGAATATTCTGGTTGTGCCGCCTGATCACCACCCACTGCCAGATGGCACAGAGCAACAGGATGGGCGGCAGTATCAGGTTCACCAACTCATTCGGAATCAGGATGATCCGACAGCCTATCACGATGAAGCCGATGCCGATCAGGGGCGCATAGATACGGAAGGCACTGCCTATCTGGTTACCCTTAACACGCAACAGGAGCGAGATCAGGATCACACCCAACAGCCAGGCATACTCTACCAGCAGCGTTGAGGCCATGATCACAAAGTTCTGTTCCGATCGGTTGATCAGCAGTCCCTGGATGATGGCGAAGGTGATGGTGGTCGTCGCCATGATGATCGCCGCCTGTTTATCCATAAACTCCTTGGTCTTGAAACGCTTGGGCAACAGGAATCGGAAGAACAGCTGGTTGAGCACGATGGCGATGATGACATAGATGGCGATGACGACAAACAGGCCGAACACCCACTGTGAACTCCATTGCGACAGGTTATTGTCATCGATGGTGTATTTCTTCTTCACCGCCTCTGTCATCGTCTTCCAGCGGCGGTCGAGATGGCTTATCAGGGTGAAATAGCTGTCGCCGCCGTTGATGAAGATGCTCTGCTGGATGTCGGTATAGCGCTTCTGTGCGTAGTCGTTCAACTCGCTCAGGCGCTGCTCCGTCATATTGTAATAGCGGATGTTCCGTCTCAGCTGCTGATCGCCCTCGGTCAGCATGCTGCGGATGTTCTTGGCGAGCACCAGACAGGAGTCGCGCCGCTCCTGACCGAACTTCGTCGTCATCATGTCAGGCATCGACTCCAGGCGCTTCACCAGACTGTCATAGCGTGCCAGCTCCTTGGTGTTCTTGTCCAGGAACTCCGTAAAGGGGATCTGATGGCTGTGGAACTCCCGATAGAGCTTGGTGGCCTCCTTACAGGCATAGGTCATGTCAAACGGGTGGGTCTGCTCCTGCGAATAGAGCATCAGCGCGTTCTGGTCGGCCTGCTTCATGGTCAGCAGCAGGTTGGTGATCAGCTGCTTGGCCCTTTCCCTTCTCACGGCACTGCGCATGGTCAGCTCGTTATTATATTGCTCCAACTCCGATTGCAGGATGGCGAGTGTCTGTTCCAGGTCTTTCTCCTTCAGCACGGCCCCAGCCTCGGCGATGAAGCCTGTCATCAGGACGAATATCAGTAAAAAGCGTTTCATCTGTTGTTTCTGTACTTATTTATTTTTTTTGTTCGGCAAAGGTACGAAAAAAAACATATTCATAAGAAAAAAACTGCCATAAACTGATGGTTTTAAATCTTTTTTGATTACTTTTGCAGCGTAAACCATCAAAAATTACGAGAAATGATACTAATTGCAGATAGTGGAAGTACCAAAACCGACTGGGCGATCGTCACCAGTGCGTCGCAGCCGGTAGTCCTTAATACACAGGGTATCAACCCCGTTCATCAGTCACGCGAGGAGATCGTCCGGATCTTACGCGAGGAGTTCGTAGGCGTCATGGGTTCCAACCCAGAGGTTCAGAAGCTGCGCAGCTCGGCTATCCTTACCCCTGAGTTTCCCTTTGCTGTCTATTTTTATGGCAGTGGTGTCCGCCCTGAGCTCGAGTCCTTTATGACCTCCCTGTTGCAGGAGACGTTCCCACAGGCGAGTGTCGTCGAGGCCCACAGCGATCTGTTGGGTGCCGCGCGCGCCCTCTGTGGCCATAACTATGGTATTGCCAGCATCTTAGGCACGGGTGCCAACTCCTGTCTCTACGATGGTGAAGCCATCGTTCAGCACACCCCTGCCTTGGGCTATATCCTGGGCGATGAGGGTAGCGGTTCCGTTCTCGGCAAGCGTTTCATCCACGATCTCTATGGTGGCAAATTGTCAGAAGAAATCAAGGAGAAGTTTGAGAAGGATACGCGCCTGAACCTGCCAGAAATCATCAAGCGTGTCTATCGTCAGCCGTTGGCCAACCGCTTCCTGGCATCCCTCTCCGAATTCATCGGCAATCACCTCGACGATGCTGGTGTCAGAGCCGTCGTCATCGACAACTTTGTCGATTTCCTGCGTTATCACATCCAGCCCTACAACCGTGCTGACCTGCCTGTCTCGTTCGTCGGCAGTGTCGCCTGGCACTATCAGGATGAGCTGCGCGAGGCCGCTGAGCGTCTTAACTTCCGCCTCGGCACCGTCCTCAAGACCCCTCTCGCTGGTCTAGTTCGCTATCATAAACTGTAAAATACTATATTTATGAATAAGAAAGAGCATTTTGTCATTACGATTAATCGTGAGTTAGGTAGTGGTGGTCGCACCGTTGGTGAGATCTTAGCTAAAAAACTTGGAGTGACCTTCTATGATAAGGCATTGATCAAGGCATTAGAAGAAAAGTTTAACCTCACAGCCGACGAGATTGAGAAGCTGAAAGGCCGCAAGACCAGATGGTGGGAAGACTTCAAGCGCATCGCTGAGGTCGGCACTGGGCTGGTCGATAGTAGATCCTGTCTGGCGAAATATGGTAAGCAGCCTGATGTGCTCACCACCGAGAACGTGTTTCAGGCAGAGACGGAGATCCTGAATGAGATTGCCGAGGAAGAGTCGTGCGTCATTGCAGGCCGTTGCGGTTTCTTCGTGTTCCGAAATCATCCAAACCATCTGAGTGTCCTCATCCAGGCACCGATGGCGAATCGTGTTGCACGTGTCGCCGCCAAACAGCACATCTCTGAGGCCGAGGCCCGTCAGATCATTAAAAAGGTGGACAATATGCGCGAGAACTACGTGACGCGCTTCACTGGCACCACGCGCTACGACACTCGTAACTACGACCTCGTCTTCAACGCCGATGGCAAGACCGAGGAGCAGATTGCCGATCAGATCCTGTCGTATATTGATTAATGATGGTAAAAACGCATAAGACGTTTAAGACGTTTAAGACGTTTAAGACGCTATAAAGAAAGAGATCCTCGACCACATTAATGGCCGAGGATCGCTTTTTAAATACCTGCCAAGTGCAGGAAAATGAAATAATAAATACCTCGGACAGGTTTTGTCTGCCTCTGCCCGTATCTTTGCACCCAGAAACTTAAAATGGAGGGTAAAGATATGAAACAAGACAAAGATTTAATGTTCTTGGCCAGTTGCCAGAATGATGACCTGCGTACATTGTGCGACATCCTCACCTATAATAATAAAGGTGAGGTAAGGCTGAGTGAGCAACTGACGGATACGGATGCCTATCTCAACTGTTATCCGGACAAAATGAACCTGATGGCAGCAGAGCTGGCGGAAGAGTTGCGGAAGTTCGGCAGCAATACTGTCAGGACGATCTGTCGCAAGGGAGAAGCAGACAGTTATGAGACGATTGTACGACGCGTATGTAAGAGGATGGGTGTTAAAGTGAATGACTGTGATGACACCCCAGCTATGGAACGTGAACTGCTGACTACGATCTGCGAACAGACTACCAGCAAACTATCTGATGAAGAACTGGCCATCCGCAGAAACACTTACTTGCTGACAGAGATGATTTATTATGTCACATCGCGAATTGCCAGTATGCTGTTAGGCCGCTGGATCGGTATGATGGGCATGAGTGCTGTCAGTCGATATTTGGGAATGGCTGCAGGTCCTATAGGCTGGGCGCTCTTGGCAGGCTGGACGCTGAGTGATATTGCTTCCCCAGCTTATCGTGTGATGATTCCAGCTGTTATCATGGTAGCCTCTATGCGCTTCCGTCAGACAGCATCATTAACCCAAAAGTATTAGCCTATGAAAGCTTCAGATATCATGCATCCAGAGGATGCCAAGGCATTACAGGTGCTGCGACGCCTGAAGGGATTCGATGAACTTATTAGACTCTCGATGGAGTATGGCTATGAGCAGCTTTTTCGTGGTGAGAACCTTGGTATGCTGCTGAAAGTCAATGCCGAGAATTTCCCCAGTCTCTATTCTGCATTCCAAGGGGTTGTGAAGACTGTCGGAATCCGAGAGCCTGAGCTCTATATCTACAACGATCCTGTAATGAACGCCTATACTTATGGTGAAACCAACACGTTCATAGCATTAAGCAGTTCTATCGTAGAGCGGATGAACATCGACGAGTTGCGTTGCATCATTGCTCATGAGTGTGGTCATATCCTTTGCCAGCACACCTTGTATAATACGCTGCTGCGAACCATCCATGAGTTAGGCTATTGGCTGGAGTTGTTATCTTATGCCACTTTGGGGCCTGCCTTAATGGCTATGCAATACTGGAGCCGCAAGAGCGAGCTGTCTGCTGATCGTTGTGCTGCAGCCGTAGTAGGGGAGCGTACATTTCAGATGGCCATGCTGAAACTCACTTGTGGTATGAAGGAGATAAAGGGCAGTCCTTACCAGCTTGTAGAGCAGGCTCGCGAGTACCATAGTCTTGAAAGATCCTCAAGGATAGATCGTATTCAGCAGAACTGCCGAGTGGCCTTCTACACCCATCCCCAGATGGTAAACCGCGCCTGGGAGATAGATCGTTGGAAAAACTCCTGGCAATACAGAAAGTTAAGAAGTACAGATAGTTGAACAAATAATAAAAATGATTATGGCATTAGATATTGTAACTAAAGGTATTCCATTCCTTCACATGGCTATAGTTGCAGCTATGGTGTTTGCTGGTGTTCCCCGAATCTTTTCCTATACAGCATTGCTCTGGGGCGCATGTTCCATCATGTCAATCCCTCTCACTGAGGAAGAGTTCTGCTTGGAATTTCCCTCCTTATGGCGATACAGACATCTGTTTGCTTTGGGAATTTGCTTTATGATTTAATAATAGGTATATGAGATTACTGATTCCTTACAACGAGTTTGAGCAATTACTCAGTGAGTATTTTCAGCAGAAGATGATTCGCCAAATTAAGTTGGCGTATGTAGATGAGAGCACCATACAGGTGAGTGCGGTAGTTAAAATAAAACTGAAGGTAGCGGAAGCAACAATTCCTGTTAAAGAAAAAGTCTCTGTTAAGATGGTGGCTGACAGTGACATTACGTTGACACATGCGGGAATGGCTTTTGATCTGAAGTGGGAACAGGTATTGGAATTGTGTGAGGATGTTGTTAAAGACATGCTGGAGGTACAAGACAATCATACAGTGTTAGTTCATGTTGATAAGATTGATAAGCTGAATACCATTTTAGAGAAAGTGGAAATGCAAAGCATCAGTTTTGAGCCAGATTATATCAACTTGTGCTTTGCGCTGAAGTAAGCTGCTGTTCAGGAGATAGCCCCCTAGAAGAAGTCCAGGCAATACAGAAAGTTAAGAAACGTAGTTTGTTGAACAAATAACATTGAGTGTTTAATTTAAAGAATAGTAATTATGACAAAAGATGAAATGAACAGTCTCGTTGAAAACATGTCTGATGAAGAAAAGGACATGATGTTCAAAGTGATAGTAGAATCAATCGGATTTGAGGAGTTTCGTAAAAAGAAAGCCTCTTGGTTTGAATTGAAGGACATTCCTTATAAACTGATTGAGTCAGAGGAGGTGCCCAATACCCCACTCATGCGCAATTTCCTGTACACATTTGAGTTTTGCCGTCGCCGTTATGTCGTAACTGATGATTTCGACAATTATTATTTCGACAATGACAAATTCCTTTTCCTCCTTCGACACAATTTCGGCATCAGAGTAGATCATGATGCAGACTGGACGCTCGAAAGCATGAAGGAACTGATGCTCTATATCGAGGCAGAAACGAAACCTGAGTACAGAGAAATGCTGAAAACAGAGATGGAGAACTACGATAAACAGAGACAGGAACTCTTAGACCTGTTTGTCTTTTGTAATAAACAGAAGAAGTTGCACTTTGGCAGCAATCCTGCCTTTTCGGATATAGATTATAATGAGTTGAATCAGCATCTTTACAACGATTACCACATCTATCTCTCAGCGGCAGACCGTCGCACACTGAATACAGTAGGCCGTATGATCAATCACATCATCTATCGTTTGAAAGATGGCAATAGTAGTTTGTAACTGAAACAAACTCCAGTCCGTGATATGAAAAAAGTGAGTAAATGCTTTGCCGTTTCAGAAATATTCCATATCTTTGCCCCTGCAATCTTAGAGAAGGCGAGTGGCAACGCTCTATTTGACATATTGCATGGCAGACAGAGAATAGGCGACCTGATAGATTATGGTAAATTTGTGGCTTATGAAAGTAGGCCACGAATCAAAAGTAAAAACTTAAAAGTGTAATTATTATGATGGATAATACTAAAGCTGCATTGATTGAGAAGGCAGTAGAATAACTTGTTTAGTCCTTTTTTAATGAATCAATTATATATATTTATGAAAGAATTCTCATTAACTCAAATTGCAGAACAAATCAAGAATGATTTTTTCACTCCAAATCATTCTTACAATACATTTTCTTATGAAGATGCAATAAATACATTTGTTGATATTGCTCAAAAACAAGGTCACAACCTAACGGAATTTGAGAATGTATGTTTAAAAGGTATTATAGATATTCTCAAGGTAGAAGATGGATTTCGTTTTTCTAATCTGCCAGCTGAAGAAAATGTTTACAATAGAATTATTCCGTATAAGTTGTATTTTCTTGTCATTGTATCAATATTCATCGGAGGAATTACAGGTGGAGTTCTCTTTTTTCATTGGTTCTTTTCTGTCTTTGGAGCGATAATATTCACAATATTTGTTTTGTTTATATATGATTACAGTCAAAAAAGGATAGAAAAAGATTTTACCACCCATGCAGACATACAATGTGATAAAGTTAAACTTCAATTAATAAATATCTGTAAAAGTATTGACTTAATTGTAGATACTTATCAGAGAAGAATAGATGAAAACACTTCCCGAATTTCCGAAAAGAAGATCATTCCTTTTGAAAGAAAGTATGAATGGCTCTTGTCTCAAATTCAGGCTATTATTGGTTATGAAAGATATAACGAAGAAGAACCAGATTTCAAGAGAGAGTTAAAGGAACGGTGTGAAGACCTTGCTTTGGTGATGTCCAATATTCAAATTTGCTTTGAGGACTATAATGGAAATAATGACGGATTGTTTGAAATTGTTGAATATTCTGACATTTCTTGTCCAAAGCGTGTACTTCCATCTGTTCTTAGCAAGGACGAGTTGATAATTAAGGGGAAAGTCTTTGTTCCTGAGAATAACTGAAGGCATTATGGATAAAAAATATGTTATTGGGATAGATTTTGGACATGGAGAAACGTCTGCAGCATATTGCGATCTGGAAGATATCTATTCAGAAGTTCATGACATAGAAATACAGCGAGGTGATGTTTCAATTCCGTCCACATTCTTCATACCTTCAGATTCAAATAAGTCTGAATTATTAGGTAGGGAGGCTATTCAACATGAGACTATTGGGAAGGGAACAATATTTGTGGGTTTTAAGCAAAAGCCTCAAATTCCACCAAAAGATGTTGAAAAATCAAATGCATGGTGTAAATACATGCATAAAGTATATAGGGAGATTGTAAGTAATCGAGAATTACCTTTCCATTCGAATGATTACGTTATTTACATAGCCAAACCTTCAAGTTGGAAAGCAAAGGCAGAGAGTAGATATTATGATTATGTTGCAAAGCCTGAATATGCAGGTCTACCATTGGAAGGCCCTCAAGCTATTGTCAATGAATCAAGAGCGGCATTTATTTCTGCTCAGCATAGCGAAAAAGCAAAGATTGTTGGTGGAGATTTTTATAGAGGTTGCGTCGTAATAGATATGGGATCAAGCACCGTTGATATGACCTATATAAGTGATTCGCACTATCCTAATCAAAAAAAGTCTGGATATTATTTGAAAGATGATGGCTACTATTGTGGTGCCTCAATCATAGAGGAAGCTATTTTGGACTGTTATGTAGATAATAGTGCAGAATTACGTGACTTATTATATAAAGATGAAAGATTGAAATATCCCTTACTTTATGAGATACGTAAAGTGAAAGAGGACTACTTTTCAAGTCCAGAACATTCAACGAAAAAAAAGACCATCTATTTGGACAAATACAATGGTAAAGGTAAAATTATAATTGAAATTAGTAAAGACACCATAAATAGATATACTGGTGACTATCAGTTGAAATTTAAAGAAGCGCTAGGTAAATATATTATATCGCTGGAGAAAGAGTTAGGGGATAAGCCGAAAATTTATTGTGTCATTTTGACAGGCGGGGCTTCCCGAATGGACTTCGCAAAAGAAATAGTATGTAAAGAATGGGGAATTGGTGAAGATTATATATTTTCAGCAGACAACCCTTCTTTGACGGTTTCCAGAGGTATTGCAGAAGTAGCCAGAATGGATATTTTAACTAGAGGGATGAAAGAAGATGTAGAACAACTGATAAAAAGTAAGCTGACTGACCAAAATATAAACAACGAGGTTGTTCCCCTATTCTTAAAAAATCTTATTAACACAATCAAAGAAGAGTGTCTGAAAATCATAAAAGAAAAAGAATTTGTAAACTTTGATGCATTATCAAAGGAAATATCAAAAACCTGCGAAGAAGTGCTATCAGACAATCAAAGAATACAGGAACAACTTCAAGATGCAGTAGACAGTGATAAAGTTATTCGAGAGAAAACGAATAGGATTATAAAATACTATTCTGTTCTAGGTGTCGATGAGAATTCGCTCACAAAAATCATTGATATTTCAAATATTAAAAGTGTCATTTTAGACCCAAATGGCATCCCCAAAATATTAAAAGATATGCAGGAAAGTATAGGTTATGAACTATGCAAGGAAAAAGAATCTATATGGGATCGTTTTTGTAATTTCTGTAGTCGCCTTTTTGAATCAAAAAAACATAAGGAGGCTCGCGAAAGACTAGAAACTTCATTATATAGGACAAGAGGAGGTCTTGCCAATTTTACTTCCGACGACAAGAAGAAGATTTATAAGAAAAATTTGTCTGATAAGATATGTGATTTCTTCGAAAGATTACAGGTCGGAAAGCAGGATACTTGTTGTGGTCCATCTCTCTTGAATGATATCAGGAGTTGTTCAGAACAATATTTGTATGGATTATTATATAATATTGACCATGTAAGAAAGGAGATTACTGATAATGAATAACAACGAAGAAAATGTCTATAATACCAGTACCAGTTTGATTACTAGTGCCGGATTATCTAAAACTATACCTCTTTTTACTGAACGTAGATATCTTGACTTTGGAAAAGAGGATATAAAGTTAATTGCTGTTGATGGTCCTGTTAAAAAGGATGTTATATGGATGCAAATAAAAAAGGTCAGTAAGCCGAAAGAAAAAGATGCGGAATTCTTTATGACAGCAATTCAAAAAATATTGCTTTCATGTGCCATGCCTGATAGCAGGTTGTTATTTTTAGTAACCTGTTTAGGTAATTCTGATCATGCATTATTCTTAGGGATAGAAGGAGATAATAAAGATAAAACTATAAATATGCTTAATAATTTTGTCTCAGGAATATGGCCAGGCATAGAAACTAAGATTACTGACACATGTCCACAGTTGACAAAATTGTCTAATTATATAATAGGAGATGAACATGGAGATGAAATAAGAAATTTCAGTATTGTTACAGGGATACCATCCATGGAGACACAGTACGAAACTATTTACCCTTCTACTATCGATAACTTAATTGAGGGCTTGGGAAACTGTAATAGATGGGCTTATTTGGTCATTGCAGAATCTATGACTAGAAAGCAGTCTGATGAAATTCTTTACACATGTAGACAATTATTAGGGCAAATCGAGTCGCTAAAATCTTTGTCAATATCCGACACGTCTACAGTAAGTATGACAGAGGCAACCAAAAGCATCCAAAATAAAGACCTAGATAGATTAACTAATACAATTTGCGATATTATACCAAATTTCCTTCCTATGAAGGAGCAAATATCTAAAGTGTTAAGTGGTATTATTGCATGCTTGCCAACAGGAGTGTTATTACCAACAACAACAGAGACTAGTGGTTCTCGACAAGAGTCGGAAGCAAGAACCAAAAGTCAAACAATTGTCAATAATCATATAGAGGCAATCTCGGAGCATTTGAAAAAATACGCAAATCGTCTTGAAGAAGGAAAAGCTATAGGAATGTGGGAGGTGAATACATTCTTTATGGCAAAAGAAGAAGACGTGTTTAATAACGGTAAGCAACAGTTAGTATCTATTTTGTCTGGTGATGAGTCAAAATATGAACCCATTCGAGTTCGAGATATTACTAATTTATTTGAAGATGAAGAGAGACGTACAGAAGCATCTAAATTCAAATTCCCCAATATTGAAATACAGAATAAAGATGATAAAGTTATAAAACATCTATTTGGTAAATCGTATGATTATCTATCGTCCGTATTAACCACAAAAGAACTATCATCATTCATCAATCTTCCATTAAAGTCTGTTCCTGGAATACCAGTTAGAGAGATAGCTGCATTCGGAAGAAACATTACTAAATCTTTGCCGAAAAAAGAATCTGTAACAACAATAGATGAACCTGACTCGACAATTCTTCTTGGAAATATCCAACATATGGGTGTTGTTGAGATGGATTCTGTGAAAATTGACATGAACAGTCTTCCAAAACATACCTTTATAACGGGAACAACAGGTAGTGGTAAATCAAACACAATGTATCTTATTCTTCAAGGGCTTTTAGACAAAGTTAAGAATGACGAAGAAAAGAAGTTGAAGTTTCTTGTTATTGAGCCTACAAAGGGTGAATATAAACATGCGTTTGGAAACAAGTCTGATGTTTCTGTATTAGGCACTAACCCGAACATGAATCAACTACTGCGAATCAACCCCTTTGAGTTCCCTGAAGGAGTTCATGTGTATGAGCATATAGATCGGTTGGTCGAGATTTTTAATGCTTCCTGGCCAATGTATGCAGCAATGCCTGTAGTGCTGAAAAAAGCTATCACTGATGCATATAAACATTGTGGTTGGGATTTACATTCTTCTATTCAAGAAATTAATAGCACACGCAAACTATTTCCAACTTTTAATGATGTCGTTGTCGCATTGCGTGACTTCATCAACAATTCGGAATACTCAGCAGAAACAAAAGGTGATTACAAAGGTTCTTTAGAAACACGTCTTATATCAATGTCAGAAGGCTTGACAGGAATGATGCTTAATAATACGAAAGGAAATAATTCTGACTCAGATTTGTTCCAAAAAAATGTTATTGTTGATTTGAGTCGTGTTGGTAATACTGAGACAAAAGCACTCATTATGGGCCTTCTGATTATGAAGATGAATGAATTTTACCAGACACAAGGGAAAATGAATTCGAGTCTAAATCATATAACCGTTCTTGAAGAAGCTCATAATCTGCTTAAACGTACAAGTACAGCGCAAAACCAAGAAAGCAGTAATCTCGCAGGAAAGTCTGTTGAAATGATTTGCAATAGTATTGCCGAGATGCGTACTTATGGCGAAGGCTTTATTATTGTTGATCAGTCACCTTCTCAAGTAGATTTGGCTGCTATTCGCAATACAAATACAAAAATCATTCTGTCTCTTCCAGAGGCGGATGATCGTGAATGTGCAGGAAAGTCCATAGGATTGAAAGATGAACAGATAGACGAAATAGGACGCCTAAAAATGGGTGAGGCCATTGTGTACCAAAATGGTTGGGAGGAGCCTGTTCTATGTAAGGTAAATGAGTTTAAGTATAACAAAGAAGAAAGATACAAAGATCACAAAGATTCATATAATGTTTTGGATGAATCTCAAATGCTACATAAAGTGCTGTCTTTCTTATATATGTATTGCGGAGGAAGCAATGATACACTAAAACAAATAGATGACCTCAGATGCTCTATTTTTGATTGCAAGCTTTTATCTGCTACTAAATTCTCACTATTGAAGTTGATAGACGATTACAATAAAAATGGAGCTGATTTAAACAAGAGAAACCATGCGAAAGTGATGGAAATTGCAGGCGCATGTCTCGGGTTGTCTCCTCAGATAAAGAAAATAATAATGAAAAAGAAAAATATTATAGAAGCAAATGATTCCATTAAAGATTTGATAATAAATCTATTGCCAAATGGCAGTGACGATTTTTATCGCTTCTGTACCAGATGCTCGTTAAGGCTTCTGGCTTCTGAATCCTCTACGAACGTAGATTTTTATAACAACTGGTTTAGGACGTATTATAAATAAAGAATATGCCATTCGTAATAGATGATATAACTGTTGCTGCAGCAGAAATGGGTGAAGTTGCTGCCGAAACTTCGGAAATTGCCGGAGCAGTAGCTGGGCCTTCTGAAATAATTGGCGATGAGATAGGTGAAGGGGCATTTGAAAATGAAAAAGCAATAGATGTTGGTGAGGCTTCTGATCTTTCTGTACCTGAGTCTACTGAGATTATTGGAGATGGTGTGGGTGAGTCTTTTATTGATAAGTCCATATATCATGACGAACAAAAAAAGGCTAGAACAGAGAAGTTGGAAACTACAATTGATAATTCTCAAGCTGATGAAATTTCAATAAATGATAATACTGATTCGTTCCAAAATAATTTGGAACAGGCAGAAGTAGATGACAATGGTAAACCATATATTAAAGATGGTGAATTATTACCAAGCAATACCTACGAAATCAATGGCGTAAAATACGAAACTGATGACAAAGGCAGAATTATTTGTGCAGAGACAAGTGTCGAAATTAATAATGAACCAAGACCTAGTCTAAATAGCCGCAAGGTTGATGGACTTGAACCAGGTGATGATAAAGGACATATTGTTGCACATATTTTAGGCGGTGCAGACACTGAAGGAAATTTGGTGGCCATGGACTCCAAACTTAATAGAGGTGAATATAAGTCAATGGAATTAGGAGCAAAACGCGCTCTCGAGGAGGGTAAAGTAGTGATAATGACCGTTGACATAGAATATGAAGGAGATAGTAAACGTCCAAAATCATTCACAGTTACCCTTGAAATTGATAATGAAATTACTGTAAAAAAATTCTTAAATAATAAAAATGAATAATATGTATAATAAAATAGCAAATTTGTTAGTTGAAGTTTTACCGGCTGGTTGGATTAATGCCGTTATGTATGCTCATATTACTGAGGATATGTATGAGATTTTCTTTTATGTAAAAAAGGACTCCACTTATTATAATTGTTTCAAATTAGAAAAAGAGTTCGGAATTTCTAGAAAGGCCATAATGGGTTGTTTTGATAAAATTCATGAAACACTTTTAGATGATTATGTAGAGAAGAAATGGTATTGTGCAACTATTCAATTAAGTAATGATAATAAGTTTATCATTGATTATACATATGAGAACCTGTCAGACAGTGAGGACATATTTAAAACTAAATGGAAACAAACATATTTGAAGTAATGTCTAACCTACAAAAACACGAATATGGCTATAAATAGAACATGAAACAAAGATACATCCAAGAATGCACCAACTGCGGTAATTTCGTAGTTGGCAAAGAGAAGCGAGGGTTTCTCAGAGATGCTTTGCGTGGCGGACCTGGGACTGCTGTTGAATTTATACCTGTCGGTGGGAAACTGATTTGGAAGGCTTCGAAGGAAATTGTTTTGTGTCTCTTGAGAACTGACATGGAGAAATGGGGTGATGAACTTGAGAAGTGGATTTACAAGGATATCCAAGTTGAATACGAATGCCCAAAATGCGGTAAAACATGGACTGAGACACATCCGCTTAGCGAATCGGAATATAAACAGATGATAGCTGACTACATTACAAAGGTTAAAGATTTAGCTACGCTTAAAAAGTCAGAAACCCAAAAGTCGGATACTGGCAAAAGTTAAGTTGGGGGTTGTCGATAAGAAAACTATTAGTGTCACAAAGAAGGTGGTAATCAAGGATGCGACTGTCAATATTTCTGTTGATCAGATAGCAGGAAATGATATTTCCTTGTCATATCAGGCAGGTTTCGGCATAGAGTGGATCATCAAGGGTGCGCTGATGTGGTTTAAGGAAATAATAAGTGGCTTTGTTGAAGAACAGGAAGATAATAAATTGCTGTTGCACTTGGATAGAATTGAGCAGTTGAGCAGTATACTCGACAAAATAGAGATTAAAGCAGTAAGCTTCGATGACTTAAATGCAATTGTAGCATTTATTCTAAAATGACTTTTTATTGCAAGTTGATATTCTAGTAGCTTTAAATAAAAATATGTAGAGGCGGACACAAAATGTCTGCCTCTCCTTTTATCTTTGCAGCTAGAAACTTATAAATGTGTATATTATGGTGAAAAATTGGATTTTATTAGGTGATGAGGCCTTTGAGGGTTCTGAGTCAACTTGGGGAAGAATCGAACTTTCTAAGGAACAGCAGAGTAACTGGCAGAATATTGTAATGGAGCAGCTTGATTGCGCCATTGAGAAAAGTGCCAAGGTGAGAGAAATGATTGACAATAGTAACTTCATTGAACTTGATTTCTACTTCTTTGAAAAACCCAAGGTGAAAGAAGAAGAGGTTGATGCGTTTATAAAGCTTTTGGAAGAACGCTTTAAGGACAAGCAAGTATTCCATAGAGTCTCATTCAACAGGGAGTTTTCTTGGGTCTTTATAGATTTTATGAATGTAAATTTCCAGGCTGAAGAAGAGAAGCCAGAGGAAGATGAGAAAATCTGCATTGATGAGAATGGCAATCCCATGTCGAAAAGGAATAGCCTGACCGTTTCAGTCAGGAATCTTGCTGGTGAATGGACAGAATATGAATACCGGGATGTCAAGGGCAAAGTAGAAAAGGATGGCCAGTACAAGATAATCTTGAAAGGAAAGGAATATAATCTGGAGGGGATAAAGCATCCTAATGATGACTACAATGAATATATAAGCAGAGAACTAACAACCATTCTTAAAAGTAGTTTTTTATATTTTGTTGAGGTTGATCAGAATACAATAATAGCAATGCCTGATGAAAATTATATCATGGAGTTTATTGAACGGGAAGGGAAATTATTGGAGGATGCTATAAAGAATGGGGAAATTTATGGGGTAAGCATCTTAGATCGTAGTGCTTATCCTGTTCTGGACTTTTGCTTAAGTGTGCTAGATATTATTGAGAGTAAAGAAGCGATAAAAATTATAGAACAATGGGAGTGGAAAAAGCTTGAAGATGGCGAAAAAGCCATCCAAGAGATTCAAAACTCAGATTCTAAAGATTTGAAAGAAGAAGAGCTTGAGCACCTTAACAAATTGCTTGAAAAATGATTTTAACGGGTTGAAATAATGAATTATGATTAGAGGTATTACATTAATGAAATGCACAGAGTGCGGAAAACGTTTTTGGTGGCCGGACATTGAATTGGGAGCATCATCATTAAGCCAACCTCTCTGCTGTCCGAAGTGTGGGAGTGTCAGGACACGTCCGTCAAGACTATTTAGTCCCTTTACCTCAAACACAGTTTATAAAAAAACTGGGAACGGATGGAAATATAATATGAAAACCGATTGATTCTTTTGTAATCTGAAAGATTTTCGCTATCTTTGCGCCAATATATTTATAATTCGATGATTATGAATAAACTATTAATTGATTACTGCAAATCTCGGCTGGATGATTCTAACTATAAGCCGGAATACAAGGAAGTGGCGAACGCTTCTTTTGCCAAATTCATTGTGGATGTGGCAGAGTGTATTGATGATATTAGAGAGTGCGATTTGCTCCCATTTGGTACGACAAACTACGAATATGAGTATAAGATTAACTCAAATGATCTCACAGACATGATGGATGAGGGGATTGAGGCGATTCTTAGTGAAGATGTTTCCCAGGAGGACAAAGAAGATGGGGCTGAGAAAATCATGAATGCTGCTTATTGCGGACTCAAATCAGCAGCATTGCTCTTAGGTGTTCACTCTATCTGTGATGTTCGCTCAAAAAAGGATATCGAGTTTGGTGGCATCTTACTCAATTTTGTTAATAGTCCTAATAGATTTACTAAACAAGGAGAGGCTTTAGCAAAAGAATTGCTTGATTTGTATTACGCAAAATACCCTGCTCCATATACGGATGCTGATGAAAAGGTCATTGAAAAATACAGCCAAGCCTATTATGTCAATGAAGGAAAACTGGAAGAGGCAGAACTGATAGGTGATTTATTAGAATGGGATGTTATTGGTAGTGTCAGAATATTGAGCAACTGGTATGAGAAAACAATAGAAATCTTTGATCGGGATGATAAGATTGATGTTTATTGTGTTCCTTATCTTCCTTTCTGGTATGTATTACAATGTATTCATGAAAAAGTTGGTGCAGAAAGAATGAACGAGTTGGCAGGCGTACGTCTCTGTAACGAAGAACAGACTGAAGATAGTCTCCCGCCAGTCATTCTGCGCAATGAGCCGCTTGAGGATTCATATGGATTAACACAGGTTATTTGTGATGACACGTTCATTGATTATCATGGACAATATGTGTTCTTTGAGGAAACTGACGAGAAGAAACTATCATATAAGGTGGAAGACTATCAGTGGACAGTTTACATTCCTAAAGAGTGGGATGTTGAATCCATCCGCATCCAACGAGATTTGACAAAGTACGTTAACAACATCCTGCCTAAGATTGCCGAGAATTTCTTCCCAGATTACTATAAAGGACTTCTTGAGGCATATGAATTACCAAAGGGAAAATGTAAAGTAACCCTTGCTGAAACAGATGGTCGATATGACAATGAAGACGGAGGAATTGATATCACAATTCCGTTCCAAATGATCAAACTACCTATCATGTTCTTAGAACCATTAATGCTTGGTTCTTATGTCTTAGAGGGCTCTATAACAGAGAAGCGTCTCAAACGCATCAGAAATTTTGAAGTAGATGGTTATACGACAGGATATGCAGACTACAAACTGCTGACATCAAAGTTTAAGAGAGACTACCTAGAAGACAAATATGGTAGAGCCTTATTCAAAACTGTCATTGAGGAATGAAATATTATTAGAGGCGGACAAATTTAGTCCGTCTCTCCATTTATCTTTGCAGCCGATTAATAATGTGTATAACGTAATTTTGCAAAGAAGTATGTTGGTAGCTTTTGGCAGAGGAAAAAGATATGTGAAATGCACAGAGTGCGGAGTATTATTTTGGGTACTAGCAGAATCTAAGATGGACTATTTATTTGGCCAAATTCTCCGCTGTCCGAATTGTGGGAGCGTTAAGACTCGTCTGACATCGATTTTTATTAAGACTGATCACGAAATCTGGGATCAAATAACTAAAGAATAAAGTGGAGTATTATGTGTTGTTTTATGGTTGTTGATTTAATCTGCCCAAAATGTGGTGGTTCAGTTGCTTGGTGCAATGGTGGAGATGTTATTTACGACTTTTCTTCACAGTTTAAGGCTACTTGCCCTTCATGTGGTTATGAAGATTGGGAATCCAATTTCCCTAGAGGTAAAGAACGAACTGTAGAAGAACGTTTGATGTTTCAACTTAAACACATTTAGAAGAGTTTTATTTAGAAAAAGTCATCGTAGAATCAAATATTTCAGGAGGCGGACATAAAATGTCTGCCTCTCTCTTTATCTTTGCAGCTAGAAAATGAATTGTAACAAATAAGAACATTATTATGGCAAAGAAAGAAACTATCGATTTGGAAGTCATAAAAGGAATGCATCCTGATTGCTTCAATACCCCAGAAGACATTGCCAACCTAGGGTGTGATTACTGCAATGGAGAAGGAGTCAATGAGAATTGTGAGATAGGTCGTGCTCTTCTTGAAAAAGCAGCAGAAATGGGATGTGTGTATGCAATGACAGCTTTGGGTTATTTGTATCACGATGATGATTATGATGGACATGATGATGAAATTGCTTTTGAATGGTTTGTGAAAGCTGCCACTAATGGTGAATTGGAAGCTGGTTTTATGGTTGGCGTGTTCTACGATAATGGATATTATGTGGAGAAAGATGAGACTATGGCCTTTTATCAGTACAAATTAGTCGCCTATTATGGATTTGCTGAAGCACAATTCTATGTAGGGGTTGATTATGAATATGGCATTGGGGTTTCACAAAGTTATAAATTGGCTGCGAAATGGTATCAAGTGGCAAGTAAACAGGGAAATGAGAAAGCGATGAACAACTTAGGAATGAAATATGCATGGGGCCTTGGTGTGGAAAAAGACGAAAACAAGGCATTTCAATTAGTTATGGAATCTGCTCTTAAAGATAATCCTGTTGCGATGAAGAATCTTGCCGATTTCTATTTAGATGGTGTAGGATGCCAACGAAATACCACAAAAGCAATGGAATGGTTTCTGAAATCAAAAGAGAATGGAGAGGATATTGACTCGGCCATTATCAACATGCTTCAGCTTTTGGGACAATCTGACTCAAAAGACCCATTATCAGAATATCAAATAGCAGAATACTATCGTAAAGGGGAAGGGCTTTCACGCTTTATAAAGATGGGGAATAGGAGAAAAGATCAAATTAATCGCTTTCGGAATTACAAGAAGGCTGTTAAATGGTTTGTTAGAGCCGCAATACATGACCAGAGTGATAATGCAGTCATAGCCCAAGCTGCATATTATAGACTGGGTACTATTTTTCAAGACCTTGCAGAAGACCTCTATGAAGTACGTTATGAGGAGAAGGCTATCAAATACTATACAATGGCAGCTAATTGTGGTTTGCCTATAGCTTTCTGCAAATTAGGCGAGATGTATGAAAAAAATGGTGAAGAAAAGAAAGCCATTGATTATTATAACAGAGCGGCGGACGAAGCCTATATAAAATATGGCTTCAGAACTATGAATGGATTAATAAATACGAACTAAATCAGCAATTGTAAGGATTATGAATGACCATTGGCTAACTATTGGAGATGATAAATCTTACTCAGCTGTGAGGGGATGGATTCATCTAAAAGAAGATGATATGCCTCATTGGCAAGCGTTGGTATTGGATAATATCAAGGCTATTAAAAATCAGAAAATGATAGAGTATGTAGAGAGGAATCCCTATATTACGATAGGAGCCTTGTTCTTTCATGGATGGAATATTAAGCAGGAGGATTTCGACCTATTCGTAAAAGAAGTATGCGTTGAATTGGGGGATGTAAAGCCCGTATTGTGCGACATAGACTTGGCCAAAAAGAGAAAACGTAATATCATAAGCATAAGTTTTGCATCTGGTTCCATTCAAGATTTCTTCTCAAAGAGTAAGAGAGCAGAATTAAGGCTACAGTCAATTCTTAGCAGTAGAAAAAAATGAAATAACTTTGCTGATTCCAGAAAAATGACTATATTTGCCACAAAATTGAATGCATATGTCGAAACTGAAGAAATGCCTCTATCTCATTAACCTCATGGAGCGAAAGGGGCCGATGACCCTGAAGGAGATTAATGACTATTACCAGTATTCATCACTTTGTGAAGGTGACGAGTTCCTGCCTCGTACATTTCTTAGATATAGGGAATACATCGAAGAGACCTTCCCCTGTTATATCGATTTCAATCAGCGAACGGGTAAATACGAACTTCGTCGTCACAAGGCACTTTATGGTGAGGATGATTCACTTTATGACTATCTGCTTTCTGCCTATCATATAGAGGGTATGACGGAACTGGCCCTGAAGCATCGAGATAAGATTATGCTGACAGAAGCACCGACTGGAGTAGAGAACGTGCAGATAATCCTTGAAGCGATTGACAAGAAGAAGGGTATAGCGTGTGACTACTATTCATTCAACAAGAATACGAAAAAGAGTCATGTACTGATTCCGTATTTCCTGCGTACATGGGAACAGCGTTGGTATTTGGTGGCTGAGCCCGACAATCATCATCATGGA
>CADCBZ010000048.1 GCA_902799765.1 uncultured Prevotellaceae bacterium
CTCGGCCTGAGTGGCTGGCAGGTGATTATCGGCGCACGTGATGAACAGCGTGCTACAAAAGCCATTAGCGAACTGAAGGCTGAAGGCATCGACGTGTTAGGTTGGGTGAACATCGAACTGAAAGATCTCGATGGTATCGAAAAGACTGCGAAGGAAATCAACGAGAGATATCCCGAACTGATGCTGTTGGTTAATAATGCCGGCATCCCTGGCGACATGAGTGTGGATAGCGAACATACGGAAATCAGCGTCATCCGTGAGACGCTTGATGTGAATTTCGTCGGCACCTTCGCCCTCACCAAGGCACTGATTCCGCTGATTGCCAAGAATCAGGGTCGTATCGCTAATGTGACTGTCCCGTCAGAGATCAGTCCATACTGGCATCCCCTGGCTTACGTTGCCAGCAAGGCTGCGCAGAATGCCATGATGGGTGTGATGGCTATTGAGTTCCAGCAGGCCAATACCCCTGTGGAGATTTTCTCCGTTCATCCAGGTCCTACCACCACTGATCTGAATGGCAATATGGCCCTTCCTGGTTTCCACGATATCGAGACTGTCGGGCAGAAGTTTGCCGAACTGATCAATGACGGTCTGAACCACCAAGGCGAGTTCATCGAACTCTATCCTATCGTAAAAGAGGACTGAAACGAACCTCTTACTGCTTTAAAATTGCCAGGAAACACACGGTTTTCTGGCGTTTTTATGCAAATACCATGCTTGTGGTATATAGAATGACATATCGAAGGGATTGTGAGAGTGCGGAAATCGCCGTACCTTTGCAGTCGAAAACAAGTTTCAACTGCGAGCTCAGGCGGCGCCTCAGCAATTCGAATAAATTCGATTGCATTCGGCTTGCACTGATCTTGCACCGAAAGTGAAGAAATATTTAGGTTATTATTAAAATAAAAAAGAGAAGTTATGAAACGAATGTGTAATATGCGAATGCAAGATTGCTGGTGTTGTAGCAGTATGATGGCTATGACAATGAAAGGAAGTGTATATATAATAAAAGGTGTAGAACAAACAAAACAAAAAGGATATGAAAAGAATAGCGTTTACAATAGCATTGGTTTTGAGCCTGGGACTGAACAACGTCTGGGCAGAAGGAAATGGAGTTAATAACACCAATAGTGGCGTGCGTACCATCAAGAGTCCGCGTTTCGCACGTCCGTTAGTTGAAAAATGGATAGAGGAATACGCCAAGACTGAGCCGGGTGTGGTATTCCAGATTGTAAAAGGCTCAGCAAATCAGGATAACATAGATCTGAATATTGTTTCAGACAATCAGGACAATAGTAATCAAGAATTTAGCCATATTGTTTATTTCGGAGAGACTGCCGTGCTGCCTATTACTGCACGTAGCTCTGAGGCAGCACGCCTGCTCGAAGGAAAGCACCTGAATGCGAAGAAACTGAAGCAACTCTTCTTCCTCAACGATGACTTTGAAGAGGAGGTGAAAAAGAACAAGACTTTCGAGACGATCATTATTTATAGCGGCAGCAATGCATCGTCAGTAGCCGCTTCATTTGCCCACAACTTCGGTGAGGAGAGTGCCAACTTCAGAGGAAAGCGTATCACTGGCGATGATCTGTTCCTGAACACCGCCATCTCGAAGGATCCGCTAGGAGTCACTTTTAATGCCCTTTCAAACATCTTCGATCTGAAGAGTCGTCACTTGAAGAGTGACCTGTCGCTTGTGGGCCTCGACCTGAAGAAGGACCTGGAAAACAGTTTCAGCGACAATGGCACACTCGACGATGTGCTCAACATCCTTGAGAATGGCAAACCTGCAGAGATAACTGTAGAAAAGGTAGGTATCAGATTTAATAATGCCGATGATGCTGTGAACCATTTCCTGCAGTGGATACTGGAGAATGGTATCAAGTATAACCATGAATATGGCTTGCTGAATCTCGACAAGAAAGAGACAAATGCCCAGATTAACAAAGTACAGAGTGTCTTGACCGCACTAAAATAATAAAATAGAATTAGACTTATGGTAAAAAGATTGTTTATTGCAACGCTTGTTGCAATCAGCCCCCTCTTGGCTGTTGCGCAAGGCCTGATCACAGGACATATCACCGATGTCCGCACAGGTGAACCGTTGATAGGAGCCTCGGTGATTGTAAAAAGTGAAAAGGGTAAGGGCGTCGTGACGGATATCGACGGCAACTTCTCCCTCCAGACGAAAGTGGAAGCCCCCTTGACCCTACGTGTAGAGTATGTAGGCTACCGTCCGCTTGATGTGGATGTCTATGACTTCGAGGAACCCGTGGAGATTAGTCTTGTGGATAACGCTAGTCGTCTGAATGAAGTGGTGATCGTAGGTTATGGTGCCCAGAAACGTTTGGAACTCACCAGTAGCATCTCCTCTGTAAACGAGGATATTCTGAAACAGCATAACACCTCTGTTGAGAGTGCCCTGCAGGGAGCTGTAGCAGGTCTGAATGTGACGACCACCAGTGGTCAGCCCGGCGCTGCCAGCATCATCCGTATTCGCGGTGGTAACTCTATTACTGGCGGCAATGAGCCCCTCTACGTCATCGACGGTCTGATTGTTTATAATGATGCCTCCTCAAACCGTACCGGTGCCAAGGGCAGTGATGCCACACTCGATCCCCTGTCCTTCCTCAACCCCAGTGATATCGAGAGCATTGAGGTACTGAAGGATGTATCCGCCACAGCCATCTACGGTACCCGTGGTGCCAACGGTGTGATCATCATCACCACCAAGAAAGGTTCTCATGGTCGTAACACGCTCAGTTATAATGCCACTTTCGGATGGAGCAGCATCAGCAAGAAGTTGAATTTTCTCGATGCTTGGCAGTGGACTGATATCTGGAACGAACTCTATCAGAAAGGTGAGATCGGTTATGGCTTGGATGCACCGACTCAGACCTACGACTGGCAGAGTGAGGCCCTGCGTACGGGATTCCAGCAGGAACATCAGATTTCGGCTACGGGTGGCGACGAGTTATCGCGTTATAGTGTTAGCGGCAGTTACAAGAGTCAGGATGGTATCGTGAAAGGTACAGGTCTGACACGCCTTGTCGGACGTGTGAACTATGAGCGTAACATTCTCAAGAACCTGTTGGTAGGAGTGACAGCCAATGCCGCCTATAATAAGGTGACAGGTGTAGATAACACCAACAGCATGTTTGCTCCCAACACCTGGTTTGCTGTCATCTCACATACACCTTATACCTCTATATATAATGCTGACGGCTCGTTCAACTATGATCCGACACCGACCAGTGTTGATATCTATAACGGCAAGGTGGGCAACCCCATCAGCGACCTGCTGAACACTCAGTCGGAGACAGAGAACACCCGTATCATTGGTAATGGATTCCTGGAGTGGGCTATTATTCCCCAACTCAAGCTTAAGGTCAGTCTGGGTGCCGACCTCTCCAACACTCGTCAGAACTACTATGCCCCCTCATATACCACGGGCGGTATTGCCAACAGCGGATATGCCTCTATAGGTCAGACGAAGACCAATACCTGGCAGACGGAATACACAGCGACTTATAGCAATGTATTCAACCGTGTTCACTCGCTTACTGTGCTGGCTGGTTACACAGCACAGAAGACCGACCGCAGCAGTTTTGCTACCACAGCCTACGGCTTCAGTAACGATGCTACAGGCTATGACAATATCGGTGCTGCTAGCACGACATTGCCTTCATCGAGCAGTCATTACGTGTCGACGCTTCAGTCTTGGATCGGTCGTGTAAACTATAGTTACGATTCACGTTACAATGCCTCGATCACCTTCCGTGCCGACGGTAGCAGCCGCTTTGCCAAGGATCATCGTTGGGCACTGTTCCCCTCATTGGGTGCCTCGTGGAATATCGACCGTGAGAAGTGGATCCACCTCGGCAAGAAGGTCGACTTCATCCAGTTGCGTGCTTCTATCGGTACGGTGGGAAACCAGGAGATTGGCGACTATCAGTTCGCGGCCAACATTGAACCTCGTACTGTAATCATCAATGGTCAGAAGGCCACCAGTTACATCATCGCCAATAAGTCGAATCCCGACCTGAAATGGGAGACAACCAGATCATACAACGTCGGACTCAGCACGGGTTTCTTCAATAACCGTCTCACTGCCACGCTCGATGTTTACTATAAGAAGACCAGCGATCTGCTGCTCGATGTGCCTGTTGAACAGGTAACAGGATTCTCGACCGTACTCCGTAATGTGGGCTCAGTCACCAACAAGGGTATTGAATTCGAAGTCGGTGGTGTGCTCATCGATAAGAAGGACCTGAAGTGGAACGTGAATGCCAATATCGCCCACAACAAGAACGAGGTGACCGACCTTGGCGATTCAGAGTATTTCGTCCCCACCTTCAATACTGCCACCCTGTCGTATATCAATCCGTTGATCGTGAAGGTAGGCGAACCTCTCGGCACCTTCTATGGCTATCGTTTCAAGGGCATCATTCAGTCGGATGAGGATCTGAGCCAACTGCCCACACAGACCATCTCGGTGGTTGAGCCTGGTAACCCCAAGTTTGAGGATGTCAATGGCGACGGGGCCGTCAACGAGCAGGATCGTGTCGTGCTGGGCAACATCCAGCCCAAGTTCACCTATGGCTTTAACACCAAGTTCACCTATAAGAACCTCGACTTCTTCCTGAGTCTGAGTGGCAGTTATGGCAACAAACTCTTCAATGCCCTTGCTTGTCGTCTGGACCGTGGTAACGGCTACTACTATAACCCGTTGGAAGAGGTGGCCGACCGTTGGACCCCCACCAATCCTAGCAACACCATCCAAAAGGCTGCCACGGCTACCAGTATATATGCTGATGACCGCTTTGTTGAGGATGCTTCATACCTGAAGTTCCGTAATATCCAACTAGGTTACACTGTGCCTCTGAAGTTGATCACTCCCGATTCGAAGGTTCGCTTCTACGTATCGCTCCAGAACTTCTTCACTATCACGGGTTACAATGGTTACGACCCCGAGGCCAACCGCAACGGTATCGATGAAACAAGTGCTCTCTATCAGGGCGTTGACTATGGTGCTTACCCCACCGCCAAGACCGTCCTCTTTGGAATTAACTTCACATTTTAGTTTGTAGTTTATAATTAATAGTTTATAGTTATGATTACCAAAATATACAAAAGAACAGCCCATCGCCTGGCACTATTCACTATGCTCTATTCACTATTTACTGTATTAGTGAGTTGCGCCGACCTGGACCAGACATCCATCAGTTCGATAGACAAGGACAACTTCTATCAGAGTAAGAACGATATAGAGACAGCCATCAACGGCATCTATCAGGAATTTACGGTTAACGGCATGTATGGTATCTGGAACAACCAGACCATCTATCTTCAGGATCTGCAGACCGATTACGTCCGTGCTGGAGCCCAGACAAACTCGGCTCATATCCGTGAAGTTGCCAACTTCGCCGTTCAGCCCACCAACCTCTTTGTGGTGAATGCCTGGGAGGCTCACTATACAGCCATCAACCGTGCCAATGTAGTTATTGACAAGGTGACGGCAGCCGACTGGCTCGATGAGCAGTCGAAACAGAACTATATCGCTGAGGCACGTTTCCTCAGGGCCTACACTTATTTCAACCTCGTGCGATACTTTGGTGGAGTACCCCTCGTACTTCATGACGGTGAGGGAGAAGGCGCTTCACGCAACACGGTGGATGAGGTGTATGAGCAGATTGTTTCCGATTTCACAGCTGCCGAACAGTTGCCCGCCAACTATACCACCCTCGACAGCAAGGCTTCTTCACTGGGTGCATCGGCACTGCTATCCAAGGTCTATCTCGTATGGGCCCAGACCAGCAGCGAGAAAGGTAAGGCCAATCAGAACGCCTACTATCAGAAGGCCGTCGACTATGCCCAGAAGGTCATCGACTCTGGCAAGTATCGCCTGCTCGACAAGTTCATCGACATCTGGTCGGTGGATAAGAAGAACGGTCCGGAGCACATCTTCACCTTCGAGCACGACCGCACTGTGAATGCCAACATCACTGGCCACTGTGTGTTTGCCACTAACTGGAGTGATACCGAACCTGTGTTGATAGCCACCAGCGATCGTTACTATACCGAAATGGATCCCAAGGATCAGCGTCGCGACGGCTCATGGGCCAAGAGCATCATCAACCCTAACACCGGTACTGACTTCGTGTTCACCATCCCCCGCTTCCGTAAGTACATCGACTCGCTCAACTTCGCTAATCCTGCTTCGTCAGGTAATGCTGCAGGGCAGTCCACCAACTCGGTCGTAATCCGCTACGGTGAGGTACTATTGATTAAGGCTGAGGCCGAGAACGAACTCAACGGTCCTACGCCTGCCGCTTACGATGCCATCAACCAGATCCGTCGTCGTGCCTACTGGAGCCCATATCTCAACATCCAGAATGAACCCTCCGACGGTTCACCCCTGGAACTGAGTGGGTTGACAAAGGAGCAGTTCCGTCAGGCTGTCCGCGATGAGCGTTGGAAGGAGTTCATTCTCGAGGGTCAGCGCTGGTTCGATCTCGTCCGCTGGCATATCCTTGTGAAACATGTGAAAGAGAATTCTCCTGCCTCAGAGCCATTGAAGATCCAGAATGTCTCAAAGCGCAACTACCTGTTGCCATTGCCTCAGGATCAGATAATCCTGAACCCGAATCTCACGCAGAACTGGGGCTATAGTGGAGAAAGTGGCGATGGCCCATACGACAGTTCTTTTGAATAAACAACAATTCAACATAATAATCATTAATCAATTAAACATTTAAACATTATGAAGACAATTAGTAAACAAACCCTTCGCAGCCTTCTGCTCGTAGCAGTGGCAGCAACCACATTCAGTGCAAACGTATCAGCACAGAGTTATGACAACTACAACAAGCGCGAACTGCTATTGCAGGTACTCGACCAGAGTCGCCCCAACGACTACGTGCCAGTATTCTTCAACATCCATTTCCCTGACAAGTTTGGTTATAAGGCCGTGAAGTCACACATCGACTGGTTCCGTTCTACACATGTCGATTTTGTGAATGTTAAGTATGAGTATGTGCCTAATCAGGTAGAGATCAAGAGTCCTGCTGACTGGAAGAAAATAAAACAAGTAACGCCCGAGCAGTGGGCAGAGCAAATTCAGGTGGTTCACGAACTGGCTCGTGAGTTGAAGAATGAGGCCTTCATCATCCCTACCGTATATTCTCCTTTGGCTCTGCTCAATCAGGCCGCAGGCACCTGGTCTGCCAGCGATCCTAAAGCTGCCAAGCAGCAGTTGTTTGAGATTATCAAGAAGGATCCTGAGGCCGTAAAGCCTGCCCTGGAGGCACTCACCAAGAGTCTGGTCTATTATATCCGTGAGGCTCGTAAGGCTGGTGCTGATGGCTTCTACATCTCAAGCCAGGGTGGCGACCTCGACTCCTTCGGAGGTAAACTCTTCCGTGATCTCATCAAGCCTTACGATAAGCAACTCTCTGATGCAGCCAACGAGGTGGCTCCCTTCAATATCCTCCACGTCTGCGAGGGTGGTGGTCATTTCTCTGCCGACTCATTCAACGACTACCTCGACTATCCCGGCAGCATTGTCAACGTACCTTATCATGAGTTCAAGGGCAAGGCGCTGACCACCCAACAGGTGGCAAAACTCTTCGATCGTCCTGTGCTCGGAGGACTGCCCCGTCAGAGCAAGATCTATACTGGTACCCTTGAGGAGGCCAAGGCCGAGGTGGACGAGATCCTGAAGAATGCTCCTGCCAACTTCATCCTCGGAGCTGACGACTCAGTGCCAAATGACTCTGATCCAGAGAAGCTCCGTGCCCTGGTGGACTATGTTCACTCATGGCGTCAGACACATACGAATTAAGATCTTGCAATCTTTCCATTGGTCGGGTGGCGAAGTTTTTATGACTTTGCCCCCGATCTTTCAAAAATAAATCGTAATTTTGCAGCGATGAAGACAACTGTAATTTGGATTGGCGCACTGATAGTAGGTGCGATATTAGGTTTACTCGGGCTTGGATGGCTCGACGAGGTGATGAATTTTGTGGCTACGGTCTATACCCGTCTGTTCCAGTTGTTGGCAGTGCCGACGATTGTACTGGCAGTGATGACTACCTTTGCCACCTTTGGTTCCAAAGGTTCAGGCAGGATTTTCGGTCGCACACTGATCTATACCCTGTTGACTACCTTTGCTGCTGCCGCTGTCGGTGCCATTCTCTACGTGCTGATAGCCCCGGGCAACCTGCCTGTAGGAACAGCGCTTGAATATTGTGGAGCTGCTGCCCAAGGGACAGATGTCACCTATACGGATCATATCATCAGCATCATCCCCAATAACATCGTGAAGCCTTTCCTTGAAGGTAACGTTCTGTCGCTGCTGTTGTTAGCCTTTGCCATCGGTTTCGCACTCTCGAAACTCCCTGAGTCGGAGAACAAGAGTGCTGTCGTGAAGTTCCTGCTGGGACTTCAGGAACTGCTCTTCCTGTTGATACGTGGGTTAATATGGACCTTGCCTTTAGGTATCATCGCTTTCGCTGCACAGTTGTCTGCCCAGGTCTCTGCCGGTGTCGTAGCCGATTCCATTGGGAAATACGTGTTGGTGGTGCTTGGTGGTAATGTCTTACAATTTTTTGTCGTACTGCCTCTGTTCCTGTTGGCGTGTGGCCTGAATCCTCTTCATGTGTTGAGTAAGATGACACCAGCCATACTGATGGCGCTCTTTACTAAGAGCAGCGCCGCCACCCTGCCCGTTACGATGAATACAGCCGAGAACCGTCTGGGCATCAGTAGCAAGGTCGCCCGTTTCGTACTTCCTATCTGCACCACCATCAATATGAATGGTTGTGCTGCCTTCATCCTTGTCACTTCACTTTTCGTGATGCAGAATGGCGGCACTCCTCTCACCTGGAGTACTATCCTGTTGTGGATTCTTATCTCAGTGGTGTCGGCTGTCGGTAATGCAGGTGTGCCTATGGGCTGTTACTTCCTCACGCTCTCCCTGATGTCGGGTATCGGTGCCCCAGTGGCCGTCTTAGGCGTCATCCTACCTATCTATACGATTATCGACATGATTGAAACCGCCGAGAACGTTTGGTCCGACTCCTGCGTTTCAGCCATGGTAGACAAAGATCTCACATAATGATTGTTAATATCCGAGGTTTTCACCTACCAGCACAACGACATGGCGGCCTCGTGGTGAGTTCCTGAGGAAGTGGACGTAATTGCAGATGGACTCCGGCGAGTTGCAGTTATGGCATACGCCGTCCGTCTGGCAAGGGGTCTTGATGTCAAACCGCGCTGCATTGATGGGCGATGCCGTGCTGCGTGCCCTGGCGAGAGCAGCCTCCACGTTCTGGGCCACCTTATTCAGGCCGATGACGAAGATAACTTTCTTGGGTCCCCATGTGATAGCAGCCACACGGTTCCCGTTGCCATCGATGTTCACGATGACGCCGTCCTCAGAGATGGCATTGGCGCTGGACAGATAGACATCGGCAGAGAATGCCTTGAGATACATCTCCTGTTTCTCCTCTGGAGTCTCAACGAGGTCACGGTCGAGCACCTCCAACGTGCCACGATCTTTGAGATACTGTGGAATTCCCAGGTCGCGGACAGTCATCGTGCCGCCCCATGTCACGCTACTTCCATCCTCAATAAGTTCGGATACTTTCTTCACAGCCTCTTCTGCCGTCGCACAATAGGAACCTTCTATGTGGCGACGCTTCAGGTTCTTGATAATCGTCTGAGCCAGACGTTCATTTCTTTGTTCCAGTGGTGTCATAAATATCTTACGTTAAATGTCTTGATATAAACTCTTCTTAAATCTTGGGGCAGTCTATTCATTAATTTTTGTTTTGCTCATTAGTGGTAAGTTGTCGGAAGAGCCTCCTACGAGGATAGTCATATCTTCAGGTTCCAAAATCCAGGTTTGGGTGGCCTCATCCCATTGGCAGAGATCTGTTCGGCGGATGGGGATGGTCACAACCTTACTTTCACCTGCCTTCAGCGCCACACGTTGGAATCCCTTCAATTCCTTGATCGAGCGGGAGACATAGACCTGTGCCACCTCTTCAGCATCGTGCTTTGACGTGTTGGTGAGTGTAAAGCTGACATCGAAGCCATCGGCTGTGGACTTAACGTTCAGGTCGCTATAGACGAATATGGCGTAAGAGAGACCGTAGCCGAAAGGATAGGCAGGAGTTACATGCTTCTGTTCATACCAACGGTAACCTACAAGATTCTGCTCTGCATAATCAGCAATGAGCTGCTGACGGCGCTCGTTACTGCGATTACGAGTAAGATCTACAAAGATATCGCCTTGAGCATTATTCTCGATGGTCTGCGGATATGTGCCTGTGGCGTATGCCGGCACATCCTCCAATCTCTTGGGCCAGGTCATTGGCAGTTTACCCGATGGGGAAATCTTACCCGTGAGGACTTCAGCGAGGGCCTGACCGCCCATAGAACCATTGAACCATGAGGCAACCAAGGCCCCTGATACCTCACTCACCGTTGAGACATCTACAGGTCCGCCAGAGACGATAACAGTCACCAATCGTTTGTTCGCCTTGGCGAGAGAAGCTGCCAGTTCGTCCTGTCCAGAGGGTAGGGTGATAGACTTGCGGTCGGAACCCTCGGTCTCTACCTCGCGGTTGTCTCCGGCAAAGAAAATGACAAGGTCTGCATTCTTGGCAGCTTCCACAGCTTGAGCCATGAGTTCTTGGTCAGCAGGTTGCTGCGGACTTATTCGTTTGTTTCGGTTTTCACGGTCGTAGCTCTTGTAACCAGGAACGTAGGTAATTTCCACTTGGTTGCCAAGGATGGTTTGTAGGCCTTCGAGCGGTGTGATCTCACAACGGGTCTTCACGCCAGCTCCCACACCGCCAAGAGCCATCTTTGTAACGGCATTCTCGCCGATGACAGCGATGCGTTTCACTTTTTTCGTGTCTATCGGCAGTACCTTTTCATTTTTCAACAGCACGATGCTGCGACGGGCCACCTCTAAAGCAGTTGCCATCTCCTCAGCATTGCCCACGGGCTTGGTGTTGGCAACATCTTTAGCGATTGGTTTCACTGTCAGACGAACGCGAAGGATCTCCCTGACGCGTTGGTTGATGACAGCCTCACTCACCTTTCCGGCCTTCACTGAGTCGAGTAGTGCCTGACCCATAAATCGGCTGCCAGGCATCTCTACGTTCATGCCAGCCGTCACGGCATCAACGGTAGAATGAACACCACCCCAGTCACTGATGACCATACCGGGGAAGCCCCACTGCTGACGTAGGATGGTTGTGAGTAGTCTCTTGTTCTCTGAACACCAACGGCCATTCACCTTATTATAAGCTGCCATGACGCCCCATGCATCGGCCTCACGGACGGCCATCTCGAAGGGACGAAGATATATCTCGTGCATGGCGCGATCTGAGATACGCACATCGACGAAGCCACGGTAGTCCTCTTGGTTGTTCAGCGCGTAGTGTTTCAGACACACCGCCGTGCCGTCGTCCTGCGAACCCTTGGTATAGGCCACGGCGAGCATGCCGCTCAGGATCGGGTCTTCGCTCAGATACTCGTAGGTTCGTCCGCCAGTGGGGATGCGCTGTATATTGATAGCGGGACCGAGAATCATATCTTTGCCGCGCAATCTGGCCTCACGGCTCATGCCCCGTCCGTAGGCGTAGGCCCACTCCGTGCTCCACGTTGCAGCCAGTGCTGATCCCGTGGGGAAAAATGTGGCCGAGTCCGTTGTCAAATGGGCGGAGTTCCATGAGTGCGGTTCCATTTCCTCACGGATGCCGAAAGGTCCATCAGCGTATTCTACATCGGCGATGCCCAACCGTGGGATGCCTGCTGAAGAAAACATGTTCTTACCGTGGAGCATGTCGATCTTCTCTTCAAGGGTCATGCCTTTGATGATGTTGTCTATTTCTGCTTCGTGACTGAGTAATCTGGTCTGATACACTTGTGCTGGTTTTACATTAAATGTCTTGACGTATGGATTGGCAAGGGTGAATGGAGCCCAGCTCTCCCTACCTGGTTTATTAGGATTGCCGTATTTGACGAAGTTCGTCCAGCAGTCCATCACCTCGTCGGCTAGCCTGTAATCGGCCTCCGTCATGGGGCGCCAGCTGCGATCCAACGTATGAAACATGAACCACAACTCAGCAGAATGGAAGGCTCCGTCGTGCGTGCCGGGCAGTTTGCGGGCGAAGAGATACTGATAGGCGGGGCGATGGTCGAGCGAGTCACGCAGAAAACAGAACTCGTCGATCTGTTTGCCCATCGGACGGATGTCATCGAGTGTGCAGCCTATCATGTAGTTGGCATCGGCCAAGTGCTGATTGCGGGCGGCATCGTCGAAGCTCTCAGTCAGCAGGATACCGTCGATGTGAGGACGGAAAAGGTTCATGCCCTCGGCCTTGAAAATCTCAAGCAGCCGCTCAGCAGGCACGGCGCGCATCGACTTCAGACTGTTATAGCCGAACTTGTCCATAAAGGTCTTGCCAGTTGTCTCGGCCTGCTTCTGGCCGCTGTCAGAGCTGCCAAACGAGCCGATACCGCCACCGCTTTGAATAATGGCATTCTTGATCAGACCTTTCGACAGGGGAGAGGAAACCAGGTTCTTGATGCTGGCTGCACCTGCACTTTGTCCGAGAACGGTGATATTATCTGGGTCGCCTCCGAATTGCGCGATGTGATTGTGTACCCATTTCAGGGCAGCCACCTGATCGTAGGTGCCATAGTTGCCCGATGTGCCGTCGGGATTCTCTGCTGACAATTCGGGGTGGGCAAGGAAGCCGAAGATGCCCAGACGGTAGTTGATGGTAACGAGTATCACACCCCGTTTAGCCCATGCGTCACCGTCCATCGTAATCTCATGGCCGTAGCCGTTGAAATAGGCCCCGCCATGTACCCAGAAAGCCACAGGCAGTTTGCTCGCCGGATTTCCGACGGCATCTGCTGGTGCCCAGATGTTCAGATACAGACAGTCCTCACTCTGCACGGTGTTCTCCTTCCAATAGAACTCATTGCCGTAGAAAGTGCCGACGGCATTGCCGGGCTGCCAGCAGATATTGCTGAAAGTGTCAGCCACTTTCACGCCCTTCCACTTCATGACGGGCTGCGGACGCTTCCATCGGAGGTTGCCTATTGGTGGCGCAGCGTATGGAATACCTCGGAATACGATTACTTCGCTTGCTGAAGAAGGAACGCCTTGTATCATGCCTCCCTCAACTTGCACTACGGGTTTCTGCCCCCAGGCCAGAGCCGCCACCATGCTCATACTCAATAATGCAAACTTGATAAAAACTCTTCTGTCCATAGGTCTAGTTATTTTATATTCAATAATTCTTCTTAAATCTTGGGGCAAATATACGAAAAAACGGGGAATATTTGCTATATTTGCACCAAGTTTATGATTAATTATAAAATGGAGCAACAATAAAACTGAACAATAGCTTATGAAAATGAGAAAGACATTTTTCGCCGTTCTCGTGCTGATGGCACTGACGGCATGTAAAAACAACGTGAAGGAAACGGCGGAGATGATTGACCTGCCTCGTGCTGAAACCCCTGACAATATGGCTAAGGCCATGGATGGCTTCTTCGAGCAGGCGGCTGCCGACTCGATGGACATCCATAGCGTGATGATTGTGCGCGACGGCAATGTTATCTACAGTCGTTGGCAGAGTGAGGGCGTGGACACCGTGCCGCATATACTCCACTCGGTCAGCAAAACCTTTACCGCCACCGCTGTGGGTCTCGCCATCGCCGACGGGAAGCTGGCGCTGACAGACAAAGTGATTGACTTCTTTCCCGACAAGCTCCCCGCCGACATCAGCGATAATCTGAAGGCGATGACTGTGCGCGACCTGCTGACAATGACGTGCGGACACGACGAGGAACCGACAGGGCAGCGCGAGGAGGGCGCAGATTGGGTACAGGCTTTTCTGGCACATCCCGTAGTACATGAGCCTGGCACGTTCTATCTCTACAATAGCCTCGGCTCCTATATGTGCTCCGCCATCGTACAGAAAGTAACGGGCGAGAAGGTGGTCGACTATCTTGATGCCCGACTCTTCCAGCCCCTTCATATCGACAAACCCAAGTGGGAGGAGAGCCCACAGGGCATCAACTGCGGCGGCTGGGGTCTCTACTTGAAAACCGAGGACTTGGCGAAGATGGGCCAGCTGCTCCTGCAGAATGGTGAATGGAATGGACAGCAGTTGATTCCCGCCGAATGGGTGGCTGAGATGTCGAAGAAACAGGTAGAGAGTATCAATCCTGGCACGCGCATGGAGGATGCTGCAGCCAAGGGAATGACCAAAGAAACCAGCGACTGGATGCAAGGCTACGGCTACCAGATGTGGCGCTGCCGCCCCGGTTGCTTCCGTGCCGACGGTGCCCGTGGTCAGTACATCATCGTCGTGCCTGACAAAAACGCCGTCATCGCTATCACTTCCGACAACGGCGATTTGCAGGGCGAACTGAACCTTGTGTGGGAGCGCATCCTGCCGGTGCTGTAATTTGACCGACTCAGATGACAACAGCCGTTCCGCTGGTGGCTACCATCAGCATCGAGCCGTTGGCACCGATGGTCTCGTAGTCGATGTCGATGCCTACGATCGCGTTGGCTCCTATGGCCTGGGCACGCTGCATCATCTCCTGCATGGAGGTGTCCTTGGCCTCGGCAAGCACTTTCTCGTAACTGCCAGCACGACCACCAACGATGTCGCGGATGCCTGCAAAAAAGTCTTTCACGAAGTTTGCACCAATAATGGTTTCACCTGTCACCACACCCTTGTACTCGCGGATGGTGTGACCTTCAATCTGTGGGGTTGTTGAGAGTATCATAATTGTTCCTTTTAAAAGAATACCTAAAATCATTTAAATCAGAGAGCAAAATTACACAAAATCCGAGAAAAATCACTATATTTGCAACAAAAAGTTGCGAAGAAGGGCTGCATCTCAGCAAAAAACGAGCTTTCTGCATTCGAACGCATGGAAGTAATTAAACACAATTAAATATGAAGGTCATCATTCTTAATGGCAGCCCGAAGGCGCATGGCAATACAGCGACGGCGCTGCACGAAGTGGAGCACACGCTGCAGCAGCAAGGCATCGAGACGGAGTGGATTCACGTGGGACACCTGCAGATTCACGGCTGCATCGCCTGCAATAAGTGCTGGACGACCGGCATCTGTACATTTGGCGACATAGTCAACGAGATTTCTGAAAAGATGCGCGAGGCTGATGGACTGCTCATTGGTTCGCCTGTCTATTTCGCGTCACCCAACGGCACGCTGCTGTCGCTGCTCGACCGCCTGTTCTATTCCAACCTGCATACCGACTGGACGATGAAGGTAGGCGCCTCAGTAAGTATCGCCCGCCGTGGTGGCGCCACGACGACGATGGACGTACTGAACAAGTATTTCCTGAAGACAAACATGCCAGTCGTGCCTTCGCAGTACTGGAGTATCGCCCACGGCACGGATTCCGGCGAGGTCGTCCGTGACGAGGAGGGCATGCAGACCATGCGTCAGCTCGGTCTGAACATGGCCTTCATGATCAAGTCCATCCGTCTCGGTGTCCAGCAGTTCGGCTCGCCGAAGATTCAGGAAGAGTTAACAGAAACGCATTATATCAGATAAACTATGACTTAAAAACAAAACGAATATGAAGACAAAGAAATTACTTAGGAATCTGCTTCAGGCAGTTGTTGTACTCATTGCTGCCGTTATCTTTGTCGGCATGGGATTCTGGCTCATCGATGGACGCTCGCCACAGGCTTTCATCGTCTCCCATTCATTGAAGAAGTCGACCATGGAAACCTATGCCATGCGCAAGGCAGAGAAGACGGACAAAAGTACCATCGAGATTCCCGACGGCGTGACGTTCCCTCGTGAAGTGACGCAATACAGAGTCGGACACATGCAGGTGTTCGAGTCTCCGGCTCAGGACGATTCGAAGCCCGTCTTGCTCTACATCCACGGTGGAGCCTATTACCAGAACTTCAACATGCTGCATTGGAAGGCAATGGTCGAGTGGGCAGAGACGACTGGCTGTGGCATCGTGGCGCCCAACTATCCGATGCTCTACCAGTATACGGCCAAGGATGCCCATCCGCTGATGCTGCAACTTTATCGCCAGCTGCTGGAACGCTTCCCCGCCCGGCGCATCATCATCGCAGGCGACTCTGCTGGAGGCGGTTTTACATTGGCCCTGACACAGGAAATGAGAGCCGACTCCATCGAACTGCCCAGCCACTTGATACTCATTTCACCATGGGTTGACGTGACGGGAGGCGATGATGCCCTGCAGGAGCATGACACCTTCCTCGACAACGAGGTGCTGCGACATGTTGGAGCTGATTGGGCTGCCGAACTAGATACCCATGACCCGATAGTATCACCGCTCTATGGCGACATGCAGGGACTGCCGCCTACCGACCTGTTTACTGGAACATGGGAAGTGTTTTATACTGATATTCAGAAGACCTGCGACAAAATGAATGCCGCAGGTGTGAATGTTCATTTACACGCTAAGCATAAGATGGGCCACGTCTATCCGCTCTGGCCATGTCCAGAAGGAAAGGAAGCCCGAGAGGATATTGCCGAAATAATAGCTTTGACATCGAACACTTGATAAGAAGAATGGAGAACGTAGTCAACAGACGAAGCAGCGAGTGCCATCCGAACTTTCTCGAAGATGGCCGAGTCGTGACGGATGTCGATGTAATCAACGGATGTTACAGGCTTTCGTGGCGAGAGCGCATCTGCTTCTGCTCGGGCGACCTGGCGCAGAATCTGATTTACCAGACCGTCAGCATCTGGCTACTCTTTTATTATAATAATGTATTTGGACTCGACTCTGCCACCGTGGCCGTGATGTTCCTCGTAGTCCGTATCATCGACGTTGTTTGGGATCCGATGGTGGGGGCAATCGTCGACAAGTCGCATCCCCGTTGGGGCAAGTATCGGTCGTGGTTGATCTTGGGTGCCGTGTTGCTGGCGACCTTTGCCACGCTCTGCTTCTGGAACGGGTTCAGTGGGTCGCTGCTTTACGCATATGTAACATATGTTGGAATGAGCATGAGTTTCACGTTCGTCAATGTACCATACGCGGCACTCGGCTCGTCGCTTACCCGCGATACTGACGAGATCACCATTCTGACCAGTGTGCGTATGGTGATGGCCAATCTCGCGGGACTGATCATCAAGACCCTGCCGCTGGTAATCGTCCTCTTCGCACCCAAAGTACTGAATCCCCAAACAGGTGAGATGGAAGCGGTTTATAACACACCTGAGGCTGGCGGGGCTTGGTTTATCACCATGAGCATCTTCGCATTGGTGGGGCTTGGTTTATCACCATGAGCATCTTCGCATTGGTGGGGCTGGTGTTGCTCCTCGTCACCTTCTCAAACCTTCCCTTTAAACGTATAGCCGATACCCTCAACGGCTGCGCGGATGGCCTCTTCGGTAGCGGAGCCTTTGATGGTGAGGGTGTTGGCAGAAGCACTGGCTTTGGCTTTCTCAACGCCAGGCACTTTCTCAACGGCACGGACTACGGCTGCCTCGCAATGGCTGCAATGCATGTCCTCAACACGGAAGACGGTCACATCAGGATCTAAGGACTTTTGGGCGATAAACTTGCTGAAAAACTTCATCATAAGAGCAAATACAATTAATAATGTTAATACTGTGGCGCAAATAATCTTGAACGGACTGGGCAAGGCGGATGTGCTCATGCAGCACGCATCTTGGGCAGCGACGGAGAAGTCGGTCATCAGATAGATAGAGGTGAAACGACGCCCCATTGACTTATGAACCACCAAAATGGAAGCGAGATTTACCGCAGGCCCAGCCATCAACATCACTAGTGCTGCTCCAGGCGACAGTCCCTTCATCATCAGTGCTGCAGCCACAGGGATACTACCTGTCGAACAGATATACATCGGCACGGCGATGACCAGTATGACTAGCATCTGCAACAGCGGTTGACTACCGAAACTGAGGAAGAACTCATCAGGCACAGCCACCTGAATCAATGCAGCAACGATAAGTCCGATAAGCAGTCGCAGACCGATATCGCGAAGCATATCGTAATAGGCATACTTCAGCACGCGCCAGATTCTATTCCCTTTTTCTACCTGACATGAGCAGTTGTCGATGTCAACGATGTTATCCTCGTGAACCAGTCGGTTTACCAACAAACCGCCACAAACACCCGTGATGAGTGCTGCTGTAGGACGGATAATCGCAAATCCCAGCCCCATCAGCGAGAACGTGGCCAGAATGGAATCGATGCCCGTCTGCGGCGTGGCAATGAGAAACGAGGCAATGGCTCCTTTTGATGCCTTCTCATTTCTGAGTCCGATAGCCGTAGGGATGACACCACACGAACATAGCGGCAGGGGGATTCCCAACAGCGCCGCCCATAGCACGGAAAACTTATTGTTCCGCGAAAGATAATTGGCATAGAATTTCTGCGGCACGAATACGTGCAGAACACCAGCGATGAAGAATCCCAGCAGCAGATAGGGAGCCATCTCGCAGACCACGTTCAGAAGCGATATGAAGAAACCCTGTAAATCCATAACCATGCTGCTGTTTGGAACTTCAGGACTCCATCCACCAGTAAGACCAAAAAGGGCAAACCAGCAGAGGAAGAATATTGCCGAATACTTGATTTTTCGTTTCTTCATAGCTTCTTCTTTTGAATATCACGATAGTCAGAGAGCAGATTCCAAATACCATCTTCTGATAGTACTCCGCGTTTGAGGTCTGGGGGAAGATTCCCTGCTTCATCAGCAGCAAAGTCCAGTTTCCACAACTCACTTCCATAGTATTTGCTGAGTTCGGCAACATCTTCTTTGATAGCTTTCAACAAAGCAGCAGAGTCATCCTTGATGTCAGCCAAGGCATTATTGAAGCGTTGCTCCATCCACTTGATTCGCTCAATTTGTAAAAGTTCACAAATCGAGTCCTCTCTGATAACCTTTGGTGCAGACTTACCTGCCAAAACCAATACCTTTTGGCCATTGCGGTAGATATGTAGCTGGCGAGAACGGACTACGGCTGTCAGCTCTGGATCATCCTGCACGGCTATCCATAGAGAATGATATATGCCATCCTCTTCGAATAGTTTGCGTTGCAGGTGCGAACACATATTTGTCGTATCGATAGTTATCATACCTTTAATACCATTTATACCCATGTTCCTTACAATAGTCAATTGCAGGCTGATAGCCTTGGAAGGTGGCCTTATGAATCCACTTCAGGCCCTTCTTTTCATCGACGGGTACGCCTGTGCCGGTCATCAGGAACCAGCCTGTGGCAAACTGTGCCTGGGCATCGCCGCCATTTGCCGCCAGCTCATACCTTTGAGCATCCCCGTTAATCGGGGAAGCGGCGTAAGCCAAAGGGACAAGCATTCTATGAATCGCCTTGGTGTCACCCTCGTAAGCCTTCTCACGATAGCCGTCTGCCTTGTTCCGTTCCTTGGGCATAGTTTATGTAAACTCAATGATGGCACTCACCTCACTCCCGATTGACAGGGAAACGATGATGCCATCAGCTATTTTGTAAATAGTAGGAGTCAGACAATCACCAAGCTTTGCAGCTACCCGATATTCTACCCGTAAGCCACTTACCACGAAATCCTCTGGCAACAGTTCCATTGCCATGCGGACATAGTTGGCATTATTCAGATGCTTGTTGTAATCGATGTCGGCACGAAGCACCTTGATCGGCTCCAGCACTTCACCCTCCGTCTTAGGCAGGATGATGCGGCGGTCTTTGTAGTTCATCTCCAGCTGCGGCTCCAGCTTCATTGATTGTATGGTCGCA
>CADCBZ010000049.1 GCA_902799765.1 uncultured Prevotellaceae bacterium
GGCACCAGTCAGAGCCAGACGTACATCCTCAACGTGGGTCTCCTTGTCGAGGGTCACCACATAGTTACGACCACCAGTGAAGTCGATGCTCTGGCTCAGGCCGCGAACGGCGAATGAGATACAGAACAGGATGGCTGCTACACCCCAGATAGTGAAGGTCTTCTTATATGAGCCCATGAAGTTGAACTTGGCGTTCTGCATCAGGTTCTTAGAGTAGCCTGTCACGAAGGTCAGGTTCGTCCACTTATCCTTAGAGAGCATGTAGTCGTAAACGACACGTGTCATGAACACAGCGGTGAAGAACGATACGAGGATACCGATGATCCAGGTGGTTGCGAAGCCCTTCACAGGACCTGTACCGAAGTAGAGCAGGATGATACCTGTGATCAGAGAGGTGAAGTTTGAGTCGAAGATAGCGCTGAAGGCGTTAGAGTAACCCTTGTTCAGAGCTTCCTTGACGGAGAGACCCTTCTTCAGCTCTTCCTTGATACGCTCATAGATCAGCACGTTGGCATCCACAGCGGTACCCAGTGTCAGTACGATACCGGCGATACCAGGCATCGTCAGAGCGGCCTGGAAAGAGGTGAGGATACCCAGTGTGAAGAACAAGTTGAACAGCAGGGCGATATCTGAGAGGATACCAGGAACGAAACCATACAGCATGATCATGTAGATCATCAGCAGTACGAAGGCTACGATGAATGAGATGACACCCTGCTTGATGGACTGGGCACCCAGTGACGGACCTACAACCTCTTCCTGTACGATACGGGTAGGAGCCGGCATCTTACCAGAGTTCAGTGTGTTTGCCAAGTCCTTGGTGTCCTCGATGGTGAAGTTACCAGTGATCTGAGAGTTACCACCGTCGATCTGAGTCAGGATACGGGGAGCAGAATAGACAGCATCGTCAAGCACGATGGCTACAGCCTTACCGATGTTCTGCTTGGTGATCTGGCTCCAGCGGCGGGCACCGTCAGAGTTCATCTGCATAGATACAGAGGGGTGACCCATCTGATCGAAGTCGTCCTTGGCGTTGGTGATGACATCACCCTCGAGCTCATAGATGTCACCCTTGGCCTGACCGCCGAAGTCCTCTGCCTTAGCACCCCAGCGGAGCTTCAGCTCTGAAGGGAAGATCTGACGGGCGAGGTCAGAGTAGATGATCTTATTGATCTCAGCGGTATCACGAGCGTTGGCATAACCTACGACAGCGAGGGTGTTACCCTGAGTGGGCTGGAAGATAGAGAACAGCGGGTTCTGCTTCTTGGCAGCCTCGAGTGCTTTGTTATCAGCCTTGGCGTCTTTCTTAGCCAACTTGGCAGCCAGGTCGCTTGCAGCAGCCTTGGTGGTGTCAACAGCGGTGGTGTCAGCAGCAACGGCAGTTGTGTCAACTGCAGCGCCGCCCTGGGCAGCATAACGCTGGTTCAACTGAGCCAGCAGTGGGGTGACCTCCTGTGAGTTGTAGGTCTCCCAGAACTCAAGGTTAGCACTTCCCTGGAGGAGTTTACGAACACGCTCAGGCTCCTTGATACCAGGCATCTCCACCATGATACGGCCACTCTGACCCTCGAGCTTCTGGATGTTCGGCTGAACAACGCCGAACTTGTCGATACGGTTACGGACTACGTTGAATGAGTTGTCAACGGCACTCTGCACCTCTGCACGGATGGCAGCCTCTACCTCTGAGTCAGAGCTCTGGGTGCTTACCTTGCCCTTCATCTGCTGAGTAGCAAAGATGGCAGCGAGGGGACGACCGTTTGAATTCTGTTTCCAATACTTCACGAACAGAGAGATGAAGTCGTTCTGACTGGTCTCCTCTTCCTTCTTGGCTTCTTCCATTGACTTCTTGTAGGCTGCATCAGTCTTGTGGTCGGCGAGTACATCGACGACATCAGGTACTGAAACCTCAAGAATCACGTTCATACCGCCTTTCAGGTCAAGACCCAGGCCAATTTCCATCTCACGGCACTGCTTCAGCGAGTAGATGCCCATATACACCTTCTCGTTGTTGATTGAGTCGAGGTACTCCGCACCAGCCTGCTCACCCATAGCAGCAGCCTTACTCTCGTAATGGCGTGTTACGAATGAGAAGGAAAGGTAGAAGCAGCACACGAGAATCAGAAGCACTGCGATAAACTTTACAATTCCTTTGTTTTGCATTTTGATTTTTGATGTTATTTATTATTTATATATTCTGTTCGCGTACAATTTTAGCGTGCAAATATAGACATTTTTTTAGACAGGAAAAAATTTATAGCCGATTTTCGTTCTTTTTTTAAGGTTTATGCGCAAATTTTAGCCTGCAGATGATAGGATAATGGTCACTGGCATCCATTTTGTTGTCAATTTCGCAATTGTACGGTTCAAATGCATCAGAGCACATGATGTGGTCGATGCGGACGAAAAATCCTTTCTGATTATATGACAAACCGAGCCCGCGACCTGTCTCCACGAAACAGTCTGTTAGTCCCTTGGCGATCGTTCGGCGGGCATAGGAAATGGGGTTGTCGTTGAAGTCGCCGCACACGATGATGGGGTATTGGCGATGGGCTTCGATATAGGCATGGACGGCATCAGCCTCTTTCGAGCGTTTGGCCGTATATTTGCCTAATTTCTCCATCAGGAAGGCGGTCTCAGCCCTTGCTGTATCTTTTTTCATCTTCCCTTTCAACAGTCGTTTATAGTTGTCGCGATCCTCTATAGAAAGATGAGTACCCTCCAAGTGGTTGTTGATCACAAGTAGGGTGTCGCCATCCATGTCTAAATAATAGGCCACCGATCCGTTGGCAGACGACTCATAAGGGATGCGCTCTTTCTTGAGAATGGGGAATCGGGTGTGGATGCCCACGCCGTTTGTACCAAGGTTACTTTTACGGAAGATCGTAGTGTCGTTATAAGGAAAGACCTTCTGGTATCTCTGAAACACAAACCTACGCCAAGTGTCAACATCCTCTTGCAGGCATACGATATCAGGCTCCTGCCGTTTCAAATAGTTAAAGACGGTGTCGAAGCCTTGCTCGTATTTGTAGTTGCCGCCATATTGGCACACGTTGTAGGAGATGAGCTTAATGGTACCCTCAGGCACTTCCTGTGTCGTGTTGAGGGGCATATAGGTACAGATAGGTGAAAAGACGAGTATATAGCCCAGGATGGGGATCCACAATCTTCTCCACTTGAAAGTGAGCCAGAAGAATACGAAAAGCAGGTTGGCAAACAGGAAAAACGGGAAGAGCATGCCGAGATTCGAGAGCATCGGATGTTCTGTCGGCTGGATATGGTCGGCATAGCCGGATGCTAGCATCAGCAGTACAGTGGCCACATTAGCCCCTGCAATGATGTTGATCGTGAAAGCCTTGAGTTGTTTGATCATCGTTGGTTGCTGGCGTCGAAGAGCTTTTTCTTTTCCTCCTTCGTTAAGCTGTCATAGCCACTCTTGCGGATCTTGTCGAGAATGGCGTCAATCTCTTCCTGGTTCTGCTTTTTGCGGGCATTATAATTCATGTCGTCTTCCTTTGAACCGCCTCGTTCTGCATGCATATTCGGGTTGGTGGAACGTCCGCTCTGCTGCTGGCGCTGTTCAAAGTTACGCTTCAGATTCTCAAAGAACTGCTGACCTCTGCCTCGGTCGAAGCTGGCATCAGGATGACGGTTCCAATAGCGTATCATCAGATAGCCGAAGAGCATACCGCCCAGGTGAGCCGTATGGGCTACACCATCGCCGGAAGAACCGAGTGCCGAGAAGAACTCGATGGCCACATAACCCAGCACAAACCATTTCGCCTTGATGGGGAAGGGGAAGGGGATGATGAACAACCGCTCGTTGGGGAAGGTCATACCAAAGGCCAGGATTACAGCATAGACGGCACCTGAGGCACCGATGGTAGTCCACGCATTCAGGGCAGAAGCGTACTGGGCACCATAGGTCAGGACGGATCCGAACGTGGCACCAGGCACCTGCTCCACAATCGTCATGTAGAAAGAGCCAAATTGGGCAATTTCCTGAAGTAATCCTGCTCCGATGCCACAAGTGATGTAATAAAAAAGGAATTTCTTCGGGCCCCATACATTTTCTATGACACAGCCAAACATCCAAAGGCCAAACATGTTACTGAGAATATGCATAAAACTTGCATGTAGGAACAGGTAGGTTACCAGTTGGTACAGATGGAAGTTGCTGGCCATAAAGAAATGAAGACCTCCTATGTCTGCGAGGTCTATACCACGCAACTGGAATACATAGGTGGCAATGAATGCGATCAAGTTTATGATCAGCAGGTTTTTGGTGACTGTAGGTATGCGGAACATCATCGTTATTTCTCCTCGTTCTGATTACTGAATGAAAAAATCTATCTTTTTCTGTTTTGGGTGCAAAATTACTAAAAATATCTTGTTTTTGAGCCCAAATACACCCAAATCCTATTTTTTTTTATTAAAAAAGTAATTTTTACTCTTTTTTTTTTGTTTGAATCAAGACTTTCTATTATATTTGCGCAAGAATTCAAACTGAACCGTAGTTATTACTATTAAATATTCATTAAAATTAAAAGCATTATGAACAAAACAGAATTGGTAGAGAAGATCGCAGCAGGTGCTGGTCTCTCAAAGGCAGATGCCAAAAAGGCTCTTGACGCAACAGTTGCAGCTATTAAGGACGCTCTCGTAAAGGGTGACAAGGTGTCTCTCATCGGTTTCGGTACATTCAGCGTAAACGAGCGCCCCGCTCGTGAGGGTATCAATCCCGCTACAAAGCAGAAGATTAAGATCGCTGCTAAGAAGGTTGCTAAGTTCAAGGCTGGCGCTGAGCTCGCTGATGCTCTCTAAACCTGATATTGTAAATAAAAATTTAGGGGTTCCAATTGGAACCCCTTTTTTGTCTGCCCTCTAATTATTTGGGCTGTTTGCCGATGTAAGCCAGGATACCTCCATCGACATAGAGTATATGACCATTCACTGCGTCGGAGGCATGAGAAGCCAGGAACACAGCGGGACCACCGAGTTCTGCAGGATCGAGCCAACGGCCTGCGGGTGTCTTGGCGCAGATGAATGAATCAAACGGATGACGGCTACCGTCTGGCTGACGCTCACGGAGAGGAGCGGTCTGTGGAGTGGCGATGTAACCTGGACCAATAGCGTTACACTGGATGTTATACTCACCATATTCAGAACAGATGTTACGGGTGAGCATCTTCAGACCACCCTTGGCAGCTGCGTAAGCAGATACGGTCTCGCGACCCAGCTCTGACATCATGGAACAGATGTTGATGATCTTGCCTTCACGACGCTCTATCATCTCAGGGATAACTGCCTTTGTCATGATGAACGGACCAACCAGGTCGATATCAATCACCTGTTGGAACTCTTCACGTGACATTTCATGCATGGGAATGCGCTTGATGATGCCGGCATTGTTTACCAAGATGTCGATATGGCCCAACTCCTTACGGATGTCAGCTACCATTTTCTGCACATCGACCTCGTTAGTGACATCACAGATGTAACCATGTGCCTTGATGCCCTTGGCCTCGTATTCAGCCAGAGCCTTGTCCATGTGTTCCTGTCCACGACAGTTAAAAGCGATCTCCGCACCAGCGTTTGCCAAGGCTTCTGCCATTGCAAAGCCAATACCATAAGCAGCACCTGTTACAAGCGCCACTTTTCCCTCTAATGAAAATAGATTTGTCATAATTCGTTTGTTTTAGAAATTGTTTTTTAGTAGTTGGACGACTCGGATTCGAACCGGGAATGACAGAACCAAAACCTGTAGTGTTACCATTACACCATCGTCCAATAATCAATAAATGCGGTTGCAAAGGTAGTGAAAATTTGGCAATTCGCCAAATTTTCACTCAGCAAGTAATAGTTCTTCTTGCCTTTTTGGGCCAACAAATACTTGCCGTCGATCAGATCCTCAGCAGTGATGGGACGGTTTTGGTCGGCAATCTTCTCCTTGTTCAGAGAGACACCGCCACCCTGTACCATCTTACGCATTTCACCCTTTGAAGGGAACACGGGAGCTACAGTGGTAAACAGTTCAATAGCGGGCTGACCTAACTGGTCCTTTGAGATTTCGAACTGGGGCACACCGTCGAATACGTCGAGGAACGTCTGCTCATCCAGCTTCTCCAGTCCCTCCTTGGTAGCTTTACCAAAGAGCAGGTTAGAGGCTTCGATAGCAGCATCGAGGGCCTCACGGGAGTGAACCAATACGGTTACCTCTTCTGCCAAGCGCTTCTGCAGTACACGACGACCTGGATCCTGCTTGTGCTCTTCAATGAGCGCATCGATTACATCCTTCTCCAATGAGGTGAAGATCTTGATATAGCGTTCTGCATCGTCGTCGCTCACATTCAGCCAGAACTGATAGAACTTATACGGTGTGGTACGTGCTGGGTCGAGCCAGATGTTTCCGCTCTCGGTTTTACCGAACTTCTTACCGTCGCTCTTCGTGATCAGCGGACAAGTCAGAGCGAAAGTCTCCACTTCGTTGCCAAGGGTGCGACGAATCAGCTCCGTACCTGTAGTCATGTTACCCCACTGGTCGTTACCACCCAACTGCAGTTTCACACCATAGTGCTGGTAGAGATACAAGAAGTCGTAACCCTGCAACAGCTGGTAGGTGAACTCTGTGAATGAGAGACCGTCGCGAGCTGTACCGTTCAGACGTTGCTGCACACTCTCCTTAGCCATCATATAGTTGACGGTGATATGCTTACCAACCTCTCGTGCGAAGTCAAGGAAGGTGAAGTCTTTCATCCAGTCGTAGTTGTTCACCATCAAGGCTGCATTGGCATCTGGTCTCGTCGTTGAGGAGATTGCGCTCCTGGCTCTTTCCTGAGGGATCGCCAATCATACCTGTGGCACCTCCTACGAGAATCACTGGGCGATGACCACAATGCTGCAAGTGGCGCAGCATCATGATACCACACAGGTGGCCGATATGCAATGAATCAGCCGTAGGGTCGGTACCCAGATAGGCTGTTACCATTTCTTTCTGGAGCAGCTCTTCTGTGCCAGGCATCATCTGTGCCAGCATGCCGCGCCATTTCAGTTCTTCAACAAAGTTCTTCATCTTTATCTCTTAAATCTTAATTCTTATATTTTTAAGGAACGGGGTCGTAGCCACTACCGCCCCAGGGGTTACATCTTAATATCCGCCAGATGGCCAGTCCGAGTCCTTTGATGGGGCCGTGTTTCAAGATGGCCTGCTTGGCATATTCGCTACATGTCGGCGTAAAGCGGCATGAGGGGCCTAAGAGTGGAGAGATCGCCAATTGGTAGAAGCGGATCGGCAGAATCAGAAGCTTGGCGATAAAGTGCGATAACCATCTCATATCTGTTGGGCGATTTTCTGTAGGAGTTTGCTCACTCGTCGTTCTACCTCTGCAGAGACATAGTGCCTGTCGGATAACCAGATGAATGCTACAAGTAATTGCCTGTCGGCTATTAAATGCTCGTAGATGGTCTCTTTATGGCGTCTGAATGACTCGCGGACTTGGCGTTTCACCCGATTCCTGTCAACGGCATGTTTGAATCGTTTTTTAGGAACACTGATGAGCACCTGGACTGAGGCACCACCTTGTGGCCTATCGATGGGCAGATATACTGCTTTGAGAGGGAATGCCGTCACCGCCTGACTGTCACCCTTCTCAAAGAGCGTTTCCATCAGCTTCTTGCTGACGATGCGCTCCTTCTTGCTAAACGTAGGAGCCACCATCTTGTACTTGCTGTTTAGCCTTGCTTCTCGATCAGGTAGTGTTGCAGGGCACCCGTCATAGAAGGATATTTCTCTGAAGGCGCTTCAATGTCGAGTCTCAATCCTGCTTCCTTGGCTGCCTTCGCTGTGGTAGGACCAAAAGTGGCGATAGCGATCTTTCCCTGTTTGAAGTTGGGGAAGTTCTTTGTCAGCGACTCAATTCCTGCAGGACTGAAGAATATCAGCATGTCATAGTCGAAGTTCTTCACCTCTTCTTCTGAGAAGTCATTGCTGACGGTCTTGTACATCACGCACTCCCTGTGAGTCAACTTCTTTGAGTCAAGCAGGTTAGCCAGGCTGTCGTTATGTACGTCGCTCATTGGCACCAGATACTTTTCTGTCTTGTGTTTCACCATCGTAGGAACGAGGTCATCTATACGTCCTGTTTCTCCAAAGAACACCTTACGCTTACGGTACTGCACATACTTTTGGATATAGAGGGCAATGGTTTCTGTCACGCAGAAGTACTTCATGTCCTCTGGGATGGTCACTCTCAGTTCCTTGGTCATATTGAAGAAGTGGTCGATGGCATGACGTGAGGTGAAAACGATGGCTGTATAATCCAGGATGCTCACCTTTTGTGCACGGAATTCCTTAGAGGTGATAGCCTCTACCTTAATAAAGGGTCGGAATACTAATTCAACGCCAAATCTGTTCGCAATATCGAAATACGGCGACTTCTCACTGCTTGGCTTAGGCTGTGAAACCAGAATCTTCTTGATCATTGTGTCCTAAAAATTTATTTTCAAAATATCCACGATTACCGATAATCCGCCCCAAAGCGATATTAAAGGTACCATTTCGAGGGCACAAAAGTACAAAATAATCTGCAGAAATAAATCATTTTGCTTAAAAAAGATGGTAAAACTCTTGTAAAAGGTTAATATTTTAACCAAAATGAGCACAAAGATGCAGTACCAAATGGCATTTTGTGCTGGAAGATGCTTAAAAGCCAGTAATGCTAATGCAGGGTATAGTAATAACCCCTCCAAAGAGGATAGGTACAGGAGTGATGTCAAGAATTTTTTATTTCTGCCACTATCGAAGAACAGATTATTCACCATCGAATAGAGTCCGAAGCGTAGTAGATAGTAACCTACAAATACTCCTAAGAAGATGCCCAATAACGCATATTCTGACGATGTTACATAAGTTGTGGCCAGAAATTCTGTGGCATAGAGATAATAAAGCAAGGCATAGACGATGCAAGTGAGTCCAGTCAGCACGATCTGCATATAGATCTCACCACTGGTCTCGGACAGTGACAGACTGTTCTGTGAGGGATGGATGAAATTCTTGGCCTGCCCCACAATGAAGTTTGACATCCTCGAAAACGCGAAGGCAATAAGTATGAAACCGAGGATTAACAGGCTGGTGACAAGATTGTCATTGGCATAGGAATAGGGCATGGGATCGCCTGCCATTCCGTAATAGTCCTGTGCACTGAGCTCTTCGTGGTAGAGGCTATCGTTCGAGAAAAAGTTCTCACGATAATACTGCTGGGGTAGGCTCACAGCCTTCAGGTCCTTGGGGATGCTCTCGCCTGGCAGATGCAGTGTGTCAGGTCGCTCACTATACCTGATTTCTCTGGGCTCCAGCCAGGCTTGTATGGCGGAGTCCTGCTGAGCGGGTGTAGCATCCTTAGGCAATAACCGCAGCACCTGATAAGGCGTCTGCGGTTTTGTCGGATGATCCTCCACGATGGCTTCAGGCACCGTGGCGTCAATTGTCGTTTGGATGCTGTCTCCTATGATCATGGCTTAAGCCAGTCCGAAAGCCTGGCGGATATCTTCTACGCGATCCAGCTTCTCCCAAGTGAAGAGCTCCACATCCATGACCTTTGTCTCGTGATAGTGGCTGGTGAATGTCTTCTTTTTGATCTCCGACTGACGTCCCATGTGTCCGTAGGCAGCTGTCTCGCTGTACATTGGTTGACGTAATTTCAACGTACGTTCAATGGCTTTCGGACGCAGATCGAACAATTGCTCGATCTTCTTGGCAATCTCACTATCGCTCATTTGCACCTTGCTGCGACCATAGGTGTTCACGTAGATGTTCATGGGCTTTGCCACGCCGATGGCATAGCTGATCTGCACGAGCATCTCTTCGGCCACACCAGCAGCCACCATATTCTTTGCAATATGGCGGGCAGCATAGGCTGCAGAGCGGTCCACCTTTGAGGAATCTTTGCCTGAGAAGGCACCGCCGCCATGGGCGCCCTTGCCACCATAGGTATCCACGATAATCTTTCGACCTGTCAAACCTGTGTCGCCGTGAGGGCCACCAATTACGAACTTACCTGTGGGGTTCACATAATATTTGATGTCATCGCCGAAGAGGTCAAGTACCTTCTTGGAGTGAATCTGTTGCTTCACACGTGGAATTAGGATGTTGATGACATCGCTCTTGATTCTATTCAGCATATTCTCGTCGTCGCTATCGAACTCGTCGTGCTGCGTTGAGACGACGATGGTGTCGATGCGCTCGGGAATACCGTCGTCGCTATACTGGATGGTTACCTGACTCTTGGAGTCTGGACGCAGGTAGGTCATCTCCTTGCCTTCCTTGCGGATATCTGCCAAGGTGCGCATGATCAGGTGGGCCAAGTCGAGACTTACAGGCATAAAGTTCTCTGTCTCGTTGGTGGCATAGCCGAACATCATGCCCTGGTCGCCAGCACCCTGCTCGTCCTCGTTGCCGTTATCCACACCGCGGTTAATGTCGGCACTCTGTTCGTGGATGGCACTCAGAATACCGCAAGAGTCACCGTCAAACTGGTACTCTGCCTTGGTATAACCGATACGTTTAATTGTATTGCGGGCGATGGTTTGCAGGTCGATATATACCTCGCTGCTTACCTCACCCATAATCACTACTTGTCCGGTGGTTACAAATGTCTCACAGGCCACGCGTGCCTTCTCGTCATAAGCCAAGAACTGGTCGAGAATGGCGTCTGAAATCTGGTCGGCCACCTTATCAGGATGCCCCTCAGATACTGATTCTGATGAAAATAAGTATGACATATCTTTGAAATTTGGGTGCAAAGGTACTACTTTTTTTTGATATTACGCGGATGATGCTCTAAAATTTCTCGTCTAAGTGTTGATGTGTCGATATGGGTATAGATTTCCGTCGTACCAATACTTTCATGACCCAGCAGTGCTTGAATAAAACGCAGATCGGCACCACCTTCCAACAGGGCTGTGGCAAATGAGTGACGCAGCGTGTGGGGTGAGATGGTTTTCTCGATACCAGCTGCCTCGGCTTGCCGTTTGATCATAATCAGGATCATCACACGTGTCAGATGCTTTCCGTAGCGGTTCAGGAACACGTAGTCTTCCTCGCCAGGTTTTATGGTCATATGGCAACGATCGTCAAACCAGAACTTCAACTCGTGGATGGCGCTCTGGGAGATGGGCACCAAACGCTCTTTTGAGCCTTTTCCCATCACCCTCACATACTCCTCCTCAAGATACAGGTTCGACAGCTTCAGGTTTACCAGCTCACTCACACGCAGTCCACAGGAGAACAGCACCTCGATGATGGCGCGATTGCGGTGCCCTTCCCATTTTGAGAGGTCGATGCTCGCCTCCAGCTGGTCCACCTCCTGAGGCGTCAGCACCTCAGGCAGATGTTCCCCGATCTGAGGCGACTCCAGCAATTCTGTAGGGTCATCGTCGCGGTATCCGTCGAGCTGCAGGAAACGGAAGAACGACCTCACGCCACTTAGTATCCTGCATTGTGAACGTGGGTGGATGCCGATGTCATGCAGACCTGCCGAGAAAGCCTCCAGATCCTCCAGCGTCACGTCTCTGGCATCCTTCTCTTCATGATCCAGATAGTCGAGTAGTTTCCGTAGGTCACGCTGGTAGGCGTCAAGCGTGTTAGGCGACATATTGCGCTGTAACTTCAGGTAGCGCACATAGCTTTTTATGATGTCCTTTTCCATATTTTCGGCAAAGGTACGAAATAATTCTAAATTCTTCATTCTTAATTCTTAATTTTTTAGTAACTTTGCAGCCGTTACATGTAATTTCAAGGTGTATGAAGATTCAGATTATCAATGGTCCCAACCTCAATCTGTTAGGACAGCGCGAACCTGGTATCTATGGCGACGAGTCATTCGACAGCTACCTGCCGAAGTTGCGGGCTGCATTTCCTGATATCGAAATAGCCTATTTCCAGAGCAATGTCGAGGGTGAACTGATCGACAAGATGCAACAGGCAGGTTTCTTTGATAGCTATGACGGCATTGTGCTCAATGCGGGTGCTTATACCCATACCAGTGTGGCTTTGCACGACTGCATTCGTTCACTAAAGTGCCCTGTCATCGAAGTTCATATCTCCAACGTGCATAAGCGCGAGGCGTTCCGTCACCAGTCACTCATCTCCGCAGCCTGTCTCGGAGTGATTTGCGGCTTTGGTCTCGACAGTTATCGTCTAGCCATAGAAGGATTGATAGCCCATTGTCAGAAATAGAAGAATATATCCTGCGCCATACGGAGCCTGAGCCCGACTATCTCTACCGTCTCTGGCGAGCCACGAACATCCACACCATCCACGGCCGCATGGCCAGCGGACATCTGCAGGGCCGTCTGCTAAAGATGCTCGTGAGGATGATACGGCCTGCTACGATTCTCGAGGTTGGTACGTTCAGCGGTTATAGTGCCATCTCCATGGCTGAGGGCCTAGATGAAGGCGGACGCCTCTACACCTTTGAGATTAACGACGAGATGGAGGATTTCACTCGTCCCTGGATTGAAGGCTCTCCTGTGGCTGATAAGATTGAGTTCATCATCGGTGATGCCCTCATTGAGGCACCGAAGCTCGGTATCCAGTTCGACATGGCCTTCATAGATGGTGATAAGCGCACCTACCGCGAATGCTATGAGATGGTGCTTTCCATTCTCCGTCCCGGTGGTTTCATCCTCGCCGACAATACGCTCTGGGATGGTCATGTGGTTGATCATGCTTATGACCACGATCGTCAGACACAGGGCATAGAGACATTCAATGACTATATCGCTGCCGACGATAGGGTTGAGCAGGTTATCCTGCCCCTCCGCGATGGCCTTACATTAATAAGAAAGAAGTAATTATGCAAGAGACAAGACAAAACAAGATCACACGACTGCTCCAGAAGGAGCTCTCACTGATATTCCAACAACAGACCCGCGCCACACATGGCACGATGGTCAGTGTAACCCGTGTGAAGATCTCCCCCGACCTGAGTATCTGCACTGCCTATCTCAGTATATTCCCCAGTGAAAAGGGTGAGGAGATCCTGGCTAACGTCAATGCCAACACCAAGGGTATAAGATATGAATTAGGTACGCGCGTACGTAATCAACTGCGTATTATCCCTGAGCTGCGTTTCTTCATTGACGACAGCCTCGATTACATCGAACGTATCGACGAACTTTTGAAAAAATAGAATAAGGTGAATTTCCCGTTTTTCATAGCACGTCGGTATCTCTTCTCGAAGAAATCCACTAATGCCATTAATATCATCAGCGCCATCTCCGTCGTAGGTGTCGCTGTCGCCACGATGGCTCTTGTGGTTACCCTCAGTGTCTTCAATGGTTTTCACGACCTTGTGGCCACCTTCTTTACCTCCTTCGATCCACAGTTGAAAGTGGTGCCTGTAAAAGGAAAGACTGTTGCAGCCGATGACCCTGTGCTGACGCAGATCCGCCAACTCCCTCAGATAGAAGTGGCCACCGAGTGTGTGGAAGATCAGGCACTTGCCATTTATAACGGCCATCAGGCCACAGTCATGGTGAAGGGTGTCGATGATAACTTCGATCATCTCACGCGTATCAATGAAATCTTAGTGGGTGATGGTGAGTTCAGTCTTCATGCCGCAGGTATGGACTATGGCATTCTGGGCATCCAATTGGCTGAGCAGCTTCATACGGGTTACGCTTTTGATCACCCGCTGAAGATCTATGCACCACGCCGTGAAGGACAGTTCGATATCACCAACCCCGAAGAGGCTTTCGAGGAAGATGAACTTTACTCGCCAGGTGTACTTTTCAATGTGAAACAAGCAAAATACGACAAGAACTATATTATCACCAACATAGCCTTTGCCCGTCGTATCTTCGGCCAGCAGGGTATGCTTTCCTCATTAGAGTTACGTCTCAAGCCTGGTAGTAACTTTGATGCCGTCAAGTCAGAGATCCAGCGACTTTGTGGTGAGCAGTTTGTTGTGCGTGATCGTTTTGAACAACAGGACGACACCTTTAAGATCATGAAGATCGAGAAGTTCATTGCCTATATCTTCCTCACCTTCATCCTCATGGTGGCCTGTTTCAACATCATCGGCTCACTCTCTATGTTGATTATCGACAAGAAAGACGATGTCGTCACCTTACGTAACCTCGGTGCCAGTGACCGTCAGATCATCCGTATCTTCTTATTCGAAGGGCGTCTCATCTCTGCTATCGGCGCTGTGATAGGCATTATCATTGGTCTGGTGCTCTGCTGGATCCAGCAGCAATACGGACTGGTGGGGCTTGGCTCCACCACTGGTAACTTCGTCATTGATGAATATCCCGTCAGTGTCCATCCAGAGGATATCCTACTGATTTTCCTGACTGTCCTCATTGTCGGCTTCCTCGCCGTCTGGTATCCCGTCCGGTATTTCGCCCGTCGGCTTTTGGCCTAATAAAAAAATCCCCGCTGGCCAGCGGGGATTTTTATCTGCATATTTTTAGATTAACTTGAGTGTTCCCATCAGGTAAACCAGGCCGAAACCTAATACCATTGAGAGGATACCCATGATGATACCGATCTTCGACATATCCTTCTGCTGAACATAACCTGTGGCGAAGGCCAGCGCATTCGGTGGGGTAGAGATGGGCAGGATCATGGCCGACGAAGCAGCAATGGCCACACCAATCAGTACAGTTCCTGTGCCACCGATAGGAGCAAGCTTGTCGCCCATAGCACCGCAGACCACAGCCAGGATAGGCATCAGCAGGGCGGCTGTTGCAGAGTTCGAGATGAAGTTCGAGAGCACATAGCAGATGGCACCACCTAGAATCAAGATGAGCAGCGGCGAGAACTCGGCAAAGGGAATGCTCTCCACAGCATTGGCTGCCAGTCCGGAAGCGTTCAGACCATAACCGAGGGCGAAACCTCCGGCCACCATCCAGATTACACTCCAGTTGATCTGCTCAAGGTCACGCTTGTTGATGACACCCGTCAGGGCAAAGATACAGAACGGAACCATAGCCACTGTATTGGCGTTGATACCAGTAAAGCGATCGGATAGCCAGAGGGCGATGGTAAGGAAGAAGGTGATGATAACCACTGTGGAGTGGAAACCCTTCTGCATGCCACCCTCGATATTCAGTTCTACCGTTTTCTGGCTGAAGGGGAAGAACTTCAGCAGGATACGCCAGCTGATAAATAGCAGCAGGACCACTAGTGGGAACATGAACATCATCCACTGACCGAAGCCAAGGCCCATGTTCAGCCCTTCAGGATCGTTCAGATACTTCAGGGCGATATTGTTTGGTGGCGTACCGATAGGCGTACCCATACCACCGAGATTGGCAGCAACGGGAATCGACATAGCCAGGGCGATACGGCCTTTGCCCTCGGGCGGTAACTGACGGAACACAGGCGTGAGGAATGTCAGCATCATAGCGGCGGTAGCAGTATTTGACACGAACATCGAGAACAGACCCGTTACCAGCAGGAAGCCCAGGAGTACCATCTCACTCTTTGTACCAAAGGGACGAAGCAGCACTTTTGCCAACTGGGCATCGAGACCCGTCTTCGTTGCAGCGATAGCCAGTACGAATCCACCGATAAACAGCATGATAACAGGGTCGGCAAAGCAGGCCATCACGCCTTTATAGCTGAGCAGCTTACCAACTTCTTCCTCGTTCACCATCGGCGCAATACCACTATCCGTACAGAATAGCAACATCAGCACCATAATGGCAATCGACGTGGCCCAAGAGCTCACGATTTCGAGAATCCACATCAGCGTGGCAAAAGCAAAGATAGCGATGACTCGCTGCTGAACGACCGTCAGGTTCTGAATGCCAAACCATTCTGTCGGCATGTTCCAGAGCAGGAGCGTAACAATAGCCACGAGGGCGATCTTAATGACACGCTTAGTGCCGTCTTCCGGATGATACTTCCGCTGGTGACGCATCTTGTGGTACGTCTCTACCAGATGGAATCCTTCGTAAATATGAAACATATAATTATTTAGATTTTTATTGAGTTTATTTGGAAAACCGCGTGCAAAGTTACGAAGTTTTTCTGATATCTCTTTCTGAAGCGCGGATTATTTGGTGTATAAAATACGCATAAAATCCAAAAATGATGTTTCTGTACTATCTATTGGTCAATGATTGTTATGTGGACTTTGCAAAGTGATGATAATATAAAGACTACGCCACCAGTGGGGCGTAGTCTTTATAATGTATTGGGAATAAGCAACTGACTTATTTCTTGAAGGCCTCGTCCAGATCAGGATATGAGGCTTTCTTGGCATCATCGAGTTCGAGATAAGCGCGCTCGGTAAAGTGCAACAGGTTTGCTACGAATGAAGAGGGCCACTGACGTACCATCCGATTCATCTTTGTGGCGGTGTCGTTGTAAACCATACGGCTCATACGTACCTTCTCTTCATAGTCACGCATACCGTCCATCGCCTCTTGGTAAAGCGAATTTGCCTTCAACTCGGGGTAGGCCTCGCCGATGGCGATCAGTCGGCCAAGCACCTGTGAGATAGCCCCCTGCTGTTCATTGATCTGTTCAGCCGTGGTGACATTGCCTATGCGACGCTCACTAATGGTGTTGATCAGTGTTTCTGACTCGTGCTTGGCATACTGAGCAGCGGTTTTGGCCAGTGCTGTAATGGCATCCCAACGGGAGTTCAACTGTACAGAGATCTGACTCGTAGCGTTTTTGCAGAGCTCATCCAGATGAACGAGTTCACGCTGTGTCGTGATGATATAGCCTATTACCAGAACGGCAAGGACTATAACGATGATAAGGATGATTGTTGCCATAACCTTATGTATTTGTTATTTCACTTCCCAAATGTCGTTGGTCTCCAGGAGCTCGGAGAAGTTGTGGTACTTCTTCATGCCAGAAACCTCTTCTACCTGTGCATAGACAGCGTCGTTGTAGGTAGGCGCATCTACGTCGCGGATCACACCGAGGGCGATGGGGAAACCATCGTTATTGCCCATCAGAGCGAGCTTCAGCTGCAGAGTGTTGTCCTCGCAGTGAGCATCGTGGACGAGTACGTCGTCGATAGTATAGCCATCCTTGCCAATCTCTACGACCTTCAGACCGAAGCCCTGTTGGACGAGTCCGAACTCATTGTTCTCACCGAACACGAGTTTCTCACCATGACGTACGTAGATGGCGTTCTTCTTACGACCTTCATTGTTATAAACCACATCGTGGCAGTGATCATTGAAGATGACGCAGTTCTGAAGCACCTCAGTGACGCTGGCGCCTTTGTGCTCATAGGCAGCCTTCAATACCTCAACAGTTCCTTTGGCATCGGTAGCCACGCAACGTGCGAAGAAATGTCCGCGTGCACCGAAGCAGAGTTCTGCAGGGCGGAAAGGATCCTCAACGGTTCCGTAAGGGCTCGACTTAGAGACGAAGCCACGGGGCGAGGTGGGTGAATACTGACCCTTTGTCAGACCGTAGATACGGTTGTTGAGCAGGATCATATTGAGGTCGATGTTACGACGGTTGGCATGGATGAAGTGGTTACCACCGATAGCCAGTCCGTCACCATCACCTGATACCTGCCAGACGGTGAGGTTGGGGTTTGCCACCTTGGCGCCTGTAGCGATGGCAGCAGCACGACCGTGAATGGTGTTCATGCCGTAAGTAGCCATGTAGTGAGGCAGACGGCTGGAACAACCGATACCAGAGATGACTGCGACGTTCTCAGGGGCTACGCCAATCTCGGCCATAGCCTTATGGAGTGAAGCCAGGAAGAAGTGGTCGCCACAACCGGGGCACCAACGGGGCTGGCCTTTCTTAAAATCTTGTGCTGTATAACTCATAGTTTTACTTCTTTAAAATGTCCTCGAATGCGTTCACTAACTCTTCTACCACGAAGGGCTGTCCCTTCACCTGATTGAACTGGAAGGGTACGAAGTTATCGACCTTCATGCGCAGATAACCAGCGAGCTGACCCATATTCTGCTCAGCCACTACCACCTTCTTATATTTTGAGAGCACGGCAGCGGTGTTCTTCGGCAGCGGGTTCAGATACTTGAAGTGGGTCTGAGCTACCTTGTAACCCTTAGCGCGGAGCTCATCCATAGCAGAGCGCAGGTGTCCGTAGGTAGAGCCGAAGCCCACAATCAGCAGATCGGCATCGTTCACATCACCATCCACCTCAAGGTCGGGCACCTGGATATTAGCAATTTTCTGCTGACGCAGACGAGTCATCAGGTCGTGGTTCTCAGGATTCGTAGAGATGGCACCTGTATTTGAATCCTTCTCTAAGCCACCAAGGATGTGGGTGAAGCCCTCACGACCAGGCACAGCCCAGTAGCGGGTGCCGTTCTCAGCACGCATATAAGGCGTCCATTTACCCTTCAGTTCCTCAGGAACATAAGGTGGGTTGATGGGATCAAGAGTTTGAAAGCACCGGAACCGTTAGCCACGAAGGCATCGGTAAGCAGCACGACGGGTGTCATGTGCTCGAGGGCAATCTTACAAGCCTGGTAAGCAGCATCGAAACAGTCGGTAGGACTGGTTGCTGCCATGACGGGCATGGGACTTTCACCGTTACGGCCGAAGAGGGCCTGCAGGAGGTCGGTCTGCTCAGACTTCGTGGGAAGACCTGTGGCAGGACCACCACGCTGCACGTCGAGTACTACAAGTGGCAACTCCATGATGACAGCGAGGTTCATAGCCTCACTCTTCAGACAGATACCAGGACCAGAGGTAGAGGTAACACCCAGTGCACAACCAGAGATCTCGTCCTCGCACTGAACGGTGATCACACCACAAGACTTATGCTTAGAGAGTTCGTGCAGTACATCAGTAGCAGGGGTGATAGGATAAGAACCCAGATAGAGTTTCAGACCTGCCTTCTCAGCAGCAGCGATGAAACCGTAGGCCGTAGCCTTGTTACCAGTGATATCCATATAGCGTCCAGGCACCTTCTCCTTAGACTCTACGCGATAGACGTTGACGGTAGAAGAGTGGGTGTTGTGTCCGTAGTCGTAACCAGCCTGGATCACCTTGATGTTTGCCTCAGCGATGGCAGGCTTCTTGGCGAACTTCTCGCGCAGGAAGTTGGCTACGAGGTTCAGGTCGCGATCGAAGAGCCAGCAGACGAGACCCAGGGCGAACATGTTACGGCACTTCATCATGGCCTTCATGTCCATACCAGAGTCAGCGAGACAGTCCTTCACCATCGTGGTGAGTGGGCACTGGATCACGCGATCTGGGTCGATATTCATCTCACCGAGATAGTCTTCAGTCTGGAACTGAGCCTTCTCCAAGTCCTTGGGACCGAAGGAGTCGGTATCGATGATGATGGTGGCACCCGGCTTAGCATAACGGTACTGCGTCTTCAGCGCAGCAGCGTTCATGGCTACCAGCACGTCGCATTTGTCGCCAGGCGTATAGACCTGACCAGCGCCGATGTGAACCTGGAAACCAGACACACCGGTGAGCGAACCTTGCGGGGCGCGGATGTCAGCGGGATAGTCGGGAAATGTAGAGATGCCGTTACCAACGGTGGCACTGACCGTAGAGAAGATGTTTCCAGCGAGTTGCATACCGTCGCCAGAGTCACCCGAGAAGCGTACGACCACTTGGTCAAGCTCCTTCACTTCTAATTTTTCAGCCATATTCTTTAATAATTAACTAATGTTCTAGCAATGATTATTGAAAATCGCTGCAAAATTATTCAATTCTGCCCTAAATACCAAAAGAAAAACGTAAAAAATGCATATTTGCTTGCGAATTTTGGTAAATTCATGCAAATATGCATTTCTCTTGCAATAAATATTCAGTCCTTGGCGGGGATTAATATTCGAATGATGAACCACCCAGGAACTCACGAAGCAGTGATGTCGGTGGGATCTGCGTCTCTGGAATCGGTTTAATGTATTTCAGGAACTTCAGCAGGCGATAGGCCTCAGCATGCTCAGGACAGTCCTCAGGCACCTGCTCCAGCAGGGGCTCTGCCTGACTCTTGATAACAGCCAGTTCGAAAAGCATGGCTGTATTGAACATGGCGTCGGCATTCTCCTGATAGGGGAAGATCCACTTGTTCTCACCAGCACGGACTGACGGCCAACGGCGGATCGTGTCCAAAGCGGAGACACCACGATACTTATGATCGCGGATGATACGACGCAACATACGGTTGTCCGTCGTTGGGATATAATTGTGGTTGTCGAGCAGAATGGTGGTCAGCGCTGAGGCATACACACGGAAGATCTGATCGTTGGGAATCTGGGCCGTTAGTTCAGGATTGAGGGCGTGGATACCTTCTACCACCAGCACTTCATCGTCGTGCAGTGTCAGTTTCTTACCACTCATCACACTCTTTCCTGTGGGGAAGTCGTAACGGGGCAACTCCACCTCCTCGCCATTGAAGAGTTTGGTCAGTTGCTCGTTAAAGAGTGGCAGGTTCAGGGCATGCAGATGCTCGAAGTCATATTCGCCCTTCTCGTCGAGTGGTGTCTTTTCACGATCGAGGAAATAGTCATCGAGGGAGATGCCAATGGGCTTGATGCCGTTGACAGCCAACTGGACACTGAGTCGCTTACAGGTGGTGGTCTTTCCAGATGACGACGGACCAGCAATGAGTACGAGTCTCACGCCCTTGCTGTTGCCCAAACCGAGGGAGGCTGGCGGATTGACACGCTGGGCAATCTCGTCGGCAATCCTTCCAATCTTCTTCTCCTGAAGGGCCTCACTGATCTGAATCAGTTGTGAGGATTTGCCGCTGATGATAGCCCCGTTCAGATCGCCGATGGTACGCAGGCCGATAATGTTCTGCCACTGATGGTGTTCTTTGAAGATGCCGAACATCTTGTCCTGATGGGTCATCTCACCAAGCTCGTCAGGGTGATCACGGGAGGGCAGACGCAGCAACAGACCATCATAATACTTCTCCACACCGAAAAGATAGAGTTGGGAGGTGTTGGTGAGCAATGCACCATAATAGTAATCCACATAGCCATCGATATCGTAATAGACGGTATAAAGTTTTCCTGTACTCTTCAGCAGTTTGACCTTTGAGCGGTTGTGCAGACTGTCAAAGAGTTCGATGGCCTCTTGTGTAGATGTCTCGTGGCGATGGATGGGCATGGCGGCATCGATGATCTCCTGCATCTTGCGGCGGATGGCGCCTGCATCTTCGATGGTGACGGGACGGCCGATGTTCAGATTGACATAGTAGCCGTTTGAAACGGGGATGTCGATAGCCACCTTACAGGGATCGAAAAGCGCATGGGCTGCCTTGCAGAGTACGAAGAACAGACTGCGGGTGTAGGCACGGAGACCACTGGAGGATGTGATATCGAGAAACTCCACATCCTTTGGGGAGTACAAACGGTAGTGCATACCCTCCACCTTATTATTTACGTGCGCGCTAAGCGGACCGTATTGCATCTTCAAGCCTGACTTTTTATAGATATCCTCAAGGTTTGAACCTACAGGCACCTCGATGGTTGCTCCATTGTTCTTACAGCGAACCTGAATCGTTTTTTCCATATCCTTACTTAATAGTTTTAGGTGAATTTTCTGCAAAGATAGTAATTTTCTTCCATCTTCATTCGTAATTTTTATTTTTTTTTGTATCTTTGTAGCCGAAATATCAAATTTATAGCAAATCATTATGTCGATTTGGATTATTTTTAAGCTTCTGGGTTCACTCGCCCTTCTGATGTTTGGTATGAAGTCGATGAGTGAAGCCTTGCAAAAGATGGCGGGTCCGCAGTTGCGACACGTCCTTGGTGCAATGACTACCAATCGTTTTACAGGTATGTTGACAGGTATGCTGGTAACAGCGTCTGTCCAGTCTTCTACGGCAACGACGGTGATGACTGTCTCGTTTGTGAATGCTGGACTCTTGACGTTGGCTCAGGCCATCTCTGTCATCATGGGTGCTAACATCGGAACCACGCTGACGGCATGGATTATGTCTGCTGGTATGTCGTTCGACATCACCAGTGCTGTCTATCCTGCCTTCTTCATGGGTATCATCCTGATCTATCTGAAGAAATACAGATATATCGGCGACTTCCTGTTTGGTCTGTCATTCCTGTTGTTGGGTCTGGGAACCCTCCGCATGACGGGTACAGAGATGCATCTGGGTGAGAATGAGGCTTTGCTCAATTTCTTCGCCTCGTTTGATCCAGATTCGTTCCTCACCACCCTGGTCTTCCTGTTCTTAGGTGGTGTGATGACCTTCTGCGTACAGTCGTCGGCAGCTGTGATGGCTATCACGATGATTCTCTGTTCCAGTGGCGCCCTGCCTATCTATCAGGGTATCGCGCTGGTGATGGGTGAGAACATCGGAACCACCGTTACCTCGAACCTCGCTGCGATGTCTGCCAATACCCAGGCTCGTCGCGCTGCTTTGGCCCACATGTTCTTTAATGTGTTTGGCGTCATCTGGATCCTGTTCGTCTTCCGTCCGTTCATCGATATGGTATGCGGATGGGTAGGCTATGATGTCGATATGCAGAAAGAGGCCGTTGAGACCAGCGTGTTCCTGGCCAACTCGGCTAAGCTGAGCTTTGTACTTGCTGCCTTCCACACAGCCTTCAATGTGGCGAATACCTTTATTCTCATCTGGTTTATTCCCCAGATTGAGCGCTTCGTCTGCTGGGTTATCAAACCTAAGAAGGTGGATGAGGAAGATGAGTTCCGTCTGCACTTCATTACTGCTGGCTTCATGAAGACCCCAGAGCTCTCAGTGTTAGAGGCTCAGAAGGAGATTCAGTCGTTCTCAGAGCGTATGCAGCGTATGTTTGGTATGGTGCGTGAGTTGCTGACGCTTTCGAGCAGCGCCTCCAACAAGAAGGACAGCAAGGCAGGTGATTTCAATAAGCTTTATACGCGTATTGAGAAGTATGAGGGTATCAGTGATAACATGGAGTTGGAGATTGCCAAGTATCTCGATTCCGTGAGTGATGCCCACCTCTCTGACGACACGAAGGCCAAGATCCGTGCAATGCTTCGTGAGATCTCCGAACTGGAGTCGATCGGCGATGCCTGCTTTAACATGGCGCGCACCATCTCTCGTAAGTATAATGGTAAGGAGGATCACTTCATCGAGAAGCAGTATGATCATATCCATCAGATGATGGAACTCACGGATCAACCGTTCCTTCAATATCGAGCACGAGATCAACAACTACCGCAACCAGTTGAAGACACAGAACATCACTGATGTAAATAACCACGAATACACTTATGCCGTAGGTACCATCTACATGGATCTCATCAACGAGTGCGAGAAACTTGGCGACTATGTCGTAAATGTCGTCGAGGCCCGCTTAGGTATCAGGTAAAGTCTATTGTTTTCAAACATATCAAATTTGGCAGGGATTTCTAAAATTCCCTGCCATTTTCTTTTTGAGTTTCAAAAATAATCCTTATCTTTGCCAACGAAATAGATAACGCTTATGTTAGACAGAACACAGACGATAGAAAAGCTGAAGTCCACCCGTGAGTACCTTAGTGAGCACTACGGGGTTAGTTCGATGCTTCTTTTTGGTTCCGTTGCCAGAAATGAACAAAAGGAAGGTAGCGATGTTGACGTATGTGTTGAAATGAAGCCCAATCTCTTCAAACAGGCTGGAGTAAAATGTTATCTACAAGAACTTTTAGGTTGCTCCGTCGATGTTGTCCGTATGAGAGAAAGTATGAATCAATTGTTTAAACAACAAATTCAAAAGTATGGAATTCGAGTCTACTGATGAATGCTGTATTTGACATTATCAAGAATGACCTTAATCCGCTAAAAGAAGCAATAAACTATTTCAAAGAACACCTTTACCAAGACAACAAGTAATAATCAAACTTTAATTTGGCAGGGATTTCCAAAATTTCCCTGCCATTTTCTTTTGAGTTTCAGAAATAATTCTTATCTTTGCCCTCGAAATCATATTTGTTTAACTCTTAAACTATTTAATTATGAGAAAGAAAATACTATTTTTAGTGCTAAAGCGTCAAATTGTTACTGATTTATTTGGAAGTTGTTCATTAATTGATTAACTTTGCGGAGGATTTCTGATGGAAAAGATCAGGTCAATCAAATTATTCGGGAATTACTATAAGGAATTCTACGTAGCACAAACAGCACCTGTCCGTGATAAGATAAATCAGGTACTGAAGCTGATTGAAACCCAACGATTGATTCCTGCAAAGTTCTTTAGATACTTAGAGAACTCGGATGGAATATATGAGATCAGGGTAGAGGTTGGTAATAATATCTATCGGATATTTTGCTGTTTTGACGAAGGCGCAGTCATTGTACTGTTTCATGGCATCCAAAAGAAAAGTCAAAAGACACCGCCAAAAGAAATCAGACGTGCAGAAGCTATAAAAAAGGAATATTTTAAAAGTAAGGTATAATATGACAGACGAGAAGAAAAAAGCAATCATGAGTTGCACTTCATTCGATGAAATATTGAATGAGGAATATGGTGCTATGGGAACGCCAGAGCGTATGAAGTTTGAGGCAGATGCAGAAGCCTTCTGCTTGGCAGAGACACTGAAAGAGCAGCGTCGTCTTGCAGGTCTTACTCAACAGGAATTGGCAGATAAGATTGGAACCAAGAAAAGCTATATCTCCAAATTGGAGAATGGCCACGCAGATATCCAGCTTTCTACACTTTTCCGCATATTTGCTGGTTTAGGCAAACGAGTATCGCTTACTATATTATAATTGTAGTTGATTCGATTTTATTTGGCAGGGATTTCTAAAATTTCCCTGCCATTTCCTTTTTAGTTTCAGAAATTATTTTTAACTTTGCCCCGTCTTTACTCTTAAAGCTTTTAGCGTAAGCAGAAGCGGATGGGTGGGGACTACATAATAGAAAAGGTGTCTGCTTGACGCTTTGTTCTTTGACTACTCAAAGTCTCGCAAACTATTGAATCCTGTCAAAGCAAAGCAACGGTAGATGTCCATTGGGTATGTTTATATAGACAGCCCTTATTGTGCTTTTCCAAGCACAAGGGGTAATCGTATATACATAGCTTGTGTGGGCTTCTGCGTTGCTCGTTTCGGACAGGATGGGCAATGCGAGACGCCTTGAGTAGTGGGACGAGTAACAGGTACAGCAACCCACACTTTTTTTATGATGTACCACAACAATACTATTAATATAAAAGGTCTTATCCGGGGATGCTTGTAAGACATAGAGATATTGACTCAAATGAAAAAACTACTCTATTGTGTATTTGCATCAATCTTATTGTCCGCATGTAGTACAGATCTTACTGATGTAGAAAAAAGGTTGGACAATTTAGAAGGAGAAACAAAAAGCGCAAGCGAACAAATTGATGAATTAAAGAGAAAAGAACCACAGTTGCTCTCTATCTCTTTTCTTTCGAAAGACAATTCTATGCAATTGGTTGAGGATGTAAAAGGAGAGATAATAGGCGATAGTATTGTGGAGTGTTGGATTAAGAATATAGTGAATGATAAACTACTGATTCCACATTTTGAATATACTGGTGAGAGTGTAACTATCGATAATGTATCCGCTAAAAGTGATGAAACCCAAATCGACTTCAAGACTCCTATCAAACTGACTGTTTCCAATCAAGGAAAGACAAAAGATTATACCGTTTATGTGCACTCCTTTACAGGACTGCCTGTTTTGTGGATTGAAACAGAAGGTAGAGCTGAAATCACATCTAAGGATGATTACCTGAATGCACATCTAAAACTTGTGGAGGATGTACGTACTCGTTCTGCTGGTGGAGTAATGGAAGCAGATGTGAAGATTAAGGGTCGTGGAAATTCTACTTGGGGAATGCCTAAAAAGCCTTATGCCCTAAAGTTTGATGAGAAAACATCGCTTCTCGATGAACCAGAGGATAAGTCATGGGTGTTACTTGCTAACTATGCAGATAAGACATCTCTTCGCAATCAGACAGCCTTCTATATGGGAAGTATCAGTAATCTTGATTACACACCACGATTCCATTATGTTGATTTAATGCTAAATGGCAGATATAACGGAACCTATCAACTTGGTGACAAACTGAAAATCAGCAAAAATAGGGTGAATGTTGGGGATGATGGTTTTTTAATGGAGATTGACGCAAAGGCGGGAGCTGATGAAATTACGTTTAAAACTAACCATTTAGGTCAGCCCGTTAATATTAAAGACCCAGATGTCGAAGTAAATGACGAAAATTACAATTACATTAAGGATTATGTGATTACAGCTGAGAGTGCATTGTTTTCTGACGACTTTAAGGATATGGATAAAGGTTGGCAGAAATATATGGATATGGATTCATTCGTAGATTGGTACCTTATCAATGAGATTGCCAAGAATAATGACGCTTGTCTATTTACCAGCTGTTATATGAATTTAAAGCGTGGCGAAAAACTGAAAATGGGGCCTCTTTGGGATTTTGATATTGCGTTTGGTAATGTGAACTATAATGGAACCTATCTTACTGATGGCTTTTGGATTAAAAACACTACATGGTATTCTCGTCTTTTCGAAGATCCTGCATTCGTTACCAAAGTAAAGGAACGTTTCGATTATTTCTATAATCGCAAAAACGATATTATGAATGAGATAAACGCTAATGCCCAATATCTTAGATATTCAGCCCAAGAGAACAATAACAAATGGCATACATTATATACCTATACTTGGCCTAACTATGATATTTGGGGTAGCTATCAGAATGAAGTCCAGTCTATGAAAGAGTGGCTCAATGCTCGCTTCGAATGGTTGAAGACAGAATTTGATAAGATGTAAGACATTCGTTTTAAACACTTCTTTCCCTCCTCAATACTTCAAAATTCTAGCTTGAAGTATCTGAGGAGGTCTTTATATTGGTCTTGGGCTGTGAGGCAGGTATCTGTTAGGTAGCCATCGATGTGGCCCCATTCCTTGAGACCTCGATAATAGAATAGCTTGAGTTCGTCTGTGATGATAAAGGGGATGATGCCGTTTGCGAGACATTCCTTGAACATCACGAGACGTCCGACTCTGCCGTTTCCGTCCTGGAAAGGGTGAATCTGCTCGAAACGTACGTGAAAGTCAAGGATGTCCTCAAATGATTTTGGACGCTTTTGACGGTATTCAGCCAGCAAAGCCTTCAACCTTTTATGCACTTCCTCAGGAGGACAGGTATCAATGCCACCTACCTCATTGGGAAGGCGCTTGTAATCGCCTACAGCAAACCAGTCTTTTCGGCTATCTGAGGTTCCAGTCTTCAAAAGCAGATGAAGATGCTTGATAAAATCTTCATTGAGTCGTTCCTCAGCGTGATCGATGATATAGTCTATGCAACGGAAATGGTTGACAGTCTCAACGATATCATCCACATTCACAGCACTATCCGTTATACCTATGGTATTCGTCTCAAAGATGTAGCGCGTCTGATCGTGTGTCAGTTTGCTACCCTCCATATGATTGGAGTTATACGTCAGATCGATTTGGGTGCGATGATAGATGCTGCCTTTCAGTTTTGATGCTTTCTGTTCTCTCAGCACTTTCAACAAAGGCATTATTTTCTCTTTGACTTTGCCTCGTTTGGGTAAAGTGGCATCAGCAGGGATGTTCCATGTTTTACCTGTCAGGAAAGCACCTTCGATCTTTCCCTGGGCACAATAGTTGCGGGTTGTGCGCTCTGAGATACCATATTTCTCTGCAAACTGAATAACTGATATATACTCCATCTTTCTGTCTATCGGCAAGTTTGGAAGCCGATTCTTGCTGCAAAGATAGTGATTTTTGCCGATATCGGCAAGTTTATTCGTGGTTTTTTTGTTGGTGATGATGTCTTGGTGTAAAGGAATTATGCCTAAATTTAACACTTCGGAATGAGGTGTTCTAGGAGAAGGGTGGGAGAGGCTGCGGGCGAGAAGTAAGCAAACCAGGCGTTCCCAGTAAGGGAATATGCCGTTAGGTTATGGCGTTCTTACTGCATAGTTATGAAAAAATTGTTCCCATTAATGGGAAAAAGTGCTAGATTTAAAGGTAAAAAGTGCCGGAATTAATAGTAAAAAGTAACCAAACGAGGCATAAAAAGTTACTTTTCAAGGCGATTTTCCGAAACTAAAAAAGAGGCGGTTTTATAAGTATCAGAGTGTCAGCGGCTTACAAAACAGGTCATAATTCGCGTATTTGAGACCTGAGTTCGGATTGGTGGATTCCGCGCGATTCTCAGGCATCGGTTTGTAAAGTTTGTTTGCTCGCTTATTCGTATCTCTGAGCTGCGCTCAATTTGCACTACCTTTGAGCTGTGCTCGAAGGTACTCACGCTCGAAAATACAAAAAAATCACGATTTATTTTGTATTTTGCTCGCTTATTCGTACCTTTGCAGCCGATTTCAAGGGGTGCCTGCGGGTGCAGGCTGAGATGATACCCTCTAACCTGATCCAACACACTTACCCCCTTTACATTATTAAATAATTAAAGGTACAACAAAAGGTATGAAAAGATTTGTTTTAGGAATGACTGCGCTGGTGTGCGCAGTGAGTATGGAAGCGTCGAAACCTCTGGTGTCGCCAGAGATTGATCCGAGTGAACTTGATACGCTCAAGTCAGTAGAGCTGCAGGGTGTGCAGGTGACCTCTACTCGTGCTTCGAAGAAGACACCTGTGGCTTACACCAACATGTCGAAGGAAGAGCTGAAGGCCGTGAACTTCGGACGGGATATCCCTTACCTGCTCTCGCTGACTCCCAGCATCACGATGACCTCAGATGCTGGTAACGGCATCGGCTATACCTCGCTCCGTGTGCGTGGTACTGATCCCAGCCGTATTAACATAACTGCCAACGGCATCCCCGTCAACGATGCGGAGAGTGCCCAGCTCTATTGGGTGAATATGGGCGACTTCGCCAGTAGCGTGCAGTCGATGCAGATACAGCGTGGTGTGGGTACGTCAACGAATGGTGCAGGAGCCTTTGGCGCGACAATCAATATGCAGACAGAGAATATCGGCATGAAACCTTACTTCGGACTCGACCTCTCTGGTGGCTCCTACTATTCGCATAAGGAGACGCTGCGCTTCGGAACGGGTCTGCTCAAAGATCATTGGGGTATTCAGGGACGACTCTCGAACATCGGTTCGAAGGGTTATCTCGATCGCGCCTCCACGAAGTTGAACAGCTATTTCATTCAGGGTGGATACTTCTCTGACAATACTGTGGTGAAGTTTATCACCTGGAACGGCATTGAGGAGACCTATCACGCCTGGAACTACACCTCGAAGTATGAGCAGAGCCTCTACGGACGCACCTATAACTCCTGTGGCGAGTATTACGACGAGCAGGGTAATGTGCATTATTATGATGGACAGACTGACAACTACCATCAGCAGAACTATCAGCTCTTGTGGAACCAGCGCCTTTCACGCAATCTGAATCTGAATGTGGCTGGTCACTATACCAAGGGAAAAGGCTATTACGAGGAGTACAAGACGGGGCGCAAACTTATTGAATATCTGCCTAACGGGTACTGGTTCGATAGCGGTTTTGGCGGCGACAAGCTGAAGAGCGACCTGATCCGCCAGAAGAAGATGGATAACGACTTCTTTGCTGTTGTGGCTTCGTTGATGTATAACAACCAGGATAACATCGAGGCGATCCTGGGTGGCGGATGGAATAAATATGACGGCGATCACTTCGGACTCGTGAAATGGGTGAAGAACGTGCCGCAAGGTTTGGAGCTGCTGCCCGACTACGAGTATTATCGCAACAATGCCAAGAAGACCGACTGGAACATCTATGGCAAGGTGAACTATGAGTTCGTGAAGGGACTGAACGGCTTCCTCGACCTGCAGTATCGCCATATCGGCTATCGGATGCAGGATCCACGACGAGTTCAACTTCTTCAATCCGAAGTTTGGCCTGAACTACGACATCACGCCTCATCATAAAGTCTATGCCTCGTATGCCATCGCCCATAAGGAGCCGACTCGTAATGACTATGAGGATAATATTGGCACAGATCTGAAGGCTGAGCGGCTGAACGATCTGGAGGTCGGTTATAAGTTCCTGAGTGCGACATTCTCTGCTGGTGCTAATCTCTATTGGATGAGTTATAAGGATCAGTTTGTACTGACTGGTGAACTGAATCATATCGGAGAGCCTATCGCCAAGAACGTAGGTAAAAGTTATCGTCTGGGTGTCGAACTGGAGGCTGCTTGGAAACCTATCGACTGGTTCCGCTGGGATGCCAACGCCACCTTCTCGAAGAATCGTGCGGAGAACTGGGAGGTGACGCTGATGGACGGCTCTGTGGAGAGTCTTGGTGACACCCCGCTGTCGTTCTCTCCCAGTGTGATCTTCAATAATATCTTCAACTTCGAGTATAAAGGCTTGACGGCCAGTATCCAGAGCCAGTATATCGGTGAACAATATCTGACAAACACAGGCTTCAAGAGTTATCAGACGCTCGATGACAATGGCAAACCCATCGATGTCAGTATGATACTCGACGGACATTTTACCACCAATATCGACCTCAGTTATACGTTCAGTATGAAGCAGTTAGGTGTGAAGGACCTCACCGTTGGCATCAGTCTCTACAACATCTTCTCTGCCAAATTTGACAATAACGGTTGGGCAGCACCTGCCTTCACCAAGGAGAATGGCAGACTGATTGCTACAGGCTGGGATACCTCCGACCAGTATGAGGCAGGTTTCGCACCCTCGGCTCCATTCAATGCGATGGCACATCTGTCAATCAATTTCTAAAATGCTGGAATTTCTAAGCGGGCATTGGCTCGACATATTGACAACGGTACTCGGCCTGATCTACATCTGGCTCGAGTATCGTGCGTCTATAGCCCTCTGGGTTGTAGGCATCATCATGCCTGCTCTTGATATCTAATGGCTTGTTACTACACGTTGGCTGCCTTTTATGGCTTCTATGTCTGGAAGTTCAAAAAGACCAGGAAACTGAAACAGGAACTGCCCATCATCCACATGCCAAGAAGACAGTATCTGCCTGCAACGGTGTGCTTCTTTCTGGCCTGGGGAGCCATCTATTACATCCTGATCACATGGACCAACTCCACTGTGCCCGTACTCGATTCGTTTACCAATGCCTTGTCTTTCATCGGCCTCTGGGCCTTGGCACGTAAGTACCTTGAACAGTGGTTGTTCTGGATGGTGGTCGATGTCGTATGTTGTATGCTTTATGTCCAAAAGGGTATTCCTTTCAAGGCAGGACTCTACGGACTATATGTCCTTATTGCCATTGCTGGCTATTACAAGTGGAAGAAGATGACCAAAATTACCAAGTATGAACGAGTTTGATGCTGTTATTCTGGCCAATGGCGCGTTTCCGACAGCTGACGAGCCGTTGAGACTATTGCGCGAAGCCCGTTTTGTGGTATGTTGTGATGGTGCAGCCCGTCACTGGCCGCAGTGCGATGCCATCGTTGGAGACGGCGACTCAGTACCAGAGGCTCTGAGGGATCGTCTGATTCAGATCGAAGAACAGGAGGACAACGACCTGACTAAAGCGACGCGTTACTGTCTGTCGAAGGGTATGCGGCGTATCGCCTATCTGGGTTCAACAGGGAAGCGTGAGGATCATACGTTGGGGAATATCTCATTGATTGCCAGATATAAGCAGGAGATGGGTGTCGAGCCCTTTCTGGCTACGGATTACGGCTGGTTTGTCGTAGCGGAAGGCGAGTCGTCATTCGATTCATTCAAGGGTCAACAGGTTAGCATTTTCAACATGACTTGCAATGCGCTTTCTTCTGAAGGCCTTCTCTGGCAAGCCTATCCTTATAGCCAGTGGTGGCAAGGTACCCTGAACGAGTCGGCAGGTGACTCTTTTACGCTGAAAGGTGACGGTTTTTATCTGGTATATCGAACCTATCAGGCTAAGGAGACAGCCCTAAAATGAAAATAATCCTTAGATAATTTGGCTATCTGCATCATTTTACGTACTTTTGCAGCGGATTAACGAAAGTAGATATGCAGACGAACAGTCACTTATCTCGTCTGATTCATGATCAGGCGAAGAAATATGGCGACCGCGAAGTACTGATCTATAAGGACTTTGGTGGGTCGGAGTGGAAATCATATTCCTGGAACCAGTTCTCGGATATGGTGAAGAGGGTGTCGAACGCTCTCTTGAACCTTGGAGTGAAGGTACAGGAGAATGTTGGCGTGTTCTCACAGAACTCCGTTCAGTATCTTTTCTGTGACTTTGGTGCATGGGGCATCCGTGCCGTCACTATCCCCTTCTATGCCACCAGCTCTGAACAGCAGATCCAGTTTATGATCAGCGACGCGAAAATGAGATTCCTTTTTGTAGGTGAGCAGGATCAGTATGACAAGGCGCGTCGTGTGGTATCGATGTGCCAGACGTTGGAGCGCATCATCGTCTTCGATCGTAACGTTAAGCTCTCTGCCCAGGATTCGAATGCGATGTACTTCGACGACTTCCTGAAGTTGGGTGAGAACTATCCCCGTCAGTCGGAAGTGGAGCAGTTGCAGGTGCAGGCTTCGATGGATGATATTGCCAATATCCTCTATACCAGTGGTACAACAGGCGATTCGAAAGGTGTGATCCTGACATGTGGACAGTATTATGCCGCTTTTGAAGCCAATAATAAGTGTGTGCCTGTGGGTGAGCAGGATCGCGTGTTGAACTTCCTGCCGTTTACGCATATCTTCGAGAAGGGCTGGAAGATCCTGTGTCTGACAGAGGGTGCCCGTCTGATTGTGAACACCTATCCTCAGGAGGTACAACAGTCGATGCGCGAGACGCATCCGACTTGTATGTCGTCTGTGCCCCGTTTCTGGGAAAAAGTCTATATCGGTGTATTGGAGAAGATCGAGAGTGCCAGTACGATGCAGCGTAAACTCTTCCTGCATGCCCTGAGTGTAGGTAAGAAACATAATATCGACTATCTGTCAAAGGGTAAGCGTCCGCCGTTGGCCCTGCATCTGGAATATGAGATGTTGAATCGTACTGTATTCTCACTGGTGCGTAAGGAGTTGGGGCTGGAGAATGCGCATTTCTTCCCCACAGCTGGTGCTACCGTTAATCCGAAGGTGGAGGAGTTTGTACATGCCATCGGCCTGAATATGGTGGTGGGCTATGGTCTGACAGAGAGTCTGGCCACTGTAAGTTGTAACCATCTGGGTGAGCCTTTCACTGTGGGTGGTTTAGTGACGAGGGTGAGGTCCTGCTGAAGGGTCCGACGATCACCAGAGGCTACTACAACCGTGATGATCTGACCAAAGAGGCCTTTACAGAGGACGGCTATTTCCGTACAGGTGACTCTGGCTATCTGAAGGATGGCGAACTCTTCCTGAAGGAGCGTATCAAGGATCTTTATAAGACCTCGAATGGTAAGTATATCGCACCACAGATGATTGAGTCGAAACTGTTGGTTGATAAGTACATCGACCAGATCTGTATTATCGCAGACCAGCGTAAGTTCGTGTCGGCTCTGATCATTCCTGTCTATTCACTGCTGGAGGAGTATGCCCGTGAGCATCAGATCCCGTTCGAGACCCGTGAACAGCTCTGTGCCGATCCGAAGATCATTGCGATGATGAAGGAGCGTATTGACACACTGCAGCAGCAGCTGGCTCACTACGAGCAGATCAAACGCTTCACTTTGTTGCCTCAGAATTTCACGATGGAACGTGGTGAACTGACGAACACACTGAAGATCAAGCGTCGTGTATTGAACCAGAATTACGCCAGGGAGATTGATGCGATGTACGCAGAGTAATTTTAAGATTAGAGGAAATAGATGATTACACAAGACCAACTGAAGGATGTGCTGGAGCGCGCTGATGCGCTGCACCGCTATCTGGAAATTGATAAGAAGAAGATAGAATACGAAGAGGAAGACCTCCGTACGCAGGCACCTGACTTCTGGGAAGACCGTCAGCGTGCTGAAGAGCAGATGAAGAAAGTGAAAGGCATCAAGAAATGGCTTGATGGCTATAAGGAAGTACGGACGATGGCTGACGAGTTGCAGCTGGCCTTCGATTTCTATAAGGACGAGATGGTAACAGAGGAAGAGGTGGAAGCCGATTATGCCAAAGCCATCAAGGCCATTGAGGATCTGGAGCTGAAGAATATGCTTCGTCAGAAGGAAGACCCGATGGAAGCCGTCCTGAAGATCAATAGTGGAGCTGGTGGTACTGAGGCACAGGACTGGGCTTCGATGCTGATGCGTATGTATATGCGTTGGGCAGAGGCTCATGGCTATAAGGTGACCATCTCCAACCTGCTCGATGGCGATGAGGCAGGTATCAAGAGTGTGACAATGCAGATAGAGGGGGGCGATTATGCCTATGGCTATCTGAAATCGGAGAATGGCGTCCATCGTCTGGTACGTGTATCGCCTTTCAATGCTCAGGGTAAGCGTATGACCTCCTTTGCGTCAGTCTTTGTGTCGCCTCTGGTAGATGATACGATTGAGGTCTATGTCGATCCTGCCAAACTCTCTTGGGATACGTTCCGTTCCTCAGGTGCTGGTGGACAGAATGTGAACAAGGTGGAGTCGGGTGTACGTCTGCGCTATTGGTACACAGATCCGGATACAGGTGAGGAAGAGGAAATCCTCATTGAGAATACGGAGACCCGTGACCAGCCCAAGAATAAGGAGCGTGCTATGACCTTGCTGAAATCTCAGCTCTACGATCGCGCCATGAAAAAGCGTCTGGAGGCTCAGGCAAAGATTGAGGCTGGTAAGAAGAAGATCGAGTGGGGCAGTCAGATCCGTTCCTATGTCTTTGATGATCGTCGTGTAAAAGACCATCGTACGAACTATCAGACGACAGATGTCGATGGTGTGATGGATGGTAAGATCGACGAGTTTATCAAGGCTTATCTGATGGAGTTCCCTGTAAATGACGAAGAACAATAACTAATAATAAATTACGATTATGGCACAAATTGCAAAAGCGACAAAGTCAACCGCTAAGAAAGTGGCTTATGAGAAGAAGCAGGAAGAAGGTGGCAAGAAGGTTCTGGAGTGGATCTTCGGCGTACTGATTGTACTGGCAGTCCTGTTTGTTATCTATTCTATCTGGATTGTTGCCTAAGGCATGAGTGGACTGGAGATAGAACGTAAGTTTCTGGTCCGTCATGCAGATTATAAAAGGCAGGCTTTCAGTAGCAGCCACATCCAACAAGGTTACATCTGCAGTAGTCACGGACGCACTGTCAGACCTTCTGATGAAAAGGGTATGAGCCGTTATGAGTTTGAGAAAGAGATTACGCTCGAAGAGGCTCAGGAGTTGATGAAACTCTGCGAACCAGGTAGTATCGACAAGGTGCGCTATCTGGTGAAGAGTGGTTCACATACCTTCGAGGTTGATGAGTTCCATGGTGAGAACGAAGGTCTGGTGATGGCTGAGGTGGAGCTCCAGTCAGAAGAAGAGCCCTACGAAAAGCCCGATTTCATTGGAGAGGAGGTCACTGGTGATCGCCGTTATTACAATGCTTATCTGACAAAATGTCCATTTACCTCCTGGCCAGAGCATAAATCAGTAGACCGATAACGGCTGCAAGGGTGATGCCTGTGCTGTTGGCTGCCAGATCAAGCCATTCCCCACTTCTTGTTCCCCCTGTACAGTATTCTTGTAGCAGTTCGATGATGCCGCTCATGGCGACAGGCATCAGCCATGCCCAGAAGAAGAGCTTTTCGTAGTCAGGCGACTGATGTTTCCGGATGTATTCTATCCATAGCACGGTGAAGGTGCCTCCATACATGATGATATGTACCCATTTGTCAATGAATTCCACATTGTCGAGTGGTGTCTCTGGAAAAAAAGGAACAAAGGAAAGAATCCATATCAGTGCGATACAGAAGACTGAAAACGGGTATTTTCTCAATAAATGAAACAAAAAATGCATATTTACTTAAAATTTTGCTGCAAAATTAAGAAATAATTTATACTTTTGCAACGAATTATGAGAAAAGTGCATATGTCAAAACTGGAAAGAGCAAGTTTCGGCAGTAAACTTGGTGTGATTCTAGCGACAGCAGGTTCTGCTGTAGGACTGGGTAATATCTGGCGTTTCCCCTATATGACGGGTCAGAACGGTGGAGCTGTGTTCATTATCATCTACGTCTTCTGTGTGTTGTTGCTTGGCATCCCCTGTATGGTCAGCGAATTCATTATCGGTCGTCATGGACAATCCAATACGGCACGGGCATTCAGTAAGATCTCCGGTGGTTCTGCTTGGACGCTGATCGGTTATATGGGTGTGTTGACTGGTTTCCTGATATCCAGTTACTATGCTGTGGTCTCAGGATGGTGTCTTGAATACGTATGGGCCTCGCTTCTTGGAAAACTACAAGGCGATCCGGCATATATCAGTTCTTATTTCGAGACTTTCTCTCAGGATCCGGTCAAGCCTGTGTTCTGGACATTCCTTATCCTCCTGGCTACTTATCTGATTATTGAGAACGGCGTGCGTGATGGTATTGAGCGGGCTTCAAAATTCATGATGCCTATCCTCTTTATCTTATTGCTGATCATCGTGGTGGCCTCTTGCATGTTGCCTAATGCAGATAAAGGTATAGAATTCCTACTGAGTCCTGATATCTCAAAGGTGAATGGCGACGTGTTCCTTGCTGCTCTCGGACAGTCGTTCTATTCCCTCAGCATCGCCATGGGCTGTATCTGTACATATGCCAGTTATTTCTCTAAACATACCAGTGGCATTACTTGCAGGTTTGGTTATCTTCCCTGCTGCTTTTTCTGTAGGTACGAATCCTGACAGTGGTCCCTCGTTGCTCTTTATTACTTTGCCCAATGTATTCCAACAGGCCTTTAGTGCTATTCCTGGTTTGGGTTACATCATAGCCATGCTGTTCTATATCCTTCTGTCAATGGCAGCCTTGACGTCTTTGATGTCATTGCATGAGGTGAGTACGGCATTTCTGGAAGAGGAGATGGGAACCACCCGTAAGAGTGCAGCCTTGATTGTCGCTATTAGTTGCATGTTTTTAGCCATCTTCTGTTCCCTTTCTCTGGGTGCTGTGGAGCGTTACCACTTCTTTGGTATGTCACTATTCAGTCTCTTCGACTTTGTCACAGGACAGTTGTTCTTGCCTATCGTGGGCTTCCTAACCTGCATCCTGATTGGTTGGTTTGTGCCCCATAAGATTGTGCGCGATGAATTCACCAATAGGGGAACACTTGATAATGGTGGTTTGTTCCATATTTATCTCTTCCTGGTGAAATATGTGTGTCCCATTTGTATCTTGTTTATTTTCCTTCGTCAGTTTGGGCTGCTTTAAATGGAGGGAAGAGGCGTATTCGGTAGTAAAATAGCCATAGTCCTTGCTACGGCAGGTTCTGCTGTAGGTTTGGGTAATGTGTGGCGTTTCCCCTTTATGACAGGGCAGAATGGAGGAGCGGCCTTTATCCTGGTTTATTTCGGATGCGTGTTGCTGCTGGGTATTCCTGGAATGGTCAGCGAGTTTCTAATTGGCCGATATGCCCAGTCAAATGCAGCCTCGGTTATCTGGGTATTCTGACATCTACGATCATCCTGGGTTTCTATGCAGTAGTGGCTGGCTGGTGCCTGCAGTATCTGTATGCATCGATTGTTGGTCAGTTGAATGGCGATGCAGCCTATGTCGTCAACTACTTCAAGACTTTCTCCAGTGATCCGTTCTGGCCTTGTCTGTGGGCTGTGGTCTTCGTATTGATCACGCATTTCGTGGTGGCACGTGGTGTGAATAAAGGGATTGAACGGGTTGCCAAACTGTTAATGCCACTGCTCCTGCTGTTGTTGATCATCATTGTGGTGGCCTCTTGTCTGTTGCCTGGTGCAGAGAAGGGAATCTCTTTTTTGCTGAAGCCCGACTTCTCGAAGGTGAGTACGAATGTATTTCTGGAGGCTTTAGGACAGGCGTTCTTCTCCCTGAGTCTGGGAACAGCCTGCCTGTGTACTTATGGCTCCTATTTCAAACGCGATACTTATCTGTTGTGTTCTGCCACTCAGATTGCATTACTCGACTCAGGTATTGCCGTCCTGGCTGGTCTGATGATCTTTCCTGCAGCCTTCTCTGTGGGCGTACAACCAGATAGTGGTCCGTCGTTGATATTTATCACATTACCTAATGTGTTCCAGCAGGCATTTAGTGGAATGCCTGTGGTGGGTTATGTCATCTCTATCATGTTTTATGCACTGTTGGTGTTCGCGGCTCTGACCTCCACAGTCTCTATGCATGAGATCGGTACGGCCTTCTTCCATGAGGAATTGAAGATCTCGCGCCAGCATGCTGCTTGGATATTGACATCCGTCTGTGCATTGTTGGCTATATTCTGCTCGTTCTCTGTTGGTGCCTATAGCGGATTACAACTCTTCGGAATGTCACTGATGGATTTCTGTGATTTCCTGACAGCCCAACTGATGCTGCCGACAGGCGCATTCCTGACGAGTATTATGCTGGGATGGTTTGTGAGTGAGAAACTGTTAAGGGATGAGTTTACAAATGGCGGAACGATCGGCCACTCCTTTTTCTATGTATGGCGCTTTACCATTCGTTTTATTGTGCCCATCTGCATCCTCTTGATTTTCCTCCATCAGTTCGGCATTCTATGATGCGGGAATTTTTTTATCTTCAGAAATCCGATCGTAAGGTGATACTCGCCTTACTGACTGTGATTGTGATAGCATTAGGAATAATCTTATTCACTGGTAGTCCCAGTACTTCTAGTATTTCTGGAACTTCTAGAGATTCTAGCCATGTTAGAAATGTCAGCAACTCTTCTCTTCCCACTCGGCAGGTCGAACGTTTCTTTTTTGACCCCAATACTGCAGACAGTGCCCAATTACGACGGTTGGGGCTTCAGACTTGGCAGATTAGGAATATTTATAAATACCGTGCAGCTGGTGGTATCTATCGTGAGAAGACTGACTTTGCCCGCCTCTATGGCTTGACAGTGAAGGAGTATCGTGAATTGGAACCTTATATCCGTATCTCATCGGATTACCTGCCTGCTGCGACGTTGGTAAAGGAAAGCGCATCAGCCACTGCTAAGCATGACACCACGTTTGTGCATCATTATCCTCAGAAGATTGCAGAGACGGCGCATGTGGTCCTGAATACGGCTGACACCACAGAACTGATGACAGTACCTGGCATCGGTCCATATTTTGCCAGAAAGATCGTACAGTATGGACAACGTCTGGGAGGATATGTAAACGTTGATCAACTCGATGAAATCGAGAATTTTCCTGCAGAGTCCAAACGCTTTCTCGTTGTTGAGGGAGCCACTCCGCAGAAGTTGAATGTCAATAAACTGACCTTGAATGAACTGAAACGTCACCCTTACATTAACTTTTATCAGGCGAAGGATATTACCGATTATCGCCGTCTGCACGGACCTTTGCACTCTCTCAATGATCTCCGGCTCTCACGCGATTTCCCTCCTGAGGTCATCACCCGCCTGCTCCCCTATGTGGAGTTCTAAAGGTGGTTTTTTATTCCCAACGTGGGAATGTTTTGTTCCCAGTGTGGGAACATTTCATTCCCAGTGTGGGAACAATTTGTTTTCAAAAAGTCGCCGTAAAGTTTGGTGCTTTCGGCTTTTTTGATTAACTTTGCCCACGTATACTAAATGCTTAAGATTATGTTTGGATCGCAATTACTTTTTATGAACTTAGGCCCCACTGAGATTCTGATCATCGCATTTGTTGTTCTACTTCTCTTTGGCGGCAAGAAGATCCCAGAACTGATGAAAGGACTGGGTAAAGGCGTGAAGAATTTCAAGGAGGGCATGAATGAGGTGACAGACGTCACGAAGGAAGAGAAAAAGGATGAGTGAAGTCCCACCAATGACCTTCTGGGATCATCTTGACGAACTGCGCTCTGTTCTTATTCGGATTCTCGTAGTGACAGTTCTGATTGCTGCATTTGCCTTCTGTCTGAAAGATGAGTTGTTTGCTGTGGTGTTAGCACCCCGTACCAGCGATTTCATCACTTATAGGCTGATGGGCGTGGAACCGTTCAGTATCCATCTGATGAACACGGGTTTGACGGAGCAGTTTATGATTCATATGAAGACCGCCTTCTATGCGGGTGTATTAGTGGCTTCACCTTATATATTATATGTACTCTTCCGATTTGTGTCACCAGCGCTCTATGACAATGAGAAAAGATACGCCACATTGCTTGTGGGCACTGGCTATGTGATGTTCATGTTGGGAACGGTTCTCAATTACCTGCTCATTTTCCCTTTGACGGTGAAGTTTCTTGGAACCTATCAGGTGAGTCCCGACGTTGCGAATATGCTGACATTGCAGTCGTATATCGATACGCTGTTGATGATGTGTCTTATGATGGGTATCATCTTTGAACTACCAGTGGTTAGTTGGCTCTTGGGTAAGATGGGCTTGATCAATGCCTCAATGATGCAGAAATGGCGCAAACATGCTATCGTGACGATACTTGTGGCTGCTGCGATCATTACGCCGACGACAGATGCCTTCACGCTGTTCGTTGTTGCTCTGCCGATATGGCTGCTCTATGAACTGAGCATCCTGATTGTGAAACTCAACGGGTAAAGAAGTGAAACTAAACAAATATGAGATAACCATGTTACGTAAAATCAGAACAATCCTCGCAGCTGTGGTTTTCGTACTGATAACCCTGCTCTTCCTCGATTTCACGGGGACGCTGCATTGTTGGCTGGGATGGCTCGCTAAGATCCAGTTCCTGCCTGCCGTGATGGCACTCAATGTCATTGTCGTTGTGGCACTTGTCCTACTGACACTCGTCTTCGGACGTATCTACTGCTCCGTTATCTGCCCGTTAGGCATCTTTCAGGATGTCTTGGCCCGATTCCATCGGAAGAAGAACAAGTACAGTTACTCCGCAGAATTGAAATGGCTGCGCTATCCGATGCTGATGGTGTTTGTCATTGCCGGTGTGTCTGGTGTGGGTTCATTGTTCCAGTTGCTGGCACCATATAGCGCCTATGGTCGTATAGCCACAATGATCTTCCAGCCTATCTGGAAATTCGGCAATAACCTGTTGGCGATGGTGGCAGAACATTATGAGAGCTATGCTTTCTATAGTGTGGATACCTGGATGCGCTCATTGCCTGTATTTATCATAGCTGCCGTGACAGTGGTGGTACTCTTTGTATTAGCATGGCGTGGTGGACGTACTTATTGTAATACGATCTGCCCTGTGGGAACCATCCTCTCTTTCTTTGCCCGTTTCTCATGGTTGAAGATCCGTTTCGATGCCGATAAGTGCAAGAACTGCTCCCTCTGTTCGAAGAACTGCAAGGCTGCTTGTATCGACTTCAAGACTCACACGGTGGATTACAGCCGTTGCGTGGTTTGTGGTAACTGTATCGACAGTTGTAAGTTTGGGGCTCTGAAGTATTCTTGTCAGACTAGTCGAACTAGTGGTCCTAGTAGTTCTAGTCCAGTCGATACCTCTAAGCGCTCATTCCTTCTGGCCTCTGCTCTGGTGACAACAGCTGCGATGGCTCAAAAGAAGGAGAAACTCATGGATGGTGGCTTGGCGGATATAGAAGATAAAGTGGCTCCTAAACGCCAGTCACCATTGACGCCTCCAGGTTCTCTTTCGGTCGTTCATTATGCTCAGCATTGTACGGGTTGTCTGCTCTGTGTATCGGAATGTCCCAATCAAGTGCTTCGTCCGTCTTCAGATCTGATGCACTTGATGTTGCCTTTGATGTCATATGAGCATGGCTATTGTCGCCCTGAGTGTACGAGGTGTTCTGAGGTCTGTCCTGCAGGGGCGATTATAAAGGTTGACAAGGCAGAGAAATCATCCGTTCAGATCGGTCATGCCGTATGGATTAAGAAGAATTGTGTGGTACTGACCGATGAGGTGGAGTGTGGTAACTGTGCCCGCCATTGTCCTTCTGGTGCTATTGAGATGGTGCCGCTCGATCCGAATAACGAGGAGTCTCCGATGGTTCCTGCCATCAACGAGGCTGCCTGTATCGGTTGTGGCGCCTGTGAGTATGTGTGTCCGTCGCGTCCGTTCTCGGCTATCTACGTTGAGGGACATGAAGTGCATAAACATATATAATAAGGAGGATACATCATGGAAAAGAAGAATATTTCGCGCCGCTCGTTTTTGAAGCTGTTTGGAGCAGGTAGTGTTGCCACTGCTGCAGCGCTTACCGGTTGCAAGAAAGGTAATAAGGCAGAGAGTCAGGCTGCTGAGGAATATAAGAATCAGGTGGAACCGTCAGTTGGCAAAATGACCTATCGGGAGAATCCCAAGACCAAGGAGAAGGTTTCTATCTTAGGCTATGGCATGATGCGCCTGCCGACGAAAGTTGATAACAGCGATGAGTTTGATCAGGATATGATCAACAAGCAGATTGACTATGCCATCGAACACGGCATGAACTACTTCGACACCTCTCCTGTCTATTGTCAGGGCAAGTCGGAGCATTGTACTGGTATCGCCCTCAGTCGTCATCAACGTAGTGAGTACTTCGTGGCAACGAAACTCTCGAACTTCAATCGCGACTACTGGGCTGCAGATAAGGCAAAGGAAATGTACCACAACTCGATGAAGGAGCTGCAGGTTGACTATCTCGACTACTATCTGCTCCACGCCGTGGGTGGCAGTATGGATGAGTTTAATAGTCGCTATGTTGACAACGGCATTATGGACTACCTGCTGAAAGAGCGTGAGGCGGGTCGTATCCGTAACCTCGGCTTCTCGTTCCACGGTAAACAGGAGGTGTTTGATGAGGTGCTGGCTATGCATGACAAGTATCACTGGGACTTTGTGCAGATAGAGTTGAACTACCTCGACTGGGACTATGCCAACGAGATCAATGACCGTAATGTCGATGCGAGTTACCTCTATGCAGAGTTACAGAAACGTGGTATCCCTGCTGTCATCATGGAACCCCTGTTAGGTGGTCGTTTGGCAAATCTGCCGCAGTATCTGGCTACTGAACTGAAGAGTCATGCCCCTGAACGCAGTGTCGCTTCATGGGCTTTCCGTTATGCAGGTACGCCAGAAGGAGTGCTGACCGTCCTGTCGGGTATGACCTATATGGAACATCTGAAAGACAATCTGCTGTCCTATTGTCCATTGGTTCCGTTGTCTGATGAGGAGATGCGTTATCTCGATACGGAAGTAGCCCAGAAGATCGTCGGTCTGGAGAACATTCCCTGTAACGACTGTAAGTATTGTATGCCTTGTCCTTATGGCATCGATATACCAGCCATCTTCATCCATTATAATAAGTGCAAGAATGAAGGATCATTGCCGATGGGGGCAGGTGATCAGGAGTATCGCCAGCATCGTCGCCAGTATCTCATATCCCTGGATCGGGTCGTACCGCGTGAGCGTCAGCCAGACCATTGTATCGGCTGTCATCAGTGCGAGCCTCATTGTCCGCAGAACATCCGTATCACTCGTGAACTCCATAAGATCAGTGATATGATTGAAGAACTGAAGCGCAATCCTTCGGGTATAGAGTCTAAGGTATAAAATAGAGGGGGAAGGAGCGCCCTTTATGACACAAGCGAAGCCCGAATCTTAGAGGCAAAGTAAAAGGCAACCAACATTGAAGTGAAATCAACTATCGGCTGCACCCACATGCAGCCGAACAAAGGCCATAGCGCATTCATGACAATGAGCAGGGGAATATCGACAACACCTTTTCGCAGGATACTGCAGATAAGGGCCTCTCGTGAACGCTCCATAGCTTGAAAGAGCGTGATGGAGGGATAGCACACCGCCATGAATGGCATGGCTACTACCTGTATCCGGAGAAAAGGTACGATGTATGATACCGTGAGCGACTCCTGTGTGAACAGCATGGCCAATTGGTATGCCCAAATTTCAAAGACAGTGAAGCACAGCATGGCAAATCCGAACGAAATGATACAGCCGCACTTGAACACGTGATTGCGCCGGGCAACGTTGCCCGACGAGTGGTTGTAGGCAAGCAGTGGTAGGATGCCTTGAGAAAGTCCGATGGTAAAGTAGAGCGGCAGATAGTCAAGCCGTTTCACAATGCCAAGGGCTGCTGTTGCCTCAGTGTTATATTGGGCAACAAAGTGTGTCAGGGCTGCTACGGCAACCACCGTCAGCATATATTGTATATAGTGCCTAGTGTAGCGCAGAAGCTGTGGTGCAAAGGTCAGCACACCAGTCTTTCGGCGACGCCAGATGACGACAATCAGCCACAATACCGAAACCATGTTTGATACTGCCGTGGCGATACCTGCACCAACAATACCCATATTACCCATGCTCGGCAGCATGAGCAGAGGATCGAGCAGGCAATTCAATATACCTCCTGCCGAGATGCCGATGGAAGCCTGGAGTGCCATGCCCTCTGCTCTGACCAGATTGGCAAGCACGAGATTCATGATGACCGGTATGCCGCCGATGGTAATCACCCAGAACGCATACTCCTGGGCGGGGGCAAGGGTTCGTTCGTTGGCACCGATGAGGCTCAGTAGCATGTCGCTATACAACGGAAAGGACAAACAGCATACCAATGCCAGTATCATACCCATCCAGAAGGTGATCGATGCCACGCGTTGCGCCCCTGTATAATCGTGCTTGCCCAGATGATTTGCAAACTGGCTTCCGCCGCCAACTCCAGGCAGGTTGCCGATGGCGGTCAGCATCAGATAGAGGGGCAGTACAATGGTAGCCGCCGCCACCAGTTCCGGCTTGTTCAGTCGTGCCAGGAAAAAAGTGTCTGCCCAGTTGTAGAGAAGAACTATCAGTTGAGCCACAATGGCTGGGATGCTTTGGGCTAGTACAGCCCTTGCAACAGGCATTCGCTCAAAGACTTCTATGTCAACCTTATAGGAACGCATTTTAATAGCTACACATGTTCATTATACACTCCCAGTAGTCCAGCCTGTTCCACCCGCTGCCTGATGGCTTCAATGTCGGTGGTGTATAGCTGCTTTTCCTTCATGCGGTTGAAGTAGTTTCCTCCTGAGAAGGTAAAGCGCTCCATGGTGTCGTGCCTTTCCTTGATAGCACTGTTAGCCGCTGCAATGAGGTCGCCTACGGCAAGAGTCTGCGGCAGTGTCAGCAAGGGCTTGGCGGCAGTCAGTCGTGCAGCATTGTGACCAGCCAAGGTTCCCGTGGTAATGGCCTCTGTGTGACCTATAAACAGACCACTTTTCTCGCCGGCGCAAAGCAGGTTGCTGATACCATCCACAGTCATGGCATTTGAGCGGTAGGCTACTGAGAGGTAACGTATGGAGTTGCCCTTGCTGCCAGCACATGGATCCACGTAACGGGCATTTTCCATGCCGGGCAGCCGCCTCAACTTCTCGACGGGATAGTAGCTGGTCATGAGCTTGGCGTCGCCAGTATCGAGTAGGATCATATTCTCAGAGAAATCCTTGATGGCATATTGCTTACAGGCCTTAATCTTCAGTTTGTCGTAATTGATCTCCTCCTTAGGAAGTGGTGTTCGCCCTGATAATCCTGACCTCCACAACGCTCAGTGATGCTGATGCGCGGACCAAAGGCTGGGCAGCGCAGCACGCACATGCAGCAGCCATTGCCGTATTTCAAGCAGTTACCCATTGGACCGGCACTGCCTGTAGTCTCAATGAAGACATCACCTTCGAAAAGGTCGCCAGAGTCGGAATAGACACCTTCCAACCGATTGTTATCACACGCTACATCGCAGATGTGTGTAGAGCAGCGTACATCAATGCCCATTTCCAAAACCAGCCTACGAACATGTGCCTCGATGGTGTTGACCGGATAGAGTGTGGTGTGATGATGACCAGGGAACTCCACGTTGCGGTGCAGCGCAATGCGGTCAATCAACTGGAACAGTTCGCCGCCTCCCAGTGCAATCATCTCTTCGGCAGCCGTGAACCGACCGTTGTTACGCATGATTCCACCTGCATTGCCACATCCCAGCAACATATCTGTTTTCTCTATCAGACAAACCTCGGCGCCAGCTTTTCTTGCTGCTATCGCAGCGGCTGTACCAGCCCATCCGCCTCCTATGATAATAACTCTCATATAACGTTTATTTTATTTTTACTTGTTCTTTACAATGATGAATGACCCGTCTGTCGGCAGTTATTTCCGTGCATGCGCCGCACACACCTTCGCCGCAACACATTTTGGCATTGTTGCAAGCCGAGAGCTTTACATGACTGCTGCCGATATATTGCAGATAGGCGGCCACCTGGTGTATCACATATTCCGAAGCGCCGACATGAATCAGACTGCCGCCATCAGTCACGAATCGCCTGATGAGGTGCTTGGCAGATGTGCTGAGCTCACTATCGTCATCAAGCAGAGTCAAAGGTCTGTATGGAAGTTCAAACAGATCGAGCTGGAACTTCAGGATGGAAGGTGAGAAGTTTCCTTCGTCAACATACAATTCTGTTTCGTTATGTCTTGATTGTAGATACATCACTGCTGATACCGATGGCAATAAACCAATGCCCTTGGTCAGTATCAGGCAGCGACTCGATTGTTGCGCTTCCAGATGCTGCAATCCTAACAGGCCGTTGTTGAACGGGCCGCGTAGCAGCAGCGTGTCACCCTCGGCCAAGTCCTTGAACTGGTTCGTCTTAACACCACGAAAAAGTAGCGTCATTCCTATACTGCCCACCATCATCTCCTCAAATTGTACGGAGATGGGGACATCGTACCAGGAAACCGTATCTTTACGGCGTACAAACACAAAGCCGCCCGGACGTTTTACCTCCCTCTCTAATGATAAAGGTACCTTAACCCTAAAAAACACCAAGCCGTCGTAATGAATTACCGACATCACCTCGCATTCATACGTCAACCGACTGGGTTTCGCCTTCCCACCATTTCTGAGCAGTTCCTGCTTGATGCAGATACCACCACTGGCCTTACAGTCGCAAAAGGCCTTGCCATTGACCTGACTGCAAACTGCACAACCACCCGTCACTGCCAATATACATGGGCAGAAACGGCTGCCATAGTCAGCACATAATCCGTTTATAATCACAAACTCTAATTTTTCAATTAATAGATGCTGCAAATATAAGACGAAATATCTGAATTTGGACTAATTTAATTATTAATAATTGTTAAGACGATGTCATTTCAAATCCCTGCCAGCCCGAGATGACAGAAAATGAACGAGGGCGTGTCAATCGACACACCCTCGTTCATTTAATGAATTGATTTTTCTTACTTGTTCAGACCACGATTGTTAATCGTAGAATTCAGCAATGTGAGATAGGTACGGAACTGCTTGTCGTTCAGAACATAGCGCATCCACTTCACGTCGTTATCCAGTGCACGTGCAACCAGTTTCTTACGGTCGTTAGCACCATACTGGGCAGCGAACATCAGCTCAGAAGCGAATGTGTGGTGAATGTCAGCAACAGCCTCTTTCTGATCATCGGCCAGATTAAGGGCCTCGGAGAGCTTATCCATGTTCACATTCAGCTCGTAAGCCTCCATATTGCTTGTACCCATTGCCATCTCACCTTCTGCAAATGCGGTTGTCATACTCAGCATTGCAACTAATGTCAAAATCATCTTTTTCATCTTTTTACCCTTTCTTTTCTTTACTCGGAGCATTGTCTATTTTCGCTCCTACTTTAATAATGTTATCCTGTCTTTTTTTTCTTTTGACGGTGCAAAGGTAAGACGATTTTTTGGATTACGCAAACGTTTTCGGAAAATTGTGCACGTGCACAGTGTTTTTATTGATGCATATCAAATAATTCTTTTGAAGGAAAAGATGGTTATATGGAATGATTTCATTATCTTTGCAGATGAATCAAAAAAAGAGGAAATCAAGAGGCTATAAAAAGGAAAAAGTGGCGCCGAAGCAACCACTCATTCACGCTGTAAGGTTTTCAAAAGTCGGGATGAGGCGACTCGAACGCCCGACCCCTACGTCCCGAACGTAGTGCGCTACCAACTGCGCTACATCCCGATTTTGCGGGTGCAAAGGTACTGTAATTTTTTGAAATACGTGCAAGAAATAGGATAAAAATTTAGATATATGATAAAAATCAAGGCTTTATGTATTGTTTTCATGTTCCTGTTGAGTTATTCTGTGAATGCGGAGGAACAAGTGATTGTAGTGAAGAAAGGTGACGTCGCAAGTTTGCTGGAAGCTATTGACCAAGCTAACAAACAAAATGCAGACTCGCTTTCAGAGCGTATCTATATCCTGATACCTGATGGATTATACGATCTGAAGACCACAGCACTGACCACTATTAAGGGACATAACATCTCACTCGTTGGCCAGAGTATGTACTTTACCATCATCCGTAATGCACCACCCATTGAAATGGAAGGTATTGATAAAACCGCCACAATTCTCAATACTGGTTCTGGGTTGTATATGCAGGATCTGACCCTACAGAATGATCTCAATTACTATCAGGCTGGGTTTGCAGGTCGAGGTGTCGCTTTCCAGGATCAGGGTACGCGAACCATCTGTAACCATGTGAGACTAATGTCCTACCAGGACACCTATTATACTGACAATGCATTGGGACAGTCGTATCTCTATTGCTCGGAGATACATGGTACGGTTGATTTTATCTGCGGAGATGGTGATGCGTACTTCGATCTTTGCAGTATTGTGACGGAACGCCGTTCAGCCGATGGCTCTGGTCGAAATGTGATTGCAGCTCCCCGCACCTCCCAGACGAAGTGGGGCTATGTGTTCATGAACTGTGATATCTATAACCGCGATTCTGACTTCCAGTATGCCCGTGGCTGGCGGGAAACACCTCGTTGCGTTTGGATAAACACGCGTCTGATGACACCGGAAAAACTGAAGGAACCCCGTTTCGAGCCAAAGGGTATGAGGACTATCAAAAGTTATTTCAAGGAGTATAATACCAAGGATGCTAATGGTGAGAATATCACACCGAAGTCGAATGTCGTGACGTTCACACTCAATGGTGAGGAGAATGCCGTTGAAACGATCCTGACTAAACAAGAGGCTAAACAATATCAGCTAAATAATATATTCCCCGACTGGAAGCCGAGGAATATAGTCTTTAAGCTTGCCGATAAGGCGGCCAAGTTACGGAAGCAGCATCTTTAATGGAACACCTTCCTGAACTGGATATATTCATCACAACGCGATACGTACTGACTGGTATGTGTCGCGTTTTGCTTTTCGAAGTTGGCTAAAGCCGCAAAGGCACTGTACTGTTGTGTATTGGAAACTGTCTTACGATCGTATTCGTAAGTTTCGTTGTTCCATTCTCTCGTGAACCACCTCTGCTCCTCCTTATAGAGCTCAGCATAGCTGAGGGCAAAGAGAGCTTTCTCCTTCAAGGCAATATCTGTGGTCTGGCTGGCCTTCTGTAACAGTTCCTTGGTCTTTGCCCGCAGATCGACCTCATTCACGCGGAGCGTATCACATACACTCTTACCATCACGCATCAGCCACCAACAGTCACCGGTAAAGTTGGCTTGTGCATAGTAGGTGGCCAGATTATAGCAGCGCTGGCAGAGTGCTTTGCCTGAGAGAACGTTCATTGTGCCCTCCATCATCTGCATCTCTTTGGCGAATAGCAGTTTCGGATTCTCACTTACGGTCCAGTTGTAGGTTTCGGCACGATCCACATCAGCGTCCTTGATCCACTGTCTGGTGATCCATGGCTCTACTGATACCTTCCGTAACAGGACGTACATACGGTAGCCTGCCTCATTATAGAAGGATGCTGGAACGTACGCCAACCACTTGATGGCTTTATCCCACTGACAGAGGCGCAGATACTTTGTGCCGATCAGGTCTGTCATGGCCTTCTCGTCTATTTTCAGATTCGCTTTCAGGAATTTGTCGAGGTTCGTCTTGGCAGGGGTGTTCGTATATGCAAAATATTTCTCCAACTGACTGACACGCATGGTGTCGATGTATTCTGTATAATGATAGTTGTTGGTGACATCCATCAAAGCAATCAACTTATCAGTGTTGTTCTGATAATGCTTCATCAGTGCCTGATGCGACAATCTCGTCTTTGCACGGTAGAAATAGCCATCTTCCTCTTTCTTTTCCATCTCTTTGATCCAGGCAAGCTCATCGGCGAGGTAATTGTCAAAGGCTTCGCTGTCCGATGCCTGGTTGGCTGTGATAAAGAGCATCAGCACACGGGCACAGTCTTTCATACGGTCAGTTCCATCGAGCTTGCTGGCTTCCAGGATGTCTGATGTGGCTTGTTTCTGATGGCCATATAGGTATTCCAACCAGGCCTTGGCTGATTTCCACATGATGGGCGTCTCAGTCTTACCTTCACGGACGACGGTCTCGCAGAACTGTCTCATCTGGGTGGCTTCCTGTTCGGTGATCCTACGGACGAAGAGTTTGCCGTTGAACCATTCCCCACCATTGGCATCTATCACTTCCTGACAGTTGTTCACAAAGTCCTGTAACAGGAAAGGCAGCACCTTTGAGTTAGGATTCTTTAGATAATGCTGACGGATGGCCTGGAAAGAACGCTTGCGGTAGAACTGGGTCATCAGACTCTGATAATCCCCCATTTCCGCAAACAGCTCACCGGCTTTCTCTTCCTGTCCTGTCTTATAGAGGGCACCGGCATAGATGTTTTGCATCATGTCCTTATAGACGGTCTCAATCAACTGGCTGGCAGTCTGCTCCCAGTAGTTGATATTCTCCTGGTGTCGTCCCAGCATCATGTTACAACGCATATAGAGCAGTGCATGCTGTGAGCGCAGCTTTGTTTTGGTATTACCGAGCGCATAGGTACGGATAGCCTGCAGGTCACGCTGTTGTGCGGCAATCTCCTCCTTAGAGGGATAGTTCCACTCATATTGTTTTGATTGTTCCACATCGACACACTTGAGATACTTCTGCAGGTTCTTCACATAGCTGACCATCAGACCGTCGCTCTTGTGCTGGGCAGCCTTGATGACATCATCGGCATTAAACCAGAAGTATTCTTCTGATGTGCCCAGATAGGCTTGCCAGTTGTCGTTACAGATTTTCTCCACACGTTCTTTGAACTCAGTTCTTCTGTACATACTGAACAGATAGGGGTTGGTGAGTTCTCCCCAGATACAAGCCAATGTCGGCAATGTCATGGCAGACAATAGGCTAATGATGATAAATTTTCTCATAGGTCTCAGGTTTATATCTATTTATATTATCTTTGTCGAGGTGGTAGGTGATGATGGCATGCTTGAGATTGCTGCGTTTCTTCTCAACAGCCTCTTTGACGCGAAGAATCTCATCGGCTCCAACGGTATGCTCAATCCGGATGTTTCTGATTGTTCTTACCCACTGATAAACCGGATAGGCTGCCGCTAAGGGCAGGGGATAGCTGTCGAGTCGTTTCAGATAGGGTTGAACGTCACGGATGTCAAGGATGGGATTACGCTCTTCCCACTTCTTAGGATCACCGGTGTTGTAGATCATCAGCACACCATAATCCACAGGCGGTGCCTCCATGGAGAGCTGGTGCAGGCGGATGGTTGTCGAGAGCGTCTGTCCCCAGGCTTGTTTCACTTCTTCCAGGAACTGGTAGTAAACTTTCTTGCTCTTCGATGTGTAGTCACAGTCAATCTGTATCTCACTAACGGGCTTGATGTCATTGGTCTCATTCATCTGTCGGATGCGTTTCACGATCTTCTCTGCCAGCCCTTGGTGCTTCTGGTGCATACAGTCTTCTGTGATATAGATTGTCGGTATGAGCTCAATGCTGTCAGGCAGTGTGCTGGAAAAGGAGATGGTTGCGTTAGGTCTCGGTTCTGCACCTTCCTCGTTGATGACCACATCAAAGTAACGACAATACACCTTATTAATATGGTTGCATTGAAGAAAAGCCCATTCTGTCGAGTCGAGTCTGAAGTCTGTGCGCCAGTAATACACGGCGTTACTCTCTGATAACTCCTCCCGTTCACTGCATCCTGCTATCAGCAGACACAGCAACAGGCTCATCCATATTATTTTTCTCTTAACTCTCAACTCTCAAAGCAGTTCGGGCAGTTGGAACAGTTTATTGCTGTTACTCCCCTTGATAAGTATATAGCGACCTTCTGGTTGCTGCTCTCGGATGGCGGCTTTCACTTCCTCTACATCATGGAACTTACGAAAGGCACAGGGGATATCAGCAAAGTTATCTCCGACAAGCCACACTTCTTCAAAGCCTGAGGCTTCAAGGTCGGCTACCAGCTGACGATGTTCTGCATCGCTCTCCGTACCCAGTTCTCCCATCTGTCCGAGGATAGCCATCTTATGGGGTACCTCCATCCGACGGAAGTTGTCGAGCGCCGCCTGCATCGAGGTGGGGTTGGCGTTATAGGCATCTACAACGAGGTGGTTCTTTTCCGTCACAGTCATCTGTGAGCGGTTATTGCTGGGTGTATAAGCCTCTAAGGCCGCACAGATCTTTTTGCGATCCACTCCAAAATTGATACCGACGGCAATGGCTGCCAGCAGATTATCGATGTTGTAGGAACCGATGAGTTGTGTCTGTACTTTATGCCATTTCGTGGAGCGTCCTTCTTCCTCAAGGGTCATCAGAGGCTCACGCCAACGGAACTTCAGAAACGGGTCGCAGGCAATGATCTCACCGCTGATACAGGTGTATTGGTTCTCCGGATCGGTGGAGTAGGGAGAGAGCCATATCTCTTCTTCGTCACCAATCTGATCAACGAGATGGTCGTTGTCGGCGTTGATGAAGATGAGGCCGTTCTCACGTGTCCGCAGGAAATCGTAGAGTTCGCATTTGGTCTTGATAACACCTTCGAAGGAGCCGAAGCCCTGAAGGTGAGCTTTGCCCACATTGGTGATCAGCCCACAGGTGGGTTCTGCCGTCTCTGCTAAGGTCTTGATGTCCCCAGGGTGACTGGCGCCCATCTCGATGACGGCGATCTCATGTTCCTTCGTCAAACGGAACAGCGTCTTAGGCACGCCAACATCATTGTTGAAATTACCCTGCGTATAGAGCACATTGTATTTCTGGGAGAGCACAGCAGCCACAAGTTCCTTGGTGGTTGTCTTGCCGTTGGTACCCGTGATGCCGATAACGGGGATATCGAACTGGCGACGGTGTTCACGGGCCAGATCCTTGAAGGTCTGCAGACAGTCATCGACAAAGATGAACCGGTCGTCGTTTGCAGGCATCACAGATTGGTCGTCGATGATGGCATAGGCGCAACCTTTCTCAAGGGCTGATACTGCAAATTTATTGCCGTCGAACGACTCTCCTTTCAGAGCCAGGAAGATACTCCCTTTTGGACAGTCACGGCTATCGGTCGTGATGCATGGGTGCTGCTGATAAAGCTGATATAGTTCCTTAATTTCCATAAACTTCGTGAATTTTGCTGCAAAGATAGTGAAAATTCTTAATTCATAATTCTTAATTGCGATATGGACTATACGATCAATGTACATGGGCAGTTAATGGAGCTGTCACAGCCACAGGTGATGGGTATCCTGAACGTGACGCCCGACTCTTTTTTTGCAGGGAGCCGCATGCAGACTGAGCAGGCGATAGTTGGGCGTGTCCATCAGGTTGTGGCCGAAGGAGCTACGATGATAGATGTCGGTGGTTGCTCTACGCGTCCTGGCTCGGAACCGGTCTCTGAGGTTGAGGAGATGCAGCGTCTTCGTCTGGCCTTAGGTGTGGTCCGCCGTGAACAGCCTCATGCCGTCGTGTCCGTTGATACCTTCCGTCCCGATGTGGCGCGAATGGCAGTCGAGGAGTTTGGAGCTGATATCATCAATGATGTCAGTGAGGGAAGTGCAGAGATGTATAGGATGATTGCTCGCTTGCGCGTACCTTATATATTAATGTCAGTTCAGCCGACCCTCCGTGATATGTTACTGGCATTCGCCCGTGAGGTTCAGCTGTTACGTGACTTCGGTGTCAAAGATATCATTCTCGACCCTGGTTTCGGGTTTGGTAAGACTGTCGCCCAGAATTATCAGGTGATGAACAATTTAGAACGACTCCAGGTCATGGAGTTGCCTCTCTTGGTGGGTATCTCCCGCAAGTCGATGATCTTCAAACTACTGGGCTTGACGCCTGATGAATCACTGAACGGCACGTCTGTGCTCAACACCATTGCACTGATGAAAGGAGCCAGTATCCTTCGTGTGCATGATGTGAAGGAAGCTATTGAGTGCGTGAGAATAGTAGAATCCCTAAATGGTCAAATAGATAAGTAGCCTATGTTCATCGAGTTCGGATTAATAGATATTATCGATATCTTCCTGGTGGCGTTGATGTTGTTCTACATCTACCGCCTGATGCGTGAGTCGCGTTCCTTGAATGTGTTCATCGGCATCATGGTATTTGTCGTCATCTGGCTCTTTGTGTCGCAGATCATCCGGATGCGCCTGCTTGGTTCTATTCTCGACAAGTTGGTCAGTGTGGGTGTGATTGCGTTGATTGTGCTTTTCCAGGAAGAAATCCGTATGTTCCTCTATAATCTGGGTGCTCATCGGCGTATGAGAAGTTTCATGCGGTTCTTCTCGAAAGAAAAGGGAAAAGACAAGAAGGAAGTGAAGGAGACCATCATGCCAATCGTGATGTCGTGCATGAACTTAAGTAAAGGAAAGGTTGGTGCCTTGATAGTGATAGAGCGTACGGTGCCTTTGGATGATATTGTGCGGACGGGTGATACGATTGATGCCGCCATCAATCAACGCTTGATAGAGAATATATTCTTTAAGAACTCCCCCTTGCACGACGGTGCCATGATCATCTCTAAGCAACGTATCAAAGCTGCCGGTTGTATCCTCCCTGTCAGTCACGATCTGGACATTCCGAAGGAGTTGGGATTGCGTCATCGTGCTGCGATGGGGATGTCGCAAGAGAGTGATGCCCTGGCTGTCGTGGTATCGGAAGAGACAGGAGGCATTTCCGTGGCAGTGAGGGGAGAATTCCGTCTCCGTCTCTCGGCAGAGGAGCTTGAGGCTATCCTGACAAAGGAACTGGGAGATTGAACGTAAAGGATTTCATTTAATTTTTCGAAAAATAATCCCCAATCCTGCACGGGTTTCAGATTATTTTTGTATTTTTGCAATCTCAATGTTACAAACAGACCATCTAAGAACATTATTCATTTAAATAAAAGCAAACTATGGATTTATTAAGTCAAATTGTAGCGCGTGCTAAGTCAAACAAGCAGCGCATCGTGCTCCCCGAGGCAGAAGAAGAGCGTACACTTTGTGCAGCCGATAAGGCTCTGGCTGATGACATTGCAGACATCATCCTGATTGGTAACCCTGCGAAGGTTGAGGCTCTCGCAAAGGAAAAAGGTCTGACCAACATCGGCAAGGCCACTCTCATTGATCCTGAGAACTACGAAAAGAGCGAGGAACTGGCAGAGAAGCTGGCAGAGATCCGCAAGTCTAAGGGCATGACCATTGAGGAGGCTCGCAAACTGATTAAGAACCCGCTGTACCTGGGATGTATGATCATCAAGACCGAGGGTGCTGACGGTCAGATCAGTGGTGCTCTCTCTACGACAGGTGACACCCTGCGTCCAGCCCTGCAGATTATCAAGTGTGAGCCAGGCATCACCTGCGTCAGCGGTGGACTGCTGCTCATCTCTAAGCAGAAGCAGTATGGTGAGGACGGTGTACTTGTTGTGGCCGACGTGGCCGTAACCCCGATGCCCGATGCTAATCAGCTTGCTCAGATTGCTGTCTGCACGGCTCGTATGGCAAAGGCTGTGGCTGGTTTTGAGGATCCCCGTGTGGCTATGTTGAGCTTCTCTACGAAGGGATCTGCAAAGCACGAGGTCTGCGATAAGGTGATTGAGGCTACACGTCTGGCCAAGGAAATGGCTCCTGATCTGAAGATCGACGGTGAGTTGCAGGCTGATGCTGCGCTGGTTCCAAGTGTTGGTGCCAAGAAAGCTCCTGGTTCTGATATCGCAGGTAAGGCCAATGTACTCGTATTCCCGAACCTTGAGGTTGGAAACATCGGTTATAAGATGGTTCAGCGTCTGGGTGATGCCATCGCCATCGGTCCGGTTCTGCAGGGTATCGCACGTCCTGTCAACGACCTCTCTCGCGGTTGCTCTATCGACGACATCTACTACATGATTGCCATCACCTCATGTCAGGCCATGGACGCCAAAAAGTAATACATTAAACATTAAAGATTAAACATTAAAATGAAGATATTAGTATTGAATTGTGGCTCATCGTCTATCAAGTATGCCTTGTACAATATGGACGACAAGAGTGTGATGACCAGTGGCGGTGCTGAGCGTGTAGGCTTGGATGGTGCATTCGTGAAGGTGAAGTTGGCCAATGGTGAGAAAAAGCAGATCATGCACGATATCCCCGAGCATACAGAGGGTGTGAAGTTCATCTTCTCTCTGCTCACCGACCCTGAGATCGGTGTGATCAAGAGTCTCGACGAGATTGATGCTGTGGGTCACCGTATGGTGCATGGCGGCGAGAAGTTCAATAAGTCAGTTATCCTCACTGATGAGGTGCTGAAGACCTTTGAGGAGTGCTCTGATTTGGCTCCGTTGCACAACCCTGCCAACTTGAAGGGTGTAAACGCTGTGAAGGAGTTGATGCCTGGTCTGCCTCAGGTCGGCGTGTTCGACACCGCTTTCCATCAGACGATGCCACAGTATGCATACATGTATGCAATCCCCTACGAGTTGTACGAGAAGTATGGTATCCGTCGTTACGGATTCCACGGAACTTCTCACCGTTACGTATCGGCTCGTGCCTGCGAGTTCCTTGGTGTGAAACCCGAAGATGTCAAGGTGATTACCTGCCATATTGGTAATGGCGGCTCTATCGCTGCCGTTAAGAATGGCAAGTGCGTTGACACCTCTATGGGTTTGACGCCGCTGGAGGGTCTGATGATGGGTACTCGTGCAGGTGATATCGATGGAGGTGCCGTAACCTTCATCCAGAAGAAACTCGGTCTGAGTGCCGATGAGATGAGCGACCTGCTCAACAAGAAGAGTGGTGTACTGGGCATCTCGGGTGTCTCTTCTGATATGCGTGAGGTCGAGGCCGCCGAGAAGGCTGGCAATCCGCGTGCCATTCTCGCTATGGAGATGTACAACTATTATATCAAGAAGTACATCGGCTCTTACGCTTTCGCCATGGGTGGTGTTGATGTCATCGTATTTACCGCTGGCGTAGGCGAGAACCAGATTAGCATGCGCGCTGGAGTCTGTAAGGATCTGGAGATCTTCGGCATAAAGATTGATCCCGAGAAGAATAATGTTCGTGGAAAAGAGGCCGTTATTTCAGCCGATGATTCACGTGTCAAAGTCGTTGTCATCCCTACTGATGAGGAGTTGATGATTGCTACCGATACGATGAACCTGCTGTAAGCAGAAAAATCATATCATAAAGAATAATCCCCGCCAAAAGTGGGGATTATTTTGTAGAAAATGCGTATCTTTGCAGCGATTATGACACAAGAAGAAAAGACTCAGATAGAAGAACGGATCGTGGATGTGCTGAAAACCGTCTATGATCCTGAGATTCCCGTCAACATCTACGACCTGGGAATGATATACAAGATTGATGTGCAGGAGGACTATACAGTCAATCTGGATATGACCTTTACCGCACCGAATTGTCCTGCTGCCGACTATATCTTGGAAGATGTACGCACGAAAGTGGAGAGTTTGGATGGTGTGAAAAGTGCTAATGTCAATCTCGTCTTCGAACCTGCCTGGGATCAGAGTATGATGAGTGAGGAAGCGCGTGTCGAACTGGGTTTCGACTGAGAAGTGAAAAATGAGAAGTAAATGAAGAATATCTATTTCCTCTCCGATGCCCATCTTGGGTCGCTGGCTATTCCGCATGGACGCATGCAGGAACGGCGGTTGGTACGTTTCCTGGACTCCATCAAGGAAAAAGCTGCAGCTATCTACTTGTTAGGTGACATGTTCGACTTCTGGTACGAATATAAGTTTGTCGTGCCAAAAGGTTACACCCGTTTTCTCGGCAAGCTTTCTGAGTTGACGGATATGGGTGTGGAGGTGCATTACTTCACTGGCAACCACGATATCTGGGCTTACGACTATCTGGAGAAGGAGTGTGGCGTGATCCTGCATAAACAACCAGAGACAACGGAGATCTATGGTAAGATGTTCTACCTGGCACACGGTGACGGACTGGGAGACCCCGATAAGAAGTTTAAGTTCATTAAGAGTATCTTCCATAATAAGGTCTGCCAGTGGGCATTCTCAGGTCTTCATCCCCGTTGGGGTATGTGGTTCGGCCTGAACTGGGCCAAGCACTCCCGCATGAAGCGGCCTAATGGAGAAGAGCCTCCCTATATGGGCGAGAACAAGGAGCATCTGGTGCTCTTCACGAAGCAATACATCCAATATCACTCCAACGTGGATTACTTCATTTATGGCCATCGACACATCGAAGTGGACCTGCAACTGACGAAAAAAGCCCGTATGCTGATTCTCGGAGATTGGATTAATCACTTCACCTATGCTGTCTATGACGGCGACCATCTGTTGATGCTGCAATACATCGAAGGCGAGAGCCGTCCATAAAGGATAAAACTACAGAGACTAAATATGAAAAAAAAGATTGTAACTTTCGGAGAACTCCTGTTAAGATTCTCCAAACCTCATCACTTGAGACTGACACAGGGCGACATGTTCACCAGCAAATATGGCGGCAGTGAGGCTAATGTGGCCGTCTCGCTGGCTACCCAAGGTGAGGATGTGACCTATATTACCCGTTTACCAGATACACCTGTCGGACATGCCGGTGCGATGAACCTGGCACAGTTGGGTGTAAATACCAGCCAAGTGATCTATGGTGGACAGCGCATCGGTACCTATTATTTCGAGCCTGCTGCTGGCATGCGAGCTCCCAAGGTGATCTACGACCGTGCCAACTCTGCCTATTTCGACCTGAAGCCTGAGATGATCCCCTGGCGTGAGATCTTAAAGGACTGTGATTACTTCCATGTCTCAGGTATCACGGCTGCCATCTCACCACAGGCTGCTATGGCGACCTTTGAGGCTCTAGAAATTGCCGACGAATTAGGCGTGACCGTCTGCTTCGATATCAACTACCGTAAGAATCTTTGGAAATATGAAGGCGCCGATCCCCGTGGCGTCTTGAGTCACATGCTCTCCCGTTGTGACATGATGTTTGGTGACGCTGTAGAATTCGACTGGCTGACCCAGCATCCGCAGCCTCCCTTTACGGCTTTAGACTCCAACTTCCAGATGCAGATGGATGAATACAGGGCTTGGTTTGACGAACTGCACGCCACCTATCCCCGTGTGAAGAACTGGATGATGGGTATGCGTAACGAGATATCTTCGAAGCATCATACGCTGACAGGTCTGCTTTGGACGGAAGGTAAGCTGTTGCAGGCACCGATTATGGACATCCCCGATGTGATAGATCCCGTTGGTGTGGGTGATGCCTTCATGGGTGGTTGGCTGCATGCCATCTCGCTGTTCCCTGACGACAGACAGAAACAGTTGAACTATTCACTGGCTGCGGCAGCCCTGAAGAATACCATCCCTGGTGATTTCAACCTCTCCACAGAAGAAGAGATCCTGGACGTGATGGAAAATAGATATAATGCCTCAACGCTTTACAAAACCATCGAATAATCAGCACCTGCCGGATTCGTGGTAACTATAATACTGTCCATCGGTGATGATGACATGATCGAGGAAGTGGATGCGCATCAGTTCACTGGCCCGTTTGATGTCTTTGGTCAGATGGTCATCCTGACTGCTGGGCGACAGGTTACCTGAAGGGTGGTTGTGGCAGACGGCGAGGATGGTGGCGTTGGCAAGGACGGCCTCCTTCATGATGATGCGGATATCGACGGCGGTCTCTGTGATACCACCATGCGAGATGCGTATTTTCTTGATGAGACGATAGTGCTGATTCATGAGTAACACCCAGAACTCCTCCACATCGAGATCTTGCATGACGGGGTGCATGTGGTTATAGATGCGGGTGGCTGTACCTAAGTCGGGACGCTCTTCCGGCGATTCCATCTGACGGCGTTTTCCCAGTTCGCAGGCTGCCAGGATAGAAATGGCCTTGGCCTCCCCGATACCGTTGTAATGACAGAGTTCGCGGATGCTCATCTTGCCGAGGGTGTTCAGATTGTTTTTGCAGTCTGCCAGAATCCGTTTCATCAGGGAAACGGCGTCTTCTTTCGCAGACCCTTTACCAATGAGTATTGCTAACAATTCTGCATCACTCAGCGCCTCAGTGCCAAGTTTTTCCATTTTCTCTCTTGGGCGATCTTCCTCTGCCCATTGCTTGATGTTAAGCTTTTCCATAGAGATTTAAAGTTTAAAGGGTTTATTTTATTTGTAGAATGTTCGCTCGAAGGCTTGAAATTCGTCTTGTTTGAGGATGCATCGTTTCCACCACGACTCGATGAAGCCCAGTCCGTAGCCCATCAATTGGACGAAAGCTGCAGGAACCGATAGCAGCCCGACATACAGACTCTTGTTCTTGATGCTGGAGTCGATACAAATCAGAAGACTATATAAAAGAATAGGTATCCAGGGGGCAAAGCACATCCAGTAGAACTGGTCGCGATCGACATAGTGCATCAGGGCGCGCCCCACAGCAGAGATGAGTATCAGGCCGATCACACCGAGGGTGAAGACGGTGGGCAGCAAGTGCACGAGCTTCATCGTGCCAGGATGGCGCTTCTCTAAGTTGATACGGGCGATGCCACTGTTATAAACCTGACGGAAGAACTTACGGAAATCCGTACGACGCTTGTGCCAAACCCAGGCATCAGGGAAGAGACGGGGCTTGTAGCCAGCCTCAACGATGCGATAGGAGAAATCGATGTCTTCGCCAAAACGCATCTTGGTGAAACCGCCCAGTTGCTGATAGACATCACGGCGGATGCCCATATTGAACGAACGGGGATAGAACTTGTCGAGCTTGGCCTTTCCGCCTCGGATGCCACCGGTGGTGAAGAAAGAGGTCATCGCATAGCTGATGGCCTTCTGTACAGGTGTGAAGTCGGGATGGGCTGCATCGGGGCCCCCGAAAGCGACTATCTCAGAGGAGAGTGGAGAGTGGAGAGAGGAGAGAGCATTGTCAACAGCCTGCAGATAACCTTGAGGTAATACCACATCCGAGTCAAGGATGATGACATATTCTCCGTTGGCACGTTCGGCACCGTAGTTACGACTCTGTCCTGGGCCGCTGTTCTCCTTGGCGTAATAATGCAAAGAAAGGATGCCTGCATATTTGTTGCAGACATCCTTACATGGGTTTATCGATCCGTCTTCTACGATGATGACCTCGAAGTCCTTTATCGTCTGTTCGCAGAGACTCTGCAACAACTCATCGACCTCGTCGGGCCGATTATAGACCGGAACGATAATGGAGTATTTCATTATTCCTTCACTCTCTGGAGGTAAGAACCGTCACGGGTATCTACCTGGATCAGATCGCCTTCGTTGATGAAGAGGGGAACGCGTACCTCAACACCAGTCTCCAAGGTGGCAGGCTTCAGGGTGTTGGTAGCGGTGTCGCCCTTGATACCCGGCTCAGAGTGGGTCACGCGGAGCACGGTCTTAACAGGCATTTCTGCATAGAGGATGGTTCCGTCGGTGGTGTCGCTGACAACCTCCACGATATCGCTCTCTTTCATGTACTCATGACCGATCACGAGCTCGTTGTCGATGGGAATCTGCTCGAAAGTCTCCTGATTCATGAAGATACGACCAGACTGATCCTCATAGAGGTACTGGTAGGGACGGCGCTCGATGACCACATCCTCCAGTTTCTCACCGATATTGAAACGGCGCTCCAGCACACGTCCGTCAGAAACGTTCTTTACCTTGATGATCATAATAGTGTTACCCTTGCCTGGCTTGCGGTGCTGGAAATCGATGCACACCCAGATGCCACCATCCATGCGGATAGCGGTGCCTTTTTTAATGTCTTGTGAATTAATCATATTCCTATAAAATGTTACTTTTGTTTCGTTTTCGGGTGCAAAGTTACTTCTTTTTTAGTAAAAAACGCAAAAAGTTGCACTAAATTTCTGATATTTCTTGCGTAATTCAAAAGAAATGAGTACTTTTGCACCCCAAATCGTTGGAAACATAACAAATATAAAAGTATAAAGCAATGAAAAGAACATTTCAACCCCACAATCGCCGTCGCGTGAACAAGCACGGTTTCCGTGAGAGAATGGCCACCAAGAATGGTCGTCGCGTTCTGGCCGCTCGTCGTGCTAAGGGCCGCAAGAAGTTAACGGTTTCTGATGAGCATCACGGAAAGTAATCCGCTGTCGTTCATAAGGTAAATTGGTGAAAAATAGAAAGAAGTAGGGTGTAATCTCTGCTTCTTTCTGTTTTTTTGTGTCTTTTCGCCTATTTTGGATAAATTTCTCACGCTCAAGAAAGCAAATAAATTGGCTTTCTCTTCGCTAAATCGAAATTTTGCACTAACTTTGCAGCCAAAGTAGAAGAAAAATGGAAGCAAAAGAATTCTTCGGTAAGTTTGCAAGCGGTTTTCTTTGGGGCAACATCCTGGCTATGGTGCTGGTGGCCTATACGCGTCATGGTGAATGTATTGTAGTGCCAAAGGTCGAGGGGGTGGATTGTCAGAGAGCCCGTGTCCTGATGGAAGAGCGTGGACTGTATCTCGTGGTGACAGACTCTGGGTATAACAAGCGTCTGCCAGCCAACAGCATCCTTGTTCAGAACCCTGGTCCAGGCATGAAGGTCAAAGAGGGGCATACGATCTATGTCACAGTCAACTCACCGTCTTCACCCTCATTTGCTATCCCTGATCTGGTGGATAACAGTAGTTTCCGTGAGGCAGAGGCCAAGCTGACGGCCATCGGCTTTAAGTTAACGCCCCCTCAGTCTGTGGAGGGAGAGAAAGACTGGGTCTATGGTATTCTCTGCCGAGGTCGAAGGGTCTCTACGGGTGATCGCATATCCATCGATTCCCCGCTGACTTTGCTGGTTGGTAACGGCCATTATGGCGCGGAGGAAGCTATCGACTACATTGGGTCTGAGATTCAGCCTATGCAGGAGGGTGAGACCGACGAATTCGAAGAAATAGTCGAATGATGGATTTCGTTGAAGACGATGAGCTCTATGAGCATTTCCGGATAGAGGTGGATAAGGGGCAGGAGCCTGTCCGTATCGACAAATATCTGTCGGAACATCAACCGCACTCCAGTCGTAACCGTATTCAGAAAGCGGCAGATGCGGGTTTCATTCATGTAAATGGTCGTCCGGTAAAGAGTAATTATAAGGTGCGCGCGGGTGATGTCGTCACCCTGATGTTGGACCGTCCGCATTATGATACCACCATAGAACCTGAGGATATTCCGCTCGAGGTGGTGTATGAGGACGATGACCTGATGGTCATCAACAAACCGGCAGGTATGGTGGTACATCCGGGCTGTGGTAATTTCAACGGCACACTGGTGAACGCTATCGCCTGGCATCTGAAGGATCTGGAGAGCTACGACCCGAACGATCCTGAGGTGGGCCTCGTTCATCGCATCGATAAGGATACCAGTGGTCTGCTTGTGGTGGCAAAGACACCCGATGCCAAGACCTCGTTGGGTAAGCAGTTCTTCAACAAGACCACACATCGCAGTTACAACGCTCTGGTGTGGGGCAATTTCGTAGAGGATGAGGGACGGATAGAAGGTAATATCGGCCGTGACCCGAAGGATCGTCTCCGTATGGAGGTGTTTCCGCCAGACTCAGAGGTTGGCAAACCTGCCGTGACACATTACCATGTGATGGAGCGCTATGGCTATACCACGTTGGTGGAGTGTGTGTTGGAGACAGGACGTACTCATCAGATCAGGGCTCACATGAAGCATATCGGTCATCCGCTGTTCTGTGACGAGCGCTATGGCGGGACGGAGATCCTCAGAGGGGAGCGCACGGCCAGCTATAAGGCCTATATCCAGAACTGTTTCAAGCTCTGTCCGCGACAGGTGCTGCACGCCAAGACTTTAGGTTTCTTGCATCCCACGACAGGCCAGCAGCTGGACTTTACCTCAGAATGGCCCGAGGATATGGCGGCCCTGATAGATAAATGGAGAAAATACATTAAACATTAAAGATTATATATTAAATATTCAATGGAACAGCAGAAGAGAACGATTGCCATCGTTTGTGGTGGCGATTCATCAGAACACGATGTGTCACTGCGCTCTGCACAGGGACTCTATTCTTTCTTTGACAAGGAACGTTATGATATCTACATCGTTGATATCAAGGGACAGGACTGGCATGTGGAACTTCCTGACGGGACAACGGCCAAGATCGACCGCAATGATTTCTCGTTCATGGAGAATGGGAAGGCCCGTTTGTTCGACTATGCTTATATCACCATCCATGGCACCCCGGGCGAGAATGGCCTGCTGCAGGGCTACTTCGATCTGATCGGTCTGCCTTACAGCACTAGCAGTGTCCTGGTGGAAGCCATGACCTTTGATAAGTTCGTACTCAACCAGTATCTGCGTGGCTATGGTGTCAGCGTGGCCGACTCCCTGTTGATCCGCAAGGGCTATGAGGAGCTTGTGTCCGACGATGAGATCGAGGAGCGTATCGGCATGCCGTGTTTTGTGAAGCCTGCTGCCGACGGTTCTTCTTTCGGCGTGTCGAAGGTGAAGAACAAGGATCAGCTCGCTCCTGCCATCCGTAAGGCGATGTTGGAGAGCCCGGAAATTATGGTTGAGGGTTTCCTCGAAGGCACGGAAATCTCTATTGGTGTCTATAAGACGAAGGAGAAGACTGTGGTATTGCCTGCAACCGAGGTGGTTACCAGCAACGAGTTCTTTGATTACGATGCGAAGTACAACGGCCAGGTTCAGGAGATCACACCGGCTCGTCTGCCGGAGGATGTCACGGAACGCGTGCGCCAGATTACCTCACACATCTACGACATCCTCCACTGCAATGGCATCATCCGCATCGACTACATCATCTCTAAGGAGGGAAAGATCTCGATGCTGGAGGTGAACACCACCCCGGGTATGACGGCCACCAGCTTCATTCCTCAGCAGGTACGTGCTGCAGGCCTGAACATGGCTGATGTTTTGACTGATATTGTTGAGAACCAGTTTATTTAAATATGCAAGAGTTCGACGAGATCAGGCCGTATGAGGCGGAGGAGATGAAGCAGGCGTTTGAGGATTTGCTCAACGACCGTCAGTTCCAGTTGATTCTGAAGGGTTTTGTACCCTGGCTACCCAAGAGTCTGCGCAACGGATTCTTGAAGCTGGCCTTCACGGGCATCAAGACACCGCTCGACTTCCAGTTGCGGTTCATGAAACCCATCGTGAAGTACATCATCCGCAAGCATACCGATGGATGCTCCTTCGATGATCGTGATCTGAAGGGAGTTGATCCTCAGAAGGTGGGGCGTTATACATTCGTCTCTAACCATCGTGACATAGTGCTCGACTCTGCCTTCCTCGATGTGATGCTCGTTGCCAATGGTTATCCGACAACCGTTGAGATAGGTATCGGTGACAATCTACTCATCTATCCCTGGATTAAACGACTCGTGCGGATGAACAAGGCGTTTACGGTGCGTCGCGGACTCTCTCCAAAAGAAATGCTGCGCTCCAGTCAGCTGATGAGCCGTTACATCCATTATGCCGTCACTAAGAAACAGGAGAACATCTGGATTGCCCAGCGTGAGGGTAGGGCGAAGGACTCTAACGACCGCACGCAGGACTCTGTGCTGAAGATGTTGGCGATGGGAGCCCCTGATGAGCTGAAGAACCCGGCTGATCGCCTGCGCGAACTGAATATCGTGCCGCTTACCATCAGTTATGAGTTCGATCCCTGCGACTATCTGAAAGCTCAGGAACTTCAGGAGAAACGCGACATCCCTGGCTTCAAGAAAAGTCGTCAGGATGACCTCGATAATATGAAGACGGGCATCTTCGGTTATAAGGGTAGGGTGATGTATCACTGTGCAGCCCCTGTCAACACCTGGATTGATGAACTGGCAGAACTGCCAAAGACGGAGTTCTTCACAGCCCTCGCCCAGCGCATGGACAAGGATATCCATCGTGGCTATCAGCTCTTCCCCTGCAACTATATCGCGTTGGATGAACTGGAAGGCTCTGCTGCCCATGCGACTCATTATACGGCTGACGACAAGACCCGCTTCGAGACCTATCTTGCCGGACAACTGGCCAAGATCTCCATTCCGAACAAAGATGAGGCCTTCCTACGGGAGTGTATGCTCAAGATGTATGCCAACCCGGCAGTAAACCAGATAGAAGTGAAAAGTGAGAAGTGAAAAGTGAGAGGTTAAAAATGAAAAGTTTTGGTACATATCATGTTTGGTATTGGAGATGGGGCATTCTTTCTCTACTTATTACTTTCCACTTCTCACTCCTCACTTCTTGTACCCGGGATGCCTACGAGAAAGGCGAGGGGGCATATTCTCTGATGCGGGGCGATTTCGCTGAGGCGAATGTCAATAGTAACTGTGAGATCACCTCCATCACTACAGATGATGGTGAGACCCTGCCCCTGACGATCCTGCAGACGGCACAATGGATCTCAAGTCCCGATACCATCTATCGTTGCATGTTATATTATAATAAGGTGAAGGCTGCTGATGGAAAGCCTGCGGCTGAGGTGATCTCATTAGGTAAAGTGTCATGTCTGTATATTATGCCCCTTGCCATGTCTGAGAAGACCTATAAGGATGATCCTGTGAAGTTCGAGAGTCTCTGGCGGAGTAAGTCGGGCAAATATCTGAACCTGCATCTTCAGTTGAAGACAGGCTATACGGAGGATTCGACAGCTGTGCAGAAGTTGAATGTCGTTTCAGACACACTGATAACCTACCCTGATGGTCAACGTACCTTGTCAGTACTACTTTATCACGACCAGGCAAATGTTCCTGAATATTATTCCACCCAGGCCTATGTCAGCATCCCGACAACGGGTCTTGGCGTTGACTCTATCCGTCTTTACATCAACACCTATTCCGGTCCCGTCATCAAGACGTTGCCTCTTCAATAGCCTTTATTTCAGATAGTCGTTGATGAATGCTTCGCGGGGGTGGAGAAACTTCTCTTCCCAAGGGGAGCGTAAATCACCAGAGGGCCAGGCGTGGGTGCGATAGGGCACACAATTGATGGTCTTTTTGCCGGGTGCATTGTTCAGCGACGAGAAGACGGCTGAGGGTGGACAGGTGGTATCGATGAGACCAATCTCGCAGTAGATTTCGGCTTTTGAGTAACGGATGAGTTGGGCACCGTCAAAATAGGGTAGTGTGTTATCGAGTTGTGTCGAAGAGAGGGCCTGGTGGTTTTCGATAGGCTGTGGCCATCCGCTAAGGCGTCCCTTACGCGCACCGCCCAGGTCCTGCATGGCAGGCACATTGAGCACCACCGCAGAGACACGCGGGTCCAGACTGGCAGCGGCTACGGCTTGTCCACCGCCCTGACTCTCACCGACAACGAGGATGCGTCGCCGGTCCCATTCCGGTTGCTTTGTCATGTACTCGATGGCACGTAAGACACGCAGATACATACCACGGAAATAGTAAGTCTCACGGTCGGCGGCGTTATATTCAAAATAGTTCTTTAGCAGACCATCTTCGAGCATCTGATAATAATCGTCAGATTGTCCGTTGAGCATGCCGTGGGCATTGAGATCAAGGCTGAGTGCACCGTTTCCTAAGGCAGCATTCCCCACACACTCATTCACCGAACAGCGGCACCAGTCGCCTTTCACACCAGCGGCACGACAGAGGATGATGATGGGCAGTGACTTCTCCTTGGCTCCTACGGGCTTGGCTACATAGGCGCGCATGGGGGCAGGACCGAGACAGTTAATCTCCACGTCCTCACAGGTATATTTGTCCTGATACTGTTGTGGCACCGCCAACGGTGTAGCCTTCACCTGCATCGGTAATGCTTTGAGTTGCTGCTTCAGGTTATCCCAGTAGTCCATTAGGTCGGCTGGCTCTTCATAGCCGGCTTGGAACCCTTCTGGAGCCACCACATAACCGATACTGGCAGACGCCCCTGAACGCTCCTTCACCTCTATGGAGACAGCACAGGTACTATCTAACACCTGTTCCAATACGGTGAAGTCAATAGATGTCGGTAGAATACTGAATTCTTGACCTACCTTATTATTATAGGACACACTCACGAACAACGAATCCGTAGGCACGATGTCGGTATGACATGTAACCACAGCGCGCTCACCTTTCTCATAGACGCCGCTTTCCTTGTTGATGCTGAGATTAAAGAGTAATAAAGAAAGAATACTAAGTATCATAACATATATATTCGTTTATTTAATGTTTCCAGTAATCCATGAAAACAAAACCACTTCCCAAATATTCCGATAAAGTCATTATAATTATACCTTAACGGGGACAAATATAGTCATATTTCTATAATAATATACCATATCAGGTATAAATTTAATGATTTTTATCGTTATTACACCCGATTTGTTGCTTTGTTGTTACCACGAGGATAACTGATTAGGAATTAGTTGGTTACTGGTGGTAACAATAAAGTGCAGGGTGACAACAAAATTGATTATGATTTTACTTAAATGCAGTTTTTCCCAGAATTAAATCCCGCACTTGTTACATTTAAATGTAGCAAGATTTAGATTTAAATGTAGCAAAGATATATTTACAGCAGACTTGTAACGCCATTACAGTAGGCTTGTAAGAGCATTACAGTAGTCATGTAACGGGTTTACAAATAACTTGTAATAGGGGTGAAGGATTATCTGAACGATTCGGACATGACTGATGAACGAGCGTTACATGGCTTATGTAACAACAAAACAACAAATCTGACAAATAAATTAATTAATATACCCTCTTTTCCTTAACCAAATCTGGAAGAAATAGTCATAGACATAATACTCGTTGTTCTCTTGCGTAATAAAGTCTTTCTCAAGAAGGCCTCTTACTGCAGAGACAACAGAACTAGATGATGCGAGGTGATATTTATGGATAAATTGGCTGCCTGATATGTTCTTGGCTCTCTTTTCCATAGCAATAGCAAGGAACACCAGACGTTGTTTCTCAGACATCTGGCTATATAGCGTCTCATAATGCTCGGAGTTTAAGTTGATGATAAAATCTATGGCATCTTCAATCATCTCAGCCGTACATTTACCTCCTTTTTCCGTATTCAGATAAAGGACATTCATCACTCTCTGCAAATAAGCTGTCACACCATCAAAACGGTTGTACACTTGTTGGACGACATCTCCGTCGATTGATTTGCCATTTTTCTTAAACAGCTGTTGGGCAAATGCGGTGTACTTCTCCTCCGAAATAGGATTTAATCCCATCGTTATGACCGACTGATAAAAAGGCCGGGATGGTGAAAGGAATATCTCTGTCATCAGATGACGTTTGGAACCACAGAAAAGGAACGTGGCATTAGTGCATCTCTGGATATGCGTCCGCAGCGCAGCCTCCACGTTCTGACCATCAGGATAGTCGGTAATCCTCTGAAACTCGTCAATAGCAACCATACAGGGCTTACCAGCAGAATTCAGATAATTAAAAATCTCATCGAGTGTTGTTGAGGGATTTGCCGATATTCCTAATCCCAACCCCCACACAGGATTCCCATTGATGTCAAATGAGATCTGTTGTTGGATAGATTTGATGGTATTAAAGAATCCTTCCCAGACCTTCCGTCCTAAAGGCTTGAGGGTATCAAAGATAACCCTGCCAAAGACCTCCACAAAATCTGCCAACGAGTTGGTGGCATAGATATCAATGATAAAGGTATAGTAATGCTTCTGAATCGATGGCTGGGCGAAACAATGATGGATTAGATCAGTCTTGCCTATCCTTCGAGGCGATATGAGGGCCATATTATTTTCGTTGGTGAGCAGTTTCACCAAATCCTCTGTCTCTTTCACGCGATCGCAGAAATAGTCTGGTCCTGCATAGCCTTTTGTTACAAACGGATTATTCATATTGCCGGTTTTTATCATTTCCGCTGCAAAGATAAACAATCTATTTTAATTATCCAAATAATAATTATCAAAAGTTTGATAATCATATTTATGATAAAATGAGAAAGGTTATCGCACGCCGAAGTTCTTTCTGTATTCATTGTTGATGGCTTGGGTGGCCTGGCGGCTGTCGAAGCGTGTCGGGGCGGTGATGAAGTCGGGCACGTTGAACGACATGAAGCGTCCGCGGTAGAACTGTCTGGGGTTGCGCTGCGGCAGCATGAAGGCCTTGGTTACGTTTCCCTCTTTATCTACATGACAGAAATAGGGCCGTGTGAAGAGACCGTCGTCGCGGCGGGAACTCACCACGAGCCAGCGGGAGTTGGTACTCCAGTTGTGGAACGACTCCGTGTCCTTGGAGTTCGCCCCGTCCATGGGAAGGCTCTCTCCCGTGGCCAGGTCCAACAGCCAGAGGTCGGCCTCGTGGTGCCAGATGCTGAACTGCCCGTAGTCCGACAGTGTGTAACAAAGGAACCGCCCATCATAGGAAGGACGGGGGAAGGAGACGGACTTCTGCTGTGAGACGGCATCCACAACCGTCTCTATCTGGTCGCCGAAGGTCCCCGTCTCAGGATTAAAGTCGATACGGCAGAGGTTATAGCGGATGGAATCAAGCTGATGGCTGCCCTCCGGCAGGGCGCGGGCGGCACAGTAATACAGTGAGCGGCCGTCGGCGGAGAAGACGGGATAGGTCTCATAGACGGAGTCCTGCTTGAGCAGGGGCGAGAGCAGCAGCTCGTTCTTCTCCACGTCATAGACCTGCAGGTCGGAGGCGGTGTCGAACACCTCGACGCGATTCTTGCCAGCACTGTGGAACAGCTGGTTCGTGGTGTTGGTGGAATAGGCGATGTAACGTCCCGACGGATGCCAGTAGGGATAGACGCAGAGACCGAGGGTATGGTCCGTCCTGGTGTTGTAGGCGGTGACGGGGCCGTAATCCTTCCTCAGCAGCGTGGCACCGTGTGGCCCGCGGATATGCAGGCTCATGTCCTTGGGATCGGCGCGGTTGAAACTGTGACAGTTGACGCAGCCCTCGAACTGGGTGTTCTCGATCAGCGGCTGCTCCTCGAAGCTGGACAAGTCGCGCTCGTAGATGCCCATCTTGCTCCACACCTCGTAGCCCGGTTCGATCAGACGGTAGCAGAGGCCGTAGTCGATGCTGTCGGGACTGACGTAGATGGAGAACGGTTTATAAGTATGCCAGCCGTCCTCGTACTTCGCCGAGACAACGACGCTGAGCGAATCCCCGCGGTTCTGAGCGAGCAGTCCGTGCCACTCGTCAAGGTCGAAATCGACAGATTCCTCGCCCTGGGCATGCAGGCTACCGCCGTGGCTATCGGTGACGACGGCATCGATGCGCAGCACTGTTTCATCCGCCATGTTAAAACAGAGAGGGGCGATATTCACGGGTATAGTCACACCAGTGTAGTCAGGATAGATCCGGGGCTGTGCCGCCTCCTGTTTGGCATCGCCGACGGTCTCGGTGCAGGCCATCAGCAGGAGCGCCATGCTAACGAACAGTGTATAGTGTATAGTGAATAACTTTCTCATTGCTTGATAGAGGAAATGAAGTTGTTATAGCCTTCCTGGTCGCCCGTCAGCAGGTAGTAGGCCACCAGGTACTGGTAGGCCAGGCCGTTGTCCCTATTCCTGAGATAGAGACTCTGCAGCATCTCAGGCGTCACGTGGTCACTGAAGTAGAAATCATCATCGTAGGCCATCTTTCGTAGGCGTCCGTATTCGGGATGCTTGGCTATCGCCGCCTCGTCGCCCAGCAGCGGGAGCGTCTCGTTGGCCCAGTCACGGTAAAAGAGAGTCTTCTGCAGGGCGGTGAGGTACTTGCGTGCTACCTCATATTGGCCGTTGATTAGGTTGGTCTGTGCCAGCCGCACGTAGCACCGGCTGCTCTTCTGGAAGTCGAGGATCGCCTCCTGGGCCTCGAACACCGTCCGCTGGGCGACGTTGATCATACCCAGCTGGTAGAAGGCCTCTGCGGTGGGCAGTGGACTGGTGGCGTCTTCCTTGACGTCGGGCAACAGTCCTGCGATGCCGTTCTGGTGATAGTTGAACAGCTGGTCCAGGAGCACGCCGTGCATCGCCAGGGCCAGGTTCTGCACCGTCACGCCGATCTGGTTGTTGGGTTTTTCCCTGTTGGCGGTCTCTAGGATGCGGTTCCATTGCTGGTGACGCGCCATGAAGTCATACTGCATCACTTTCTCCGCCCTGAAGTTGGCGTTCTTCCAGACGAAACTTCCCATGATGGCAACAACAAGTGCTGTCAAGAGGTGGGAGGAGAGTGGAGAGTGGAGAGAGAAATGTTTCGGGAAGCGATGGATCAGGAGCGCTATTCCCATCAGCCCCCAGATAGAAAAAGCTGCGCCCCAGAGCAGCCATGGGAATACCGTCGGATAGCGGTGGTAGTGTGCGCCAGTCCACAGGCTCTCAATCGGTATTGGCAGACAGACAGGGCCCACCAGGAGATAGAGCACCAGGATGGCTACGATCGTGAATAGTGAATAGCTGATAGTGGATAGTTTCTTGCGCAACGAAAGGATCCCCCAGGCGGCGAGCAGGGAGAGCAGGACGGCCCAGACGCCACCCATCAGCGCATTCTCGTCGAGCAGGAAGAGCCAGAGCAGGAACGCAGGCACGAAACTCAGACCGTAGAGGCTTCCCGAGCCCGACAACCGGAGCGTCAGGAGTTGCACTGCTGCGAGCAGCAGCCCGATAATCAGCGCCCCTACCCAAGCATAGAGGAAAAACTGTGTGGAGAAGCGCCCCAGCAGGTCAGCCACGCCACCCGGCACCCTGACAATCTCCCACACGTAAGTACTGTCGAAGAGGAACAACTGGAATTGTTCCTGATAGTGCAGATGGTGCGGGTAGCCCAGTGCGAAGAAAAGCACCACCGCCACACCAAATAGGAGCGTGCATAAAAGATGTAAATTCTTACTTATCAAAGACTTTACTGAACTCATCGACACTGATCTTAACAGGTTCAACCATGAACTCCGGACGGTTGTAGCTCTTTAACAGGAAGGTATGGAGTTCGGGATCCTCCTGCGGCATCAGAAACGCCTTCTCTGCCTTCCCGTCGTGGAAGTAGGAGAAATAGACGCGGCAGAAGTTACCGTCCTCACGGCGGCTGGCAACCATCATCCAGTGACCGTTGCTCGACCATGAGGGGTAACTGTCAGGACGACCTTCGTAGTTCACCTTGCTGAGGTCGATCGTCTGTGTCAGGGGCATCGCCTGGTCCAACGGCATACAGACGATGTCGCCGTCATTGTGCCTGATATGGAAACAGCCGTACTGACCCTGGGCAAAGAGCAGGTAACGCCCGTCGGGACTGATGCGCGGCAGAGTGGCACTCTTGTCCCGTCCGGCGGCATCATACACCAGTTCCTCCTCGCCGAAATTGTGCGTCTTCACGTCGAACGAGCGGCGGTAGAGGTTATACTGTATCTTCGGATAGGTGGTTCTGATGTCTTTATCGCGCATCTCCTCAGGCAGCGGCACCGACTTACAGTAATAGAGGTACTTGCCGTCGGGCGACCAGGTGGGATAGACCTCCAGCAGGGTGGAGTCGTTGCTGACAACCTGCACCGAATCGGTCTTCACGTCATAGAGGATCAGGTCGCTTTTCAGGTCATAGACCTCAATCTTGTTGGGGTTCAACGTATGGAATCCCTGTCGTGTCAGGTCGGTAGAGAAGGCAATCAGTTTCTCGGTGGGATGCCAGGAAGGATAGACACCCGAGGAGATGGTATAGTCGCGCTTCAGGTTGACCTTCGATATCTTACCATCGTTCACAATGACGGTACCGCTGTTGGCCAGACGCACATGGAAGAGCATATTGTCCGTCTTATAGTTCTGGTAGCTATGGCAGTTGACGCACTGGCCGATCTTACGGTCGTTCATGGTGATCTCATTGTTGAAGATCTGCGTCTCCTCGAACGAAGTGAGGTTACGCTGGGCAATCTCCATAAAGGTCCATGCTACATACGACGGTTCGATCAGACGGTACGACACATAGTCGTCAATGGGTTCCGAGGCAACGCGGATCTCGAAGGGATTGAACGCCAGCCATTCGCCCTCCTTCTGGCCCCAGACTTCCACTTTAATACGCTTGCCTTTTGCGGCGGTGAGCATGCCGCGCCATTCCTGCAGGGGAATCTGCACCTTCACACCATCGCCATAGGTCTGCTGCTTACCGTCGGGCGTGGTGAGACGTGCCACGCAGGCCTCGTATTCGTCGGCGGGGAGCATAAAGTTCAACGGTGCAATGTTACAGGGGATCGTCACGTCGCAATAGTCAGGGAAGATGGCAGGCAGGCACTTGGCGGCCTTGCTGGAGCCGGGCACGTCGGGATGACTTGCACAGGATGCTAACAGCCCAATAGCGGCTGCCAATATCAGGGTATAAATATGGATATGTCTTTTCATTTTCTTCTTATGATTGCACTTCATTATGTTTCATAATAACGGCATTGGAATACTTTCTTCCAAAGATATTATAATACCAATAGGTGTCTCCCCATTCTTCACGCATTTCTTCGGCTACCGTTCCAAGTGTCACACCAGGCTTTACTTTCTGTCCCATGACCTCCCAGAACTGCTTGTAACGTTCATAGATAGCCTGATCCACGGGGAGCATCATTCGTTTCTCCTCAGGGGCTTTGTCCATATACAGGATATAAGCCTCTTGCGCATGCACAGGAAATTCCTCGTTCATGTGCAGCTTCACGAAATTGCGCAATGCGGCCCAAAAGCGGCGGGAATCGCAGCGCATCATGGCATAGAGCAACGCCTGTTCCGAGGCTACCTTACTATCGGAGTCGGACCAGAGACTGATGATACTGACAATATAACTGTCGCTGTTCTCAACACCGGTGATCTCGTCGGGGAAGCAACCCTGCAGAGACTTGATTTTTTCTGTGACGGGCGCCGGCTGCCAGTCGCCACAGAACGGCAAATGGTGCAACAACGTGGTATAGCGTTCCACCAGTTCCTTGTCTCCCTTTGCTAAGGCACAGCGGGCCAATACCTTTAGGTAGAAGGGGGAGAAACCTGACTGGATGGCATTCTCGAAATTCAGACGGATGCCTTCATTAATCATACCATAATTGTAATAGACCAGCGGCGAGGCAATATCCAAAAGACTGGAATGGACGGAATCGGGATTATGGGGGGGATATTCAATATTCCCTATCTTAAATGAGCGGTCGAGCAACCCACCTTCGTTCATCAGGGCTACATTTTTGAGGAATACCATTGTGGTGGTCGGCTTCTTGCTCTCTTCCGCTATCTGAAGCACCTCTTTCCAATTGTCGTCCTCGGCATAGTGCACCATACGCATCTCATCGATATAGTTCTGATCGTGGTACATCAGCGACCAGGTGAAAATGAAGCCCGCAACGGCACATAGTACGGGAACGAAAGCCTTGATTACCGTCCGTGCCTTAATCAGATAACTGCTGCACAGCGCAATCAACACGGAGACGATTCCGAGCGCCCAGAACGGATAGGTCAGGTGCGGGGTATTATCGCTCGGGGTTATGAAGCGGGGCAGACCCGCCATGACGACATCGTCGGCCTTCAGGTTGGGATAGAGTTGCGTATGCCAGATGCCGGCCGTGAAGAGCAGCAGGACAATCGCCAAGAACTCACGCCAGGTGGGCTTTTCGGCAACCACTAAACACAGCACGAAGAGCAGGGCGAACCAACCGAGTATCGGGTAAAGGCATACGCCTATCAGATACCAGACGAGGTGCCATTTGCGCGGGGTACAGCGAGCCGCCCACAGTAGCAGCAGCATGACGAGATAACCGATCGACTGTGAGAACCAATAGCCTCTGATGGTTGAGACATAGATCCAGTAGCCGAGATCGACTACTGACGTGAGCAGGCAGGCTACAGGCAAGAGCATCAGCGCAGAAGCACTTCCTTGTAACCGGAATGCTTTGATTCCCACCAAGAAAATCAACACCCAGATAGCCGCCAGTACAACAGAACCGAAAGCGGGACGGCAGAAAAGCTGGGTTAGCCAGGCACCTATATACTGCATCAGGCCGAAAGGTTTCGACAGCAAGGTATGGAAGAAGGGGGCTCCGTAAATGAATTCGGAACGGTCGTGCGCCGTATAAAACACCTCCTGATTGATGTATAGGATATATACAACAAATGAAATGAACGCCAACAAACTGACGTAGAGGATAATACTGGATATTTTGTTTTTTGTATTCATAATTGGGTGCAAAGGTAGTAACTATATTTAGAAATACCAAATATTTGCTGAAAATAATAATCATAAAATGAGGGTGTGACAAGCGTCACACCCTCACTGATTGATTATACTGATAAGGAACGATTATTCCTCATAGTAAACTGAGTTGAGAGTAAAGCTACCACTCTTAAGCAAGAGCTGGAGGTCTTTTCCATCACCACCCTTAGCACACTCCTTAGCTATGGTCTCAGTGATCTGGAGCTCATTCAGGCCTGATACAAGTGGCCAATCCGAAATATAGGTATTACTCCACCAACCGTTGTGAACCATTACATTACAATCTGCACTAGCATCTGACACGTCAACGATAAGGGTCTTCAGGCCGAAGTAAACATCATCGGGAATCGTGGGCAGGTGAGCACCTTCAGTAGAACTGAAACGCATATCTGCAGCTACCCATGCACCAGGCTGGAATGGCGGCTCCTTTTCAGGATCTGCACCATAGATGTAGTACTTAACGAGTGGATCAGTGATTTCCTGACATTCAACCTGATAAGTAGTTGAAAGCACTGTACCGTCAGCGCAAAGGGCTGTCAGAACCACGTCATGCGTGCCAACCTTCATCTTCTTCTGAGCATAATTAGCAATAAAATCCTTACCACCAATGGTCCACTTGGCATTGACAGGAGCAAGGGTCTGACAAGAAATGACATTACCATTCAAGCCACTGGCTGCCTTGTCAACCGTCACAGTGGTCTTCGCCTTCAGCTCGTCAATCGTGATGTGACCGTCATTGCTGATCTTCTCATGCGTCGGATCGCAAGCAAAGAGCGCACATACTGCGACAAAAAGCAAAAATATCTTTTTCATATTGATTTCTTATTATTAATTAATAAATCACTTTATATTGTGTATCAGGATCGTCAAGGTTCCAGCCTTCGTTCTGAACCATACCACCATTCATCAGCGTGATCTGAGCCTGAGGCTTGGGCAGGAAGCCCTTGGTAGCAGCGTAACGCTTAGCCCATGAGCTGGTCATGTGGTGCATTGCACGCTTGTTAGCCTTATCGCCAAGGCAGACAACCATCTTACCATCCTGAGCCTGAAGAGCCTTTGCAGCGTAAGAAGACTCACTGTGACCAGCAGCTCCTGACCAACGACGCATATCGTTGAAGCGCAGTCCCTCCATAGCGAACTCCCAACGACGCTCGTTCTGAAGGTTCGTCAAAGTATAAGCTGTCTGAGGTACACCGGCACGGGCCTGAACCTGATTCATGTACTGGGCATCACCTGTGAGCTCAGAAAGCATCAACAGCACGTCAGCATAACGCATCAGGTAGTAGTCCTCGAAGTGGTCACCCTGCTGTGGATTGTCAAGAGAGCTGGAGGTATAACCAGGAGCCTGTTTCCACCAAGAATCATTATCGGCAGGGTTAGCATCCAGGTTGACATCAGCGTACTTCTTCACAGAATAACCAGACTCCTCACAGTCATCCTTCTCATAGGTATATTGCTGGAGCTCATTGTCAAGGTCGATCAAAGAAGCGCGCTTACGTAAATCTGTATAACCGCCATTATTCTCTGCGTATGTCCAGTCATCCCAGATGTTACATGAAGGTGTGCCCTGGCCCCAACCCTGGTTGAACGGATATGTCATATCACGCTTACCATTGTTGTTGGTAGCACCATTACGGAGACCCCAGAAACATGAGAGGTAGTTAGAATACATACGTGAGTTGTTGTAAGTACCAGAGATAGCCCACTTAGAGGCGTTCAAGAATTGGATCTGGAAGATCTCCTCATCATTTCCATTACCATTGCCTGCAACGTCGAAACAATCAGCAGGATCCATATCTGCAATAAAGGCGTATGCATGACCTTCGCCATCGAGTGCCTCTTTCAAAAGGAAACTGTTAGAGTACTGCCAAAGTGAACGGAAGTCCTTCAGGAGTCTGTAACGACCGCTTGAAACGATATCCTTCAGATAGTTCACGACATCAGCCTTAGAGATGGAAGCCTTGGTGCAACCCTCCTGATCTTCAACCAGGTTAATGGTAGCGTCACCAGAAGAGAGGTCAGCCACACCCTTATAGAAGCCAGCCCAGAACATATAGGCACGGGCGAGCATAGCCTCAGCAGCATACTTGTTGGCATGACCGTCGCCCTGCAAGCCTAAACCAGAACCTTCGTTCATCAGGGTTATACCAGAAACGAAGTCAGAGATAATCTGCGGATAGATCTCCTCCTCTGCGCTATTCTGCACATAGTCATCAGCAGTAATAGTGGTAGAGGTGATCAGGGGGACGTCGCCATACAGCTGGCTCAGCCACAGATAATAGAGACCGCGCATGAAATAGCCCTCACCAAGGAGCTGGTTACGCGTGTTGATATTCTTTTCTGTCCATTCCACGTTATCGATGGTCTCGATCTGGTTGTTGGCACGTGAGATACCACCATAGAGAAGGATGAAATCCTGCTCATACTGGTTGGCACTGGCCGTTGTGAAATGATGCAGTGACTTAGCCACGTTATCCTGCAGACCGCCACTTCCGTAGCAATCGTCAGACATCAAGCACCACCAGTAGAATGGGTTATTCAAGAGACCGCTCTGATCACCGCCACCCAGTGTATTCATGATACTGTAGGTAGCTGCATTCAACGCCTCTACATCTGCAGGTTTACCGGGGAAGGTAGCCGCAGTCAACTCTGTAACACGCGGATCAGTGTCCAAATTGTCGTTACAGGATGTAAACACAGTTGCTGCTGAAACAACTAATGCTGATAAAATATATTTCTTCATAACTGATTATCGAAATTAGAATTTAATACTTGCACCAACCAAGAATGTACGAGATGGCGGATACAGACCAAGGTCAATACCTGAAGCCCAGTTAGATCCACCTGCAGTGTTACCTACCTCAGGATCGAGGCCGGTGTAACCAGTGAAGGTCACGAGGTTCTGAGCCTGAACATAGAAGCGGAGCTGCTGCAGCGGACAAGCCTTCCATATATGCTTGAAGTCGTAACCAAGGGTAATGGTCTTGATCTTGAAGTAGTCAGCATTCTCCATATAGCGGGTAGATACCCAGTTGGTGTTCTGGTGACCAGTAGCAGAAATACGCGGCTGAGTGTTTGAAGTACCCTCACCATGCCAACGGTTGAAGATGGTGGTGTCGTAGTTCTGATAAGGTGCATCACTGAATGAACGGTAAGAGCGCATGATCTGCTGACCGAATGCACCGGCACCGTTAACGGCGAAGTCGAAGCCCTTCCAAGAGCAGCCGAGGTTCACACCGAGCATCACATCGGGGTTCGGGTTACCGATCTCATGACGGTCACAAAGATCATTACCGTCTGCGTCTTTACCTACTGCATAGGTAATCACACCGTCACCATTCCAGTCATCCCAGATACAGTCACCAGGCTGTGCGTTGTCAAGAACGGCCTTACCAGCCAGACGGGCTGCATCGATCTCCTCCTGGTTCTGCCAGATGCCGCTGTAAGACATACCATAGAAGTAGCCGATAGGCTTGCCTTCCTCTGCACGATAACAGAACTCTGTACCCTGTGAGAGCACGCCGCTAGGACCATCGATATAGTGGTTATCATTAGCGATACGGGTTACCTCGTTCTTGTTGTAGGTGAAGTTCACGCCAATGTTATAGCTGAAGTCCTTACCGATTCTCCACCATTGATGGCAGCAGGGTTGGTACCCATGACAGCAATCATCGGGCCAGTGATCAGCCAGTCCTTCGTGGTCTTCTTATACCAGTCGAAGTTTACACCTAAGCGGCTGTTGAGCAGGCGGGCATCGAAACCGAAGTCGAGCTGCTCAGAGGTCTCCCAAGTCAGGTCGGGGTTCGGTACGATATTAGCATAAGCACCGGTCATTGGCGTACCACTGGTAGAGGTCTCAGTTGCAGAACCAAACTTATAACCGCTGTCGCCAGACTCACCAGACAGTGCGATGGTAGCCAGATACTGGTACTTAGAGATGTTCTTGTTACCGTTCTGACCCCAAGATGCACGGATCTTGAAGAAGTCGAGCCAGCTCTTAGTGCCCTGCATGAACTTCTCGTTGGTCATTACCCAACCAGCAGATACAGAGGGGAAGAAGCCCCAGCGCTTACCGTCTGTGAAGATACTTGAACCATCATAACGTACGGTAACGGTAGCCATATAGGTCTCGTTCCAGTCCCAAGTCAAACGACCGAACCAAGAAGCGAGGTACTCCTCATCATTGGGCTTACCAGTCAGGGTGATATCGGGCGTATTCAGCAGCTTGAAGTTTGACAGCCAAGCTGAATCCCAACCTTTCAGGGTAGCGAGCTGCTCACCATAATTAACCTTATTGGATCCACCAATATTATAGCTCCAAGCGGTGCTCTGGAAGCTCTGACCAACCATGGCGCTAATCTTATGAGCACCCAGCATCGGAAGATCATAAGTAATGGTGTTTTCAATTGACCAGTTGGTATTCAACCAAGCACTCTGGCTGACACTATATACAACTGAGGTAGCATTACCATAACCGGATGACTTAGGCTCGTTAAAATTACGATATGAACCGGAACCCCAGTTATAGTTGAACTGAGAACGCCATCTCAGACCCTTAATGGGCTGAACAGTCATGAATGCGGTAGCACTGGTATTAACACTGCGGCTCTCAGCCAAAGAGTTGAAACCACCATGAATCAGGTTCTCCCATGGGTTGCTGAACATAGCTGTGCTCCAGCCCTGTCCATAGGCGGGTGTACCGTCAAATTCCTGGTAATAATAAACGTCACCATTGTCAGCATACTGTGGCAGCATCGGACAAGTCTGAAGCAGGCTGTGGATATAGCTCCAGTACATACCGTCCTCAGCCAGGTCGTGACTCTTGACATAAGAGACAGAAACGTTCTCACCGATGGTGATGGCATCGAAGTCCTTCGCCTTCAGCAGCACGTGGTCACTGTTGATACGGATGGTGTGACGGTTGTAGTTAGAAGCCTGCTCAGCACCCATGATACCCTGGTTACCAGTGTAGGTGTAAGACATGGCGAACTTAGAACGATCCGTACCACCGGTCAGGGTGACAGAATGGTTGTGCTGTACGGCATTCTTATTCTCGAATGCGCCCCACCAGTCAGTGCCTTCCCAGCCATTAGCCACCTTACTAAGGATGTCCTGGGGAACGAAGGCTGGCCAATCCAACTTAGTACCTGCGGTATTAAAGGTGTACTCATCCATGATGGTCATATACTGCTGAGCATTGAGCAACTGCGGACGCTTGTAGGCGTTTGACCAACCGATAGCACCATTATAGCTGAGCTCGATCTTACCTTCCTTACCCTGCTTGGTAGTTACCAGGATCACACCGTTAGCAGCACGTGAACCGTAGATGGCTGCTGAGGCAGCATCCTTCAGCACGTCGATGCTCTCGATATCGTTGGGGTTGATGGCGTTGATGTCACCACCGGCTACACCGTCGATTACATAAAGAGGTGATGAATCACCAGTGGTACCGATACCACGGATGTAAACCTTGTAGCCCTTACCAGGCTGTGAAGAACTCTGGGTGATCTGTACACCAGGGGTGCTTGACTGCATAGCCTCCAAAGCACTGGTGGTGTTCAGCTTGGCGATTTCCTCACCCTTTACCTGAACAGTAGCACCGGTAACCAGCTTCTTCTTCTGGACACCGTAACCTACGACAACCACTTCTTCAAGAACGGCATCATCCTCATTCAAGGTGATGTTGAAGTTTGACTGATTGCCTACCTTAATTTCCTGAGTCTCATAACCGATGTACGAGAGAACAATCGTTGCACCGGGATTGACATTGAGCGTGAAGTTACCGTCAAAGTCGGTAACTGTACCATTAGTGGTACCTTTCTCCATTACGCTGGCTCCGATAACGGGACCCTGAGCATCGACTACAGTACCTGTAATCTTTTTTGTAGCCTGTTGTACGTTCTGAACGTCACCAGCGGCATAGGCGTTTGATGAATAGCCAAGGCCCAAAAGTGCCATGACACCCATCAGCAGCGCT
>CADCBZ010000050.1 GCA_902799765.1 uncultured Prevotellaceae bacterium
AACTGATCTCAGAGAGAGGAGTCAACCAAATCCGTACGGGTAGGCAAATGTTAAAGAACAAGGCCTAAAAAGAGTCAACCTTATTCAGGAAAAGACATTTCAGTTTTTTATTTGGGTGGTACAGATGGCAGATGGCAGTTTTCTCATGAGTACTAAAAAACTACAACTTTTAATTTTATTATATATATAATATATATATTATATATATAATAATTATATAATATATTATATAGTTACCTATATATATATTCTTTATCCTACCTCTTCCCAATAAAACTGCCATCTGCCATCTGTCCCAATTTTGATGCTTCTCTCCCAATTATAATTATACCCCCACGCAGAAAAATAACTGAAAACTGAAATCTGAATCCATCGACTCCATTTTATCACTCTCCCCCGCGGACCAGCATTTTTAAGGTATAGACTGATTTTGAGGCGGTTATAAACAGGATGTTACGCTCTTTACCACCAAAACAAACGTTTGCTGTCCAGTTTTCTGGGATGGGGAAATGGGCTATCTTCTGACCATTCTTGTCGAATACGGTCACGCCGTCACCAGTCAGATAGATGTTCCCACGGTCGTCGATCGTCATCCCGTCAGACCCCATATCGGCAAACACTTGCCTGTTTGTCAGGTGGCCGTCAGGCTGGATTTCATATCTTAGAATCCTGTTGGCCTTTGCCTCCGCCACATACAGATACTTCCCATCGGGCGTTCCTACAAGACCATTGGGCTGGTTAAGCGTAGAGTCAAGCATGACCAGCTGTTTGCTTCCTGGGGCCAAATAATACAAGCCTTCCACGGGCTGCTGGCGTTCAGGGCTGCGTGTCCAATAGTCTCTCTTAAAATATGGGTCAGTCAGATAATAACCTCCATTCTTCGAGATCCATACATCGTTAGGACCGTTCAGCAGCTTGCCGCCGTAGTTGGTAATCAGTATCTTGGAATGGCCTTGCATATCGAACTCCCAGAGTTGATTGTCCATATCTGCGCATGCTATCAAGTTGCCTTGGGCATCAAAGTACATTCCATTAGAGCGACCGCTCTGATCAGTGAACAGTGTTATCTCTCCGGATTCGCAGTCCCAATGGTAAATCTTATTGTTGGGCTGGTCTGTAAAGAAGACGTCACCCTTGGCATCTGCCGCAGGTCCTTCTGTGAAGCTATACGAATCAGAGACTCTTACAGGCGTTTCCCCTTCTGCAACGATCTCATTTGAAGGAGCCTGAGCACAAACATTCATCACACTAAGAAAAGTGCAAACCAATAAAAATAGTGAATTTGATAACCTTCCGTTCATAATTTAGTATAGTTTTGTTAGCAAAGATACGCAATTCTTTCCGATAAATTGTCACTCCGCCCATAGATTTAATAATTTTTTGCTACCTTTTCCTTCATTATTTCCTTTTTTCTTTGTACTTTTGCAAATGCTATCTGCCCATAGTGGCTGGGATGCTCACTGAGGTGCGCAGAGCCGCTGGGTGGGGCACTACATATTGGAAAGGCGTTATCGCGCTTTGTTTTTGGACTTTCGAAACTACCACAATCGAATAACGGTCAAAAACATTGCAGGGATGACTGCCACGGGGTGTGTATATCAGACTCCGTAGTGTGCTGCGAGGATACTTGTATCCTCATAAGCACACTTTACGGTGTATCTATATACCTCAACGTGGGTGTTTCTCTGTCTGTTTACCGTTAGGGCTGTGGTAGGCCACGAAAGTCGAACAGGCAGATGCAAGCACCCACGTTTTTCGTTTGTAGCTATCATATGATTTATAACCCGTTCGCTTTGGGTGTATGCGGACAGCTTTAAACGAATGAAATAACGAAGAAGGAAACATAGCGTCTTTGACATCCTTGATTGACTGATTAACCAAAACTTGCATTTAACAAACACATCAGTCGGACAAGCAATTGGATGTTTACGCTCATACGGGCGTGGACAGTTAGATTGTTGTCTGATGTGGGCTGTGCAAGGCCTTGGTTAAACACATTCTCTTCCACGCCCCCTTTTCGAAAACGATAAGAGGGCTTTTTCATGTCAGAGAAGAAATTTAAGGTTTTGGATTTGTTTTGTGGTTGTGGTGGTATCAGCGAAGGCTATGCACTTGCAGGTTTTGAGATTGCAGGTGGTATAGATTTCAACGAACATGCCACTATGACTTTTATGCATAATTTCAAAAAAGCAAGAGTGCATAATATTGATATTACAACATTCCCTGACGAAAAAATTGACGAAGAATATGGGGATGTTGATGTAATAGTTGGTGGACCGCCATGTCAGGGATTCTCATCCGCAAATAGATGGCAGAAGGAGATGGAAGACCCTAGGAACAAATTGTTTTTTGAATATATTCGCTTTGTTCAAAGGATTCATCCTAAAGTTATAATGATTGAAAATGTTCGTGGACTATTAACTCGCGACAATGGGTATGCAATCAGGCGAATTGAAGAAATACTCGGTGCAGAAGAATACAATATTAGATACCAGATTCTTGATGCATCGGAATATGGAGTTCCGCAAAACAGGAAGCGAGCAATTATTATTGGAATCAGAAAGGATTTCAAAGATGTCTATTTTAATTTTGATACCATTGAGAAGAAAGAAAAGACCACTGTAGAAGATGCAATAGGTGAATTATATTGCTTTGAGAATAGTGCAGATGGAGTTAAAAAAATATCAACACCAGCGGACACAATTCTTCGGACATTCTATAGAACAAAAGATAATAGTATCTTAGACCAAGATATTGTATATCCTGCTCAAAAAGTTCAAGACAGGATTAAACATGTTCCCCAGGGAGGCAATTGGCAGGATGTCCCAGAGAATTTATGGCCTACCAATAGGAAAAACAGACATTCATCTGCGTATAAGAGGCTTGATCCTAACACTCAATCATGTACGATTGACACAGGCAACGCTCATAGCAATTACTTTCATCCCATTTTCAATAGAATACCGACTATAAGAGAATCTGCCAGACTGCAATCATTCCCTGATAGTTTTGAGTTCCAAGGCCCACGAGGAAGTAAGTATAGACAGATTGGTAATGCAGTTCCCCCACTAATGGCAAAGGCAATAGCTGATGCGATAATGAAAATATTAAGCGATGAAAATAGTTGATTTGTTTTGTGGAATAGGTGGTTTGACTCTTGGCTTTGAACAAGCTGGATTCGAGGTCGTTTCTGCAGTTGACATGTGGAAAGATGCCATTGTTACCTTTAACCACAATAGGAAAAACAAGATTGCAAAAGTAGAAACCGTTGAAGATTTCAATGACAAGGAGTTACCAGAACTAATAAAGTCGGAACATATTACCGGCATTATAGGAGGACCGCCTTGTCAAGGATTCAGTACAGTAGGTCGAAGAGAAGTTGACGATCCTCGCAATAAAATGTACTTGGAATTTTACAAGGCAGTAAAATTGGCTTCTCCAGATTTTTTTGTAATTGAAAACGTCAAAGGCATGCTTACACTTAACAAGGGTGCTTTTGTAAAGGACTTGATAGAACGTTTTGGACCAAATGGTCTGGGGTATAACATTTCCTATCAATTGCTTAATGCTGCTGATTATGGTATACCCCAAAATCGATATCGTGTATTTTATGTCGGAATAAAAAAAATAACCTTCGAGTTTCCTAAGCCATTAAATATAATTCTAACAGCCAAAGACGGTATTAGTGATTTGGAAGGTTCTGATAACAATCATTATGGTTCTACCCCGCAAAATGATTTTCAAAGAGCTATGAGAGGTAAATGCAAACACCCCACAAATCAAGACTATACATCTCATACACAACAGACCATAGATATTATCAGTCAGGTGCCTGATGGAGGAAATATTAGAGACCTTCCAAGAGAAGTATGGGAAGTAAGAAAGTACAATAAAGCTTTTGAGAGAATGGGAACATTTAAGCCCTCCAATACAATTGACACAGGGCATCGAAATTATTTCCATTATTCCGAGCCAAGAATCCCAACAGTAAGAGAATCTGCTCGCATTCAATCATTCCCCGATGATTTTGAGATTATTGGAACACGAGGAAGCCAATACAAGCAAGTTGGCAATGCTGTTCCTCCTCTTCTAGCAAAAATAATAGCAGAAAAAATAAAGGAGACCATATTATGAATATAGTTTTGTCAGTTGAAAGTTACAAAGGTGTTGATGGCAGCAGCCTCTCACCAACACGTTGTTTGCAAATGGTTCAAGTATATGAAATGCTTGAAGAAATGGGAGCAAGTCTTACTTCTTATGTGGGAATACAGGAAGAAGCTGCTCGCAAAAAGTTATTTGGGAAAACCCAAGCAAAAAGTGCGATAAGAACTTTCTTTCCTCTTCTTAAGAAATTAGACTTTGTAGATTATGATGGAACCTTTGCAGCAAATATGTGCTTTACAGAACTAGGAACTCAATTTGTGCTTGCGTGTAGAGCTTTAGAAAATGTAACAGATGATACCCCACATAAAGATGAAATCATTTCAAGACTCAAAAGTATAAAAAGAAATGCGCAACAGAAAGGGCTGGTAAATATGTATCATGATCCAGAGTGGAAGTCTCACAATATGTGGGTTGCACTAAAACTACTTAAGACATTTCGTATTATTCATTGGAATGAATTTCTTTATTCATTGCATTGTATTGAAATTGGAAAAACAATTGATGATGCAATAAGAGAAATTAGAACAGATAAAAAGAAAATAGATACGATTGTTTTTCTTAACGAGAATAAAGAAATACTGCCCAATACATGTTACTCTTATCTCAGAAGTTTTTTGGAAGAAGCTGGCTTAATTTCTAAGGTGTCTCCTTTGGAATCAAGGCTGCTCGATGATGCAGATTCATTTTTCTCACAAATAAATATATGATTATGGGAATTTTCGATTCAAATATTAAAAGGGATGTTGATGAAATCAACAAACTTTTGAAAGGTGTCCAACCTACAGCTCAGAAGACACCGACGGGAATTAATATGAAATATCGCCCCTACATTACAGCCATCAAATCCAAGCCATTCCTTTTGCTTGCAGGCATATCTGGTACAGGTAAGAGCCGGATTGTTCGAGAATTGGCTAGAGCATGTTGGAATATAGGTTCAAATGAGTATAAGGCGCAGAAACCGAAGAATTTTGAGATGGTTCAAGTGAAGCCCAACTGGCATGATTCAAGCGAACTGATTGGTTATGTAAGTAGAATTGATGGAGTCCGCTATGTAGTTGGCCCATTCCTGAAGTTTATGGTAAAGGCCATCCAAGACCCTGATATTCCTTATTTTCTATGCCTTGACGAAATGAACTTGGCTCCCGTAGAGCAATATTTTGCAGAATATCTGAGTGTCATAGAGAGCAGGAAATTACAGGATGATGGATCGATAGCCACTGACCCCATTGTGGATTACTCCAATACGGAGGAATATAAAAGTCTCATTGATCAGCTGTTCCCTGAAGACGATGATTTACGAGAAGAGTATCTAACAGAAAAAGGAGGCAAGCGATTAAGTATCCCGCAGAATCTGATAGTTGTAGGTACTGTCAATATGGATGAGACAACATTCTCTTTCTCTCGCAAGGTGCTCGACAGGGCAATGACGATAGAGATGAACGAAGTGGACTTGAAGGGAGGTTTAACGAAACGCTACGAGCAGATAGGAAAACTTGAAGCAGCAAATCTGATAAGTAATGACGTTGAAGGTGTAGATGTCTACGATCAATACCGTAATGCATGTGACGTATCTATTGCTTATCTGGAAAGTATTAACGCCATTCTTGAAGGTACGCCCTTTAAAGTGGCCTATCGTACAAGAAATGAAGTGCTTCTGTATGTTGTAAACAATCTGCCTTATCAGAAAGAAGGAGAAACAAAAAGTTATGTGGTGGCACGTGCACTTGACGAGATAACCAACATGAAGATTTTATCACGCATTGAGGGCGATGAGACAAAGGTGAGCAGCGATTTCTTGGTTAGTCTGGAAAAGGTCATCAAAGAAGGGTTGGAGGCTATCTGCAACAATATGTTCACAGAGTTGGATTACAAATCGGTTTCTCTAGTCAAACTTGAAGAAATGAAAAAACGCTTGGTTTCTGGTTATACTAGTTTCTGGAGTTAACGAATTATGGATCTGCTGACGATACAACATCAAGACTTCACAATGTATGTGGAGTGCTCGAAGTATGAATCTATCTGGGGGAAAGCTGTAAGGAATGTGGGCGAAGATAATCTGCTTACTACTTACACTTGGACGGATGGTGTTAAGTCAGCGATGCTCAATGATGAGCTAATAGAGAACGGCAGTCAGGCAAGGGCGGTGTTCTTTGATAATGCGGAATATCCAATTTGGGTGGAGTTTGGATCGCATGTCAGTAAGGCGCAGTTTGGCTCGATACTCCAAGCAGATAATGACAGGTTTAGCTTCCGAGGACATACGTTGGCAGGTTTTATAAACTATGGCAATGAGGTTGGTAGGAGTGAACTACACATGGTATATAATATAGGTAAGGAGCAACGGCACTTCAAATTGGGTTATGAAGTGCTGAGCACTAAACTGAACTACCATGAGCATTGGAAGAAGATTATTGAAGACATCGAGGCGGAATATCGAATGTTGTCACTCGACTACATGAAGCGTACGTTTCATGGATTCTCACCAGACACGAAGGGAGAAACACCAGAATTGATATGGTGGAGCATCTTTGCTGGTGAGCAGGAGAAGTTTGTGAAGGCCTGTCGAAGTATCATTGAGCGTCCTCGACACAGACTGAGAGGTTATGAGGTGTATCTGAGGGCAGATAAGCTGAAGCGTGTGCCAACAAACATTGAGAACGAGTTGGCAGAACATAGGCAAGAGCAGGCTCATCTGTATCGTGTGGAGGAGCATCTCCAATCGAATGACACACAAGAGAATCGTTTTCTGAAATATGCACTTAACCAAATAACAACCAAATACGAAATACTGAAACAACGTATAGAAGCCATCAAAAATACATCAGATACTCTGAAGCAGGAGATGGACGAAATGCAGAAGACACTCAAGCATCTGCAAAGGAATCCTTTTTTCAGAACCGTAGGACGTTTCAAAGGACTGACGCAGGAGAGCCTTGTGTTACAAAGGGCTACAGGCTATAGCCAAGTGTATAAGACTTGGAATTTGTTGCGCAGGGCTTATTCGTTGAATGATGGTATGTATCGTCTGCAATCGAAGGATATTGCTACCTTATATGAGATATGGTGTTTCATCGAGGTGAGCCATATTGTCAGAGAACAACTGGGAATAGACGTTGATGTTGACCATCGGAACCGTATGGAGATGAATGGGGTGTTCACTTGGGAACTTGGGAAGGGCGAACACTCGCGAATACTATTCCGTAAGGATGGTGTAGAGTTAGCAGAATTAGTCTATAATCCGAAGCATACAGAAAAGGAGAACGACTCCATCAGTATGGAACACCTCGTTGTGCCTACTGTTCCGCAGAAGCCTGATATTGTGCTGCAACTGACAAAAGACGATATCGAGAAAGGCATGAAAATGACTTATCTCTTCGATGCCAAATATCGTATTAACGACAGGACAAGTGAAGGTGTGGACACGCCTCCAGATGATGCTATCAATCAGATGCACCGCTACAGGGATGCCATATATTATAAGGAGAACAAAGAGGGAAAGACGGGATTGAAGAAAGAAATCATTGGTGGCTACATCCTTTTTCCCGGAAATGGCGACCCGATAGAGGTGGCTAAGGCAAAGTTTCAACAGTCGCTTGACGAAGTGAATATCGGAGCATTTCCTTTGAGGCCAAATGATGTAGAAAATAGAAAGCTATTGGAGCATTTTATCAAAGAGCTGATTGGCAAAGCATCAACAGAAATACTTGATGACAGCATACCGCAGAAAGGGTTATATTATACACCGGTGGAGCCAAAGGATGCTGTATATATGATACTCACGCTCGACGATAAAGCCAATAGCGATATTCATGCAATCCTGGAAGGACGTGCAAATGTTATCATCATGGGCAAGAAGGGCATCGAGGAAACAAAGGACATACAAACTATTCGATACATAGCGCCTATTATACCAGGTGGACATATTGAAGGATACTATAGAGTTGGGAAGGCAAATCTCGTACGAGTGAATGATGCAGATTATCCTATTCGTATCAAGTTTGATGTTTGCGATTGGGTCAGATTGGATCGTTCTGCAAAATTCGGAATGGCGAAATGGGCTTTTCGTGGTGTATGCAAAACGCATGAAGAATTCTTCAATCATTGCAAAGAACATGCAATTTAATGGGATCATATTCATTTTTTTGCTTAAAAATTTGTTTTTATCAGAAAACCTTCTTATATTTGCCGTCGAAATGGTGGCATAGTGCTATCATATTGTATGCAAATAATAAGATAATATGGCACAATCGGCAGTTACAGTTAGAATAGACTCTGACTTGAAAATACAGTTCGATGCACTCTGCGAGCAGTTTGGTATGAGTGCAAATACGGCGTTTAATATCTTCGTGAAAGCAGTGATTAGAAGTCGTAGCATCCCCTTTGCTATCAAATCACCTAGCGCGTTGGACTTGTTTATGCAGCAAAGGAGTGTTGCGGAGTTGAGCAAAGAGCCGGAACTTTCGTTAGATGAAATCAACGAGGAGATTCGTGCGGCAAGGGAAGATATTCGCAAGAGGAAGGGTAAGAAAGCATGATATACGCTGTAATTGACACCAATGTACTGGTGTCGGCCCTAATTACTCACAATTCTCTGTCGGCAACAGCAAAGGTAGTGAGACTGTTGTTTGATGGTGAGTTTACTCCTTTGTACGAAGCCAGTATCATTGAAGAATATCAGGAGGTGCTGCATCGTGCGAAGTTCAAATTTTTGCCTGGTGTTGCTGATGCGCTGATTTTGTTTATCAAGGAACATGGAATTGAGACTTCACGGACAGCTTTTCAGGAGTCTATGCCAGACGAGGACGATCGTGTGTTTTATGAAGTGTCGTTGAGCGTTGATGATTCTTTTCTTGTAACAGGCAATTTCAAACATTATCCACAGACACCGAAGGTGATTAGTCCTGCCGACTTCTTAAAAGTGATGATGGATTCGAAAGAGGAATAAGGCAATATGGATAAACTCTCGACAGAGCAACGGCACAAGAATATGGCTGCCATCCATTCTAAGGACACGAAGCCAGAGATGATTGTGCGTAAAGGGCTGTGGAGTAGGGGATTTCGATATCGGCTTAATTCTCCAAGATTGCCAGGACATCCTGATTTGGTGTTGCGAAAATATCGTACTTGTATCTTCGTAAATGGGTGCTTTTGGCATGGGCATGAGGGATGTTGTAAGATACCAAATACAAATCGGGAGTTTTGGGTGGCGAAGATCAAGAGGAATCAGGAAAGGGATATTGAGACGCAGAAGCGTTTGGCAGAGATGGGTTGGCATTGCATTACCATTTGGGAGTGTGAGCTGAAACCTTCAAACCGGGAGCAGACATTGAAGTCGCTGGCATTTACCCTTAATAAGATTTGGCTTGAAGAGCATGCCTTTATTGGTAAGCCTTATCCGAAGTTGGAAGAAGAGAATGGTGTGCTGAGGGCTGCAGAGGATAGAAAGTGAAAAAACTCGCCGCTGCGAGCCATAACAATTAACATTAATCTAATATTATGAAAAATGATTACCGTCATCACGACGGATAAATAACAATAACCATTATTTATTTCTTATTATCATCGTATTCTGGTTGAATAAAGCCGATGGGTTTGCGATGTTTTAAAGTCACGTTTTGTGACCTTAAAGATTGCAACTCGGCGAGAGCATCACTTAGTGCATTGAGTTGTGCACGTGTACTTTCGTTAATGTCGTTCTGATCGTGCAGAATGTCATTGACTTCGGAACGTACGCTTTCAATCTCCTTCTTCAGTTCAAGGTAAGTCGCAGCAATGGGCAGTTCTGCCAGATATCGATAGGCAACAAAAGCTCGCATTATTCTACGGTTGGCTTCTACGGCAACCTTTGAATTAAGGACTCCGCTAAGCATTGCGACTCCTATTTCCGTAAAAGCAAATGCACCATATCTACTACCTCCCCAACTTGAGGTGACATTTTGGCACCTCAAGATTTCTTCTTGTGAAACTTCAAACATAAAGTCTTCTCCATCAAAGCGTTCTATGTTACGACGTACTTGACGTTTTAGATACTTAGTTTCTACTTGATAGACTTTTGCGAGATCAAAGTCAAGCATCACTCGTTGTCCGCGAATGACGTAGATGAGGTCCTGAATGTTTTGTAATTCGTCCATAGTTATGTGGATTTAAAAGTTCGACAATTATTTGATTAAGAGGACAAAGGTAATGCTTTTTTCTGAGCCAGAAGAATCGTTTTAACTTTTTTAGCAGAAAGTTTGGGGATTACGAGGGAATTGGCTAATTTTGCAAAGGAAAATGGAGATTAAATGAAGCAGATTGAAGTTGTAGCAGCGATTATACATGATAAGGAGGGTCGTATCTTTGCAACGCAGCGGGGATATGGCGATTATAAAGATGGTTGGGAGTTCCCCGGGGGGAAGATGGAACCAGGGGAGAGTCCTGAGCAGGCGCTGAAGCGTGAGATCTGGGAGGAACTTGAAACGGAAATCATCGTAGAGTGGTTGGCGAAGACGGTTGAGTGGGATTATCCTCAGTTTCATCTGACTATGCACTGCTATTGGTGTCATGTGAGTAGTGGTTCGCTCACGTTGAAGGAGCACGAGGCTGCGCGATGGCTCAGTCCTGATCAGTTCGACAACGTGGATTGGTTGCCAGCAGATCGGGTGGTCGTTGAGCTGTTAAAAGATAAAGCCCAACTCCTTTTTATGCAGCAAAGGAGTGCTGCAGAGTTGAGCAAAGAGCCGGAACTTTCGTTGGATGAAATCAAGAAATATCGACAGAGATGAAGGCACATAGAAATGGTGACTTCATTGATCCAAGAAAAGATTAACTGTTAATCTTTGCAAGATTTTGGTCGAATTTCTTGGAACGTATGTTTTTTTTTTCTAAATTTGCCACCAGAAAGTATATATTGTTGTATAGAAGCATTCATGCGGGTCGATGGGGTAGTGCCGTTTATTCCTCTGAGAGCGATGCTTCAACAGTCTCGGCAGATTGTTTATCCGTAGCATGGCGGTTATATACAACTTTCTTTTTTGCACCGTAGGAAGTTCGAAAGATTCCTGCGGTGTTTATGTTCCAATAAGTTTCATCTGCAGACAATTCTACCATGAGGGTGTTATTGTTCTTGTCGGTTAGTTGAAGAATGTATGTTTTGTAGCCATCACGTTCATTTCCTTCCCTAATAATTTCATAGTTCTTGGCAACTTCTTCCACAAAATCAACTACAGAAATGAATCCTGCATTTCTGATTTCTTCTCCGTGTCTGGCTTCAATATGAACAAGTCCATACCCTTCTTTGGTAGCAGGATTCGTTATAATTCCTTCGCTTAGTTTGATAGGCACATCTGCCAGACCGCTTTCGGATTCCATTCTACCAAAAGTTGTTGTACCATCAGTGGAGATCACGAATTGTTTCCCGTGTTCGTCCTTTTCTTGTGACAATTGAATATCGTGAGATTTTTCCATAGTGCAAAATTTAAGTTTGATGTTGCAAAGGTAATGCTTTTTTCTGAGCCAGAAGAATCGTTTTAACTTTTTTAGCAGAAAGTTTTGTGATTACAAAGGAATTGGCTAATTTTGCAGGAAATAACGAGATCAATGGCAATAGAGGTGACATATCGGTGGACGAGGCGGTTGTCGATGCGGATCGTGAAGAATGGCGATGTGCATGTGTCGGCACCTATCGGGATGCCTAAAAGACTGGTGGAGGCCTTTATCGACGAGCATCGTGAGTGGATCGAGAAGGCGCGCAAGAAAACACTGGAGAGGGGAACGAAACGGGCGGATTTCTTTGCTCAGTTGCCATTATCCACAAAGGCTCAGAAGGCGGATGCTCGCCAAAGACTGGAGGCATTGTTAACTCCGATGATAGAAAAGCACATGAAGAAAATGGAGGTGAGTCCGCAGGCGGTCACCTATAAACGAATGATCTCGCGCTGGGGCTATTGCAACGTGAAGAACCGCAGCATTTGTTTCTCTCTGTATCTGCTGCTGTTACCAGAGTGGTGCGTTGAGCATGTGGTGGTGCATGAGCTCTGTCATCTGTTGGAGCCCAGCCATAACGCCCGTTTCCATGCGTTGATGGATCGGTACTACCCGCGATGGCGCGAGGCCAGAAAAGCTGTTATTGATATTGGCGGAGGGCGGCGATGAGTTCGCTGTTCTCGCTCTTGGTGCCGATGGTGATGCGGAGGCAGTTCTGACAGAGTTGCACGCGGTTGCGGTTTCTGACGATGATTCCATGATCCACGAGGTAGTTGTAGATGCGGTTGGCATCGCTCATCTTTGCCAGGAAGAAGTTGGCCTCTGTGGGATACACCTTTTCGCAGATGGGCAGTTCGGTAAAGGCCTGCATCATGCGGGTGCGCTCCTGAAGGAGCACCTTCACCCATTCCTCCACATCGATGGGGCGTTTCAGTGCCTCAAGTGCCTGTTGCTGGGTGAGGGCATTCACGTTATAAGGATATTTTACCTTATTGAAAAGTCCGATAATTTCTTTCGAAGCAAACGCCATTCCCAAACGGATGGCGGCACAGCCCCATGCCTTAGACATCGTGTTGAGTACAATCAGATTGGGATATTTCGCCAGATCGAAACGGAGACTGCGCTGAGAGGCGAAGTCGCTGTAGGCTTCATCAACAATCACAAGACCCTCAAACTGCTCAATGACCTTCACCACCTCGTCGCGATTCAAGCAGTTGCCCGTGGGGTTGTTGGGGGTGCAGAGCCAGATGATCTTCGTGTGGTCGTCGGTAGCTGCCAAAAGCTTGTCGGCAGTGATCTGAAAGTGCTCATCGAGCAGTACTGGACGGTACTCGATATCATTGATGTCGGCACAGACCTTATACATGCCGTAGGTGGGTTCGATGGCTACCACATTATCCTTACCCGGTTCGCAGAAACAGCGATAGGGCAGGTCGATGGCCTCGTCGCTACCGTTGCCTAAGAAGATGCAGTCGGCAGGCACGCCCTTCACCTTGCTTAGCTGGGCTTTGAGCTCCAGTTGCAGGGGGTCGGGGTAGCGGTTATAGGGTTGGTTGTAGGGGTTCTCGTTGGCATCGAGAAACACTCTTGCCTCACGACCAGCGTACTCATTCCTCGCAGAACTATATGGCGCTAAGCTCCATATATTCTTCCTACACAACTGCTCTAAACTCTTCATATCTATATGTCCTTAATTCTTATTTCTTACTTTTCACTGCTTTCAGACGAACGGTCATCGCATTCTTGTGGGCATCGAGCTGCTCGGCGGCGGCCATGAGCTCTACAGCGTGGCCGATGCTGTGGATACCGTCAGCGGTAAGATGCTGGAAGGTGACCTTGCGGCAGTAGCTGTCGAGGTTCACACCACTATAGGCTGTTGCGTAGCCGTGAGTGGGCAGGGTGTGATTGGTGCCGCTGGCATAGTCGCCCGCACTCTCACAGGCATATTCGCCTAAGAATACGCTACCCGCATTAATGACTTTTGTAGCGAGTTTGTCGTAATTTTTGGTCTGTATAATCAGGTGCTCAGGGGCGTAGGCGTTCGAGAGGTCGATAGCCTCCTGCAGATCCTTGACGAGTACCAGACGACTGTTGTCGAGTGCTTTAGCGGCAATCTCCTTGCGCGGCAGCTTCTGAAGCTGACGGTTGAGTTCTGCCTGCACATCGAGCACAAGCTGTTTGGAGTCGGTGATGAGCAGCACCTGAGAGTCGCCGCCATGTTCCGCCTGTGACAACAGGTCGGCAGCGATGAACTTGATGTTGGCGTCTTCGTCGGCAATGACGCAGACCTCTGAGGGACCTGCGGGCATGTCGATGGCTACATCGTGGAGGCTCACCTGCTGTTTGGCGGCCATCACGTATTGGTTGCCCGGGCCGAAGATCTTATAGACCTTGGGGATCGAAGCGGTGCCATAAGCCATGGCACCGATGGCCTGAACGCCACCAGCCTTGAAGATCTTGCTGACACCAGCGATGCGGGCAGCCACGAGGATGGCGGGATTCACCTTGCCGTCACGACCTGGAGGCGTGCAGAGCACAATCTCCTGACAACCAGCAATCTTTGCGGGTGTGGCCAGCATGAGGACGGTAGAGAAGAGTGGGGCAGTACCACCTGGGATATAGAGACCTACCTTCTCGATGGCGACGCTCTTCTGCCAACAGGTAACGCCAGGCTGCGTCTCTATCTTCTTCCCACGAAACTTCTGGGCTTCGTGGAAGGCTTGGATGTTATGCTGGGCCACCATGATGGCTGCTTTCAGCTCTGTGCTGACCAGCTTCTCGGCTTCGTTCATCTCAGCCTCACTAACGGCGAGATCAGGCAGATCTACATGGTCGAACTTAAGTTCGTAGCCTTTCACGGCATCATCGCCACGACGTTTTACATCGGCCAAGACGGAGGCGACAGTCTCATTGAGCTGAGACATATCTAGATGCGGACGCTCCACAATCTTAGTCCACTCGCTTCTCTCAGGATACCTTATGATGTTCATAATATCATTTTTTCAATCGGGGTAACAAGGATGCCCTGCGCACCCATCTCCTTCAGTTTGCCGATAATCTCCCAGAACTGCTTCTGGTCGAGTACGGTGTGAACAGAGCACCACTCTTCGTCGGCCAACGGGATGATGGTGGGACTCTTCAGACCTGGCAGCACATCGATGATCTCCTGCAGACGGGCCTTGGGGGCATTCATGCGAACATACTTCTTGTCTTCAGCATCCTTGACGGCCTTGAAGCGGAAGAGCATCTCGTCGAGGATCATACGCTTCTCGGCAGAGAGTTGCTTGTTGCCGATAAGCAGGGCCTCACTCCACATGACAACCTCTACCTCGCGCAGATTGTTGCTCACGAGGGTAGAGCCAGAAGAGACGATATCGAAGATACCATCAGCCAATCCGATGCCCGGGCTGATTTCTACAGAACCCGTGATGACATGAATCTCAGCCTGGATGCCTTTATCGTTGAGAAACTTCTTCAGGATAGCGGGGTAGGAGGTTGCAATCTTCTTGCCGTTAAACCATTCTACACCCTTATAGTCGATTTCCTTGGGGATGGCGAGTGACAGACGGCACTTGGAGAAACCCAGACGAGAGACAACGTCGGCATCCTCGCCGCGCTCCACAAACTCGTTCTCGCCAACGACGCCAATGTCGGCCACACCGCTGGCTACGCTCTGGGGTATATCGTCATCGCGAAGATAGAGCACTTCAAGGGGGAAGTTGGACGACTGTACCAACAGGGTACGCTTAGTGGCGCTGACCTTGATGTCAGCCTCTGCCAGCAGATTCATCGTATCATCAAACAGACGTCCTTTGGATTGTACTGCTATACGTAACATAATCGTTAAAGTCTATAATACATTATTTTTAATCGCGTGCAAAGGTACGAATATTCGGTCGAAAATCCAAAAAAAAACGATTTTTCCGTGCTTTGGTGGCCAAAAATTAGTAACTTTGCACCGTTTTTCGAGATTTTATGCAAAAATTTGATGCGATTCTTGAATAAATATTTGGTTGTGGTGGGGGCGATGCTGCTCCTTGTCTCTTGTCGTCAGCGACAGGAGCGGGTGGTGACGCCCTATGGCTCGGTGCTCGACTCGGTGGAGGTGACGGAGGATTTTGACCTGGCTGACATCCAGACGAACGGGGAGCTAATCATGGCGACCGTGAGCGGACCAGAGACTTACTACGATTATCATGGGCGACAGTTAGGTACGCAGTATCTGATCTGTCAGCACTTTGCCGACTCACTTGGCGTGAGACTGCGTATCGACGTGTGTCGCGACAGTGCGGAGCTGAGGCGACGACTGGATGAAGGTGAGGCCGACATTGTGGCTTGGCCCACACCAGGCGAGATAGAAGTAGGAGCGGAGAAGCCGGAACTGGCTGAGGAACTGGCCCAGTGGTATCACCCTGACCGTATCGCTGCTGCGAAGAAGGAGGAACAGGATCTGTTGACCGTGAAGAAGGTGAAGCGGCGTATATTCTCACCGATGCTCGACAAGCGAGGCGGTATCATCTCACATTACGATCAGTTCTTCATCGCCTATAGTCGTGACATCCGTTGGGACTGGCGGTTGTTGGCGGCTCAGTGTTATCAGGAATCCACATTCGACCCCAAGGCGGTATCGTTTGCCGGAGCGAAGGGCCTGATGCAGATCATGCCTGGTACGGCCGATCATCTGGGTGTGGCCCGCAGTCGGTTGTATGAGCCCGAGGCGAACATCGCTGCTGCAACGAAATATATCGCAGAGCTGCAGCGCACGTTTGCCGATATCAGCGATCATTATGAGCGTACAAACTTCGTGTTGGCGAGCTATAATGGTGGAGCTCACCATATCCGCGATGCGATGGCACTGGCCAAACGTGACGGAAAGAACAACCATCGATGGGGTGAGGTAGCACCTTATGTGTTGAAACTGGCTCAGCCCAAATACTACAACGATCCACTCGTGAAGTATGGTTATATGCGTGGATCGGAGACGTTGGATTATGTGTCGAAGATCCGTCAGCGGTTTGCAGGTTATCAGGGGGTGAAATCGCCGCATGCCGGATTCCATCCCTCGAAGCCCCGTAAGGCGGATCAGAGAAAGAAGAAATATGATTTGTAAAATTAATCCCCAGCGAATTCGCTGAGGATTAATTCTTTTATTTAGGCTGAACGGGAATCTTGTCAACACGCTTCTGATGGCGACCGCCCTCGAAGGTAGCTGTAAAGAACTCGTCCATAATCTTACGGGCCATATTGTTGTCGATGAATCGACCAGGCATCACGAGCACGTTGGCATCGTTATGCTGACGAATCAGATGGGCTATCTCAGGAATCCAGCACAGACCAGCACGCACCTGCTGATGCTTGTTGAGTGTGATGGAGATACCCTCACCAGAACCGCAGATGGCGATACCAGGATAGACCTCACCACTCTCGATCCCCTCAGCCAGAGCGTGACCGAAGTCGGGATAGTCTACTGAGGCATCGCTCCACGTACCGTAGTCCTTATAGGGGTAGCCCTTCTCCTCCAAATATTGGAGTACGAACTTCTTTAATGGGTAGCCAGCGTGATCGCTGGCTACGCCTACAGTCTTTACTTCCATATTATGCAAGCAGTTTCTTTACCTGTTCGTAAACATTCTGGCCAGTGAAGCCGAGCTTCTCGTCGAGCACCTTGTAAGGAGCAGAGAAGCCGAAGCTCTCGAGACCCCATACGGTACCGTCGGCACAAACCAGACCTTCGAGGTTTACAGGC
>CADCBZ010000051.1 GCA_902799765.1 uncultured Prevotellaceae bacterium
ACAGACAAGGGCTCTTCACTCTTCTCTTTTAACTACAAGAAGGCCCTTGGTGTTCTGAAACACACTGATTTTGAGAACTTCGCAGCACGCATCAATAGCTCTTATAAGATCAACAGCATCGTCACCGTAGGTGAGAATGCTACCTTCTCTTATTCAAACAGCGTTGATTGTGCACCATTGGAGAATGCCTTGAAGATGGCACCCACACTGCCCGTCTATGAGATTGACGGTGTGACTTTCTCTGGTCCAGTAGGTGGTATGAGTGACCGTCAGAACCCGATGCGTGAGCTTTACCACAACAAGGATAATCGTCTGAAGAAGTGGCGTATCTTTGCCAATGCGTATGTTGACATCACTCCTATTAAGGGTATGCTCTTCCGTTCTAACTTCGGTATCGACTACACTAATGGCTATATCCGCAGCTTACAGCATACTTTTGATTCGGATGTTGTAAAGAACAGCGTCAGTGCGAGCACGATGTCACAGAACCACAGTACCAAGTGGACATGGTCAAACACTTTGCAGTATAACTTTGATGTTGCAGAGAACCACAACCTGAATATACTTGCTGGTATTGAGCATCATCGCGACTATGGTATCGACTTCTCTGCACGTCGTGAAGATTATCCCCTCGAGACCTTAGACTATATGTGGCCAGGTGCCGGTACAGGCATCCAGACTATCACTGGTGGCGGTGATTCTTACAAGCTGATGTCATACTTCGGTAAGATTGACTATAACTGGAATGACCAGTTGCTGGCTTCAGTCACCATGCGTTACGATGGTTCAAGCCGCTTCGGTAAGAACAACCAGTACGGTTTCTTCCCCTCAGCATCTCTCGGTTATCGTCTCTCAAAGCATATCAATGCCGACTGGCTCCGCGACTGGAAGATCCGCGTCAGTTATGGTGTGACTGGTAACCAGGGTATGAACTCGAACAATGCGCACTATGGACTCTATATGGCCAACTACGGTTCAGACCGTGAGAACTCAACGGCTTATGACATTAACCTGCAGGGCTCAGGCACACTCCCCTCTGGTTACTATAAGCAGCAGTCAGCCAATGAGGACCTGAAGTGGGAGCAGTCATCACAGTGGAACATCGGTACAGACTTCTCTCTCTTTGGTGGTGCTTTATACGGATCTTACGATGTGTTCTTCAAGGAGACTAAGGACATGCTTGTACAGCCTGCCTTCCTCGGAGCCATCGGATTTGGCGGTCAGACATGGATCAACGGTCCTACTTTGAAGAACTGGGGTATGGAGGCTAACGTGGGTTATCGTCATACCACTGAATACGGACTGTCTTATGACATTTCAGGTAATATCGACTTCTTCCGCTCAAAGGTTACCTACCTCCCCGAAAGCTCTAAGAACTCCTATGAGCACAATGACTACCACAACCTGGCTCAGGACGAGAAAGCATACGGTTCACGTATCGGTTATGTGGTTGAGGGTCTCTATCAGTCACGTGAAGACGTGCTGGCCCACGGACAGGCTGGTGCTCGTGTCGGTGGTCTGAAGTATGCCGACCTCAATGGTGACGGTAAGATCAACGAAGCAGATCGTACATGGATCTATAATCCTGTGCCCAACTTCTCATACGGTATCAATGTCAATCTGGCCTATAAGGACTTCGACTTTACCATGTTCTGGCAGGGTGTAGCTGGTGTTGACGTCATCAACGACCAGAAATTCCAGACCGACTTCTGGAGCATCACTGATGCTGGTTCCAACAAGGGTGAACGTCTGATTGACGCTTGGACACCTGCCAACAGCGGTTCGAGCATTCCTGCTCTGACCACATCGAATGGTGCTGACGAGGGCCGTATGTCTTCCTACTTTGTTGAGAATGGTTCTTACGCAAAGATGCGCACACTGCAACTTGGATATACACTGCCTGCAGCAATCTATAAGAAGCTCTTGCTGTCAAAGGCCCGTGTTTACATCTCTGGTGACAACCTCCTGCTCATCAAGTCTAGTTCTCTGACCTGTTCAGATCCTGAGAATACAGCATGGTCTTATCCTCATACCGCTTCCGTCACATTTGGAGTACAGGTGGGATTCTGAGAAGTGAAAAGTGAGAATTAAAAAGTTTAAGTAAAAAAAGAAAGAACAATGAAAAAGATTCAATTATATATTTCGGCTTTGCTACTTTCTGTATTCGCAGTATCATGTACTGTTGATGATGTAAAGCCCCAGGGTACGCTGGACGAAGAGACCGCATATTCAAGCCCCGACAAGCTGGTGACTGCAGCCTATGCCAAACTTGGCGATGACTGGTATTCCTATCCGTTTAACCTCTGGCCATACGGCGATATGAGTGCCGATGACTGTCTGAAGGGCGGCTCAGGTGAGAATGATACAGGTTATCACCCCATGGAGATCTTCACAACTTTGCAGCCCGACCGTGGTGAGTTCGACGAGTTGTGGTATCAGCTTTACAGTGCCATCTCTCGTTGCAACCGTGCTATCGAGGCTATCAATAAGATGGAAACACCCGATGCAAAGATGTTGGCAGAAGTGAAGTTCCTTCGTGCACATTTCTATTACAAACTTCAGCAGATGTGGTACGAGGTGCCATTTATTACTGAAGGTATGAGCAATGCTGATATTGAGGCATGCCCACAGAGTAGCCATGATCAGATCATGCAGCAGATTATCGATGATTTCCAATATGCTTATGAGAACCTGCCCGAGGCTGCTCCTGGCACAACAGGTCGTGCACATAAGGTTGCCGCTGCTGCCTACCTCGCCAAGTGCTATCTGAACTGGGCATACGGTGACGGTTATGAGGCAACAACGGGTTACGATCATGTTGACCTGACAAAGATCCAGAAGGTGATTGATTATACTGCGGTTGTGAAGAATTCACCCTACGATTATCTCGATACTTATGGACATATCTTCCTGCAGGATTATGCTAACTCTTGCGAAAGCATCTTTGCCGTACAGCACTCTAACAGAGCTGACGACGGAACGAAGTTTGGTCGTGCCAACTGGTCGAATATGCTGAATGGCGTCTGGGGTATCTGGTCATGCGGATGGGACTTCCACAAGCCGTCACAGAACCTGGTGAATGCATTCAAGACCCGCAATGGCCTGCCTATGGACGATTTCGATGCTGACCACAATGCTATCGTCATTAATGGTGCCGACTCGAAGTACAAATATGACCCCCGTCTGTTCCACACTGTAGGTATGCCTACCTATCCTTATAAGTATGAGGCTCAGTATACGTTGACCAAGGCCAACAGCCGTACGCCGAACACCTATGGTTACTACTGCTCAATGAAGGAGGTTCCTCAGCGCTCAAAGGGCGAGGATTACGATATGCCTTGGCAGGCTTTCGGTGTGAACGACTACGTACTGCGCTATACCGATGTGATGCTGATGCGTGCTGAGGCTCTCATTGAAAAAGGCGACTTCAATGGTGAGGCTTTACAGATTATCAACGATATCCGCAGCCGTGCTAAACGCGACATCAGTGAAACATCACTCATCAAGTATGCCAAGAATCAGTGCGACATCGCACTCTATGGTAATTTCGCTTCTAAGGATGATGCCCGCAAGGCACTGCGCTGGGAGCGCCGCGTAGAACTTGCTATGGAGGGTCACCGTTTCTTCGATCTCCGTCGCTGGGGCTTGCTCTCTTCTACCCTGAACAAGTATTTTGAGACAGAGGTAACTGACGAGTACGATAATCAGACCTACGCCCTCTACTATAAGGACGCCTTCTTCACCTCTGGCAAGAATGAGTACTTCCCCATAGCATCTAACCAGATGAACTATATTCAGGGACTCTATCACCAGAATAGAGGATACTAAAAGAAGTAAAAAGTGAGAAATGAAAAATTAATAGTTAAAAGTACAAAGTTATGAAAACGATATATCAATTGATCTGTGCAGTCTGCATCATCTGTGGTTTCACAGCTTGCCAAGACAGAGATCTTCCTGGATCTGGAGAAATGCAGCTGCTCACGCCTGATGCTTCAAGCATCACAGGAACACTTACTGGCGAGAATAATTACGATTATACCCTCACCTGGACACCGAGCAACCAGAATGCCACCATGCAGGTTGCCGTCTATAAAAATGGTACTCAGCAGCAAGCGCTGACCCCATGTACAGGCAATTCGTTTACACTGAAGAACTTAGAGACAAAACAGTCCTATGAGTTCCTCTTCAAGTATGCCAATGCCGATGCACTCTCTAATGGTGTGATGACATCATACACACGCCCCGGTGCATCCGCTCCGTCAGAGCTGGCATTCGAACAGATCGACATCGACGAAGACAACCATGACCTGCAGGTGACATGGAAAGCCAGTGATGATGCCACATCTTATATTCTGAAGATGGAGAATGGTGATGGTAGCAGAGTGATCGAGGAGACAGTCAGCGGCACCTCTTATCTTCTGGAGGATGTTGTGCTGAAGGAGAGCTGGGATGCAACGCTGATCGCACAGAACAGCGAAGGTAAAGCACTGCCGATCTACGGCTCTACCAAGATCGGTGGTAAGATTCCCGCTTTCCTGTCAGAATATGCCACACCTGAGGAGCTGATTGCCAATGGTGATGACGATGAGGCCAGCGCATGGCTCTGGTTCCACGAGAACTATCCGAAGGGTGAATATATCTATTTCGGTGACATCAACACCGTGGAGGACATTGCCGACTATCGTATGCTCTTCTGGCTGCGCGACCTTGAGACAGGCAATGCCGATGATATTTGGAACTTCTCTGACGTAGCCAGGAATGCGGCTCCATGTGTTGAACAGTATGTGAAGAACGGTGGTAACCTGCTGCTCTGGCAGCATGCCGTACCTTACATCGGAACGATCAACCGTGTGGCAACGTCAACCCTTCGTGGTGTCAGCAATGCCTTTGGTTGTGGTGTAGGCGGTCCTAACCCCGACGTATGGAAGATGGGTGTATGCCTCAATACTGGCAAATTCTCTAAGGACTTCAGCACACATCCGATCTATGCTAACATCCCAACAGAGAAGTTGAACGACAACTGCTTCAAGGCCATCGCCTTCAAGGGTGCTGGATGGACTGAGGATCACAACTGCCTGTTCTTCGACATTCCAACAAAGTTGACAGGCTTGGATAATACGACAGAGGAGTGTTACATTGCTGTGACAGAAGAGTATGGTATCTATCCGCTTGGCACATGGGATTCACAGGTAAATTGGGTATCTCAGCTGAACGTTTGGGAAGCAAAGGGTGCTCCGAAGGCTCCAGAGGGATTCCAGAAGGGTTGTGGTACAGTGCTCTGTATTGGTAACGGTGGTTGCGAGTTCTCCATGAAGAACGAGGACGGCACACCCGATAAGAGTGCTACTCCTAAGAACAACTCTTGCCAGGGTAACATTCTGAAGCTTGCCAAGAACAGTGTAGAATATCTGCTTTCGATCTAAAATCTCTTTGAGATATCTAAAAAATCGTTCATTGCATGTAGATTTGTTGCAATGAACGATTTTTCTTATTCATTGAAACATATCTTATCGATGACATTGATAATATGTCGTACCTTTGCACCAGAAACGTAATTCATACTTATGTTTTGGTTTTTATTAGGTAATGGTTAGTAATAAGTTAGAGAAAAGCGCGGCTCGTGATGAGTATTGTTTAAAATCTCAAAATATAATGACATCCGACATTCAATAATACCTATATCATTTATTATCAGCGGTTTATTGAACTAAATATATCGTATTTACCGACATAAAACCGACATGCTACTGACATACTACTGACATAAGTCCATCATTTTACTGTCATTAGCAGCAATCCAGCAGCACTAAATGGCTCGCACTAGGGGTAGAGCATTCAATACTTCTGGCTCTCACATTTTTATCCTAATGCAAACTAATAAATTCTCTAGAGAATTTTACCGTTACCCTTAATGTCTCTTCTCGCGAGAGCCTATCAAGCCACAAAATTCTCTAGAGAATTTCAGAGCAATCCCATTAATGAAACACTGCTTCCCTTAAGATTAGCATCAGCTACCCTTAGTGTCAGCCATTAATACCTACTATAAGTCTCTTTCATGTCATTTCTATGTCGGTTTTATGTCGGTATGATGTCAGTTTATCTTTATACTAACTAATTGATATTTAGTGAAATAGTTGATATATTATGTCGGATGTCAGTAGATTTCGAATTTTTCATCACTAAATTTTCAAAATTGTAGTATGTTGAATCCCCCAAAATCTCTGCAATTCATTACTTTTGGCATGCCCATTCATTACTTTTCGCCCAGCATTTCATTACGTTTCACCAACTAAAAAGTAACGAATTGAAATCTTCCTTTATTTGTCTTTGTATCGTACCTTTTTGTTTTCTAAATCATAATACAATAAAAGGGCTCACATCCCTGCGAACCCTTTATGCTAACTTATCTTTGGTTGCTGAGGTTATTTGGCCTCGCCAGAGCCATAGATGAAGCCGAAAGCACCGCTGGTATAGTCGAAGATCTCCTCATCTTTGAAGAAACGCTTCAACTCTATCTCGGCATTCGACGTAGAGTCGCTGGCATGGACGATGTTCTGCTGGTTGCTCATTGAGTAGTCGCCTCGGATGGTTCCTGGTGCAGCCTCACGTCCGTTGGTGGAGCCAGTCATGGTACGTACCACCTGTACGGCATCCACACCTTCGAGGGCGAGAGCCACTACTGGTGATGCCTGCATAGAGGCTGCCAATGAGGGGAAGAAGGGTTTGTCAACGAGGTGGGCATAGTGCTCGCGCAGGATCTCGTCAGAGAGCTGCATCATCTTCATACCTGCCACGCGGAGTCCGCGACGCTCGAAACGGTTCACGATTTCACCAATCAGTTGACGCTGTACGCAACTGGGCTTCAATAATACAAGAGTTTTTTCCATGATGATTGTTTTTTAGGGGTTATTTTTTGCTTTTATAGAATTTCTCAAGGGTACGATAAGCATTCTCCTTTTCAGGGGAAGCCACCTCAGCTGATTCAACGTCGATCTTCATGACAGGAGCAGCATCGAGATTCTCCTTAGTGATAGCCGTCCATTGGGGCAGTCCTTCGCCATTGGGATTACCTGTCTTGCAGAAATTGGCATAATAGGTGAGGAACAGCTTTGAGATGGCGTAATCCTCTTTCTGCCAGTCGTAGTATTCGTTGGTATCGAGGGTACCCATTGCATACTCGATATCTGCAGAGTGAACGGCACCAGGAGCGATGGCTGGCTGCTGGGCTTCTGCCTTCTTCTCTTCGGCAGTCTTCTCACGCACGCCACCAGCTAATGCACCTACCTTGTCGCCCATCTTGGCAGAAACCTGAGGACGCGGATGCATATAGTGATAACGATAGACGGGCAGACCAGACTTGGCGTGATAGTCGCAGACCTTCCAAGTGGGGAAGCCTGTGAAGAGGTCGGAGGCAAGGTCGAGACCTTTCTGACTCAGCACGTCTTCATCCGTCTCAATGCCGTAAGCCTTGAAAATCTCGTCAGTCATGTCGCCAAATGTGGCCTTCATGGCGTTCTTATAGTTCTGGAGGGTAGGAGCCTGCCCGGCAAGTGCCTGAGCGGGATGGCCTTCGAGTGAGTTCCAGCCTGCCAATAATGGCACCTGAGCCTGTTCGTTTTTCTCGAAGACGTCGTCAGCATTCTCTTTCATAAAATAACCATCGAGCACCACGCTGGCCATACCCTTTGGAGGCAGCATGGCCTGAAGTGAATCAGCATTCATCGCCATGGCATCTGCCAGGCTGGCGATACCTGCTGACTTCAACAGTTCTGCACCAGCAGCCTCTGCCTCAGCCTGAGTGGCAGCCTTATAGGGCAGTACCTCAGCACCAGAAGAGAGCATCGCACCAGCGATCAGGTTCTTAGAGAGAGGAGAACACATCAGAAGGGATACTGAGAAAGAACCAGCCGATTCGCCCACGATGGTAATCTTGGCAGGATCACCACCAAAGGCCTGGATGTTATCCTTCACCCACTGGATGGCAGCCACTTGGTCGAGGAAACCATAGTTGCCACTTCCCTTATAGTCTGAAGCTGCAGTGAGTCCTGGATGGGCAAAGAAACCGAAGACGCCCTCACGATAGTTGGCTGTTACACCTATAACGCCTTCTTTTGCGATGGCGCTTCCATCGTAACGGGGTTCACTACCAGAACCAGCCATCAGTCCGCCGCCATTAAAATAGATAAGTACAGGAAGGGCATCAGCAGTTGTCTTTGCTGTCGTCCAGATGTTGAGATAGAGACAGTCTTCGCTACGCTTAGGCCCACGGAAGGCCATATCGCCGAAAACGTCGAGCTGCATGGGGTCGTCGCCAAACTGCTTCGCCTCACGAACACCCTCCCAAGCCTGAACGGGTTGTGGTGCCTTCCAACGGAGTTCGCCAACAGGGGCCTGTGCGAAAGGAACGCCCAGGAACTTCTTTACACCGTCCTGTTCAAAACCTTCGAGAATACCATTCTGGGTTTTCACTTGAAGCGTTACTTCTACTGCCTTCTGCTGAGAGCAGGCACTAAAGAGTGCGAGACACGCGATGGCGAGCATCGCAAATGTTTTGTTTTTAGTCATAATCATATCCATTTATTGGTTTTGCCTGCAAAGATACGAAAAAAGCTAAGTAGTTGGCGTTGAAACATGAAGAAAAATCGTTCATTATATGTAAAATTGTTGCAATGAACGATTTTTCTATGTTTTTGAAGCATAAATTCTAGAATACTAATTGGGTTTGTCATATCTTTGCGGCAGGATTTAAAAACAACCAAAAATGAATAACAGAATGAAAAAGTTAGTGACAACGATGATGGGTGCAATGCTGGTGACGATCTCAGCCTTAGCACAAGTGACACCGATGGTACTTGGTGACAAACACGCCATGTTGCGAGTGGGCGAAAAAAGTAAGTATATTCTACTGCCTGTACAAGAGACGGAGGAAATTGCGGCAATAGCCGTGCTTGATGGCAGTAACAACATGGTGCAGCGTATGAATGTTAAACTGGCTGTTGATCGTGTTGACTATTTTGTACCCTACGAGTTGAAAGGAGCCAAGTTGTTTGATATCGAGTTTCATGGTGACCGTCGTCAAAAGGGAGCAGTAAGCGAGTTCACTTGCTGGAAGGAGATTACGTTCACTGATAAATTTGATACTACCAACCGCGAGCACTTCCGTCCTGCCTATCATCATACACCTCAATATGGCTGGATGAATGACCCTAACGGTATGTTCTACAAAGACGGGGTATGGCACCTTTATTATCAATATAATCCTTATGGGTCACAGTGGGAGAATATGCACTGGGGACATTCTATATCGAAGGATCTGGTACATTGGGAGGCGCAGCCCCTGACTTTCGAGCCCGACTGGCTGGGAAGTATCTTCAGCGGTTCATGTATTACAAACGGTAGTGATGTGGTGGCATTCTACACCTCAGCAGGTCATCATCAGACACAGTCGATGGCTGTCTCAAAAGATAATGGTCTCACATTTGTAAAATATGAAGGCAATCCTGTCATTACGTCGGATAAGCCTGATTTCCGCGACCCCAACGTCTTCTGGTATGAGAGCACCAAGCGCTGGATCATGATTTTGGCTGTGGGACAGGAGATGCAGATTTATTCTTCTGCTGACTTGAAGGACTGGAAGTATGAGTCGTCGTTTGGTCAGGAGTACGGCAATCATAGTGGTGTTTGGGAGTGCCCAGATCTGTTTAAGCTCGATGATAAGTGGGTGCTAATCTGTAATATCAACCCTGGTGGCCCCTTTGGAGGAAGTGCTACCCAGTATTTCGTAGGACAATTTGACGGACACAAGTTCACCTGTGAGTCGATGCCAAAGGTAACTAAGTGGCTTGACTATGGTAAAGACCACTATGCTACAGTGTCGTTCTACAATGCACCTGAGAACCGTCGTGTGGTAATGGCCTGGATGTCGAACTGGCAGTATGCTAACCAAGTTCCCACCAAGCAGTTCCGTAGCGGCAACTCTATCGCCCGTGACCTTGGCCTGTTTGAATTCGGTGAGGAAACTTATGTCAGCGTGGTGCCTTCGAAGGAAATGCTGGCCGCTCGTGGCGCAAAACTGAAGCAGCCTACAGATGCCTGCGAGATTGTGGTTGACGTGAAAGGCGGTGCAGAGATTGTATTGTCAAATGCCAAGGGCGAACAGGTCACGATGAAATATGATGCTTCAAAGCAGACGTTTATGATGGATCGTACTAAGAGTGGTGATGTCAGCTTCAGTGAGGCTTTCCCCTGTGTGACCCAAGCGCCTACATATGGCTCAATGAAGCAACTGCGCATCTTTGTTGACCGCTGTAGCATTGAGGCCTTCGACGTTGAAGGCAAGATGGCGATGACTAATCTTGTGTTCCCCTCAGAGCCCTATAATAATATTAACGTAAAGGGCGGCAAGGCAACGATCTATGCGATTAAGAATTGAAGGATTGATAATTTGAAAATTTGAAATATGAAAAAGTTTGCCCTGATCCCTGTGATGTTCTGCTTCTTCGCCATGGGCTTTGTCGATTTGGTGGGCATTGCATCAAACTATGTGAAGGAAGACCTGCAGTTGACTGACTCTGTCGCCAACATCTTCCCTTCGCTTGTATTCTTCTGGTTCCTTATCTTCAGTGTGCCAACGGGTATGCTGATGAACAAGATTGGACGTAAGAATACTGTGCTTCTCTCGCTTGTGGTGACGATTGTGTCGCTGCTGCTGCCTCTGTTTGGTGAGAACTTCCCTGTGATGTTAATAGCCTTCTCGCTATTAGGTATTGGTAATGCGCTGATGCAGACTTCACTTAATCCATTGGTGTCAACGGTGATGGGGGGTGGAAACCTGGCTTCAACACTTACCTTCGGACAGTTTATCAAGGCCATTGCCTCGTTCTTGGCACCTTATCTGGCTATGTGGGGTGCTACGCAGGTGATTCCTTCGTTTGGCTACGACTGGCGTGTGCTCTTTGCTATTTACTTTGTGGTAGGTATTATCGCTGCCGCCTTGTTGGCTGTTACTCCCATTGAAGAGGAGCATATCGAGGGCAAGGCCTCCACTTTCGCCGAGTGCATTAAACTGCTAGGTACACCTATCGTGCTGCTCTCGTTCTTTGGAATCATGTGTCATGTGGGAATTGATGTGGGTACGAACACCACAGCTCCGAAGATCCTGATGGAGCGCCTGGGACTGACACTGAATGATGCAGCCTTTGCCACCAGTCTTTATTTCATCTTCCGTACGATTGGCTGTTTGACAGGTTCGTTCTTCCTCCGTGTGCTGCCTAATCGTCTCTTCTTTGTGATTAGCGTCATCATGATGGCACTCTCAATGTGCGGTCTCTTTGTGGGCACGGAGAGATGGATGCTCTATACAGCTATCGCGCTGGTGGGTTATGGCAACTCAAATATCTTCTCCATCTGTTTTGCTCAGGCACTCACCTCGATGCCTGAAAAGCAGAACGAGGTCAGTGGCCTGATGATTATGGGACTCTTCGGGGGTACCATTTTCCCATTGCTTATGGGCTTTGCCAGCGATGCCATCGGACAGGCTGGTGCTGTGATCGTGATGGCAATTGGTGTCCTCTATTTATTCACTTACATTAAAAACGTCAAATAATAACTAAAATCATTATGAAAAGATATATCGTAGGCCTCGGAGAGGCATTGTGGGATGTACTTCCCGAAGGAAAGAAATTAGGTGGCGCACCTGCTAACTTCGCTTATCATGCAGGTCAATTCGTGGGTAGCGACAACACTATTGCTATCAGTGCATTGGGTGAAGACAGTCTGGCTGATGAGACTATTGATGCGCTGAAGGAGCACAATCTGAATTACCTGATGCCTCGTGTGCCCTATCCGACAGGAACGGTGCAGGTGACGCTGACAGGTGATGGTATTCCGACATATGAGATTAAGGAGAATGTGGCGTGGGATAATATCCCATTTACACCAGAGATGGAGGAGATTGCGAAGCATGCTCGTGCCGTTTGCTTTGGTTCATTGGCTCAGCGTAATATTGTCAGCCGTGAGAATATCCGAAAGTTCCTTGATGCCACGCCTGAGGACTGTCTGCGCATTTGCGACATCAACCTGCGTCAGCAGTTCTACAGCAAAGAAGTGCTTGAGGATTCGTTCTGCATCTGCAACATCCTGAAGATTAACGATGAGGAGTTGGTGGTTGTGAATCGCATGTTTGGTTATGATGGTTTGGATATGCGTCAGACCTGTGAGAAGATCGTTCAGGACTATAACTTGAAGATGCTTGTGCTGACCTGTGGCACCAATGGTTCGTATGTGTTTACTGATGATGGTCTGACCTCCTTCCAAGACACACCAAAGGTGGAAGTAGCTGATACTGTAGGTGCTGGCGATTCATTTACAGGTTCATTCTGCGCTTGTATCCTTAATGGCAAACCCGTACAGGATGCCCATAAGACAGCTGTTCAGGTGAGTGCCTTCGTTTGCACCCAGAACGGTGCTATGCCTATCGTACCAGAGAAGTTGAAAGCATAAATACTTGGACTATTTTTGGCTGCGAGGTTACTTTTCCCTGAAAAAGTGAGAATATTCGGGAGAAAATGAGTAACTTCGCAGCCAAAATAGTGTTTATATGAGCGTTCAGATAGAAGAAAGTTGGAAGCAGCATTTAGAGGGCGAGTTTGAGAAACCGTATTTCACACAGCTGACAACGGCGGTGCGGCAGGAGTATATGCAGACCACCTGTTATCCGCCAGGTAAACTGATATTCAATGCCTTTAATCTGTGTCCGTTTGACAAGGTGAAGGTGGTAATTATCGGACAGGATCCTTATCATGAACCAGGTCAGGCCCACGGACTGAGTTTCTCTGTGCAGGATGGTGTGCAGTTTCCGCCTTCGTTGCAGAATATCTTCAAGGAAATCCAAGCCGATCTTGGTACACCGATCCCTGTTTCCGGCAATCTGACGCGTTGGGCAGAACAAGGCGTGTTGCTGCTGAATGCCTCGTTGACGGTGAGGGCGCATCAGGCGAACAGTCATAGTACGCTTGGTTGGCAGCAGTTCACTGATGCAGCGATCCAGGCATTGGCCACGCATCGCGAACATATAGTCTATATGCTCTGGGGCGGATATGCCAGAGGTAAGGCATATATGATCGATAAGACCCGCAATCTGGTACTTGAGAGTGTACACCCCTCGCCCCTGAGTGCAAATCGTGGTGGCTGGTTCGGCCAGCACCAGTTCTCCCGTTGTAACGCCTATCTCGAACAAAACGGCATGACTCCGATCGTATGGTAAAACAACTTCCTCCTATCATTCAAGTTGGCGATGTGCTGCTCTCGTCGGATATCCTGACGGAGAAGTTTTGCTGTGACCTTAGTGTCTGCAAGGGAGAATGTTGTGTGGAAGGCGATGCAGGTGCCCCTGTTACGCTGGAAGAGGTGGCAGAGATCGAGGATTGTCTGGATATCGTATGGGATGATCTCTCTACGTCGGCTCAGGCAGTGATAGATAAACAAGGAGTAGCGTATGTGGATTCGGAGGCCGATCTTGTGACGAGTATCGTGAACGGCAAGGACTGCGTGTTTACCTATTACGGAGATATTGAAGACTGGCAGACGCATCTGCCTATCCAAAACTGTTGTCTCTGTGCGTTGGAGAAGGCTTTCAGAAATGGCAAGACGCATTTCTGCAAACCTGTGAGTTGTGCACTCTATCCCATTCGTGAGAAGAAGTTGGGTGAGAATCTTGTAGGTCTGAACTATAACCGTTGGGCTGTCTGCAAGATGGCAGTGGCGAAAGGTATCCAGGAGAATCTGCGGTTGTACCAGTTCCTCCGTGAGCCACTGATACGTCGTTTCGGAGAAACGTGGTATCAGGAGCTGCTGGAGATGGTCGAGGAACTGAAGCGCCAGAACTACTTATGACTTCCTGTACTTTGACGGACTCATACCCACGTGTTCCCTGAAGAATTTCCCCAGGAAACTCTGGTTGGGGAAGTGCAGTTCTTCAGCAATCTCCTTGATGGTCTTGATGGTGTTCTTGAGCTGTACTCGTAGTTCCAGAGTGATATAGTAATCGATCCATTCGTTGGGTGTACGATGACTGACGGACTTTACGGATTCCGAGAGATATTTTGGTGTGATGTCGAGTTCCTTGGCGTACCAGCTTACACGACGTTCGTACCTGAAGTGCTTCTCCACAAGTTTGATGAACCTTGTGAAGATAATCTCTCTCCTTGACTTGGGTTTGATATCATTCTGTACGCGATAGATGATGTTACTCAGATCGTAGAACATCGCTAACAACAGCGACTTAATGAGGTCTTTCTGGAAATGGTTCCGTTTATCGCCGATCTTCTCCTTGATGACCTGGAAATATTCCTTGAAGGTCTTAATCTCTTCCTCTTCCAGACTCATCACAGGATGGAGGCGTGAGAACAGGAAGAGCGAACTGATATCACTGACATTCTTAATGATTTCTCGGAAGAAGTTGACTGACATGACCATGCACAAGCCCTCCATATCGTCAGAGTGTTGATAGCTATCTACGATATGTCGATCGCTGACAACCAGGATATCTCCAGGCTTGATGACTTGTTTGATGGTATCCAACTGATACATGACCTCACCCTTGGTACACAACCCAATCATGATGAAGTTCATGTTGAGGGGCTCTTTGGGCACGGGCACCTCGTTGATCTGTTCTGTGAGAACCAGATCGTTGTCCAAATAGACAGCGCCGCTCCAGCCCTTTGCCCTGATGATATCTGTTTCCTTAATATTTGAATTTACCACGTTTTAATATTTTGAGTTTTACCTGCTTTCAGTTTGACGGTCTTTTGCTGACCATTATATAATAAGGTGACGGTACTGTTGGTTTTAGCCTTAATGCTACAGTCACGTACCTTACCATCTTTCCATTTGAAGTTCACCTCGAAGCCCCCACGGGCACAGAGACCACTGACGCAACCATCCTTCCACTGTTCAGGAAGGGCGGGTAGCAGTTCGATTTGGTTGTCGCCGCTCTGCATCAGCATCTCACAGACGCCAGCCGTTCCGCCGAAGTTTCCATCAATCTGGAAAGGCGGATGGGCATCAAAGAGGTTGGGGTAGGTGCCGCCTCCCTTACTGTAATTGGGCATGTTGCTTTTCTCAGGTGCGACGGCAGTCAACAGTTTACGGTATATCTGATGGGCTTTCTCCCCATTCTTCAGTCGTGCCCAGAGGTTGATGCGCCAGCCCGTACTCCAGCCCGTCGTCTCATCGCCTTTGATCTCAAGCGTCCTCTCGCTGGCCTTCAAAAGATCGGCATCAGAGACATGATTCCCTGGATAGAGTCCTATCAGATGACTCTGATGACGGTGCTTCGGATCCCAATCGTCCCAGTCATAATACCACTCATTCAGATCACCCATGTGTCCGATGGTATAAGGGTGCAGCTTGGCTAAAGCCAGCTCCATATCCTTGTTCCTCTCGCCTAAGATACGCCCTGCTGCAATAGTGTTTGTAAGCAGTTCGCGGATGATGGCGAGGTCGGCAGTACCACCATAGCAGGTGACACCATGATAACCTTTGTCTGTCTTATACTCGTTCTCTGGTGAGGTGCTGGGGGCCGTGATCAGTTCTCCTGGCTGCTTGGGATTCTCGATGAGCCAACGCAGACAGAAACGGGCTGCACCCTTCATCAGCGGATAGGCCACCGTCTGCAGGTAGGTTTTGTCTTGCGTAAACTGATAGCGCTCCCATAGCGTGTTCACGAGCCATGCACCACCCATATTCCAGTTGGCCCACATCGGACTCTCATTCTTCTCGCCTACAGGATTCGTCATGGCCCAGATGTCTGAGTTATGACTTGAACACCAACCTTCGTCGATGCCGTAGTAGTTCTTTGCCGTATAGACACCATTGGCAGCGAGGGATTGTATAAAGCCATCGAGTGGCTGCGCCATCTCTGCGAGATTCGCCACGAAGACAGGCCAGTAGTTCTCTTCAAGATTGATGTTCACGGTGTAGTTTCCTCGCCAAGGAGACCAGAGGTGGGGTGTCCAGAGCCCCTGCAGGTTGGCAGGTACGCCCTCAGTCCGTGAGCAGGAGATCAACAGATAGCGCCCATATTGGAAATAAAGCTCTTCTATGTAACGACTCTTCCCGCCGTCATCGGTATAGTCTTTTAAGAGCTGAGAGGTAATAGCTGAGAGGTGAGCGGTTTCTTTGCTGCCTCCGAGGTCGATCTTCACCCGATCGTAGATAGCCTTATAATCAGTCAGATGACGTGCATAGAACTCATCGAAGCTGTAGTTCTGAGTGTGCCAGATGTCATTGGCGGCATTCTCTAAATAGGGAGCGCCCTCTTTTACAGGATGTTTGTCGAAACCATTGAAGCTCGTCTCATTGATCAGATAGAGGATGGCCTCTTTGGCATGCGTGATCGTCAGGGAGGAGTCACTTGCCATCACATCACCATCGGTCTTCACTGAGAGCATCGTACAGAAGTGGATGCTCTCGTTGGCATCGCCAGTGGCATGACCTGTCATCGTGAGTTGGGTAGGGACGGCTTTGACATGATGGGGCACCTGTGCCGTCAAAGCAATCTTGCAGTTGATGTCGCCTCTGAGGCGGATGGCTATCAGCTTGTCAGGATTGGAAGCGAAGTATTCTCTGGTGATGACTTTCCCATCGCGCACATACCTATCTTTAATAATAGCAGAGTCAAGGCTCAATGAGCGATGATAGTCGCTGACGGTTCCAAGTCCCAGATCCTTGATATGCAACGTACCCAGCGGCTGGAAATACTGCGAGTTCGGTCCCTGCACATAGTGTTGCAATGAGTCTGCAAGTTGATAGTCCTCATTGAAGAGGGCTTCACGGATTTTCGGAATCCACTGATGGGCATCTGCATCAAGGTTTCTGTCCACAGGCTTACCCGTCCACAAAGTGATGTCGTTCAAATAGATGATATTGTCGTCTGTACCACCATAGACCAAAGCCCCCAACTTGCCGTTGCCGATGGGCAACGATTCTTCGAAGAAATCGGCAGGACGGTCGTATTGCAGTACCATCGGTGCTTGTTCCTGAGACGATGTCGTCAACGTGGTTACCAACATGGCCATCAATAGAGTTTTTCTCATAAACAGATGATTTTAGCTATTTCGCTTGCAAAGATACAAAAGATTTTGTATATTTGCGGCATAAAACTATAAAAATAAAAACTTATGCAACCACTGAAGACCCTGAACGACATGATAGTCTTCCTCCAGCAGCGAGGCGATAAGAAACGTGTAGCAGTTGTATGTGCCAATGATGCCAGTACCCGTTATGCTGTGGAGAAAGGCCAGGAAATGGGATTTATCGAACCGATTTATGTGGATGGCGACGACAAGGAGGAGTGTGCCCGTCGTGCTGTAGCCCTTTGTAAGAACGGAGAGGCTGATATCCTGATGAAAGGACTGATCAATACCGATGTAATCCTGCGTGCGATCTTGGATCGTGAGACAGGAATCCTGCGTCCTGGGCATGTACTGACTCATATCGCGATGGCAGAGATTCCCAGATACGAGAAACTGCTGTTCTTTACGGATGCGGCTGTGATCCCTGTGCCTACGGATGCCCAGCGCCGTCAGCAGATCCACTATGTGAACTATGTCTGTCATGCACTTGGTATTGCAGAGCCGCGAATCTCACTCATCCATTGTGCAGAGAAAGTCAGCGCCAAGACGTTCCCTTATACCGTTGATTATCTGGAGATTATTGCTGAAGCCCAGACTGGTGCCTTTGGCAGATGTATCATTGACGGACCACTTGACCTGAAGACCTCACTAGATAGTGTGAGTCTGAGGGAGAAGGGTATTCACTCTGTGATCGACGGACAGGCTGATGCCTTGATCTTTCCTGATATCGTGGCAGGAAACGTGTTCTATAAGACCATCACGCTTTTCGGCTATGCCAAGACGGCAGGTGTGTTGCAGGGTACCCAATGCTGTTGTGTGTTGCCCTCTCGTGCTGATAGTCCTGATTCCAAATACTACTCCTTAGCCCTTGCTGCGATATGATGATTCTTGTGATCAACCCAGGTTCTACCTCCACGAAGATGGCTGTTTTCGAGGATGAGAAACCGATCCTGTTGCGTACCATCAACCACTCGGCAGAAGAACTGGCGCCCTTTGAGGATGTGTTGGAACAGAAGGACTTCCGTCGCCAGTTGGTGATTGACGAACTTCAGCAGGCAGATATCCCCATTAACTTCGATGCCGTCATCGGACGGGGCGGATTGGTGAAGCCCTTGGAGGGTGGTGTCTATGAGATCAACACCCTGATGGTGCGAGATACCTTAAGTGGTATTGCTATGCATAATCATGCCTGTAACCTGGGTTGTCTGATTGCTTATGAGATTGCAGAAAAGATAGATGACTGTCGATCCTTTATTGCTGATCCTGGTGTGGTGGATGAACTCAACGACTATGCCCGTATCTCTGGTTCTCCGCTGATGAAGCGCATCTGTATCTGGCATGCCCTGAATCAGAGAGCCATTGCACGCCGTTATGCGGCTGGTATCGGAAGAGAATATGAGGATATGAACCTGATCATCTGTCACATGGGAGGTGGTATCTCCATTGCAGCTCATCAGAAGGGTAGGGCTGTGGATGCCAATAATGCACTCGACGGCGAGGGCCCGTTCTCACCGGAGCGCGCTGGTTCGTTGCCAGCCTCTGATCTGATACGGCTCTGTTTCAGTGGCAAATATACGGAGAAGCAACTGCTGAAGCGGATAGCAGGACAGGCTGGACTCAATGCCCACCTTGGCACCAACGATGTGAAGGAGATTATCCGCAGGATTGAGGATGAGGGTGATGAGTATGCCAAGTTGATCCTTGATGCGATGATCTATCATGTGGCGAAGAACATTGCTGCTGAGGCTGCCGTGCTTTGTGGCGAGATTGATGCCATCTTGTTGACTGGCGGACTGGCGCGTTCTGAATATATTGTTAGTCGATTGCGTCGTCGGATTGGTTTCTTAGGTCATGTCTATTGCTTCCCAGGAGAGGATGAGATGGGCGCCCTTGCCCTGAATGCCCTTGCCGTTCTTCGTGGCAAGCGCCAGGCAAAAGTCTATACCTAAATGCTATTCTTCTGAAACAGAAAAGGTCAGTAGGAAGGCCGCATGACAGCCGTGACGGGGTGTCTCGTCAAGGTCGAGCATGCCACCCTGTTGGATCATCATTCGACGACTCAGTGACAAGCCGATACCACTACCGCTTTGTTTGGTGGTAAAGAAAGGTACGAAGAGCGACTGACGGTTCTCTGCAGGAATGGGTAGACCATCGTTGCCGATATACAAGGTTGTGGAAGTGTCAGTTTCTACCAAGATTCTCTTGGCATTGGCCTCTGTGGCATTCTTCACTAAGTTGATCAGCACTTGTTTCAGCATACCAGCGTCTGCAAGCACCATAGTGTCTGATGGGATGTTGATCTCCCACGACAGTTGCGGATAAGTCCTGCTGACATCATCGATCATCGAACGAAGGTTGATCTTTGCTAATACGGGTTTCTCAAGTTCTGATATCTTTCGATAGTTTACCACAAACCTGTTCAGGTGTTGTGATGTCTCGAAGATTGCCTTGATGCCATCCTCAAGTGGTGTTCCCTTCACATCAGGACGGATCAGTAGCGACTGACTGATGCTGGTGATGGGAGCTGTGGCATTCATGATCTCATGGGTGAGTACACGCGTGAGTCGTTCCCAGGATTCCACCTCGTTCTGGTTCACCTGTTGGCGGATTGTTTCACCCAACTGGTTCAGTGTCTCCTGCATAGCCCGTTCTCCAGAGAACATATTATTGGTAGGCATGCGGAAGGTGAAGTCACGATTGCGGATGGCCTCCTGCATCAGATGGGCCCGTAGGCGCAGCTTCCGCTGATGGCGGGTGAACCAAAGCCCAACCACTATCACCACTACACCTATTATAATACTTAAGGTCATCATAGCCGTTTCATCTTGTTATAGAGTGTCTGACGAGTGATACCCAACAGCTCTGCCGCTTGGGTGAGGTTACCATGACAATGGTCTATCGTGCGACGGATATGTTCCTTTTCCACCTCATCGAGACTCACGATCTCATTCTGCAGGTCGAGTACGTCCTTCAGTTTATGCAGCAGTTCATCGTTGTCCCAGGGTTTAGTGATGAAATCCGCAGCCCCGTTCTTCAGCCCCTTCACCGCCAAGTTGATGTCAGCGTAGGCTGTCATCAGTACCACAGGTGTCTGAGGATGCTGCTTGCGGATGGTTCGAAGCCAGAACAGTCCTTCGTTGCCGCTGTTCACCCCAAGGCTGAAGTTCATGTCGAGCAGCACCATATTGATGGGTTGCTGAGCCATCAGTTTCAGGATGTCCTCTGGCTGAGTCGTGGTGAGCACTTGTTCAAAGATACTCTCCAACAGATAGCGCATCGCCGTGAGTATGGCGGCGTTGTCGTCAACGATTAAAACGGTTCCGTACTTGTTCATGCTGCAAAGGTAATCATTTTCCGTCAAGAAATCATACGATGAAGTGTCTAAAATTTAGACGTTCTGCATCTGGGTGCTTCCAAATGCTTGCAGGGAAGGAAAGAATCACCTAACTTTGCAGTGTCAAAAAACAAAAGGATATGCGACGAACGATATTGATATTTCTCACTTTTCACTTCTCACTCCTCACTTCTCTGGCGCAGCAGTGGACGATGCAGCAATGTATGCAATATGCTGTGGAGCATAACCACAAGGTGAAGCAGTCGGAGTTGGAACTCGACAACTACAAGGCGACGAAGACTGGTGCCATCGGCAATTTCCTGCCCTCTGTGGATGCTGGTATTGGTGCTCAGTATAACTTCGGACGAGCCATCGATCCAGAGACCAACCTCTATACTGATGTGAGTACCTTCTATAATGGCTACTCGTTGGAGGCCTCGCTTCCTGTCTTCGACGGTTTCAGTCGATTGCATGCACTGAAGGCTGCCAAAGCCAGTGAACTGATGGGGCATCATGCCTTGCGCCAGCGTCAGGATCAGACGGCACTTGATGTCTTGCGTGCTTATGCTGATGTGGCTTATTACGAAGGACTGGTCACGATGGCAGATGAGAAAGTGAAAGAGACGGAACAGCTGTTGCGACAGACCCAGGTGCTCGAAGAGGTAGGGCGCAAGAGTGCAGCCGATGTGGCGCAGGTGGAATCCCAGAAGGCTGAGGCCGACTATGAACTCCTTCGTCAACAGAACCTCTATGCCTCTGCACTGTTGGAACTGAAGAAGACGATGGCTTTCCCCCTAAATGATAGCCTGAGCATCGATTATATTCCCAACGTGGATCATCGGCTTGCCACTTCGATCGTCGAAGAACCTTTCAATAGGGAGCTGAATCCAGAGCTTCAGGCAGCGCAATACCAGATGCAAGCCAGCAAACATGAGTGGCGTCAGGCCCGTGCTTCTCTCTTACCAACTCTCTCTTTGAATGCGGGCCTGAATACCACTTATAATAAGACACTTCATTCAGAGAATGCTGCCTCGTTCAGCAATCAGTTGAAGAACAATATGGGTGAGTTCGTGGGGGCCACACTGAGTATCCCGCTGTTCAACCGTCTGCAGTCGATCACCAATATCCGAAAGGCAAAGAACAAATACAAGATAGCTCAGGAAACCTATGCGCAGAAACAGTTGGAGTTGGAGAAACTGAGTCGTGAAGCCTGGCAGGATAGGTTGGCTTACCAGATGCAGACCATTCAGATGGAGAAGAAGGTAGAAGCCGACAGCCTCTCCTATCAGCTGACGCGCCGCCAGTTTGAAGAGGGTCTGAGTACAGCCATCGACCTGCACACCACTTCGACACTGTTGCTCAAGTCGAAAGCCACGCTGTTGCAATGCCAGTTGATGGCAATGGTGAAGGAACAATTAGTAAGATATTATAAAGGAGAAACGATATGGACAGAGTAATCGAAAAGACCAGAAGTCAGCAGCTGATGAAGTATTGGCCTTATGCCGCAGGAGGAACCTTCCTGTTGGTGATCCTATGTTGGCTGATTTTCGGCAATCACGCCTCTACGCTCAAAGTGAACAAGGACGAACTGACCATCAGCGAGGTGCAACAGGCAGAGTTTAAGGACTATGTGCGCACCAACGGACAAGTGCTTCCCATCCAGATGGTACAGATCTCGCCAGAGGAAGGGGGCATCGTGATGGAAAAGGTTGTCGAAGAGGGTACGATGGTACATAAGGGTGACGTGATTGTACGTCTTTCGAACAGCAACCTCGACCTTCAGATCCTCAACGCTGAGGCTGAACTGGCAGAAAAACAGAACCTGTTGCGAAATACCCAGGTGGCGATGCAACAAGATCGTCTGAATAACCAGACAGAACAAGCCCAGCTTGATATGGACACCAAGCGCAAGGAGCGTAACTACGAACAGAACAAACGACTCTATCAGGAGAAGCTGATTAGTAAGGAGGATTACCTGAAGTCGCAGGAGGACTACCAACTTTCTGCCAAGAAACGCTCGCTGGTGACGAAGCGCCTGAAGCAAGACTCTATCTATCGCACTGTTCAGATGGACCAGATGGAAGACAATCTTCAGAATATGCGTCGTAACGTGGTACTCGTGCGTCAGCGTAAGGATAAGCTCGAAGTACGCTCTGCCATCGACGGCGAGTTAGGTCTGCTTGATGTG
>CADCBZ010000052.1 GCA_902799765.1 uncultured Prevotellaceae bacterium
CAAACCGCGACTGAATTTTTGTTTTCCCATAATCTTAAATGAATTTAATTATTTAACATTTAAGGCTTTGTGGAAGTCAACCTATTTCAGGCCGAGACACATCATTATTTGCCCAATTTTCGAAACGTGTCTTTTGGGGTGATTATTTGTAAAAACACCGAAATTTTAATACATTTTTAATATCAAATAAAAGAGGATGCAGAGGCAGCTATTAAGGATAAAAATTGCGAGGATTAAATCAAAAAAATTGCGCGCATTAATGGTAGCAACATTTTCCTTTAATGGTGGTCGAAAGCGGCTCAATTAGGCGGCAACGAAAGAACTAATAATTTTTTTAACAAAAACATAACAAAATTAGATTGAATTATGGCTATTAAACACCGGAGGTTTTGACAACGTAAAAAGGGAACCTTCTCAGGTTCCCTTTTTTTTAACCATTCGCATCACAAAAAAATAGTTGTATTGCGCATGGAGTTTGAATAGTACTTATCTCGCGATAAATAAGATTCTAAAATTAACCTTAATAATCTAATACCATGAAAAACACGATGCAAATTTAGGGATTTTCCCTAAAAAATGAACATTTGTTATCATTCTAAATCGTATTATTAACCTTATTTAAAATTTCATCACTCCATTTAAGGATCGTTTGCAGATTGAATCCTGCTATGCGTTTCTGCTGACTTTCACTCAACGGCGGAACGGGCATCGGATGCCAGTCGGGGGTGAAACAGCGCAGCGTGGTCTCACCATGGATGGAATCGACCATGAAGGTCTCCCCTACTACAATCACCTGACTTACAGTGTCGATGGGTTCGGCCAGCGGGAGCAGGAGCATATCTACACGGAGGGCGGGACTCACCTGCAGAGAGAGGCTGTCGGCAGTAAGCGCAGTCATCACACTGGTGCCGCCCAGACGGTTCTTGACCTCGGCTCTCATGCCTGCATCGAGGAAGTCGAGGAAGTCGAGACGGTCGTTCTGCGTGAGTGAGGGCATCAGCGAGTCGGGCATCTGACGAAACGCATCACGCAGTGTCAGCTCTTGGGCAGAGCAGACACTGGTTATGCATAGGAGCAGACAAGCTGCGAGCCACTTTTTCATCCTCGGCCTGGTCTTAGATCCTTCACACGGACAGCCTTACCCTCGCTCATGGGCAGTGAACCCTTCTTCACGAGCTTCACCTGAGGCTTCAGCAGAATCTCGCTCTTCAGGGCTGCCTGGATGTCCTTGATCATATTCTGCATATCGGGATAGATATCGGTATCCAGTCCTTCGAGCTCAACCTCAACGGTCATCACATCACTATCATCAATGGTATCGAGCGTGATGAGGTAGTTGCTGCCAAGACCAGGATACTGAACCAGCACCTTCTCAACCTGCATCGGGAATACGTTCACACCCTTGATGATGAACATATCGTCGGTACGACCCTTGATGCGGTCGATACGGCGGTGGGTACGTCCACACGAACACTCGCCAGGAATGATGCGGGTGAGGTCGCGCGTGCGATACCTTAATATAGGCATCATGTCGCGGTCGAGCGTGGTGAGCACCATCTCACCCATCACACCGTCGAGCACTGGCTCCAGCGTGTCGGGATCGACGATCTCCACGATGTAGTTGTCTTCCCAGAGGTGCATACCCACCTGATTCTTACACTCGAAGGCGACACCAGGACCGTTCATCTCGGTCATACCGAACGAGTTGTAGGCCTTGACGCCCAACACGCGCTCAATACGACGACGCTGCTCCTCGGTATGAGGCTCGGCACCGATACAGAGCGTGTGGAGTTTCAGATCTTTTGGATCAATACCTTCATCCTTAATGGCCTCTGCCATATAGATGGCGTATGAGGGGATGGCGTGGAGGACGGTGGTGCCGAAGTCCTTGATGAACTTGATCTGGCGCTTGGTGTTACCAGCGGCGGCAGGAACGGTCATCGCACCCAGCCACTCAGCACCATACTGGAAGCCCAGACCACCGGTGAACATACCGTAACCTGATGAGTTCTGGAAGATGTCGCTCTTGCGGCAGCCCACCATATAGAGGTTACGGGCAATCATGTTGGCCCATGAGCAGATGTCGTGCTCGGAATAGACCACGACGCAGGGGTTACCCGTGGTACCGCTGGTGGAGTGGATACGGATGGCATCGTCGAGGCTTCTGCCTACGAGGCCATAGGGATAGTTGTCGCGCAGATCCTGCTTCGTGGTGAAGGGGATCTTACGGAGATCTTCCAATGAGTTGATGGAATCGGCAGTGATGCCAGCATCGCCCAGACGCTTCTTGTAGAAGGGTGACTGCAAGGCGATGTTGATGCTTGCCTTGAGTTTCTTGATCTGCAGCGCTTCGAGCTGCTCTCTGGGCATGGTTTCAATCTCAGGTTGCCAGTACTCGCCATCAGGCTTGATCGTGGCCATAATTTTCTCATCAGTCATAATTATCTATATTTAATGTTTAATCTTTTCTGAAATTTAATGTTTAATGTCACTGCTTCGCCAGTTGCATCATCATGACGGCTGCCAGACCTGCGGTCTCTGTGCGCAGACGACTGCGCCCGAGATCGACGGAGACGAAGCCTGCATCGACAGCCATTCGCACCTCCTCGATCGAGAAGTCGCCCTCGGGGCCTACCAGCACCATGGCATCGTGGCTCTCCTGGCGGCGCAGTTCGTCGAAGAGGTTCGTACGGGGAATCTCATCGTAGCAATGGGCGATGTAGCGCGGGCCTTCCTGATGGGCTGCAATGAATTTCTTAAAGGACATCATCTCATTGAGCACAGGCTTCCAGGCTTTGCGGCTCTGTTTGACAGCTGAGGTCACGATCTTCTCAAGACGCGGCAACTTCAGCAGTTTGCGCTCAGAGAAGGCGCAGTTGAGGAACGACACCTCATCGATGCCCACCTCGGTGGCTTTCTCCAGCATCCACTCAATGCGGTCGAGCATCTTCGTGGGGGCGATGGCTAAGTGCAGACGTCCCTGCCACTGGGGTTCCTGAGGCAGCGTTTCCAGGATCTCGTAGTAACAGTTACGCGTGGCGGCGATCGTCACCCGAGCACGATAGAAACAGCCTTCACCATCCATCAGGAAGAGTTCGTCGCCACCCTTCAGGCGCAGCACACGCATGGCGTGCATCGCCTCATCGGTGGGCAATTCCTGCTGATGGGCCGCATCGGGCACGAAGAAATATCTTGTTTCTTTCATTTCAAGTTTTCAATTATTTAGACTCCGGATGGAAGACCAGGGCGAACGATACGCCTACGATCAGGGCAAAGGTAGAGAAGATAAACCAACAGGTGGTCCAGTCGCCCATGAGGAAGCCTCCCTCCCAACTGCAGAAATAGTTCACGATCTCGCCCGCAGCGAGCGTACCTATCGTGGCACCGACACCATTGGTCATCATCATGAAGAGTCCCTGGGCAGAGGCCTTCACTGAGGGCTCACACTCCTGATCGACGAAGATACCGCCCGACACATTGAAGAAGTCGAAGGCGACACCATAGACGACGCATGACAGGATGAAGAAGATCACGCCTGGCATGGCGGGATTGCCAATGCCGAAGAAACCGAATCGGAACACCCAGGCGAACATCGACATCAGCATGACGACCTTGATACCATATCGCTTCAGGAAGAAGGGAATCATCAGGATACAAAGGGCCTCGGACATCTGAGAGATAGACGTGAGCAGCGTGGCATTGTTGGCTGCGAAGGATGAGGCAATCGCCGCATCGGCACTTCCCTTGAAGCTGGTGATGAACGGTCCGGCATAGCCGTTCGTGACCTGCAGGCACATACCCAAGAGTGCAGAGAAGATGAAGAACAGCGCCATCTTCCTGGTCTTGAAGAGCTTGAAGGCACTCAGGCCGAAACTCTCTGCCAACGAGACACCCTTCTTTGGTTCGAGCTTACACTCGGGCAAGGTGAAACAGTAAACAAAAAGCACCAGACTCAGCACACCCGACACGAAGAACTGCATGTAGGTGTATTGGAACTTGTGGGCACTCTCGGCCAAGGTGAGCGAGAATGCGCCGTCTTCCCAACAGGCACAGTTGACAAACCACATCGTGATGATGAAGCCGACGGTGCCCAGCACACGGATAGGCGGAAAGTCCTTCACCGTGTCGAGGCCGTTCTTCTTCAGGATCGTGAAGGCTGTGGTGTTAGCCAGGGCGATGGTGGGCATATAGAAAGCCACACTCAGCGTATAGAGCGCTATGAAGAGGCTCTTCGCCTCGAGCTCCTGTCCGAAACCTGCCTGCAGACCGAGCCACCAGCAAGCCAGCATGAAGCCGCCTGCCACCAGATGACAGAGTCCCAGCACGCGCTGTGGCTGGATATACTTATCGGCAATGATACCCATCAACGTGGGCATGAAGATAGACACGATACCCTGGATCGCATAGAACCAGGCGATGTTATCGCCCAGACCAGCCACGCCGAGATAGTTGCCCATACACGTGAGGTAGGCACCCCACACGGCGAACTCCAGGAAATTCATGATTGACAATCGTAGTTTCATATCGGTTTTTAGTTTAAATGATTAATGATTCTTTTTACGGATACGCAGCAGATGGATATTATCGAGGAAGAGCATACATACATCGTTCTCCATTTGCTGGTCGCGACGGTTCATGATGATATAGCCGCGCAACTCCTTGAGGGCGTGATCCTCTTCTGGCACACGGACGACACCTTTACCCGAGGCCGGAACAGCGTAATTGCGGGTGATAATGGTATCATTGTCATAGGTGAACGACAGATAGACCTGGGCATTGCGTGAGCCGCTCTGAACCAGGAAGGTGCTGCCATAGGCAAAGAGGAAACTGTCGCCTGCATGATAGCTGCTGTCAGCCCGCTGACGGAACTGGTAGATGTGGAACGGCGACTGAGGATACAGCAACAGATTGCGCTTGCCTTCCCACACATCAGCCGTATCACTCAAATGTGAATAGGTGGTGTATTGCTGAAGCTCACGGATGGAGGTACCCTGTGCCAGAGCATCATCACTCAAACGGTGCTGCACACGTTCGTAGATCCTGAAGAGGTCTTCCAAGTGATTGTAGTACCACACCATCGACGTGTCGAAGTCAGCCTGGGTAAAGCCGTGCTTCTTCAGTGCAAGCCTGTGGTAATATTCTCTGTTATAGCGATCGCCTTCCTCATCTGGTAAAAACTGCATGCCACTCGCCAGATAATAGTCGTAGAGCACATCCTCCATATCGTCAGGCTGAATCACCTGGCTGGGAATCCTTGGCTTACAAGCTGCGAGCAACCATAAAGCCAGCATCACGACCATATACCACCTACTCCACTTCATGTACTTCTTGCTCTGCTTGCCCTTCTTGCTCTTCACTATGGCCAATCGAACTGATTTCCCGACGATAGAACAGCAACAGCCAGACCACACTCACACTGATGCAGGCATCGGCGAAGTTGAACACCGGACTGAAGAAGATGAAATGTTCCCCCCCGACGAAGGGCAGCCACGCGGGCCAATCCATCTCGAACAGCGGGAAGTAGAACATATCCACCACCTTTCCCATCAGGAACGGCGCATAACCCGTACCGAAAGGCACGAGATAAGAGACATAATAAGGAGAGGACTCCGTAAACATCAGGCCATAGAACAGACAGTCGATCAGATTGCCTGCGGCCCCTGCCAATACCATCGACAGACAGACGATGTAACCTGTGCGGGCGTTTTTCCGTACCTGTTTCCAGATATAATAGCCAAGCACAGAAATGGCGATCACACGGAATAACGACAGGATGAGCTTGCTGCCCAACTGCATGCCAAAGGCCATACCGATATTCTCGATGAAGGTGATGTAGAACCAGTCGAACACATGGATGCTCTCGTGAAGCAACATCGACATCTTCACCCAGATCTTGATGGCCTGGTCTATCAAGAGAATGGCAACCACCAAGATGATTGCCAGTCTGCCTTTGGTAATCAGTGAGCTTCCTGAAGTCTTCACCGCTTGCTTTGGTTCATCTTCGACTCAACGCTCAGCGTGGCGTGAGGTACGGCACGCAGACGCTCCTTGGGAATCAGTTTTCCCGTGATGCGGTCGATACCATATGTCTTATTCTCAATACGAACAAGTGCTGCCTTCAGACCCTGAATGAACTTCTGCTGACGGGCTGCCATCGTAATCAACTCTTCCTTCGTCTGGGTGGCACTACCCTCCTCCAATGCCTTGTAAGTGGGTGATGTGTCATCAACATCGTTGGAATCCTGATTGGTCAGCACGCGCATCATCTCATCATAGTCGCGTTTAGCCAAAGCCAGTTTTTCGTTAATGATCTGACGGAACTCCTCGAGTTCCTCGTCAGTGTAGCGGTTTTTTTCTGCCATAATTCTTTAGTTATTGTATTTTTAATTATTGTTTTGCCACCTTAATGTTCAACTTGAAGTCGTCGAAGTCAATCTCCTGACCGTCATTGGGTTGAACTGCAATATCGTTGGCAAGCACCTGCGTCTTGATATAGTCGCCGAAGCTCTCCACGGCTTTCTCTACATCTTCATTCGGACCCAGCATCACAGCGATATGGTCGGTAATCTCCAGACCACTCTCCTTACGGATGTTCTGAATGCGGTTGATGAGCTCACGGGCCATACCTTCGTTCTTCAGCTCATCGGTGAGTTCCACCTCAAGGGCTACGGTCAGGTTGCCTTCGTTAGCTACCAGCCAGCCAGGAATATCCTCGCTGATGATATCCACATCGACAGCCTCGACAGTCAGGGCCTGACCCTCAACCTCGATGCTGATGCTACCCTGCTGCTCAAGCTGGGCAATCTGCTCCTGTGAGAGCTGATCCATCGCTGCAGCCACACCCTTCATGAGCTTGCCGAACTTCTTACCCATCGTACGGAAGTTACACTTCACCTTCTTTACGAGTACACCGGCACCCTCTACGAAACGAAGCTCCTTGACGTTCACCTCGTTCATAATCAGGTCTTTCACAGCCTCAATGTGCTTCTTCTGCTCTGCATCGACGGCAGGAATCATAATGGCCTGCAGTGGCTGACGAACCTTGATGTTCACCTTACGGCGCAGGGCCAGTACCATCGAGGTGATCTTCTGGGCCATCTGCATACGGGCCTCGAGATCTCTATTGATCTGAGCCTCATTAGTCAAGGGGAAGAAATCCAGGTGTACGGAATCGAACTGTCCGCCCAGATCCTTATACAACTGGTCGGCATAGAACGGAGCAAATGGTGCTAGGAGTTTAGCCACCGTCATCAGACAGGTATAGAGGGTCTGGTAGGCACTGAGCTTATCGACTGACATCTCCTTGCCCCAGAAACGTTTGCGGTTCAGACGAACATACCAGTTAGAGAGGTCATCGTTAACGAAGGCATCAATCAGGCGGCCTGCACGGGTGGGATCATAACCATCGAGCTCTACCTCCACACCCTTGATCAGCGTGTTCAGGCAAGAGAGGATCCAGCGGTCGATCTCGGGGCGCTCTGCAAAGGGCACCTGAGCTGCCTGAGGATCGAAGCCATCGACATTGGCATACAGCGCAAAGAAGCTATATGTATTATATAAGGTGCCGAAGAACTTACGGCGCACCTCATCGACACCCTCCGGGTCGAACTTCAGGTTGTCCCAAGGCTCGGAGTTGGTCATCATATACAGACGAACAGCATCGGAACCGAACTTCCCGATCATATCAAAGGGGTTCACCACGTTACCTACGTGCTTCGACATCTTGTTGCCCTTGGCATCGAGCACGAGACCAGAAGAGATCACGTTCTTGAAGGCCACGGAGTCGAAGATCATCGTAGCAATGGCGTGCAGGGTGAAGAACCAACCACGGGTCTGATCGACACCCTCGTTGATGAAGTCGCAGGGGAAGGCGATACCCTTATCGATCAGATCCTTATTCTCAAACGGATAATGCACCTGAGCGTAAGGCATAGAACCAGAATCGAACCATACATCGATAAGGTCGGTCTCGCGCTTCATGGGCTTACCGCTCTCAGATACCAGTACGATGTTGTCCACATACGGACGGTGCAGGTCGATCTTGTCGTAGTTCTCCTTCGACATATCACCAGGTACGAAACCATTATCCTTCAACGGGTTGCTCTGCATGAAGCCTGCCTTCACAGCCTTCTCGATCTCATTGTAGAGTTCCTCTACGGAACCAATGCAGATCTCCTTGCCGTCCTCGTCGCGCCAGATAGGCAGCGGGGTGCCCCAGAAACGGGAACGAGAGAGGTTCCAGTCGTTCAGGTTCTCCAGCCAGTTGCCGAAGCGGCCTGTACCTGTTGACTCAGGCTGCCAGTTGATGGTCTTGTTAAGCTCGAACATACGGTCTTTCTTCGCTGTAGAGCGGATGAACCAAGAGTCGAGCGGATAGTAGAGCACGGGCTTATCAGTACGCCAGCAGTGGGGATAGTTGTGTACGTGCTTCTCGATCTTGAGCGCCGTACCCTCCTGCTTCATCTCCATACAGATCACGATGTTCAGGTCTTCTGCCTTCGCAGCAGCCTGCTCGTCGTATTTGCCATCCTTATTGAACTCAGGAGCGTAGGCATTCTTCACATAGTCGCCTGCGTGATGCGCATAGCCTTCCTTGTTGACACACTTCTCGATGAAGTTGTCGTCGAGCTCTTCCATCACATAGTACTTACCCTGAAGGTCAACCATCGGACGGGTCTCACCTTTCTTATTTATAAGGAACAGGCTTGGAATATGGGCATCCTTAGCCACCTTGGCATCATCGGCACCGAAGGTAGGTGCGATATGTACGATACCGGCACCATCCTCTGTCGTTACATAGTCGCCCGGGATCACACGGAAAGCCTCGCTCTCCATCTCCACGAACTGATCCTTACCGTTCTCACCCATGAATACCTTCTCAGGATGAGCGGCAGCATAAGCCTTCACATAGTCGGCAGCATTCTGATCGAGTTTGGCAGAAGGCTTCACCCAAGGCATCAGCTGCTGGTACTTCAGACCCACCAGCTCTTCACCTGTATAACGGCCTACAATACGATAAGGTACGAACTTCTCGCCCTTATTGTACTCAGGCATCTCATCGCCATCGGTGATATTGCCCTCGGGAGCCAGATAGGCATTCAGACGACTCTCGGCCAGGATGATGGTGATCTTCTCACCATTATAACTGTTATAGGTCTCTACAGCCACATAATCGATCTTCGGACCGACACAGAGTGCGGTGTTTGAAGGCAAAGTCCAAGGGGTTGTCGTCCAAGCCACGAAGTAAGGTGTACCCCACTTCGTCCACTCTTCCTTAGGATTGAGGGCCTTGAAGAGGGCTGTGACAGTGGTATCCTTCACATCACGATAGCAGCCGGGCTGGTTCAGCTCATGTGAGCTCAGACCTGTACCTGCAGCGGGTGAATACGGCTGGATGGTATAGCCCTTATAGAGCAAGCCTTTCTTATAGAACTGCTGCAAGAGCCACCACAGCGTCTCGATATACTTGTTGTCGTAGGTGATATAAGGATTATCCAGATCAACGAAGTAACCCATCTTCTCCGTGAGGTCGCGCCACTCCTGAGTGAACATCATCACGTTCTCGCGGCACTTCTTGTTATAATCCTCCGTAGAGATGTACTTGTCGGATGCCTTATTGTCGATATCAGCCTTGGTGATACCCAGTTCTTTCTCCACACCCAGTTCTACGGGCAGGCCGTGGGTATCCCATCCGGCCTTACGCTTCACCTGGAAGCCCTTCATCGTCTTATAGCGGTTGAAGGTATCTTTGATCGTACGTGCCAGCACGTGGTGGATACCCGGATGTCCGTTAGCAGAGGGAGGACCCTCGAAAAATACGAACTGCGGACAGCCCTCACGCTCTTCAACAGAGCGCCAGAACACGTTTTTCTCACGCCACATCTCCAGGATGTCGTTGTTGACCTGGGTCAGATTCAGACCACTGTGCTCGGCAAATTTCTTAGCCATATCTTACTGTTTTACCTTTTTACTTTTTATCTTTTATATTTAGGGCGCAAAGGTACTAAAAATATTCGATATGGCAAAAGGAAATAAATTTTTTTAATATTTCTCCCGAAAAAGTATGGTTTTACAAATATTTTTCCTATATTTGCACACAAAATAGTAAGATAACTAAAAACTTTTTGATTAAACATGGTAACATTCACAATGATTCTTCAGCTCTGTATAGTACTCGGAGCGTTGTGGGTAGGCTCTCGCTATGGTAGCCTTGCCCTTGGTGCCATTTCCGGTATCGGTCTGGCCATTCTTGTGTTCGGTTTCGGTCTGAAACCAGGTACACCTCCTACCGACGTGATCTACATCATCATCGCAGCTGTTACCTGTGCTGGTATCATGCAGGCCTCTGGTGGTATGGACTGGTTGATTCAGATTGCGGAGAAGCTGTTGCGTAAGCATCCGGATCGCATCACCTTCCTGGCTCCGCTTACCACTTTCTTCCTGACAGTGCTGGTAGGAACAGGTCACGTGGTTTACACCCTGATGCCTATCATCTGCGACATCGCCCTGAAGAAAGGCATCCGTCCCGAGCGTCCCTGCGGTGTGGCTTCCATCGCCTCACAGGTAGGTATCACCTGTTCGCCTATCGCTGCTGCCGTTGTGGCTTTCGTGACTATTTCGAATGCGAACCACTTCGACATCACGATCCCCCGCGTGCTGATGGTTTCCATCCCTGCCTGCGTCTGTGGTCTGATGGCTGCCGCCGCTGCTTCTTATCGTCGTGGTCTTGACCTGGACAAGGATCCTGAGTTCCAGAAGAAGATCGCCGACCCCGCACAGCGTGAGTATATCTACGGTTCCAGTGCCACCACACTCGACAAGCAGATTCCACAGTCATCTAAGAATGCTGTATTTATCTTCCTCGGTGCCCTGGCTATCATCGTGATGTTCGCTGCATTACCAGAACTGCTTCCATCCTACGAAACCGTTAAGGCTATCAAGGGTGCAGAAGACGTTGTCATTGGTGATGGTGTCAAGGTTTCTGCCGCTGCACTTGCCAAAGCCAATATTGTAGCCAGCGGATTAACGGAGAAAGGTACGGTTGGTCTGAAGATGAACCTTGTGATCCAGATTGTGATGATTTCCGCTGCCGCTCTGATGATTATCTTCTGTAAGGCTGCGCCGAAGAAGGCTGTAGCAGGTCCGGTATGGCAGTCTGGTATGGTGGCTGTAGTTGCCATCTACGGTATCGCCTGGCTGGCCGATACTTACTTCTCGAACTATATGGGTGAGATGCAGAGTGCACTGGAGGGTATTGTGGCACAATATCCCTGGAGTATCGCCATCGTGTTCTTCTTGGTTTCTGTGCTGATCAACTCTCAGGGCGCTGTGGTGGTAGCCATGCTGCCGCTGGCATACAAGTTAGGTATCCCTGGCCCAGTGCTCCTCGGTGTATTGCCCTCTGTCTATGGATACTTCTTCATCCCGAACTATCCGTCAGATATCGCAACGGTGAACTTCGACCGTTCTGGTACGACAGTGATCGGTAAGTACCTGTTGAACCACTCGTTCATGATGCCAGGACTGATCTCTGTGACAGTTTCAACGCTGGTAGCTTATGCACTCTCTTCATTATTCTTTTGAATAAAATAAGGAATAAAAAAGATCCCCGCCGATTGGCGGGGATTTCTTTTTCTGTCAGAGATCTTAGAGACTCAAGCTCTTCTTGATAGCCTCGATGCGGGCTTCAGCTTTCTTCAGGCTTGCCTCGTAATCGGCAGCACCCTTGAAGGCTGCGTCCTTAATCTCACAATAGAACTTGATCTTTGGCTCAGTTCCTGAAGGACGTACAGAGATCTTCGTGCCATCAGCACAGAACCACTGCAGTACGTTGGCGGTTGTCGGCATGTTCAGCTTCTCAACACTGCCATCGGCCTTCTTGCCCTCAAGTGTCTGATAGTCCTTCCACAGCACGATAGGCTCACCACCCAGCTCCTTCGGAGGATTAGCACGGAAGTCAACCATCATCTGCTTGATCTCATCAGCGCCAGTCTTACCAGGCTTCACCACATTGATGGTGCTCTCCTTAGAGAAGCCATACTCAGCGTAGATATTCATCAGCAGGTCGTAGAGGGTCATACCATTATCCTTAGCCCAAGCTGCAATCTCACAGATCAGACAGATAGAAGCAGGAGAATCCTTATCACGGACCTTATCAAACGGCAGGAATCCGAAGCTCTCCTCACCACCGCCGATATACTTCTGCTTGCCTTCAGAGATACGGATCTCATTAGCAATCCACTTGAAGCCTGTGTAGCAGTCGCGCAGCTCCACACCGTTCTTCTTGGCGATCTCTGCAATCTCCTCAGTGGTAACGATGGTCTTTACGAGGAACTCGTTGCCCTTGAGCTGACCCAGCTTCTTCTTGTTAGCAATGATATACCAGCAGAACATCATACAGGTCTGGTTACCATTCAGGATCTCCCACTCGCCCTTTGCATTGCGGCAAACAATAGCCAGACGGTCTGCATCGGGATCAGAAGCAATCACGAGGTCTGCATTCAGACGGGTACCGAGCTTCATACCGAGAGTCATAGCCTCTGCATTCTCTGGATTCGGACTTACCACTGTGGGGAAGTTACCATCGATAACCATCTGCTCAGGCACTACATGGATGTTCTGGAAGCCCCAAGAACGGAGTGCCATCGGGATGATGACACGACCTGTGCCGTGCATCGGAGAATAAACAATGTTGAGGTCTTTCTGACGCAGGATCACATCCTGATCTACCATAGCCTCCTTCACTGCCTGCAGGTAATCCCAGTCCATCTCACCACCGATGATGTCGATGAGCTCCTTGTTACCCTCGAACTTCACCTGATCGATCGTTACCTTGTTCACCTCGTCGATGATACCCTTATCGTGCGGAGCCAGCACCTGAGCACCATCGTCCCAGTATGCCTTATAGCCGTTGTACTCACGTGGGTTGTGAGAAGCGGTAACATTCACACCTGCCTGGGCGCCAAGCTGACGGATAGCGAAAGAGATCTCTGGTGTAGGACGCAGGCTCTCGAAGAGATAAACCTTGATGCCGTTAGCAGAGAAGATGTCTGCCACAGTCTCGGCAAACATACGTCCGTTGTTACGGCAATCGTGACCTACCACCACTGAGCACTGCTTGCCTGGGAATGCCTTCAGGATATAATTGGCAAATCCCTGGGTAGCCATACCCACGATGTACTTGTTCATACGGTTAGTACCAGCACCCATGATACCACGGAGGCCACCCGTACCAAACTCAAGATTCTGATAGAAGGCGTCGATGAGCGCAGTCTTGTCTGCTGCATCAAGCATTGCCTGTACTTCTTTACGTGTCTCCTCATCAAAGGCCGGAGAGAGCCATTCTTTAGCCCGTGCCTCGCACTGAGCAATCAGTTGAGCATTATCTGCCATAGTTACCTTATATTTATTTGTTTTAGATTGAATAAATCGATTCTAAAATACAAAGATAGGAAGAAAATGTCAAATACGTATGAAAATGGGCAATCTTTTTTATTTCTTTAAGATTTTATCAATCTCATCAAACTGACGTCCGAGGTTCAGATTAAAGTAAATCCGATAGAGCGAAGGCCCCCATTTCTCCTTCGCATCAGGCATCAGCTGGCGATAAGACTCCATGAAGGGCTGAGCTTTCTGATACATCTTACGGATTTGTTTCTTATAACGGCGAGAGTCGAAATTGAGGGCAATGTTCAAGCAGGCTGTGCCAGCATTGTAATAGGCTTCAGCCATCTGATCATTCACACGAATCAGACGTTCACTGGCAGCCAGGCAATCTGCATAACGTCCCAAGTTAAGCAACATCGTGGATTTGGCCAACAGGAACAGTTCGTTCAGACTATCTGTCTGCAAAGCGTTCTCTGCATAAGAGAGACCTTTCGCGTAGTTTCCTTTCTCCATATAGTAGTCCATCAGACGAGGGAAGAAATAAGGTGATTTAGGAAACAGATCGAAACCTTCCTGCAGCGTAGCCACATAAGAATCCTCATCCTTGAGCATTTTCCAAGCCTGCGCAATATATTGCATGGTGTATTCCAGCTTAGAGGTATCAAGACGCGCCTCTTTAGCATAACGCAGGGTGAGTACAGGGTCACCCATACGATAACCCGTATAGGTAGCCCAATAAGCTACCGTTGCCATACGAGGATCGTTTTTCCAGAAGTCATAGCCTGTAAAGAGCGGCTGACGATCACAATCGAGATACATTTCGAAACAATCATAGGCCGTCTGGAGCTGTTCCTTACGCAGATGATAGGCTCCTCCGAAATAAAGGTTTGGACGATAGGTCACTAACCGTCGGGCATTATCAGTACGATAAGAAAGATTCACACGACCTTTCTTATCCGGACGCATATCCAAAGAGTCGAGGCGTTCACCAATCGTAAAGATCCGCTGAGTAAGATTGAAGAACTTGGTGGTATCAACCGCATGTTTCTTATACATCTCCTCATTCATCTGTTCATATTGTTTCTCAACCGAAGTGAGCCACATATCATAGATACGAGGATCGTCGAGGTTGGCAGAATCCTGCAGCAATTTAATCATCATCTTCTCGGCCTGATCATAGTTCTTGCCGCTTTTGATGATGGCACGCGCTTCCTGTAACTGACGTCGTTGAGCCAGCAGACAGATGGGGAGACATATTATATATAAGGTGATGAGTATCCTGAGTTTCATCTCAATTTTTGTTTTGTGGGTGCAAAGGTAGCAGATTTCGGGCGGAATAACAAGTATAAAGAGGCTTAAAATGTGAACAGAAGTTAAATATTAGGCTTTTTTAGGCTTAAAACCAAAAAAAATCGGCAAAAAGCTTGCAAGTATCGGAGATAATATGTACTTTTGCAATGTGTTTTTCATAGTATTAGATTTAAGGTTAACAATTAGGCTCGCAGCGGCGAGCCATTTTTTTTGCCTATAAACTAACTAAAAATAACGTTGCGGATTATCTGTTCTTGTTGCTGACGAACCAGTTGTGGACGAAGTTATAAAGCAACAATGAAGCCAATACCAGACCAAGCGCCGTCAACAAAATCGGCGTCGAAGCACCTTCAAACAGCGCATAGCCAAGTCCTATACCCCAGGCGATACCACTCTCCCACCCGAGCATAAACGTACTCTGGGAAGTGCCACGCTTACAATGACGGCTCAATTTGATAAAAAAAAGCAGGAACCGGGAACCGATGATGCCCAAACCGAATCCTATAAAAGCAGGAGCTGCATAACCCACAATCTGCTGAGTGCGTGTCAGCATCATCAACAGAGCGGCACCCATCAGGATCAGACCTGTCACCACCTCACTCTTTACCTCTGCATCACGGAACACAAACCGTTGGGCCAGAATGGCCAAGAGGAAACCCACCATCATCATCGCATAAAACTGTTCTGTTAATGCTAATGAAAACAGTAAACCCACAGCCAACATGATCAGCTGAAGATTCAGGAATAACGGAAAACCATGAGGAAGGAAGAAACGATCGAGACTCACGGTGGGAATATCATCCTGGGGTGCCCTAAAAGGGAAATCAACCAGGGCAATCAGTATCAGCGCAGCAGTAGCCAAAGCACCAGCTGCTATCAGTACACTCTCAAAGCCAGCCACACGCATCAATAACAATCCAGCCAAAGGACCTAAAGAGAGGGCGAAACGTCCAAACCAGGCAGCAGCATGATTGGCTTCCGTACGCTGATAACTCTCACTGGTATCGATGACAAGTGTGCTGGTGAGTACCATTTGCGCCAATCCGAAACAGGCACCTAAGGCAAAACGCTGAAGAAGCATCAAAGAGAGATCAGCATAAAGACCTGATTCGACACCGACATAATAGATGACGCCAACCAGTGCCACCATCGCCAAAACAGCCAGGATACACACCTGGTTACGGCGGTAGTGCTGGACCAGAAACGACACAAACGCACCGAAAGCGAAGAGTCCAAGTCCAAAGACACCCATAGCCAATCCTGTCTCCTGAAGCGTGAATTCCTGCGTCAGAAGCAACCACTGAGGCAATGTCGGCACCAAGATATATACCGCCATCGTCAATAGCAGATTGGCAATCGCCATACGCCAGAAGTCATGATGCCACAGTCGAATATGTACAGGGGTATTCTGAGAATTCATGTATTCAAATTGAGTTCAACAAACGATCAAAAGATTCGTAGTCAACAGACTGATAATCAAAAATCTGCATATCAGAGAGCTCCTTAATATCTTCTACCTTATTGGTGGTAGCCAACCCCACGACAGCCATCTCTGCAGCACGTCCAGAACGCAGTCCGTTGAAGCTATCCTCAAACACGATGCACTCTGATTTCTTCACGCCAAGACGGGCAGCTGCCTTCAGGTAGCAATCCGGATCGGGTTTGCTACGATCAAAGTCCTCAGAGGTAAGGATGGCATCAAACAATTGCTTGAATCCAGGCTGATAACGATACACACTCTCCATCTTAGGGATATTCGAACTGGTGACAACAGCCGTCTTCACCCCATGCTGATGTAAATCGGCTATCAAAGCCTCAAAACCTGAAATATAGTCATAGTGCATCTGCTGCTCATAGGCATCCAGCCTACGAGTCACATCATCACGCTCCGCTTCTAACGGACCACTGAACCAACGATCATAGATCTGCGTCAGCGTGGAGCCCTTGATTTCATGCTCAAGACCAGGATGTTCCGGATGGTATTGTCGGCAGATTGCGCCCCAGAATACAGTGTATTGTGGCTCAGTGTCAAACACTACGCCATCGAGGTCGAAAAGGGCTGCCTTGAATACTTTCTGATCCATGTCTATTAAAATTTGGGTGCAAAATTAGTATTTTTTTGCGAGAAATTTGCTTTTTTGGGCTTTTTAGTGTAATTTTGCCCGAAAATCATGATATATATGCGCAACAATAAACACTATTTGCTATTATTATTGCCCCTGACCATCACTGTTGACAAGACTGTCATGCTCTCTAATGACGAGAATTCACCCAGATGTCAGGTGCATCTGAAACTGCTTCAGGCCACAGCAGAGAACGGCGATTGCGCCCAGATCATCAATGAAACTCTGATGTCAAGACTCCTCAACAAATCAGGTGAGCGCGACTTGCAGACAGCAGCAGAGAAATTTGCAGAAGACTATACCAACAGTTATAAGAACACGATGCTGCCGCTTTATAATCAGGATCGTGCCGACACCACCAAGAAGGCCTGGTATGAATATCACTATGTGATAGAGGCCTCCACCCAGCAAGGTACAGCTAACACGCTGACCTATCTTGCCACCATCGATTATTACGAAGGTGGTGCACACGGCATCAACCAGCTCATCACCTTCAACTTCGACACCGCAACAGGAAAGCAGATGACGCTCGCTGACATCTTTGCCCCTGGTTATGAGAGTCAGTTGAAGAACACGCTGCTGAAAGCCCTGAAGTCGAAGACGGGCCTCAATTCCATGAACGAGTTGAAAGACGCGGGCTACCTCTATTCGATGGATATCTTCCCTTCGGAAAACTTCATCCTCAACGACGAAACCATTACCTTCGTCTATAATCCCTACGAGATTGCCCCTTATGAAGTAGGCTCTATCGAACTCATTATCACCTATAGCGAGGTCAGTCAGATACTGAGTCCTTCGTTTAAGCACTAATCTTCATGGCAAAGGCAGAACTGATACAGAAATACTTCCCAACCCTTACGGAGATTCAGTTGCAGCAGTTTGAGCAGCTCGATACCCTCTACCGTGAATGGAATGACAAGATCAACGTCATCTCCCGTAAGGACATCGACAATCTCTACGAACATCATGTGCTCCACTCGTTGGCGATTGCCAAGATCATCAATTTCCGTCCTGGCACTCAGATTCTGGACTTCGGCACAGGTGGCGGTTTCCCAGGTATTCCCTTAGCTATACTCTTCCCAGAATGTCAGTTCAAGCTCATCGACGGTACAGGCAAGAAAATCCGTGTGGCTCAGGAAATAAGTCGGGCTATTGGTCTGAAGAACTGTAATCCTGTACAGTTGAGAGGTGAAGACGAGAAAGGTAAATACGACTTCGTGGTCAGTCGTGCCGTGATGGCATTACCCGACCTCGAGAAAATCGTCAGGAAAAACATCGCCAAACCCCAGCACAACGCCTTACCCAACGGCATCATCTGTTTGAAAGGTGGCGATCTGCAAGCTGAGACACGTCCCTTCCACCATATCGTAGAACTGACAGACATCAGCGGATTCTTCAGTGAGGAGTGGTTTAAGGAGAAATATGTGATTTATCTACCCATCTAATTCAGAAAGTTATGATCACCATTAAGACCTTTCCATGCAACCAGTTACAAGAGAATACCTATGTGGTGAGCGATGATACCCGCGAGTGTGTCATCATCGATTGTGGCGCCTATTTCGAAGAAGAGTTCCAGGCCATTCAGAATTATATCGAAACCCAACAGCTGAAACCCGTTCACCTGTTGGCTACTCATGGACACTTCGATCATAACTTCGGCAATAACTTCATCTTCGAAACCTATGGGCTGAAAGTAGAGATCTCTGCCGACGATGCCTACCTTATCAACGATCTACCAGGCCAGTTCGAGTCGATGATCGGTTTCCCTTTACGTCGTCAGTACCCAGAGGTAGGCCATTATTTCGAAGCGGGCGAGACCATCAGTTTCGGACATCATACATTTGAGATTCTGAAGACCCCAGGACACACGCCCGGTGGTGTCACCTTCTATAATAAAGAAGAGGGCATTGCCTTTACTGGCGACACCCTCTTCCGTATGAGTATTGGACGTACCGACTTCGATCGTGGCATTGCCAAACTACCCTCTGACACGGTGGTCTATAGCGGCCATGGTCCGAAGACCACCCTTGCCGAAGAGCTGCAGTACAATCCTTATCTCTCATAGGCTCCGAACTTAAATGTTCGGGGTCTCCCATATCTTTGTCTGCGTGCAGGCAGTTTTCACTGTCTGATCACCTACTTTCAGCATGAAGTCACCCTCTTCGAGTGTCCACTTGCCGTCGGCTCCTACAAAAGCGAGACTCTTAGCAGGCAGTTCGAAGGTAACAGTCTTCACCTCACCTGGCTGCAGCTCAATCTTCGTGAAGTCGCGCAGGCGCTTATTGTCAGGCACCACAGAAGCCACAAGGTCACTTGAATAAAGCAGCACAGCCTCCTTACCAGCCTTCGCACCCGTATTCTTCACATCTACAGTCACCTTCAATACATCATCAGCTGTAAACTGAGCCTTGTCAACCTTCAGGTTTGAATACGCATAGGTTGTATAGCTGAGACCGAAACCGAAGGGCCACTGCAGACTTACCTTTGCATCGTAGTTATATGCACCTTCCATCGTGCCGACTTCCTCACTCACCTTGTAATCATAGGTATTCAGCGAGTTGATCTCACGCGGATAGGTGTATGGCATCTTAGCTGAGAAGTTAGCATCGCCAGCCAACAGATTAGCCAGCGCATCAGCACCATAGTTACCAGGAATCAGGATATCCACCACAGCCTTAGCCAGAGGTTCGATATCGGCAATCAGACGGGGACGACCCTCATTGAGAACGAGGATGATAGGCTTACCCGTTTTGGCGAGTTCCTTCACCAGGTTGCGCTGGTTCTCAGAGAGCCAGAGATCTGTCAGATTACCAGGCGTCTCTGTATAAGAGTTCTCACCGATGGCTGCAATGATGATATCAACCTGAGCGGCAGCTGCCACAGCCTTATCTATCTGCGGTTCGTTCTCATCGTAGTAGGCACCATTCTCATTATAGGTCACACCCTGCTCAAGGATGATGTTCTCCTTACCATATTTATTGCAAAGCGCCTCGTAGATCGTATTGTATTTCTCAGAGAGATTCTCAGCTCTTGAACCCTGCCAAGTGTAGCTCCAACCACCATGCAGACAACGCATCTGGTTGGCGTTAGGACCAGTCAACAGAATCTTCTTACCCTTTGCCAGCGGCAGGATACCATCGTTCTTCAACAGCACCTCACTCTCTTCAGCAGCCAGAAGAGAAGCCTTAGCAAACTCATCGCATCCGAACTTCTCGAAGCCTTTGCCACCAGTATTAGGCTCATCGAAGAGTCCCAGGCGATATTTTGCACGGAGAATACGGCGCACGGCATCATCGATACGCTCCATCTTCACCTTACCCTCGTTTACCAACTCCTTCAGCAGAACGCAGAACTCCACGCTATAGGGATCCATCGACATGTCGATACCGGCATTGATGGCAATGCGGATAGCATCCTTCTTATCCTTGGCCACCTTCTCGCGCGAGTACAGATTATTAATATCAGCCCAGTCGGTTACGAGGAATCCATCCCACTGCAGATCCTCCTTCAACCACTTGGTCAGATATTCATAGCTGGCATGCAAAGGCACACCATTGACGGAGGCCGAGTTCACCATCATCGTCAACGTACCAGCAAGAGCTGCTACCTTGAAAGGCTCGAAATATTTCTCGCGAATCATCTGAGGATTGAGATAGGCAGGCGTACGATCCTTACCAGACCAGGGAGCACCATAAGCGAAATAGTGCTTCGTGCTGGTACCTACATGATACTTGTCGATATGGTTGTTGTCATCGCCCTGATAACCTCTGATCTCTGCCACCACCATCTTTGCGTTGACGATGGGATCCTCACCGAAGCTCTCATAGACACGCGGCCAACGGGGATCGCGACTCAGATCCACCACAGGGTTAAATACCCAAGGACAGTTGGCTGCACGACTCTCATAAGCCGTAATCTCCGCACCTCTACGAGCCAGTTCCGGATTAAACGTGGCTCCCAGGTTGATAGGCTGCGGGAAGAGGGTTCCACCCTGCGTATAGGTCACACCATGGTTATGATCCAGACCATAGATATCGGGAATGCCCAAATACTTCATCGACTTCTCCTGAATCTGAGGGATCCACTGCTGCCACTGCTCTATCGTAGCGGCACTTGAACCTGGGGCATTGAGGATGGAGCCCACCTTCCATTTCGAGATCAGTGTATCGAGCATCACCTCGTTAATTTTCCAGAGACGTCTGGTTTCACCCTGATAGATATCTACCGGGAAGGCACCCAACAGGTCGATAATCTGCTGATCGGTCTTACTCAGCATATCGTTTACCTCTGCTTCAGATCTGCCATACTGCTGCAAAACAGAGCGCACCTTTTCGCGATCCACCTTGGCATTCTCGACAGTCATCTTGCCTATCACGTCAAGATTCAACTCCAACATCTGACCGATCTTCTCTTCGAGTGTCATCTTGGCCAGTGTCTTCTCAACTTTTGCTTCCAAAGCTGCATCACGGGGAATGGCGGGCTTTGTCTGGCTCTGTCCCTGAACAGCAACAGCTGCACAGACAGAAACGATAGTTAATAACGTTTTCTTCATCTTTATAATATTAATAATGTATAGTAAGTTCTTGGTAAATGCGTTGCACGGGGAGACCCATCACATTATAGTAACTGCCGTTCAGTCCTGTCACACCGATATAGCCGATCCACTCCTGAATACCATAGGCACCTGCCTTATCGAACGGACGATAGCGATTCACGTAGTAATGGATCTCTTCATCAGTCAGTGCCTTGAAGGTGACATCTGTCGTCACATCGAAACAACGTTCTTTCTCTGCCGTGAGCAGACAGACACCCGTCATTACCTGATGGGTGCGTCCACTGAGCAGTTTGAGCATCCTCACAGCATCGGCTTCATCCACAGGTTTACCTAAGATCTCATCACCCACAATCACAACGGTATCTGCTGTGATGATCAGCTCATCAGCAGCCACAATCCGCCGATAGGCATCAGCCTTCTCCTTGGCGATATAGCGGGCCACCTCATTCACGGGCAGGTTCTCAGGATAATGCTCGTCAATATCCTGAAGCACCCTTACTTCGAAGGGCACCCCCAGTCCCGCAAGCAGCTCCTTCCGTCGCGGTGAGTTACTGGCTAATATCAGTTTATACTTCAAATCTTTCATTACCATCCGAAGGCATTGGCATTCATCACCCATTTTCCCTGAGCACGAAGCACCTGTTCAATCACATCACGCCCACACCCATGACCACCGATGCGGTCACTCACATACACACTGGCTTCCTTGATCTCCGGACAGGCATCCTTCGGACAGACGGGGCATCCCACCCTGCGCATAATCTCCAAGTCAGGGATATCGTCGCCCATATACATCACCTCATCGTCCTTCAGACCATATTTCTCCAAAAGCTGGTTGTAGGTCTCAATCTTCACAGCACAGCCCAGATAGATATCCTCCACCCCGAGTCCTTCATAGCGCACTCTGACACTGGCGACGTTCGCCCCCGTCAGGATCACAATGCGCAGGCCTAGCTTCATCGCCAACTGGATGGCATAGCCGTCTTTGATATTCACCGTACGAAGGGGCACGCCCTCACTGCTGAGCGTGATCGTCTCGCTACTGAGCACACCGTCAATATCGAAGATGATGGCCTTTATCTTTGTCAGATCATAATTAATCATCTCTCTACTCTCCTCTCTCCACTCTCCACTAAAACTTATTCAGATGTACATTCTCCCACTTCAGACGGTCTTCTGCCTGAGGCTTACGCTCATCTGTCCAATGGCCTACGGCAATGATGCAGAGACAATTCAGGTTATCGGGGATATCCAGCACACCACGGATCACCGTATCGGCTGACGTACCGTCATCGAGTCCACGACCACGCATCTGTATCCAACACGAGCCAAGTCCGAGTTCCTCTGCCTGATACTGCATCGAGATGGCTGCAATCGAACCATCTTCCACCCAACAGTCGTTCTGCATGGGGTCACCCAACACCACGATGGCTACAGGAGCATCTTTCAGGAACTGCGAACCGAGGTTCTTGGCATCAGCAAGTTTCTCCAGATCCTGCTTGTCATCCACTACCACAAACTGCCAGGCACGCTGACTCTTAGAGGTGGGCGACATCAAGGCTGCTCGAAGAATCAACTTCAAGTCCTCAGGATCAATCTCTTCGTTCGTAAACTTACGATGGCTGCGGCGCTGCTGCGCCAAATCTTTAAATGAAGTCATAGCTTTTAGTATATTTTTGGGTACAAAGTTAATAAAATATTTCGAATAATCTTTGCTTTATCGAAATTTTACACTATCTTTGCAATATGAATGGACTAAAAACAACCATTTATCGGAGGAGCAAGGATCTACCAGAGGTGGAGGGAGGAAACTTCTTTCACAGCAAACAGTTGTTTGAGATTCTGGCGAAGACACCCAGGCAGAAGCCGTATATGGTTGTGGTGGAGGATGCGCAAGGACGAATCGTGAGTCACATGCTCGGCTTCCTGAGATACAGGACATTCATCTTTCCACCGTTCCTGTTGGTTCACTGCCGAGTGCTGGGCGAAGGTGAGTATGCTGAGAGTGAATACCCCAAAGATGAACTGTTCGGAGAGATGTTGAAGGCACTGACACAGGAGTTGAATTCGCGTACCTTATATATAGAAATAAGTCACCTGAGTCAGAAGATGCTTGGCTACCGACAACTGAAACAAATGGGTTACTACCCTATCAACTGGATGAGCATCCACAACTCGTTGCATAGTCATGCCCCAGAGGAACGTATCACGGATAAGCTTCAGAAGCGTATCGATGCGGCGCACGAAAGAGGTGTCAAGACGGAAGTGGTTTGTACCGAAGAGGACTTCAAGGCTTTCTCAAGACTGCTGCGCCGCCACAATATCCTGAAACCCAAACGTTACATTCCTGACGACGTCTTCTTCAGACAGATGATGGATGGTAACAACGCACGGCTGTTTGTCACCAAGTATCATGGGAAAGTAATCGGCTGTTCTGCCTGTGCCTATTCTCAGGGCAATGCCTATCTCTGGTATTCGGCTTTCCGAAGGAAGACCTATATGCATCTACACCCAGACGTACTAACCATCTGGGATACTATGAAAGATGCCTACGACAGAGGCTATCAGCACATGAACTTCATGGACGTAGGACTGCCTTTCTCGAAGAATCCGTTCCGAGAGTTTATCCTGCGCTTTGGCGGAAAGGAACAGAGCACCTATCGATGGTTCAGGTTCTCCATCAAATGGGTGAACAAGCTGCTGGCCTGGATCTATCGGGAGTAGCGAGAAAGACTATTTGCTTTTCTTCTTGTTTTTGGCGTCTTCTTTCTCGACGTCCGCACCCGACATGATCTGCTCGAGTTCTGCATCGCTGGATTTCATATTCACACCGCGCTCCTCAGGGGTATCAGGAATAGTGAAGATACCTTCTGTTTCACTCGCTACAGGCTCTTCCACTTCAACTTCTTCTTCAACTATAACCGTATCAGCAGACGGTGTGACGAACTCTACACGATTGGAGTCATTCAGATAACGTTCATACAGGCGTTCTGACCTGCTCTTACGTTTGCAACCTGCCGTCGTGATCAGCACGAGTGCCAGGGAGATATAGAAAAGTCGTTTCATAATTGATATGTGGTTATTGTTTTATATTCTATCTACTTGTTTAACACCTTTTACGGTGCGCAGTTTCTTGATGAGTTGTTCAAGACGAGAGGTATCTTCAAGCATCACCACAAGATTTCCACTGAACAGGCCATCGTGGGAGTCGATATTGATGGAGCGCAAAACCAGTCGTTCATCCTTTGAGATAATGCTAGTGAGGTTATTCACGATGCCGATATCATCATTGCCGATCACACGAAGGGTGATGGAATATTGCGAAGCTCCTTTTCCACTCCATCGCGCTTTCACCACACGATAACCATAGCGACGACGCAACTCAGGAGCATTAGGACAGTCTTGACGGTGAATCTTGATACCGCCATTAATCGTCACAAAGCCGAAGATTGGATCACCATAGATGGGATGACAGCAGCGTGCCAACTGGTAATCGAGTCCCTTCAGGTTACGATCTATCACAAGGGTATCATCTGCCAGATTAGAATTGAGATTTGAGAATTTAGAGTTGTCGAGGTTGAACTCTGCTGCTGAACGCGCAACGTTATCACCAGTGATGGTCTTCTCACTCTCCTTGAGTTCAATGAACTTCTCAATGACGATATTCACATCGAGTATGCCGTCAACAATGGCTTTATAGAATTCACTGACCTCTTTGTAGCCCAATTTCTTGATGACATGCAATAACGTGCCATCGTCCTGTTCAATCTTACGGTTCTTGAATTTCCGTTCTAACATCTCCTTGGCAAAGAGACCTTCCTTCACCTGCGTCTCCTTCAATGCCTGACGGATCTTTGCCTTGGCACGTGAGGTTTTGACGAAGGTGAGCCATTCCTGATGGGGTTTCTGGTTCGCAGAGGTCAGAATCTCGACCTGATCACCACTCTTCAACTGGTAGCGGATGGGCACTACTTTGCCGTTGATGCGTCCACCCGTACACTGATTACCTAAGTTCGAGTGGATATGATAGGCAAAGTCGAGCACTGTTGCCCCCATTGGGAACTTATGCAGATCGCCACGAGGCGAGAATACAAAGACCTCATCTTCGTAAAGTTCCATCTTAAACTGGTCCATAGCTTCCAGACCGTCGGCATGCTCCAGCATATTACGGATACCCGTGAGCCACTCGTCAAGTCCCGTTTCTCCTTTCACCCCTTTATAGCGCCAGTGGGCTGCGACACCACGTTCGGCGATCTCGTCCATCCTCTCGGTTCTAATCTGCACTTCCACCCATTTTTGTTCAGGCCCAAGCACCGTAATATGCAGTGACTCATAACCATTTGATTTGGGTACAGACAGCCAGTCGCGCAGACGTTTGGGGTTTGGCTGATACATATCCGTCACTATTGAATAAGCCTGCCAGCATTGCATCTTCTCCTTATCTTCAGGACAGTCGATGATGATACGGATAGCGAAGAGATCATAGATACCCTCGAAGCCGCACTTCTGCTTCTTCATCTTCTGCCAGATGCTATGGATCGACTTCGTACGCCCTTTGATATGACAGTTGATGCCTGCTGCCTTCACCTTTTCCTCTACAGGTTTTATAAAGGCTTCGATATAGGCATCACGAGCCGCCTTTGTGGCATTCAACTTCTCACGGATCATATAGTAGGCATCGTGCTCCATATACTTCAGCGAGAGGTCTTCGAGCTCACTTTTCAGTTTATAGAGTCCGAGCTTATGAGCCAAAGGCGCATAAAGATAGGCAGCCTCCTGCGACACTTCCATCTTGGCTTCAGTATTCTGGGTGTCACGGATCTGACGCATCAGGTTGACACGATCGGCAATCATAATGAGAATCACACGCATATCCTCAGCAAAGGAAAGCAGAAGATTACGGAAGTTCTCACTCTCCACCACAGGATTCTTCTGATAGAGTTGTTGGATGCGGTTCAGGCCATGGAGGATACGGGCCACTTGCGGTCCATACTGCTCCTCAACCTGTTCGATGGTAATCCTTCCATCCTCTATCTCAGGAATCAGATGAACAGCCTGGATGGCATCACCTTTCAGGCCGATTTCCTCTTCGAGGATCTGAGCCGTCTGGTCAGCCATCTGACGCTTCTCGTTATATGTAAAACCGAATAAATCTGCCATTATCCATGAAATTTGAGGCAAAGGTACAATTTTCTCTGAAATTCTTCGCATTTTTTGGAGAAAATTAGTACCTTTGCAACAGAAGAGTTATGTTATCACAGCAAGACCTGAAACAGATTGCTCAGAAGGGTATCACCCAGGAGCAGATTGAGAATCAACTGAATGAGTTCAAAACCGGCTTTCCATTCCTGAAGCTTGAGGCTGCCGCTGGCATCGGACGTGGCATCATTGCTCCCGACGCAGCTGCACGTAAGCAGTATGAAGACATCTGGAATGCCTATAAGGCAGAGGGCAAGCGTGTGGTGAAGTTCGTACCTGCATCAGGTGCTGCCAGCCGCATGTTCAAGAACATGTTTGCCTTTGTGGATGCAGACTATGATGTGCCCACAACAGACTTCGAGAAGAAGTATTTCGACTCGATTGAGAAGTTCGCTTTCTACGAGGCACTCGACGCTGCCTGTCAGAAGAACGAAGGTAAGGGCATCAAGGCACTGATCGCTGAGGGCAACTACAAGGCTGTGGCTGCCAATATGCTGAAAGCAGAGGGATTGAACTACGGACAGTTGCCAAAAGGCTTGCTGCTGTTCCATAAATATGCAGAGGGTCCCCGTACCCCGATGGAAGAGCATCTGGTAGAAGGTGCGCTTTATGCCGCCTCTAACGGTGAGGCTCACGTACACTTTACCGTCAGCCACGAGCATATGGAGCTCTTCAAGGCAAAGGTGGCTGAGAAGGCCGATATGTTTGCTAAGAAATACGGCATCAAATATGATATCACTTTCTCTGAGCAGAAGCCCTCAACAGATACCGTAGCCGCTAATCCCGACAACACACCGTTCCGCAATGACGATGGTTCACTGCTGTTCCGTCCGGGTGGTCACGGTGCACTGATTGAGAACCTAAATGAGATCGAGGCTGACGTAATCTTCATTAAGAATATCGACAACGTGGTGCCTGATCGTCTGAAACCCGAGACCGTAGAGTGGAAGCAGGTGATTGCAGGTGTGCTGGTATCTCTTCAGAAGCAGGCATTCGAGTATCTCCGTCTGCTCGATGCAGGAGCTACCGATGCTCAACTGGAGGAAATCGCCAAGTTCGTCAGCGAGAAGCTCTGCACTGACGCTAAGGGCAAGAAGGCAGACGCCGCTTATCTGCGTGAGAAGTTGAACCGTCCGATGCGCGTCTGTGGTGTCGTGAAGAATGTAGGTGAGCCTGGTGGTGGTCCGTTCCTGACCTATAATCAGGATGGTACCGTATCACTGCAGATTCTGGAGAGCTCACAGATCGATACGAACAACGAGGCCTATATGAAGATGTTCACACAAGGCACTCACTTCAATCCCGTGGATCTGGTATGTGCCGTGAAGGACTATCAGGGTAAGCCGTTTGATCTGCCTGCCTTCGTTGACAAGACCACAGGTTTCATTTCTTCTAAGTCAAAAGCTGGTAAGGAGCTGAAGGCTCTTGAGTTGCCTGGACTCTGGAATGGTGCTATGAGCAACTGGAGCACCGTCTTCGTGGAAGTGCCCCTGGGCACCTTCAACCCCGTGAAGACTGTCAATGACCTGCTTCGCGAGCAACATCAGTAAATTTATAACCCAGAATCCCCGCTATCGTTGGCGGGGATTTATTACACCAATACAATAATACACAATGGTAAAAATCTCGAAAGAGGCCGCACTCGAATATCATGAGAGTGGAAGGCCTGGAAAAATCGAAGTAAAGCCTACGAAGGCTTATCGTACACAAACCGACTTGAGTCTCGCCTACTCTCCTGGCGTGGCTTATCCCTGTCTGGAGATTCAAGAGAATCCCGACAATGCTTACAAGTACACCGACAAGGGCAACCTGGTGGCAGTGATCTCTAACGGAACAGCTGTACTCGGACTTGGTGACATCGGCGCCATGAGTGGCAAGCCCGTGATGGAGGGTAAAGGTCTGCTCTTCAAGATCTACGGTGGTATCGATGTGTTTGATATCGAAGTGGCTGAAAAGGATCCTGAGAAGTTCTGCGAGGCTGTGGAGCGTATCGCCCCCACCTTCGGTGGTATCAACCTGGAGGACATCAAGGCCCCTGAGTGTTTCTACATTGAGGATCGTCTGAAGAAGACCCTCGACATCCCCGTGATGCACGACGACCAGCACGGCACAGCCATCATCTCTGCAGCAGGATTGAAGAACGCGATGGAGGTGATCGGCAAGGACATCAAGAAAGTAAAGATCGTAGTAAACGGTGCTGGTGCTGCTGCCATCTCTTGTACGAAGCTCTATATGGCTATCGGTGCCCAGAAGGAAAACATCGTGATGCTCGACTCAAAGGGGGTCATCTCAACAGAGCGTCAGGATCTGAATGAGCAGAAGAAGTTCTTCGCCACCAGCCGTACCGAGATTCACACACTGGCAGAAGCCGTCAAGGATGCCGACGTGTTCGTTGGTCTCTCAAAGGGTAATGTGCTGTCACAGGATATGGTGAAGTCGATGGCAAAGGATCCCGTCATCTTCGCCCTCGCAAACCCTGTTCCTGAGATCTCCTACGAGGATGCTATGGAGGCTCGTCCTGATGTACTGATGTCAACAGGTCGAACAGACTATCCGAATCAGATCAACAACGTGATCGGTTTCCCCTATATCTTTCGTGGTGCACTCGATGTTCATGCAACAGCCATCAATGAGGAGATGAAACTGGCAGCTGTTCATGCTATTGCCGATCTGGCCAAACAACCTGTGCCTGATGTCGTGAACGATGTTTATAAGGTGAACAACCTGACCTTTGGCCGTAACTACTTCATTCCGAAGCCCGTCGATCCCCGTCTGATCACTGAGGTGTCTTCTGCTGTAGCCAAGGCTGCGATAGATAGCGGTGTAGCCCGCAAGAAGATTGAGGACTGGGATGAGTACAAGCGTTCACTCTCCGTACTGCTCGGACAGGAGACCAAACTCACTCAGAAGCTCTACTCTACTGCTGCTGCACATCCACAGCGCGTTGTATTCGCAGAGGCCGTACATCCTACGATGCTGAAGGCTGCTGTTCAGGCTAAAGCCGAAGGTATCTGTCATCCTGTGCTTTTAGGCAACGACGAATATATTGCTAAACTCGCTAAGGAGCTCGATCTGAACATCGAGGGTATCGAGATCGTCAACCTGCGTCATCCGTCAGAACAGGAGCGTCGTGAGCGTTATGCCCGTATCCTCACAGAGAAGCGTAAGCGTGATGGCTATACCTATCAGGAGGCCAACGACAAGATGTTCGAGCGCAACTACTTTGGCATGATGATGGTAGAGACAGGCGAAGCCGATGCCTTTATCACAGGTCTCTATACCAAGTATTCAAATACCGTGAAGGTTGTTAAAGAGGTGATTGGTATTCGTCCTGAGTATAAGAACTTCGGTACCATGCATATCATCAACTCACCGAAGGGTACCTACTACATTGCTGACACACTCGTCAACGAGAATCCCGATAAGGATACTCTCGTGGATATCGCGAAGTTGGCATCGACAGCCGTCCGTTTCTTCAACGAGAAACCTGTCATCGCTATGGTGAGCCACTCGAACTTCGGTAGCAACACAAGCGATGGGGCGAAGAAGGTGAAATATGCCGTAGAAGAGATGCAGCAGCTTTATCCCGATCTGCCTATCGATGGTGAGATGCAGTTGGGATTTGCCCTCGATAACGAACTGCGTGATGAGGAATATCCTTTCACCAAGGTTTGCGGCAAGAAGGTCAATACACTGGTGTTCCCCAACCTGACTTCAGCCCGCTCTTCTTATAAGATGTTGCAGATGTTGGGAACCGATGCTGAAATCATCGGCCCGATCCAGATGGGACTGAACAAGCCGATCCACTTCATCGACTTCGGTGCAAATGTGCGCGATGTCGTAAATATCGTGGCTGTAGCTACCATCGACGCCTACGTTGACAAGATCAAGAAGAAACTCAACGCACTCGGCAAATAAGGCTATACACCTTATTATATATAATAGAGAGCTGTACCCCCTCAGGTACGGCTCTTTTTGTGCTCGGCCACAAGTCAGACTTAAACAGTTTACCTTTTGCCCTTGATTTATATCAATTAAGTTACAAAAAGAAAGTTATTTGGCGATTTTTTTGATAAAATGTTTGGTATTTCGATTTTTTGCTGTAATTTTGCAACCGAAATTAAAGAAACAATAGTAATTCTCAATAAGTATAACCAATAAAAAAGGAAAAAAGATTATGAATGCAGCAAAAGTTGTAGAGGATCTGAAACAGAGATTCCCCAATGAGCCGGAGTACATCCAGGCAGTTTCTCAGGTACTTCCCACCATCGAGGAAGAGTACAACAAGCACCCCGAGTTTGAAAAGGCAAACCTCATCGAGCGCCTTTGCATCCCCGATCGTGTTTGTGAGTTCCGTATCACTTGGGTAGATGATAAGGGTAATGTTCAGACCAACATGGGTTATCGTATCCAGCACAACAACGCTATTGGCCCGTACAAAGGCGGTCTCCGTTATCACAAGTCAGTGAACAATGAACTGTATCGCGTGATTGGTCCCGATGAGGATGTTCCCGCTGGTGATATCGGTGTAGGTGGTCGTGAGGTAGGTTACCTCTTCGGACAGTACAAGAAGCTCACTCATCAGTTCCAGGGTGTGCTCACTGGTAAGGGTCTCTCTTTCGGTGGTTCACTGATCCGTCCTGAGGCTACCGGTTACGGTTGTGTTTACTTCCTGACTTCTATGCTCGCTACCCGTGGCATCGAGCTGAAGGGTAAGAAGGTGCTGATCTCAGGTTCTGGTAACGTGGCTCAGTATGCAACAGAGAAGTGCATCCAGCTGGGTGCTATCCCCTTGACACTCTCTGATTCAGACGGTTACATCTTCGATCCCGATGGTATCGACGAGGCTAAGCTCGCTTATGTGAAGGAGCTGAAGAACGTTGAGCGCGGACGTATTAAGGAGTATGCTGAGGAATATCCTAACGCTGTATATCACGCTGGTGAGCGTCCTTGGCACGAGAAGGCTGATATCGCACTGCCTTGCGCTACTCAGAATGAGATCAACGGTGAGCAGGCTCAGGCCCTGATCGACAACGGTGTGATTGCTGTTGCTGAGGGTGCTAACATGCCTTCACTGCCTGAGGCTATCAAGATCTTCCAGGATGCCAAGATCCTCTATGCTCCTGGTAAGGCTTCTAACGCTGGTGGTGTATCAGTATCTGGTCTTGAGATGTCACAGAACTCTGAGCGTCTGAGCTGGACTGCTAAGGAGGTTGACGACTATCTGAAGCGTATCATGAACGATATTCATGAGAACTGCGTGAAGTATGGTACTCAGGCTGATGGTTACATCAACTATGTGAAGGGTGCTAACGTAGCCGGCTTCATGAAGGTTGCCAACAGGGTATTGTATAATACATCTGGTTACAGAAAACACTAAAATTCATAAACTTATATCATTAGAGAGCGGACTCAAAAAGGGTTCGCTTTCTTTTTTGTTAATAATTCATAAATAATCTATTAATTCTTAATTCCAAGTTCTTACTTCTCACTTAATCTTTGTACCTTTGCAGCCGCTTTATCCCCCGTAGGGGGAAATAGGGGCCGGAACAGGCGCTTGCTCCTATCAAATATTAACCCTTTAAAGATGGTCTGATAAACGTCTGTTCAGACCTCGCCCCGACAAACAAACGAGGGGCACCAAATATTTTATATTATGTCAGATTTAACAAAGAACGTTAAGCCGCTCGACGATTTCAACTGGGATGAGTTCGAGAATGGAACAAGTGCTGGTGTCAGCAAGGAAGAACTCGACAAGGCTTATGACGAAACCCTGAACAAGGTAGCCGACCATCAGGTAGTTGAAGGTACAGTCATCTCTGTTGACAAGAAAGAAGTTGTTGTCAACATCGGCTACAAGAGCGATGGTATTATCCCCGCTTCAGAATTCCGCTACAATCCTGATCTGAAGATCGGCGACAAGGTAGAGGTTTATGTAGAGAGCGCTGAGGACAAGAAGGGTCAGCTGATCCTCTCTCACAAGAAGGCTCGCATGTCTAAGTCTTGGGACAAGGTCAACGAGGCTCTTGAGGCAGATGCTATCATCCAGGGTTACATTAAGTGTCGCACAAAGGGCGGTATGATTGTTGACGTGTTCGGTATCGAGGCATTCCTCCCCGGCTCACAGATCGACGTTCACCCCATACGCGACTACGACCAGTTCGTTGGCAAGACGATGGAGTTCAAGGTTGTGAAGATCAACCAGGAGTTCCGCAATGTCGTTGTATCTCACAAGGCTCTTATTGAGCAGGAGATCGAGGCACAGAAGAAGGAAATTATCGGTAAGCTTGAGAAGGGTCAGATCCTCGAGGGTACAGTTAAGAATATCACCTCTTACGGTGTATTCGTTGACCTCGGTGGTGTTGACGGACTCATCCATATCACAGACCTGTCTTGGGGCCGTGTTGACGATCCCCACAAGGTGGTTGAGCTCGACCAGAAGATCAATGTGGTTATCCTCGACTTCGACGACGAGAAGCGCCGCATCGCTCTTGGTCTGAAGCAGCTCACTCCTCATCCCTGGGATGCTCTGGATGCTGACCTCAAGGTGGGTGACCACGTGAAGGGTAAGGTAGTCGTTATCGCTGACTACGGTGCATTCGTTGAGATCCAGCCTGGTGTTGAGGGCCTGATCCACGTATCAGAGATGTCTTGGAGTCAGCACCTCCGTTCAGCTCAGGAGTTCCTAAAGGTTGGCGACGATGTAGAGGCTGTCATCCTGACACTCGACCGCGACGAGCGCAAGATGTCACTCGGTATCAAGCAGCTCCGCGAGGATCCCTGGGAGGCTATCGATTCGGTGTATTTGTGGAGCTCGAGGAGGGTGTTGACGGCCTGATCCACATCAGCGACCTCAGCTGGACTAAGAAGGTTAAGCATCCTTCAGAGTTCACTCAGGTAGGTGCTCAGATCGACGTGATCGTTCTCGACATCGACAAGGAGAACCGTCGTCTCAGCCTTGGTCACAAGCAGCTCGAGGAGAATCCTTGGGATGTATTCGAGGCTAAGTACACCGTTGGTTCTGTACACGAGGGTACCATCACAGAGATGCACGAGAAGGGTGGCGTAGTTGCCCTTGAGGAGAATGTTGAAGGCTTCGCTACTCCTAAGCACCTCGTTAAGGAGGATGGCACTCAGGCCACTAAGGGTGAGACTCTGCCGTTCAAAGTGATTGAGTTCAACAAGGATTCTAAGCGCATCATCCTCTCTCACAGCCGCACCTTCGAAGATCCTGCTCGTGAGGAGAAGAAGGCAGCTGCCGCTGCTGCCAAGAAGGCATCACGCGCTAAGAAGGAAGACAGCCCGAAGATTGAGAACATCGCTGCCAGCACTACTCTGGGCGACATCGATGCACTCGCTGAGCTGAAAGCTAAGTTGGAGAAGGGTGAGAAGAAGTAATTCCCCCTACCCTATAACTTCAAATCCCTCCGATTCACCTCGGGGGGATTTTTCTTTTGGCACGCTTTTTGCAGAATCCTTCGCGGAATAAAATCAAAACAAAAAATCATATGCAAAAAGGTAACATCGGGGTTACAACCGAGAATATATTCCCCGTCATCAAAAAGTTTCTCTATAGCGATCACGAGATTTTCCTCCGCGAGATGGTATCTAATGCCGTTGATGCCACCCAGAAGATGAAGACACTTGCCGCTCAGGGCGAATACAAGGAAGACCTGGGCGACCTTACCGTTCGTATCAGCTTCGATGCCGACAAGGGCACGATCACCATCAGCGATCATGGTATCGGCATGACTGAGGAAGAGATCGACAAGTACATCAATCAGATTGCTTTCTCTGGTGTTAGCGACTTCCTCGAGAAGTACAAGGACAATGCCAACAACATCATCGGCCACTTCGGACTGGGTTTCTATTCTTCATTCATGGTATCAAAAAAGGTGGAGATCATCACCAAGAGCTACAAAGAGGGCTCAAAGGCTGTAAAGTGGAGCTGCGATGGTAGCCCTGCCTACGAGATCGACGATGCCGAGCGCGAACAGCACGGTTCAGATATCATCCTCTATATCGACGATGACTGCAAGGAGTTCCTCGACAAGAACAAACTCGAAGGTCTGCTCAACAAGTACTGCAAGTTTATGGCCGTACCTGTTGCCTTCGGAAAGAAGCAGGAATGGAGCAGCGAGGAGAAGAAGATGGTTGATAAAGACGAGGATAACATCATCAACAATGTAGAACCCCTGTGGACGAAGGCACCTTCATCACTGAAGGACGAGGACTACAAGTCGTTCTACCGCACCCTCTACCCCATGAGCGATGAGCCGATGTTCTGGATCCATCTCAATGTGGATTATCCGTTCAACCTCACGGGTATTCTTTACTTCCCACGCATCAAGTCGAACATCGACCTGCAACGCAACAAGATCCAGTTGTATTGCAACCAGGTGTTCGTCACTGATCAGGTGGAGGGCATCGTACCTGAGTTCCTGACCCTGCTGCATGGTGTCATCGACTCGCCAGATATCCCTCTGAACGTCAGCCGTTCTTATCTGCAGAGCGATCGCGAGGTGAAGAAGATCTCTACCTATATCACTAAGAAGGTGGCCGACCGTCTGAATGCGATCTTTAAGGAAGACCGTAAGCAGTATGAGGAGAAGTGGGACGACCTGAAGCTCTTCATCAACTACGGAATCCTCTCTGAGGATGGTTTCTACGATCGCGCTAAGGACTTCGCCCTGTTTAAGGACACTGAGGGCAAGCACTTCACGTTCGATGAATACAAGACACTCATCGAGGCCAATCAGAAGGATAAGGACGATCAGCTCGTTTATCTCTACGCCACTGATAAGGAAGAGCAGTATTCTTACATTAAGGCCGCTCAGGATAAGGGTTACAGCGTGCTGCTGCTCGACGGTCAGCTCGATGTTCCCACCATCCAGACGCTGGAGCAGAAATTCGAGAAGAGTCGTTTCACCCGTGTGGACAGCGACATCATCGATCGTCTGATCGTGAAGAGCGATGCACCTAAGACGGAGCTTACAGAGGAGCAGAGTGACAATCTGTCAGCCGTGTTCCGCACCCAGCTGCCAAAGATCGACAAGTGCGAGTTTATGGTTCAGGTGGATGCCCTCGGCGAAGAGGCTCGTCCTGTCATCATCACTCAGAATGAATACATGCGTCGTATGAAGGAGATGAGCCGCTTCCAGCCTGGCATGAACTTCTATGGTCAGATGCCCGACTCGTTCAACATCGTGCTCAATGCCGACCATCCGCTGGTGAAGAAGGTGCTCAGCGACAGCGAGGCCGCTACTGCCGAAGCCCTGAAGCCCATCGTTTCAGAGCTCAAAGGCCAGGAGGCTCGTCTGGCAGCCATCCGCCAGCAGCAGGATAAGAAGAAGTACGACGAACTGACCCAGGAGGACAAGGATCAGAAGGCAGAAGCCGAGAAGGCCGTACAGGAGCAGAAGGATAAGAAACAGGCCGTGATTGCCGACTATGCTAAGGACAACTCTATCGTCCACCAGCTCATCGACCTCGCATTGCTTCAGAACGGAATGTTAAAAGGTGAAGCCCTTGATAAGTTCCTGAAACGCTCAGTTGACTTAATCAAATAAAAAAAGGCTCCCTTCGGGGAGCCATTTTTATGACCTTTATCTGCGTAAGTCCTTCAGGTGATTCTTGTAGGCCTTGCGCAGTTTTCGGATAGCCTTGTCGCGAATCTGACGGACGCGCTCACGTTTCAGATCCAGATCCTCAGCTATCTCTGCCATCGTCTCATGTTCCTGTCCAATGCCGAAGTAGGAATTGATCACCTTACTCTCACGCTTGTCGAGTGAGCCAAGGGCAAACTCCACCGCATCCTCGATCACCTCGGAGTGAACACGCTCATCAGCCAAAGGTGCATCCTGATTCACCAACACAGACAGCAGACTCATGTTGGTGCGATGACCTAAGGGGGCATCCACTGAAAGGGGCATACTCTGCTGGCGCTCCACCTCATCGTGCTTCACATCCTTGGGCACCTGATAGAGTCCTGACTGCTGGGCAATGGCCTTCTCTATCTGCTGGCGCACATACACGACGGCATAGTTCACGAAGCGCACACCCTTCGAGGCGTCAAACTTCGCAGCAGCCTTCATCAGTCCCATATTCCCTTCGCTCACCAGATCCTCCATCTCTACGCCCTGTCCTCTATACTGACGGGCAATGGTCACCACAAATCGGAGGTTGGCTTCCACGAGTTTTGAGAGCGCCCGCTGGTCGCCCTGCAGAATCTTCTCCGACAGCTCGCGCTCCTCCTGATCCGACAGCAGCGCCTCCTTTCCTATCTCATCGAGATATTTGTTGAATATCGAATCTTCCATATCATTCTAATCTTTGCTGCAAAGATAGTGCAATTCGAGTGAAATACAAAATAAAATCGAAAAAAGTTCAGAAAAAATTTGGTCAGTTCGAAAAAAGTGTGTACCTTTGCACCCGCAAATCAGATAATGAGGAGCTGAATGGTTCCGTAGCTCAACTGAATAGAGCATCTGACTACGGATCAGAAGGTTGTGGGTTTGAATCCCGCCGGAATCACGAAAAAGCAAAGAATGACTGCCAACGGCAGTCATTTCTCATTTAAGAAGCTGACTTCTTTTCAATATCCTTTGGCAGCAGTTCCAATTCGAGGGCATCTTCTATCTTACAGATGGTTTCGATGGAAAGGTTCTCACGACCTTTCAGGATCTTCGACACATACTGTTGGGTACATCCCAAGCGCTCAGCCAGCCCGCGCTGGTTCAGCCCGATCTCTTCCATCTTGTCGAGCATCATCATAGCAACGTGCTGAGAATAACGCAGCCACGACTTGTTGGCAAGTCGGAACTCAGCCTTCTCCCTCCATTTAGAGGGTGTTTCAGGCTGATGCTGCTCCAGTTTCTAATCTACAAAACCTTCTTCATCGATAATCTTCTCAAATGTCATACTCATAATTCACGATGCAAAATTAATAAATTATTTCGAAATTCACAACTTTTAAGTTGTATTTAAATTAAAATAATGTTTATCTGGAAATGGGAAATGTTTACAACCACAGAGTTCATAAAACAAAAAAGCCGCCCTTCATATCGAAGAGCGGCCTGTATTTTATTGTTTCTAAGCGAATCAGAATACGCATGCCCAGCCGAACTTGCGAACAAGTTCTTTGAGAAGATTACGGTCCTTGATAGGGATTGTTAGTGATACAGTCTCGTGCTTTTCCTCACGTTTCGCAATGTTGGCTTTGTCGAGATCGTACTGTGTTTGCATGTTCATCCACACGTCAGCGGGAATATCAAGAGCTTTCTCCAAAGCTACGGCCACGCTAAGCGACACACTGCGCTTGCCATTGATGGTTTCGCTAAGCACAGAGGTCTTGATACCAGTTTCTTCAGCGAGTTGTTTTTGAGTCATTCCGCGCTCTTTCAACTCGTCCTTAATCATCTCACCAGGATGTGTGGCTACAAATGGTGTTAATTCTTTCTTACTCATAATGCTTCGATATTTCAAATAACAATGCGTTTACTATAATACCTGTTTCATCAGGCGAACTATAGAAGAACAGGCGATATTGGTCGTTAATCCATACTGCATCCACACCATTTAGATCGCCTTTCTTTTTCTCATAATGTAGCGACTTAATTCTATAGAGGTCTTCCAGCCGGCCAACTGCTTTTATGTAGTTTACCACCTTTACATACTGCTTTATTATCTGTGGTTGCAGTCGTTTGTATCGGTGATCCTGCGTTGTGCCTTTGGTGTAAAGCTCCTCCAAAGCCGCATTTTCAAATTCTATATTCATTACCTATTTATATTTTCACGGTGCAAAGATAATAAATAATTCGTAAATAATTAGCATTTTTGCGAATATTTTTGAGATTTATTTGGCTGAATCAAATAAAATGCCTACCTTTGCAGTATCAAATCAACTAATCAATCAATCAAGAGAAGTTGATAGTGTTACAAGGGGTTGTAACAAGGTGAACAGATGTATTTGAAATGGTAAAAAAGTCACTTTTGCTACCAGTTCCAAGGGGTAACAAATTTAATTTGTAACAGATTGATACTCAATATAGGGTCAAACTCCGCCGGAATCACCAAGGAGAGGAAATCGAAAGATTTTCTCTCTTTTTTTCTATTATAATTGATTTTCGGTTCGTTTTGCTACAACTTTACAAAAATATGCGTATATTTGTACCGAATTTCAGATATAACCATTAAACATTAAATATTAAGGATTATGAAGAGACTATCATTTGCAATCATGCTGACGCTGTGCACGATGGGCGTGTGGGCGCAGGAGGGTATCAAGGTGGAATTCCAAGGCGCAAGCCCCAACATCTTCGACTTTGCATGGTCGTACCTCATCAATTACGACCCTAACACTGAGGACTACGAGGCGACAACCGGCATCAGAGACGCACTGGAGCGCTACCTTCAGAACGAGAACCAAGACGACAACGTGACGCTCATCGTCGACAAGAAAGCTGGTTTCATCAGTTATGAGCATCTGCACCAAGGTCATGCGCAACTTATAGAATTGTGCTTCTGGAACGAGGCCGACAAGAAACACAAACTCTTCGCCTACAGCAATTGGAGTTACTTCAATGGCCATCCCGAACTGGGGCAATTCGACGCGCTCACCTTCTACCGCTATGATAACGCCACGCGTACGATGGAGTACGCCCTCACACCGGGCTTCGACGTGATCTACGAGAATGGCACTACTTATTCACTCCCCCGCGTGGGCAAGGATATCAAGGTGAACAAGTGGGACGGGGGCATGAAAAACCAGACCACCCTGAAATGGAACGGTCACGGATTCGATGAACAACCTGCCGCCATGTCGGGCCAAGAAGTTGGGCAGAAGTGGCGCAGCATGAAAGACTTCAAGGAGGGATTGGCCCCCGTGATGAACGACGAAGAGTTCTGGGGATTTGTAGATGAAACTGGTAAGCTGGTCATTCCCTGCCGATATCGCCAGGTGGGCAGCTTCTCCGAGGGTTTGGCATACGTGTCGGAGGATTACCAGTTCTACGGCTACATCGACAAGACGGGCCGTCTGGTGATTCCGATGGATTTCAAGGAAGCAGGCAATTTCGAGAACGGCAAGGCAGATGTCACCACAGAAAACAACAAGGCAGCCGTCATCGACAAAACAGGCAAGATTATAAAATAACCAGATTTGCACCCCACCGAATCACAAAACTTAAAAAAGCAGGCCAAAAAGGTCTGCTTTTATTGTGTCTATAAGTCGCTCCTAACCTAAGAAATGACGCTGTCATTTGTCATAATTGTCATGCGCGAGACTTACAAGAAGCATATGTGGTCTATACTCTGCATCATTTATCCGAATCAAGATCCTTAAAGAGTTCATCTACATTATCATAAACCTTATTGGGGTTTTTGCCTGACTTTGCTTCCTGAATGGCGGCTTTAGTCACCTCATTAGGTTCATCAAATACGATACCAAGCAGTACACTCTCAACATAGTTGTTAAGTGTTCTGTTTTCTCGTTCAGCATTTCGCTTTAACCCCTCTAAAAGGTCTGCCCTTAATCTGAACGAAGCGGATTTGCAGAAGAATTAAGATAAGGCTACGAAGCCGATTGGAATTTGGGCTTCGGATGGTGGAAAACGGGGCGCGGATGAAGGAAAGGGGGTTTCGGATGGCGTGAAAGCGGCGGCGGATGATGGGGTAATTGTCATGCGGGAAATAGGGTATTAATGGTTGCAATTGCTACTATACTAGGGCGCAATTTTTACCTTTAATACTAGCAATTTTTCCCTCGGAGGTATGACAATTATGACAAATGACAGCGTCATGTTCCGAGGGAGCGAATTTAAGAATAGGCTTAAAGAAATTGCATATTTATATATAATATAAATATTATATATAAATATGACTAAAATAGAGCATATTCTGAAAATGTCGCGCACGAATCATGACTGTCATAATTGTCATATTTGTCATCATTTGGAAGCACGGATGTTTGGCTGTCTGGAAAATAATGGCTACCTTTGCAACTCGAAAATTAAACAATAACAATAATGAACAGTAAGATATTGAAACTTGATGCCCCCTACAACATCATTTATGCAGGTGGTCGCGTGGGTCGGCACATCGCTACGATGACCGTTTGGGAGGATAATGACATGGGAATCTATGACGCCCATCAGTATGCGATGATCGATGAAGGTGGAGAATTGGCTGCTGGTGCGCTGGCCGTTGAAGCCGAGTTGGGCGACTGCCGCGTGATCTGCAATGAGAGTGACCCGCGCGTACGCCTGCGCTGGTTAGCGGAGATTGTCGAATACGATATGCGACAGGAAGACCCCGTTGAATTCCACTACATTTGGGAACGCCTGAGTCTGTTTGGTGTCAAGGTCATCTGGGACAAGGCCAGAGACGAAAAGGGCGAGTTGCTCAAGGACGAAGATGGCGAGCTGATTGATGAGAACGTCTATACCATCAGTCTCACATTCGAAGGCACACATCGACACATGGTAGCCCAAAGTTACACCACATCGGGCTTCTATTTCTATGCGCGAGGCAAGGTGGAGGATGTGTATAATGAGTTGTATTATCAACTCAGTCAGTACGAAACGGCATTCCACAACGATTATCTGCTGATTAAATTCAAGACGATAGATAGTTGGGAGCAGCACATCGTCGACCTGCTGAATCAGCGCAATAATGAATATAAACCAGCCCCTGATGAGGAACATTTAATATAATGTACGCGCGCGAAATGAATAACAGAGATACACAACTGGCGGCTATACCCATCGACTTCGTAGTGAAGCAGGGCTTGCAGGAGCATACCGAAGTGAAGCGCCGCCCCTACTCTACCCTGATTCGCACGTGGGCAAAAGACCAAGGACAGGCCGAACTGGGTGAAGAGATAGCAAGCCGACTGAAAACAAGTAAAGAACCAGAGCGACTGAAAGATGTGAGAAATCTGCCCAACTCCGTAGCCCCCAAATATCGCACTGGCGATAAGGCTGAGTTGCTGGTAAAGATCATACGCGATATAGATGTTCAGATGAAGAACGATAGTAACTGGAAGTGGTCGCTCGTAATGAAAGTGATGCTCGATGAAGGTATGCTGGTGACAAACATCCCAAATAAATTCGATCGCCTAATCTGTTCGATGATTCCAGGCAAAGGTATTGATACCGTGAGGAAAAATGGGGATTACTCCATTCTTCAGGATCTCCGTTCGTGGCGTAGCTGGATAGATGATAGTGAAATTGATTCAGATGAAGTAATCAACAGAATAGTCTGCGAGGATATCTACGATCGCTTCAAGCCACTTATCAGTTAGAATGACTTCCTAACTTTTCCGAGGAGTTCCGAAACTTTCCGAAAACGTCCAAATATTTCCGAGACCATTCCGAAATTTTCCGAACTCCTTCCTTTGTTTTCCGAAACCCCGGCAATCCCTTTATATATTTGTAACCGCATAAATTTCTTTGTATCTTTGCAGTGCATATTTAATTATTAACTCAAATTTCAAAATTATGAACTGTAAAAAAGATTTTATGACAAAGAAAACAATCAGTATGAACCCAACCATGAATGCGCCCATGAGTAAGGGGCGTGTCTACGAACAGCCACTCGAGAAGTATTTCGAGTTGACTGAGCAAGAAGATCTGGCAAAGCTGGTGGCCAACATCCGCAGCGCCAAAGATCACGATGAGCGTCGCAACCTGAAGGCCAACCTACCCTTCCGTTGCCCTCACTACTTCCGCTTCAAGGACAATCGTCGCAGTCAGGCTTCGATCATCCCAGAGGCATTCACCTGGCAGACCTGTGTGGACATCGACGATGCCGAGCAGGTGGAAGGTGCCATCACTCGCGCGTACCTTCTTAATAATGAGGAGGGCGCCTGGAAAGACCAGCTGCTCCACATGGAGTATTCGGCATCCGGCAAACTCCACATCGACATCCGCATCCCGATGGGTATGACCATCCGTGAGGCTCAGCAGGCTTATTGCGAGGCCCTCGGCGTGGCCTTCGATGAAGACTGCTGCACCCCTGAGCGTATGATCTACATCACCGACAAGTCACAGCGTCTGTATCTCAGCGAGAATTGGTATGCCGAGTTGCCCGAAGAGGAAGTGAAGGCTCGACGTCAGGCTTATCTCGACCGAGGACTGACGATTGATGGACGAGAATCCAAAATTGGATCGACGTCATGTGAGCCGAAAATTGGGCTGACATCCATCGAGCTGAATTCTCAGCCCGTTGACTACCCCGACAACTACATGGGCATTCCCTATGAGTACATCGTTGAGGAACTGACGGATCAGTTGGGTGGTATTCCCGTTCACGGCTCTCGAAATGCCTTTATCTACACGATGGCCTGTCATCTGCGCTACATCTGCAATGACGATTCGAAGTGGATTCAGAGTGTATTGCCCAATTTCGGTGAAGACCAGCAGCGAGTGAACGCCACCATCGAAAGTGCCTGCAAACGTCAGCAAGCCAAGACGATGCCTCAGAAGATCCAGGCAGCTGTGACCCTGGCTCGTGCACGCGTGAACATCGATAAAGGTCAGGATCCCGAGTCGCTGATGCGCCAACCCAAGATGCCAGAGCGTCTGCCAGCCCCCGTTCGCCTCTTGATTTCAAAGGCTCCCAAGGGGTATCAGCCTGCCATCGCCACTGCCATCTTCCCAGCTTTCGCCACTTTCACAGGCGGTTTGAAGGCTGAGTACTGGAACAACACCCAGATGGAGTTGACACTCATCGTTGGACTCGTAGCTGGTATGTCAACTGGTAAATCGAGCATCAAAGAGCCTATCGACCACATCCTGAAACCCATCGAGGATCGTGATAAGATGGCTCGTGCGAAGGAGAAGGACTGGGCTGATGCAACCAACACGAAGAGTGCCAACGCTGAGAAGCCTGAGCGACCCAAGGACATCTGCGTGCAGATTGTGGATGCCGACATGACCAATGCCGCCTTCTGCCAACGTATGGAGGATGCAGAGCGAGCTGGCAACAAGGCTCTCTTCACCCGAATGGACGAAGTAGAGCAGTTGAAGAAGGTATCGGGTGGTTCCGTCTCAGAGGTTACTCAGATCATCCGTCGTGACTTCGATGCCGACGTCTATGGTCAGGAACGTGTGGGCACGCAGTCCATCAAGTCACGCTCAACCATGCGCTGGAATGTCGTGTTCTCCACAACGCCTGAAACGGGTAAGAAGCTGCTTGGCGGCAACATCGATAACGGTACTGCCTCACGCGTGAACCTCTGTACCATCGTGAAAGAGGATGTGGAGCGACGCCCGAAGTTCGGCCATTACGATGAGAGTTTCGATAAGAAGCTGGCAGTCTTTCAGGCTCGTCTCGACACGGCCAAAGGAGTTATCGTCTGTTCTCAGGCCAAACGACTGGCAGAGACATTACTCGACCGAGCAGAGGATCGTGCGCTGATGATGGGTGACGAGACCTACATGCAGTTTGCCTACCGTGCTGTAGCCATCGCCTTCCGTAAGAGCATCCTCCTTTACGTCATGTGTGGCATGAAGTGGACGAAAGAGATTGAAGAGTTCATCATCTGGTCGTTTGATTACGACATGTGGTGCAAGATGTGCCTGTTGGGTCAGGAGATCAAGGAGAAGTTGGAGCGCGACAGCCGTATCATGAAGCCAGGAGTGACCTGTATGTTGGAGCAGTTGGGCGACACTTTCACCCGCGAGGAGTACGACGTGCTTGAGCGTGCCGAGTGCCCCAATGTCAAAGTTCGTGGTAATCTGCTGAGTCAGTGGAAGCGTCGCGGATGGGTAGAACTCAATGAGGATTTGAAAGTCTATGTGAAGACACAGAGCTACTATTCGAAGCACGCGGCATGACACATGACAAACATGACAAATGACAGTGTCATTATAAATAAAAGACCCCTCGTCGGTTCATCACGAATCAGCGAGGGGTCGGAGTTAGTTAAAATATGTATAAATCAAATTTTCAGTTCCTTGAGGATCTCGCTCATGCGCTGGCGGTTCTTGATCTGCATGGGAACGAGCGGCAGACGGAGCACATTCTGCACGAAACCCATCTCTGAGAGCATCGCCTTCACACCTGCTGGGTTACCATCCACGAAGAGCAGTGAGAAGAGATCGGTGAAACGGTGATGGATCTTACGGGCAGGATCGTATTCGCCACGCATCTGCAGGCGGATCATCTTCGAGAACTCCTTAGGCAGGGCATTTCCGATGACGGAGATCACACCTACGGCACCACAGCTGACCATCGGGAACGTCAAGGCATCGTCGCCAGAGATGACATCGAAGTCCTTAGGCTTGTTCTTGATGATCTCATCCACCTGTTCAAGATTGCCGCTGGCCTCCTTGATGGCTACGATGTTCTTGCAGTCGCGCGCCAGGCGAACGGTAGTAGCTGCCTGGAGATTCACACCCGTACGACCTGGTACATTATAAAGCACCACAGGTAACTCTGTGGCTGCGGCGATGGCCTTGAAGTGCTGATAGAGACCTTCCTGCGAGGGCTTGTTATAATAAGGACAGACGCTGAGGATACCATCAACACCTCGGAAGTCGCCCGTCTTGAGCTCTTCAACGACAGCTGCCGTGTTGTTACCACCACAACCCATCAGAATGGGCACGCGCCCCTGAACACGATCGACAATGAGATCTTTGATTTTCAGCTTTTCTTCTGCCGTCAGCGTAGGTGTCTCACCCGTCGTGGCAAGAATACAGAAGAAGTCTGCGCCGTTATCCAACTGATAGTCAAGAAGACGAAGGATGGCTTCATAATCTACAGCGCCGTCTTCTTTGAAGGGGGTGATGAGAGCGATTCCCAAGCCCTTGAAAATATTTTGTACCATATAGTCTATTTCTAATCGGGCGCAAAGTTACAAAAATAACCGCAAATTTCACTGATAACACAGCATATTTTTTCATTTTTTCTGCGAAATCAGAGAAATCTGCGGTTTTTATGCAGTTTCTATTCAGCCTTGAAAAGGTCCTTGATACCACCCAGAGAGCCCAACAGGTTCGTGGCTTCGTAAGGCAGATAGACGGTCTTGGTCTTATCGCCCTCAGCCAGCTCCTGCATCATCTGGATGTACTTCTGAGCCAGCAGATAGTTGGCAGGATTGGTGCTCTTGCCCACAGCCTCGGTGATGAGTTCGATGGCCTTTGCCTCAGCCTCAGCCTTACGGATGCGTGCCTGAGCCTCACCCTCAGCCTGGAGGATCGCCTGTTGCTTGGCAGCCTCGGCCTTGTTGACGATAGCCGTCTTCTCACCCTCAGATGCCAGGATCTCTGCGGCCTTCTGTCCCTCAGAGGTCAGAATCTGAGCACGCTTGTTTCGCTCAGCCTGCATCTGCTTCTCCATCGCATTCAGCACGGTGTCAGGCGGTGTGATGTCCTGCAACTCCACACGGTTCACCTTCACGCCCCACTTGTCGGTGGCATCGTCGAGCACAGCCGAGAGTTTCTTGTTGATGGTGTCACGCGAAGTCAGTGTCTCGTCGAGTTCCAGCTCACCGATGATGTTACGCAGAGTCGTCTGCGTGAGCTTCTCGATGGCGTTGGGCAGGTTGTTAATCTCGTAAGTAGCCTTGAAGGGATCGACGATCTGGAAATAGAGCAGCGCATTGATCTCCGTCTGCACATTATCCTTCGTGATCACATTCTGCTTGGGGAAGTCATACACCTGTTCGCGCAGGTCGATGGTCGTAGAATACATGTAACGGCCGTGATTCAGCACCACAATCGACTTAGCCCGATCAATAAACGGGATGATGATGTTGATACCAGGCTGAAGCGTGGCATAGTAACGACCGAGACGCTCCACAATCTTCGTCTCTGACTGAGGGATAATCACAAGTGCCATTTTAGCAAAGATAACCACGCAGATGACGATGGCTATCAGGATATAAGTCATGATGTCCATAATTGTATAATTGTTAATGTTCCAATTCTACTGTGATGATGGTTGATGCGCGATCGACCACGACTACGTTGCTGCCTTCAGGGATATCAGCCTCGCCTTTGGTGACAGCCTTCCAGATGTCACCATCGATCTGTACACGTCCGAAGCCTCCAGCCTGGATGGTCTCCACCACTCTACCCTTTCTGCCCAGCAAGGCATCAGCATTGCTGATACGCTTGTCTTCACCTTTATGCAGATAGCGCTTGGCAAAGGGACGTACATAAAACAGACTGAGGAGCGAAACGACTGCGAAGACGACTATCTGGTAGTAGGAACTACCACCAATAGCAGCCACAATCGCTGCAGGCACAGCACCGATAGCGAAACAAATAATAAAGAAATCGCCCGCTGTCAGTTCAAGAATCAGGCAGATGAGGGCTACTGCAGCCCACATCTGCCAGAGATGTTGCATGATATAATCAAACATAATCGTTTAATTGTTTACTACTTTCTTTTTATTAATGATGTATAAGCCCTTAGGCAGACTCTTCAAATCAGAAGCCTTACCCATAAAGACACCGTTCAAATTATATACTTCTGCATCAGGTGCATCACTCTGAATGCTCTGGATACCAGTAGCATCAACAAGTATGTAAGTGATAGATTTTGGAATTTCGTCATTAACAAGATTTACAAGTTTCCAGTCTGTATTCTCAAACATTTCAACCAGCAGCGCATATTCCACATTGGTTTTCAAATCATAGAACTCAAAAGGCAGCTCCGCCGTTTCGCCTACAGGTATCTCTGCTGATCTTACAAGATGAGTTACACTGCCATAAGTAGAAGGATCTTTTTTTATGAACAGCCAAATACGAACAGGATCCTGATAAGCCTCACTGCTATTGTTCTTGATCTTCGCTACACCCACCAAGGCCGTTCCTGGCACCTTATGCTCAGAATCAGCGCCCTCTACTTCAAGCGCAACATCAACTACCAGATCATAAGGAGTCCTTGCAGCCACGTTCACCTCAAAGGTTGCAACGAGTGATTCTGTATAGTCTTTATCAGAACCTGAGATATAGAAGGTAAAATCGCCACTACGCTGTGGGGTATAATGAATCTCAACATCGCCTGTCTCACCTGGGTCAAGATTTGAACCTATACCAGCCAGCAGAACCGTCTTCTCTGGATCTTCATTTCCCCAAAGGTAAATTCGCGAGTTGCTCTCCTTATTCAGATCGGTAAGGTTCAGCTTGAAAGTAATGGGGCGACGTTCGCATGGATCAGAGCTGATTTCTTTCGAATTAGCAGTAAACTTTGCCACACCGTCATTATCCATTCCATGAACTGCCAATGTCAGCGACTTATCATTTACGACTGCTTCAACATAGCAAGAAGTTGCAAGCTGACAGAAGACCCAGTCTTCCTTACCGGATTCTCGACAAACGGCACGAAGCTGATAAGTGCCATTAGACAGTCCTTTACCTATTTTACTTTCTAAATCAATAAAGTATCCCTTGCCTTTTGGAAAATCTGTAGAAGACTTACTATCCAATAAGGATAATAATTCATTACCTTTGCAAAGTAGCAAACCTACGTCAAATGTCCCATCTTCAGATCCTGTGATAAAATTACCAATTCCGATCTTGGTTTTAAATGAAGGGAAATCCTCAGAGGACGAAGAGCGACTGAGCGTCGTCTGACCATCAACCACTGAGAAAGAAGACGCTCGAAGACGACGAGTAGTTACAGCTTTTTCTGTGGGTTTAACGGGTTTAATTCCAACAACAGCTAATACTTTAATGCTATATCCTTCAGAACCTGAAGTACCTCCTGCACCTTGGTT
>CADCBZ010000053.1 GCA_902799765.1 uncultured Prevotellaceae bacterium
CTCTTTACTTCTCACTTCTTTTTCGTACTTTTGCACCTCAAAATTTGCATAGTACATATTAAATAAGGTATAAAAGACAATGAAGATTACATTTGATTGCCCTGATAAGATCAATGGTCTGTTGACGATGACCATTGAGCCCGCTGACTATCAGGAACAGGTAGAGAAGACTCTGAAGAACTATCGTAAGAAGGCTCAGGTGCCTGGCTTCCGTCCAGGTATGGTGCCCATGGGAATGATCAAGAAACAGTATGGTACCGCCGTGAAGGTTGACGAGGTCAACAAGCTCATGGGCGAGAAGCTGTATGCCTATATCCAGGAGAACAAGATCCAGATGCTGGGTGAGCCCCTTCCCAATCAGGAGAAGCAGGTGCCTCAGGACTTCGAGAAGGACGGTGAGCTGACTTTCGTGTTCGACATCGCCGTAGCTCCAGAGTTCAAGGCTGAGCTGACAGCAAAGGATAAGATCGATTATTATAAGATCAAGGCTGACGACAAACTGATCGACGATCAGGTGCAGATGTACGCATCTCAGGCTGGTGAGTTTGTAAAGGCTGAGGTGTTCAGCGGCAACGACACCATCACTGGTGATCTGCGTGAGCTCGACGAGAAGGGTAACACCAAGGAAGGTGGTATTACGACTGAGGGTGGTATGGTGATGCCTGCCTATATCAAGGCTGAGGATCAGAAGAAACTTTTTGACGGTGCGAAGCCTGGTGATATCATCACCTTCAATCCGAAGAAGGCTTATCCAGACAATGATGCTGAGGTGGCTGCCCTGTTGAAGGTGGAAAAGGATCAGGTAAAGGATCTGACAGCTGACTTCAGCTACCAGATTACTGAGATCCGTCATTTCCAGCCTGCAGAGGTTGACCAGAAGCTCTTCGACCGCGTGTTTGGCGAGGGTGAGGTGAAGGACGAGAAGGCTTTCCGTGAGAAGATTGCCGAGAACATCGCTCCCCAGTTGCAGCAGAACAGCGACTACAAGTTCCTGCTCGACGTACGTCAGTATCTGGAGAAAAAGGTCGGTGACCTGCAGTTCCCTGAGGCTCTGCTGAAGCGCGTGATGCTGCAGAACAACAAGGAGAAGGGTGCTGATTTCGTGGAGAAGAACTTCGAGGGTAGCATTAAGGAGCTGAAGTGGCACCTCATTAAGGAGCAGATCGTTGCTGCCAACGACGTCAAGGTTGAGGATGCTGACCTGAAGGCTGTTGCGAAGGAGGCTATCCGTGCCCAGTTCGCTCAGTATGGTATGAGCAACGTGCCCGATGACGTGCTGGAGAATTATGCCGCCGAGCAGTTGAAGAAACGTGAGAACGTGGACAATTTTGTGGATCGCGCTGTTGACATGAAACTGACCGAAGTTCTCAAAAACGTGGTCAAACTGAACGAAAAAGAGGTCACTTTAGAGGCCTTTAATAAGCTTCTGCAAGAAAAATAATATTTTTTAGGAAAAAATAACCCCAACTTCGAGAGGTTATCGACTTTTTTTGTTATCTTTGTGTCCCAATACAATAGGTTTAAAATTAGAAGGACGAATATGATAAAGAATGATTTTAGAAAATATGCTACGCAGCATTTAGGAATGGACGGCCTGACACTTGATGACGTGATGAAGGCACAGGCTCAGTATCTGAACCCTTATATCCTGGAGGAACGTCAGTTGAACGTGACCCAGATGGATGTCTTTTCACGCTTGATGATGGATCGTATCATCTTCCTCGGCACGCAGATCGACGACTATACCGCCAACACCCTGCAGGCCCAGCTGCTCTATCTTGACTCTGTGGATTCTGGTAAGGATATCTCGATCTATATCAACAGCCCTGGTGGTAGTGTGACTGCCGGACTGGGTATCTATGACACGATGCAGTTCATCTCAAGCGATGTGGCTACCATCTGTACAGGTATGGCTGCTTCGATGGGTGCCGTACTGCTGGTGGCTGGTACGGAGGGAAAGCGTTCGGCGCTGCCCCACAGTCGCGTGATGATCCATCAGCCGCTTGGCGGTGTGCAGGGTCAGGCTTCCGATATCGAGATCGAGGCTAAGGAGATCCTGAAATTCAAGAAAGAACTCTATACCATCATTTCTGAACACTCACACACTCCTTACGATAAGGTGTATGCCGACTCAGACCGTAACTACTGGATGACGGCAGAAGAGGCCAAGGAATATGGTATGATTGATACAGTGCTGACCAGGAAGAAGTAAGAACGGATGAAGAAAGCATGTAGTTTCTGTGGAAGGACTGAAAGTGAAGTGAAACTGCTGATCACAGGCCTGAGCGGTTTTATCTGTGAGGACTGTGCCGAGCAGGCTTACCATATCGTGCAGGAGAATATGCCTCACACCAAGCACAAGAAGGCTGAGGACGAGAAGTTCAAACTGAAGAAGGTGCCTAAGCCGAAGGAGATCAAAGCCTATCTCGATGACTATGTGATCGGACAGGACGAGGCTAAGCGTTATCTTGCCGTATCGGTATATAACCACTATAAGCGTCTGCAGCAGCCTGTCAGCGACGATGGTGTGGAGATCGAGAAGAGCAACATTATCATGGTGGGCTCTACGGGAACAGGTAAGACCCTGTTGGCCCGTACGATTGCCAAACTGCTTGATGTGCCTTTCACGATTGTGGATGCGACGGTATTCACTGAGGCCGGTTATGTGGGCGAGGACGTGGAGAGTATCCTGACCCGTCTGCTTCAGGTGGCCGATTACAACGTAGAAGCAGCTCAGCGCGGCATTGTGTTCATCGACGAGATCGATAAGATTGCCCGTAAGAGCGACAACCCCTCGATCACCCGTGACGTCAGTGGTGAGGGTGTGCAGCAGGGACTGTTGAAGTTGTTGGAGGGTACGATGGTGAACGTGCCACCCAAGGGTGGCCGTAAGCACCCTGATCAGGATTATATCCATGTGGATACGCGCAATATCCTGTTTATCTGTGGTGGTGCCTTCGATGGTATCGAGCAGAAGATTGCCCAGCGTATGAATACGCATGTGGTGGGTTATAACTCTGTACAGAACGTCCGCAAAATTGACAAGAAAGACCTGATGAAATATGTGCAGCCGCAAGACCTGAAGTCCTTTGGACTTATCCCCGAGATTATCGGTCGTCTGCCTGTGCTGACCTACCTTAATCCCCTCGACCGTGAGGCGCTGGAGAAGATCCTGACAGAGCCGAAGAACTCTATTATCCGTCAATATCAGAAACTCTACGAGATGGATGGTGTGACGCTGACCTTCGCCAAGGAGGCGCTTAATGTGATGGTGGATAAGGCGGTGGAGTTTAAACTCGGTGCCCGTGGCCTGCGTTCCATCGTGGAGAACGTGATGATCGACTCTATGTATGAGACGCCTTCTAAGAAGGTTAAGAAATTTGAAGTTACAGCCGACTATGTCCGCCAACAGTTGGACAAGTCGCATCTCAATCAATACGAAGCCTAAAAAATAACTAAGATTGTATGACCGAAAAAAGAAATCTTACCGAGGCTCTGAAGAAGTACTTTGGATTTGATACATTCAAAGGTGATCAGGAGCGGATTATCCAGAACCTGCTGGACGGCAATGATACTTTCGTGCTGATGCCTACTGGTGGCGGCAAGTCACTCTGCTATCAGCTTCCCTCCTTGTTGATGGAGGGAACGGCCATCGTGATTTCTCCCCTGATAGCGCTGATGAAGAATCAGGTGGATGTCATCACGAACCTCAGTGAGCAAGAGGGTACTGCCCACTACTTGAACTCGTCGCTTAACAAAGCTGCCATCGATCAGGTGAAGACTGATATCCTGGCAGGTAAGACCAAGTTGCTGTATGTGGCACCAGAGTCGCTGACCAAGGAAGATAATGTGGAATTCCTGAAGTCGGTGAAGATCTCATTCTACGCCGTTGATGAGGCACATTGTATCTCAGAGTGGGGGCATGACTTCCGTCCTGAATATCGTCGTATCCGACCTATCGTCAACGAGATCGGCAAGGCCCCGATTATTGCCCTGACAGCAACAGCTACCGACAAGGTGCGCAGTGACATCAAGAAGAACTTGGGAATGGTGGACGCCAAGGAGTTTAAGAGCTCCTTCAATCGTCCTAACCTCTATTATGAGGTACGTCCGAAGACGAAGGATGTAGATAAGGATATCATTAAGTTTATCAAGCAGCATCCAGGGAAAAGCGGTATCATCTACTGTCTGTCAAGAAAGAAGGTAGAGGAGTTGGCTGCCATTCTGCGAGCCAACGATATTAAGGCGGCTGCCTATCATGCAGGTCTTGACTCTGCTACCAGAACTCAGACGCAGGATGCCTTCTTGATGGAGGATATCGACGTGATTGTGGCCACCATTGCTTTCGGTATGGGCATCGATAAACCCGATGTACGGTTTGTGATCCACTACGACATCCCGAAGTCGCTGGAAGGCTATTATCAGGAGACCGGTCGTGCAGGTCGTGACGGTGGAGAGGGCCTCTGTCTGGCTTTCTACTCAAACAAGGATCTGCAGAAGCTGGATAAGTTTATGGAGGGAAAGCCTGTGGCTGAACAAGATATCGGCCGACAGTTGCTGGTGGAGACGGCAGCCTATGCTGAGACATCGGTATGCCGCCGCAAGATGTTGCTCCATTATTTCGGTGAGGACTATCCGAAGGATAACTGTGGCAACTGCGACAACTGTCTGCATCCGAAGACGAAGATTGAGGCGCAGGATCAGTTAGTGATAACGCTTCAGGCCATCTTATCGGTAAAAGAGAACTTCCGCAGCGACTATATCATCGACTTCATCACAGGTAAGGAGACCGATGAGATTCTGGCGCATCACCATGAGGAACTGGAGAACTTCGGCGCAGGTGCCGACGATGATGAGAAGGTATGGAACCCTGTGATCCGTCAGGCTTTGATTGCCGGCTACCTGAAGAAAGAGGTAGAGAACTATGGTCTGTTGAAAGTCACTGCTGCAGGTAAGAAGTTCCTGAAAGCACCTCAGTCCTTTATGATCGTGAAGGACGCAGAGTTCAATGAAGACGATGAGGCGCTGGATCATGAGGGTGGTATCAGTGCCCTTGACCCCACGCTGAGTGCGATGCTGAGAGACTTACGAAAGAAGGTGTCGAAGCAGATGCAGCGTCCGCCGTATGTCATCTTCCAGGATGTGTCGTTGGAACAGATGGCTACAGATTACCCCGTCACCCTCGATGAACTGAAAAATATCCAGGGTGTGGGTGAAGGTAAGGTGAAACAGCCTTATGCCAAGGAGTTTGTGGATCTGATTAAACGCTATTGCGAAGAGAACGGTATCGAGCGGCAGGCTGATATGCGCGTACGTACTGTTGCCAAGAAATCCATGCTGAAAGTGAAGATCATCCAGAGTATCGACCGTCAGGTGGCTCTCGACGATATCGCTGATGCACAAGGCATCGACTTCGACGAGTTGCTCGACGAGGTGGAGGCTATCGTCTATAGCGGTACGAAACTGAACATCGACTACTTCCTGGAGGAGGTGATGGACGATGACCATGTGGATGATATCTACGACTATTTCTGTGAGTCGGATACCGATAAGTTGAGTGTTGCCCAGGATGAACTTGGTAGTGATTACTCTGAAGATGAGATCCGATTGGTGAGAATCAAGTTCATCTCAGAAATGGCGAACTGATGAGAATTTAGAAATGAGAATTTAGAGATAAAAATATTATGGCTTCATTTATTACAGACAAAATCGTGATGGACGGTCTTACATTTGATGACGTCCTGTTGATCCCGGCTTATTCTGAAGTACTGCCGAAGACGGTAGAGTTGAAAACCCGTTTCTCTCGTAACATTGAATTGAACGTGCCTTTCGTGACAGCGGCAATGGATACTGTTACAGAGTCGCAGATGGCTATTGCCATCGCTCGTGAGGGTGGTATTGGTGTGATTCACAAGAATATGTCGATTGACGATCAGGCCCGTCAGGTGGCTATTGTGAAACGTGCCGAGAACGGTATGATCTATGATCCGATCACGATTCCCTTAGGCGCTACAGTAGCACAAGCCCTCGACATTATGTCGGAGTATCATATCGGAGGTATCCCTGTGGTGGACGATGAGCGTCATCTGGTGGGTATCGTCACTAACCGTGACCTGCGCTTCGAACGTCGTCTGGATCGTCCTGTCGATGAGATTATGTCGAAGGATCATCTTGTGACGACTCATCAGCAGACCGACTTGACGGCTGCTGCCCAGATCCTGCAGGAGAACAAGATTGAGAAACTGCCCGTAGTGGATAAGGACAACCGTCTGATTGGCCTCATCACCTATAAGGATATCACAAAGGCAAAGGATAAGCCTATGGCCTGTAAGGATGAAAAAGGACGTCTGCGTGTGGCTGCAGGTGTCGGTGTCACCATTGATACCTTAGATCGTATGCAGGCACTGGTGAACGCTGGTGTCGATGCCATCGTGATCGATACGGCTCACGGTCACTCTAAGTCCGTGATTGAGAAACTGAGAGAGGCAAAGACTTCATTCCCCAATATTGATATCGTGGTGGGTAACATCGCGACAGGTGAGGCTGCCAAGATGCTGGTTGAGAATGGTGCTGATGCCGTGAAGGTAGGTATTGGTCCTGGTTCCATCTGTACTACTCGTGTGGTGGCAGGCGTAGGTGTGCCTCAGCTGAGTGCAGTCTATGATGTCTATAGTGCCCTGAAGGGAACCGATATTCCGTTGATTGCCGATGGTGGTCTGCGTTATTCAGGTGATATTGTAAAAGCCCTCGCTGCAGGTGGTAGCTGTGTGATGATCGGCTCACTCGTGGCTGGTACTGAGGAGAGTCCTGGTGATACCATTATCTATAATGGTCGTAAATTCAAGAGTTATCGCGGTATGGGCTCGCTCGAGGCTATGGAGCAGAAACATGGCTCGAAAGATCGTTATTTCCAGGGCGACACCAAGGATGTGAAGAAACTGGTGCCAGAGGGAATCGCTGGCCGTGTGCCTTACAAAGGAACCGTTCAGGAGGTGATCTATCAGATGGTAGGTGGTCTGCGTTCAGGTATGGGTTACTGTGGTGCTGCTACCATTGAGAAGCTGCATGATGCCAAGTTCACCCGCATCACCAATGCAGGTGTGAACGAGAGTCATCCGCACGACATCACTATTACCAGTGAGGCTCCGAACTACTCACGTCCCAACGACTAAAGAAGTGAAGAGGTCTCTACTACTTCCAGTACTTTGGTTCACCGTGCTCGCGACACAAGCACAGTCTGATCCTGTGGTGATGACGGTGAATGGTGTCCCTGTACCCCGTTCTGAGTTCGTTTATTCCTATTATAAAAACAATGGGAACGGACAGGCAGATAGGAAGACGGTAGAGGAATATGCGGAACTCTATGCTAATTACAAGTTGAAGTTGGCGGCTGCGCTGGATGCGCAGCTCGACACTTCGGTTGCCTTCAAACAGGAACTCGCCTCCTATATCAATTGTCAGGGTGGGGAAAACATGGCAGTCACCACAGATTTTCTGACAGAGGCACGACACCTTTATGACAGAACGAAAAAGAGCATTGGCTCCCAAGGGCTGATCAGGCCTGCGGAGATTTTCCTTAGGCTTCCTACTCAGGCATCAAATAGAGAACAAGATCGTGTTGCCCAACGAGCAGACTCCATCTGGCGTGCCCTACAGGGAGGTGCCGATTTCTCTACACTGGCTCGAAAGGTCTCTGAGGATCAGCGGACAGCTGCTCAGGGTGGAGACATGGGGTGGATGCAGCCTCAACAGAGTTTCGTGGAGTTAGAACAAGCTGCCTATGCGTTGCAACCAGGAGAGCTGAGTCGGCCGATACTGGCACCTGATGGTTATCATATTATCCTGATGAAGGAACGGAAACAGTTGGAGCCGTTTGAAGTGTTGAAGGACGATTTGGTACGTTCACTGCAACAACAGAACGTGCGAAAGGCGATAGCTGGACAGAATGTCAGTGGGGGGACTGTGCAGAAGACGACAGCCAACCAGAATTACCTGAATCAGGAATACCACGACGGTCTGCTGGTGTATGAAATTACCAACCGCGAAGTATGGCAGCGGGCCAAGACGGATGAGGTCGGTCTTCGGGCCTGGTTTGATGCACACGAAAGAATTTATGTGTCGTCAGGTCCCCATTATCGCGGTGTAGCCTATTTCACAAAGACCAAAGCCGATATGAAGGCTGTGAAGAAGTATTTGAAGCGTTTGCCTTTCGAACAGTGGTCAGAGACTTTGAATGCCACTTTCAACAGTGATGGCGAAGAGCGTGTGAAGATAGTGGTAGGTGTGTTCAAGCCAGGCGACAATGCTACGATCGACCGACTGGTGTTTAAACGTCGCGATGCAGCAGCATGGGCGGATGTAGCATACCCCTTCGAAGCCGTCTATGGTAAGAAACTGAAGAAATATCCAGAGGGTTATAACGATGTGAGAGCTCAGGTTGTGGCCGACTACCAGCAAATGCTGGAAGCAGAATGGCTAGCCTCGCTGCGCAGTCGTTATCCTGTACAGATAAACCAAGAAATATTGAAAACAGTAAATCAGCACCAATGAATGTTTTAAAAAGATTGATTCCGGTTGTGATGATGGCGATTCCTTTGTTCGGAGTCGCTGCAAATGAGAAAGATTCTGTCGCTGTAGGTTCAGTGATTGACGAAGTGATATGGGTTGTCGGTGATGAAGCCATTTTGCGTTCTGACGTGGAGTCCATGCGTATGCAGGCAGCTCTTGAAGGTATGAAATGGTCAGGTAACCCTGATTGTATCATTCCTGAGCAGATCGCCGTTCAGAAGCTATTCAAGCATCAGGCTGCCATTGACAGTATCGAGGTAACCGATGCCGATGTGGCTCAGGAGGTGGAGCAGCAGATCAACTACTGGCTCGACATGGTCGATGGCTCTCGTGAACGTCTGGAGGAATATAAGCATCAGCCTCTTTCTCAGATCCGTAATGAGTTGCGTGACGAAATGAAAGACCGTCAGATGGTACAGCGGATGAAGCGTAAACTTGTGGAGGATATTTCGGTGACACCTGCTGAGGTGCGTCGTTATTTCAAGGATATGCCACAGGATAGTATTCCCTTCGTGCCGACAGAGGTGGAGGTGCAGATCATCCAGATGACACCACGTATAGAAATCGAGGAATTGAACCGTGTGAAAGATGAGTTACGTGACTATACCGATCGTGTGAACAAGGGTGAGGCTTCGTTCCAGACGTTGGCACGTCTCTATTCTGAAGACCCAGGAACGTCTCGTCGTGGTGGTGAGGTCGGTCTGGCGGGACGTGGTACCCTCGATCCTGCTTTTGCCACCGTGGCATTTAACCTTACAGATCCGAAAAAGGTGTCTAAGATAGTGGAGTCTGAGTTCGGCTTCCATATCATCCAACTTATCGAGAAGCGTGGTGAGAAGGTGAATGTACGTCATATCCTTCGTAAGCCTGTTGTGTCTGAAGAAGCCGTCGAACGGGCGCTCGGTCGTCTGGACTCCATCGCTGATGACATCCGCGCTGGGAAATTCACTTTCGAGGAAGCAGCACCTATCCTCTCAGATGATAAGGATACCAAGAATAGTAAAGGTCTGATGTCAACGAACATGATGCAGACGGGTCATACCTCTTCTCGCTTCCAGATGCAGGATCTGCCCCCTGAGATTGCGAAGGTGGTGGATACCCTTAAGGTAGGCGAGATCTCGAAATCGTTTCAGATGATTAATCAGCGTGGAAAAACCGTCTGCGTGATTGCCAAACTGAAAAACCGTATTGAGGGTCATAAGGCTACGATGACGGAGGACTTCCAGGTGCTGAAGGATGTGGTGCAGAACAAACGCCAGGAAGAGTGCATCCACCAATGGGTGGTCGATAAAATCAAAAATGTATATACCCGTCTGAATGATGACTACAAGGACTGTCAGTTTGAATTCGAGGGGTGGATTAAATAGAGGTGAGAAGTAAGAATTTTAGAAGTAAGGAGTGAGAAGTAAAAGGTCTTTTATCTGGCTGATGGCGTTTGCCCTGATGGTGGGAATGGCATCTGGCTTTGCGCAAAAGAAACAGCAGAAGAAGCGTCCTGTGCGAAAAGCCAAGACGGAGGATTCCCGTGTCTATCTGGTACACGCCGACCTGTTGCATTTCGATGAGCGTGAGAATCCTGATGCTACGATTCTTAACGGCCAGGTTCACTTTACTCACCAAGGTGCACGGCTATATTGCGATAGTGCCTATTTCTATGAGGCCAGCAATTCATTCGAGGCTTTCGGACATGTGAGGATGTATCAGGGCGACACCCTCTCTCTGCTCAGCGACTATGCTTTCTATGATGGCAATGAGCAACTGGCTCAGGCTCGTTATAACGTGATACTGACGCATAAGAAGACCAAGCTTTACACTGACAGTCTTGATTTCGACCGTATCTACAATAACGCCTATTTCTTTGAGGGCGGTAAGATGGTTGACGGAGAGACTACACTGACTTCCGACTGGGGAGAGTATAACACTGAGACCAAGATGTCGGTGTTCAACTACGACGTAAAGATGCAGAGTCCGAAGTTCTTCCTCACCACCGATACCCTCTATTATGACACCCGTAACTCGATGGCCCATATCGTTGGTCCATCGAACATCACGTCGGGACAGAGTCATATCTATTCGGAACAAGGTTACTATGATACGAAGAACGATATTGCCAGACTGATGAACCGTTCGGTACTGACGAATGGGGGTAAGATGATGGTAGGCGACAGCGTGTATTACGACAGTAAGCAGGGCATGAGCCAAGCTTTCCGTAATGTGGTGTATGTCGATTCGCTGAACCGTAATAAACTGACGGGTAACTATGGTGAATATTTTGAGGACACAGGCTATGCCATGTGTACTGATAGTGCGGTAGCCATTGACTACTCTCAAGGTGATTCACTCTATATGCATGCCGATACCTTCAAGATTGTGACTTTTAATATCGAGACCGACTCCGTCTATCGGAAGATTCATGCCTACCACCATGTCAGGGCCTTTCGCCGTGATGTGCAGGGTGTGTGTGATTCTCTGGTCTATAACTCCCTCGACTCCTGCATGACGATGTACCACGATCCAATCCTTTGGAACAATGGTCAGCAGTTAGTGGGCGATCAGGTAGATGTGTATATGAAAGATTCGGTGATTGATCACGCCCACATCTATTACGACTGTTTCTCCATCCAACAATTGCAGAGCGATACAGCCTGCTATAACCAGGTGTCGTCGAAGGAGATGTTTGCCTTTTTTGTCGATGGAGATATCCGTGAGGCAAGGGCAAAAGATAATGTGTTGATCGGCTATTACTTTGAAGAGGGCGACAGCGTGCCAATCATCTATAACTATCAGCAGACTTCTGAACTTCGGATGTTTATGAAGAACAAGAAGCTGGAGAGCGTGTGGACACCAAAGACCAGTGGCACGATGTATCCGTTGAACCAGATACCTGCCGAACGTAAGCGCCTGCCCTTTAATTGGCGCAGTAAGAAATGAGTGATGTGATCCATCTGCTTCCCGATAGTGTGGCCAACCAGATTGCTGCTGGTGAGGTCATCCAGCGGCCGGCTTCCGTTATCAAGGAGTTGGTTGAGAATTCGGTAGATGCTGGCGCGACAACCATCCATGTGGTGGTGGTGGATGCCGGACGTACGATGATTCAGGTGATTGACGATGGTAAGGGGATGTCAGAGACAGATGCCCGTCTGTCGTTCGAACGTCATGCTACCTCGAAGATTTCTCAGGCCGACGACCTCTTTGCCCTTCACACAATGGGGTTCCGTGGGGAGGCCTTGGCTTCGATAGCAGCGGTGTCTCATGTAGAGTTACAGACGCGCCGTGAAGTGGATGAGGTGGGCACCTGTATCAGGATTGCAGGTTCAAAAGTGGTGTCACAGGAGCCTGTATCCTGTCCTGTAGGTAGTAACTTCAAGATTGAGAATCTCTTCTTTAACGTACCTGCCCGTAGAAAGTTCCTGAAGTCTAATGCTACCGAACTCAGTAACATCCTGACGGCCTTTGAGCGGATCGTACTCGTCTATCCAGATATCCATTTTACCCTCCATCATAACGGCACAGAGATGCTGAACCTCAAGGCTGGCAGTCTGCGTCAGCGTATCAGTGATGTATTTGGCCGACAGTACAGTCAGGATCTTCTTCCTGTAGAGGTGCGTACTGCGATGTGTACGATTACCGGCTTCGTGAGTAAACCAGAGGGAGCCCGTAAGAAGAGTGGACACGACTACTTCTTCGTGAACGGGCGTTATATGAAGCACCCTTACTTCCATAAGGCTGTTGTCACTGCATACGACCGTCTGATTCCTGAAGGCATGCAGGTGCCTTATTTCCTCTATTTCGAGGTGGAGCCTGCTGATATCGACGTGAATATCCATCCTACGAAAACAGAGATCAAATTTGAGAATGAGCAGGCCATCTGGCAGATTCTCACAGCAGCCGTTCGCGATGCACTGGGGAAATTCTGTGAGGTACCAGCCATCGACTTCGATACACAGGGGAGCCCTGATATCCCACTTTATGATCCAGCCCGTCAGGTAGCGCCTCCTCAGCCTCGTTATAATCCAGATTATAATCCATTTAAGAGCTCCAGTCGCTCTAGCCATTCTAGTAATGCTGGCTCCTGGGAAACACTCTATGAAGGTTTGGAGAAAGCTCCTTCGTTCACGCCAGTCCCAGAGGAAGGAGAGATGTTCAGCCCCATCGCTGAATCTACAGATGATATCCAAACGCCAGAGACAATCCTCTCAGAGAAATCGCCCTCACATTATCAATATAAAGGGAAATATCTGATGACAGCCGTGAAGTCGGGTTTGATGATTATCGACCAGCATCGGGCTGACATCCGAATTCTCTACGACCGTTATATGGAACAGATGGCGGGCCATACTGCCAACACGCAGAAGTTGCTCTTTCCTGAGGTGGTCCAGTTTGCTCCGTCGGATGCCGTATTACTTGGGAAGTTGTTGCCTGAACTTGCCAATCTGGGCTTCGATCTCAGTGATCTTGGAGGAAACAGCTTCGCCGTTAATGGTGTACCTACTGGTATCGATGGCCTTGACCCCGTACGATTGCTCCGCCAACTGGTAGACGATTCAGGGACGCTGACCTCACAGGTGGCTTCGTTGAATTCGCAACTGGCGTTAAGTCTGGCGCGTCATGCAGCCATTCCCTATGGGCAGTTGCTCAGCAATGACGAGATTGAGAATGTCATTAACCAACTTTTCTCCTGCTCAAACGTTAATTATACGCCTGATGGAAAAGCGATACTTTGTATTCTTCCACAAACGGATATTGAGCAACTTTTGGGATAAATTATTAAAGAGTGTTAATTTTTGATAGGTTTTTCGACTTTGATGCTTGTAATTCGAAAAAACAACGTACCTTTGCACTCGCTTAACAAAAAGGGCGCTTAGCTCAGCTGGTTTAGAGCATCTGCCTTACAAGCAGAGGGTCGGCGGTTCGAATCCGTCAGCGCCCACTAAAAAAGAGGATGTGCAAGTTGTACATCCTCTTTTTTGTGGTCTCCATCCAACGCTTCTTACATCGTGGTGGCCTCTGAGAAATAATGGTCTCTCAGCGGTTTGATGACAGGTTCCCCCTTCAGGGTGATAGTCTGTTGCAGACGGATGTCTTCAGAAGATGCTCCGATCTTCACGATAAACTGACCAGGAGCGATGTTCCACTGGCGGTTGTCCTGATGACTATAGTAACCGAACTGTTCGGTGTAGAGCTTGGTCTTCACGGTCTTGGTCTCTCCAGGCTGGAGTGACACACGGGCAAAGCCCTGCAACTGGATTGGACGGATCTGTTGGCTATTGTTTGTCGGCGACAGATAGATCTGTACAATCTCATCGGCTGCCATCTTACCCGTGTTCTTCACCTCAAACGTCACGTTTAAACTCTCAGCTGAGGTTGCCACCTCGGCATCAGCCTTCAGGTTCTGATATTCAAATGTGGTGTAACTCAAACCATAGCCGAAGGGCCACTGCACGCGCGCATCCTTCTCAGCCGTATAGTTATAGCAGATAGGCTCGTTGAGCTCCTCTTTCGGATAGCTGACCGAGAGCTTAGCAGAAGGTGAGATTTTACCATAGAGAATATCAGCCACTGCCTTACCGCCCTCTTCACCAGGATACCAGGCCTGGATGACGGCAGCACACTGCTCGGCAATACCAGAGATGACCTGGGCGCGACCACCGAAGACAACCAGCACTACAGGCTTACCTGTTGCCAGCAACTCTTTTACATACTGTTCCTGTTTACCAGGCAGGCGCAATCCCTGACGATCACGATTTTCACCGCAGAGCATCACGTTCTCACCCACAGCTGCGATGATCACATCGCTCTGCTTGGCCATCGCGAGGGCTTCTGCTTTGTCGATCTTCTCACCAGCATCCACCTTACGATGCAGCAGTTCATACTCCCAGGCACGCTCATCACCCAACTCAGAGAACTTAGTCTCTACCTCCTCAGTCCAGTCGCAACCACGACTATACATTAGGTTCACACCCTCAGGCTTGCTAGCTGTCATACCCTCAAAAAGCGTCACGATTTCTGGATGCTCCAGGTCTTCCATATTTCTCTTCCAAAAGTAGGTCATGGAAGGGTAGGCGTAGTCGCCGCACATGGCCCACATCGTATTGGCGTTTGGACCAGTCAACAAGATGTTCTTAGCATCCTTCAATGGGAGCACACCGTTGTTCTCCAACAGCACTACCGATTGCGAGGCGATGTCGTATGCCGTCTGACGCTCCTCAGGTGAGTCGAGTACAATCTGCTCTTTACTATAAAGATAGGCATCCTCGTCAAACAGACCCGCACGGAACTTAAAGCGCAGCACGTCCTTCACAGCACGTTCCAACACCTCAGGCTTCACAAGTCCCTTCTCAATAGCCTCTGGCAGATTCTTGTAGTTGGCGCCTACAGGGAAATCAACATCATTACCAGCATTGATGGCAGCTACAGCTTTCTCCATCGGGGTTTCCAAACCAGGCAGCTGGTCGATAGCAGTATAGTCGCTCACCACCATACCGTCGAAGCCTAAATAGCCACGAAGAATATCCGTCAGGATTAATCCGTTGGCAACACAGTTCACCTTCTCGCCATTGGCGTCGGCCATCGAGTGGTAACCAGGCATCAGAACTTTACTGCCAGCCAGACGGATCATGGTCTCATGAGGTAACAGGATCTCTTCCATAAGCTCCTTCTCCTCAGCGTCGCCTCCACCGCCATAGCCGAGGTAGTGCTTTGAGCAGGCACCAACACCCTTTTTCAAGTCGCCCTGTTGTAAACCCTTAACAAAGGCAGTACCCATCACAGCAGAGAGATAACCATCCTCACCATATGACTCCTCCAAACGGTTAAAGCTCGGAGTGCGACAAACGTCAACCATTGGTGACAGCGACAATACACCACCCATCTTACGCATGGCAGTAGCCGTCTGCTTCGTCTTCAACTCGGCCAGTTCGGCGTTGAATGAACAAGCTTGTCCAATCTGCTGTGGATAGATCGTAGCACCACGTGTGTTGACACCTGATAGCACTTCCTCATGGAACAAGGCAGGAATGCCACTGGGCGTGTGATGGATGAGCCAGTCCTGTACGGCAGCCACGCGGTCACGCAGCACATTCGGATCAGTAGGCTTCTGCATAGCGAACTGAGAGAAATGACCGATGCCATTGGGAATCAGCTGACGGCACTTTGCCGTATCCACCTTTCCCTGATCATCGAGCAGTTCGTCCATATACATACTTCTCAACTGGGCAATGCGCTCTTCCTGTGACATCTTGGCATAAAGCTCGTCAACCTGTTGTTCGAGATCGACATTTGTACTACAGCTTGCTAACAAAGCTGTCATACAAATAATAAGTAATTTCTTCATGTAGTGGTAATATTTGTTTTTGTAATTTACATGATTTCAGAGATCTCTTTCAGATCGGGGATGTGCTTGAGATTGTTGATAATCTTTTTCACGTCATCGCGGTCGTGAACTTTTAGTTCGATACTGCCGTCGAAGATGCCGTCCTCGCAGGTGATGGTGACTTTATGGATGTTCACGCTCATCTGTGACGAGATGACCTGGGTGATCTCATTCAGCATGCCTACGCGGTCGATACCGCTGATGCGGATAGTGGCTTCGAAGAAAAGCACCTTGTGCATGTCCCATTTAATGTCGAGAATCTTATTGCCGAAGCTGGTCTTGAGCTTGGCAGCCACAGGACAGGCACGCTTGTGGATCTCAATCTGTTTCTTGTTGTTGATATAGCCAAGGGCATCGTCGCCTGGGATGGGGTGACAACAGCCAGGGAACTTATATTGGCTGATATTCTCCTCCGAGATATAGATAGGCTTCTTGCGATTGAACTTCTCTGGCACCACGAAGAGCTCCCGTCTCGATTTCGACTGTTCGGAGTCCTCTTCCTGTTTCTTCTTACCCATAAAGGGCACGTACTTACGCCAGCCACCTGTCTCTTCTTCTTCCTTCTTACCGTTCAGGCGGTCAATATCCTTCTCACCAAGGATAGCCACCTTCTCGCCTAAAGCCAAGAAGAACTCCTGCGGTTTGCTATAGCCGTGAAATTCCGTCAGTTGATCGGTGAGCGACACACTCGGCTCGAAACCGTTCTGTTCAAGGAAGTTGTTCAGGATTTCCTCACCCTCACGCTGTACCTCTCTGTTGTCGCGACGCAGGATGGCCTGTATCTTTGCCTTAGCTTTTGCCGTAGAAACGAAATTGATCCACGAAGGACTGACGTGTTGTGACTTCGAGGTCAGGATCTCCACCTGGTCACCACTGTTTAACTTATGTGAGAGTGGCACGAGCTTATGGTTCACCTTTGCTCCGATGCAATGACTGCCGAGGAAGGTGTGAATGGAGAATGCGAAGTCGAGAGCCGTACAACCAGCTGGCAGCGTGCGGATCTCGCCCTTTGGAGTAAACACAAATATCTCTGATGCGAAGAGATTCAATTTGATGGTGTCGAGGAAGTCCATCGCATCGGGCTGAGGATCGTCGAGAATCTCCTTGATGGTACCCAGCCACTCGTTCAACTCGTTCTCGTCTTCCGTATATTCGCTATCCACACCGTCCTTATACTTCCAGTGAGCAGCGAATCCCTGTTCGGCAATCTCGTTCATACGATCAGAACGGATCTGTACCTCTATCCAGCGCCCTTGTTTCGACATTAGTGTTACGTGGAGGGCCTGATAGCCGTTAGCCTTCGGCTGTGAGAGCCAGTCGCGCAAACGGTCAGGGTGTGACTTGTAGATCTTCGAGATAGCGACGTAAATCTTGAAGCACTCGTTTACCTCATCCTCTCTCACATTCGGTGTAAAAATGATGCGCACGGCGAGGATGTCGTATATTTCCTCAAATGTGACGTGCTTGTTTTGCATCTTGCTCCATATGGAGTAAGGCGTCTTGACGCGTTCTTTGATCTCATACTGGATACCCATCTGTTTCAGAGCAGCCTCAATGGGCTCAGTAAACTTAGAGAATAACTCGTCGCGTGAAGCACGGGTCGATTGGAGCTTGGCTTCTATCGATGCATATTCCTCTGGGTGTTCGAACTTAAAACTTAGGTTCTCAAGCTCCGACTTTACCTTGTTCAGACCCAAACGATTGGCTAACGGGGCATAGATATAAAGCGTCTCACCTGCAATCTTATACTGTTTGTTGGCTGGTTGCGAGTCGAGGGTGCGCATGTTGTGCAGACGGTCGCAGATCTTAATCAGGATTACGCGGATGTCGTCGCTCATCGTGAGCAGCAACTTCTTGAAGTTCTCTGCCTGTGCTGAGGCCTGTTCACCGAAAATTCCACCGCTGATCTTTGTCAGACCATCGACGATCATTGCAATCTTCTCACCAAAGATGTTGGAGATATCCTCAACGGTGTAGTCGGTATCCTCCACCACATCGTGGAGAAGGGCAGCGCATATACTTGTAGAGCCTAATCCGATCTCCGCACAAGCGATTTGTGCTACGGCGATAGGATGCATGATATACGGCTCACCCGACAGACGGCGTACGCCTCTGTGGGCTTGTTTTGCGAAGTTGAAGGCCTTTGTGATGAGATCGACCTTCTTGCGGTGGCGTGATGCCAAGTAACTGTTCAGAAGTGTCTCAAACGCATCATTGATCAGTTTCTCATCCGCATCTTCGGAGTATATCTGCTGCTCTACATCCATAGTTTACCTCCTTCTACGTGACTTTTTCTTTGACGAACTCTTCTTCCTGCTGGTAGCCTTGCTGCGTTTATGTGCAGTGCTCCTGCCACGCTTATATCTTGCACTTCTGTTGCGTGCATAACGGCTACTCTTCCGACCCAAACGTGAACGCTTCTTACTATACGTGGGCAGATCGTCGTTCACATCGACGATGGCCCGTTTCGTAAACAGCTCTACGCGACGATAGTTATACACTGAGTCCTCCAGGTCGATATACTTCATGATGTCAGCAATGGGCATCCTGACGGCATAAGGTTTGGTGTTGCCTGGAATGATGTCACGACGGAACTCAGGGTTCAGTGAGCGCAGCATATCGAGGTCAGTACCCACCACTGCTGCAATCTGTTCCAGATGGATGTCCTTGCTGATCATGATTGTGTCGCTCTTTGCAGGCAGGCCAGAGTTCATCGGACAGATATTGTGCTCACAATAATAATTCATGATGTAGTTGGCCGCAATGAAGGCGGGCACATAGCCACGTGTCTCTGCAGGCAGATAGGGGTAGAGTTTCCAGTAGTCTTTCTCGCCACCAGCACGGTGGATGGCCTTGTTGATGTTCTCTGGTCCGCAGTTATAGGCGGCAATTACGAGGTTCCAGTCACCGAAGATACGATAGAGGTCGCGCAGGTAACGGGCAGCAGCATACGATGACTTCACTGGTGCACGACGCTCATCCACTAAGGAGTTTACTTCCAGACCGTATTGGCGACCTGTGGCTAGCATGAATTGCCAGAGACCAGTGGCACCAACGCGTGAGACAGCCTTCGGATTGAGTGCCGACTCGATGATGGGCAGGTACTTCAACTCTAACGGCAACTGGTAAGTTTCTAACGCCTGCTCAAACAGTGGCATATAGAAGTTCGCCGCTCCCAGCATATAACTCACGGAGTAACGCAGACGGCCGCTGTAACGGTCGATGAATCGCTGTACAATGTCATTGTATGCCAGTTCCATCACTGAGGGGATGCGACTCAGACGGGCCACAAATTCCTCTTTTGGATAGGTGGGGTTCTCGTTGGTCATCTCGCAGTCGCCTGGTGTCCCCAAGAAAGTACGCGACATATAGAGGTTCAACAGACTGTCGAGATCATAGGTCATGGCCTCGGGGAATTCAATCACTTCCTCGTTGCCCTCCTTGTCGGTGACGGCAATCTCGTCTTCTATAGGTACAAACAGACTGTCGGCTTCTTCCTCTTCTTCGTCGAAGTCATCAATGACCGTTTGTGCTGATAGCGGTACGCTGCAAAACAGCATTGCCGCAAAACTTAAAATCTTTATGTTATCCATTATGATCATATTCATTAAAAATTAAGGCTACACTGCAAGCCCACTGAAGAGTTGTCGAGAATATTTCTCGACGATCCATTATTGATGATCGTTGGCTCCACTTTCAGACTCAGATCCTTCGAGATGTCGAACACAGAGAGTTCCGCATCGACATATGCATCGATCACCGAAAGGGCATACACACCAAGCATCACGAAGAAACTAAGGTCGCGCCAGCGTCTGTATTTATCTTTTCTTTTCCTGAAGATCTCTTCATAGCGCTTCTTGTCCGCATCTGTCTTGATGGTTGCGCCGAGATGCAGGAACTGGTTGTAGCTCTGGGTATCAGGATCGTTATCCATCAGATCGACATAGGCCTGAGAATAGTCCTTATACATTGTGTTGTTCCAGTTCATCGCATAGATACATCCCATAAATCCACCATAGATGAATGGCAGCTTCCAATATTTGCGGTTGTATATCTGTCCACCTCCAGGGATGACCAATGCGAGCCAGAGGGCACGCTTCGGGTTGGGGCGCCAGGTGCTCCAGTCTTTAGGCACCTTGAGCTTCTTGGTCTTATTTACGATACTATCCACGTTCAGGCTGACTGGGACGCCTTCTGTCGTTGTCAGACTGTCTGTTGCTATCAGTGAATCAGCTTTCTCCTGTGCGGATAGCCCTTGAAGACCAGCCAGCAGGAAGCATACGGCTGTGATCACTCGACGTATTATGTTTCTATCTTGTCTCAATGTCAATCTTTCATTTTATCAATGATGTTCATCACGCGCTCCAACTCATCCTCATTGTTGAACGGGATGCTGATCCTTCCCTTCGTCTGTGGTGAGCAGGTCATCTGTACTTTCACTTGAAACAACTCTGACAAACGGTCTCTGAGGATACTGAACTCCAAAGGCAGTTGGGTGACACCAGCCGTCTTCTTCGCTTGCTGTAGATTCTCGCCGTTCTTGAGAAGCTGCACCAGTTCCTCAACCTTTCTCACGGAGTAGTTGTTGCGCTGAATCTCCTTAAACAGCTTCAACTGTTGCGACGGACTGTCGATGGAGAGTAGCGAACGGGCGTGCCCCATGTCGATATCCTTGTTCTTCAAAGCCATCTGAATCTGTGCGGGCAACTTCAGCAGGCGCATATAGTTCGTCACTGAGGTACGGCTCTTTCCCACACGTGCAGAGATCTTCTCTTGCGTCATACCAGTGGCTTCTGCCAAATGCTGATAGGCCAGCGCGATCTCTATCGCATTCAGATCCTCGCGCTGGATATTCTCCACCAGTGCCATCTCCATTGCGTTGTCGTCCTCCACCGTACGGATATAGGCGGGGATCGAGGTCAGACCTGCCATTTGTGAGGCACGCCAACGGCGCTCTCCGGCAATGATCTGATAGGTTGTATCGGGCATCTGGCGAACGGTGATCGGGGTCACCAGACCGATCTCACGGATGCTGGCAGCCAGTTCCTGAAGAGCAGACTCGTCAAACTCCCTTCGAGGCTGGTTCGGGTTGGCCTTAATCATGTTGATGGGCACCTCATTCAAGTTTGAGCTGCCCTTTGTCTGTACATCATGGGTGTCAATCAAGGCATCCAGTCCGAGCCCTTTGCTACCACTGATATTATCTAAACCGCGTCCGAGAACGTTGCGGTCGTATTTCTTCTTTACAGCCATTATTGTCTATTTGCTTTTGTCGTTTTTGAAGATGATTTCCTTTGCTAATGCCAGGTGGTTTTTCGCACCTGTAGAGTCGGCATCGTAGAGGATTACTGGCAGACCGTGACTGGGACTCTCCGATAGTTTTACGTTACGCTGGATGACCGTCTTGAACACCAGTTCCTGGAAGTGACGTTTCACCTCATCGTAGATCTGATTAGCCAGACGGAGGCGGCTGTCATACATCGTCAGCAGGAAGCCCTCGATTTCCAGCATCGGGTTTAACTTATTTTTGATAATCTTGATGGTATTCAGCAACTTGCTGATGCCTTCGAGTGCGAAATACTCACACTGCACAGGGATAATCACAGAGTTCGCAGCTGTCAGGGCATTCACAGTGATGAGGCCTAGCGACGGAGAACAGTCGATGAGGATGTAGTCGTACTCCTCACGGATGGGCTCAAGCAGGCGCTTAATCACCTTCTCGCGCTCGTTGAGGTTCAGCATCTCGATTTCTGCTCCCACCAGGTCGATATGACTGGGGATGATGTCGAGTCCCTCGATGTCGGTTGTATAGATGGCTTCATGCACATCGGTGTGATTGATGATGCACTCGTATAATGAGCACTCCACTTCCGTGATATCTACGCCCAGACCGCTGGAGGCATTAGCCTGCGGGTCTGCATCTACCACGAGAACGGTCTTTTCCAAGGTAGCCAGTGAGGCGGCCAGATTGATGGTCGTCGTCGTCTTGCCTACACCGCCCTTTTGGTTTGCCAAAGCAATAATCTTACCCATTTTATCTTGATTAAAAACGAAATTTGTGCGCAAAGTTACAAAATAATTAAGAAATAATAATTATGAATTAAGAGATTTTTGTAACTTTGCAGCCAAATCAATAATATTTTATGGAAATTAAACGACCACTTTTGCTTATTTCCAATGATGATGGTTATGCCGCTAAGGGTATTTGTGAGCTTGTAGAGATGGTGTCCGCCTATGGCGATATCATCGTATGCGCCCCAGAATCGGCCCGTAGCGGTTTCTCTTGTGCCTTTTCTGCCACCGTACCTCTGAGACTCCAATTGCATGAAAAGCGCGAGGGGGTTGAAATATGGTCGTGCAATGGAACCCCTGTCGATTGTGTGAAGATCGCATTGGCAGAGCTCTGTCCGCGTCGTCCCGATATGGTGATCGGTGGTATCAATCACGGTGACAATGCCTCGGTGAACGTGCATTACAGTGGCACGATGGGTGTTACCATCGAAGGCTGTATGAAATATATCCCCTCTCTGGCCTTCTCGCTTTGCGATCATGATGAGGATGCCGACTTCAAGCCGTTGCGCCCCTACATACAGACCATTACTAAGAAGGTGTTGGCCGATGGTCTGCCTCAAGGTGTCTGCCTGAATGTGAATTTCCCCAAGGTACCCGCCTATCAGGGTGTAAAGATCTGCCGTATGGCCAAAGGTACATGGGACAATGAGGTGACACAGTGCCATCATCCCCGCGGCTACGACTACTGGTGGATGGTGGGGCGTTACACCAATGATGAGCCCGATGCCGAAGATACTGATAACTGGGCCCTGAGTCACGGCTATATAGCCATCACACCCACGCAGATCGATGTGACCGCTTATCAGGCCCTCGACCTCATCAAAAGCTGGTGCCTATGAAATATTACCTGATAGCAGGAGAAGCATCTGGCGACCTACATGCCTCACGACTCATCCATGCCTTACGACTAGAAGACGCACAGGCAGAGTTCCGCTGTTTCGGAGGTGATCTGATGGCAGCCGAGGGCGCCACGTTGGTGAAGCACTACCGCGAACTTGCCTATATGGGTTTCGTTCCCGTGTTGCTTCATTTGCGTACTATTTTGGGAAACATGCGGCAATGTAAGGAGGATATCACCGCATGGCGCCCTGATGTTGTGATTCTTGTGGATTATCCGGGCTTTAACCTTAGCATCGCCAAATATGTGAAGGCGCAGGGCCTTTGTCCTGTATATTATTATATCTCTCCGAAGATCTGGGCGTGGAAGGAGTACCGCATCAAGCAGATTCGTCGTGATGTGGATGAACTCTTTTCGATCCTGCCTTTCGAGGTGCCTTTCTTCGAGGAGAAACACCATTATCCCATTCATTATGTGGGTAATCCTACGAAAAATGAGGTGGAGGAATATCTTGCAGTTGCAGGCAGGAGCACCGCATCTGACAAGCCCGTTATCGCCCTGCTCGCAGGCTCCCGAAAACAGGAAATCAAAGACAACCTGCCAGCGATGCTCTCTGCCGTGAAGGGATTGGAGACTACCTACCGCATCGTACTAGCTGGCGCTCCAGCCATCGAGGCCGACTACTACCGTCAGTTCGTGGACGATAGTGGGGTAGAGGTGGTCTATAACCAGACCTACCAGCTGTTGTCTGAGGCCCATGCAGCCCTCGTCACCAGCGGAACCGCTACCCTTGAGACCGCCCTTTTCAATGTACCTCAGGTGGTGTGTTATGAAACGCCGCTTCCCTGGCTCATCGGTCGTCTGCGTAAGCTGGTCCTCAAAGTGAAATACATCTCCTTAGTCAACCTTGTGGCCGACCGTGAGGTGGTGCGCGAGTTGGTGGCCGATACCTTCAGTGTGGAGAATATCCGTATGGAACTCAATAAGATTCTTGAAGGCCCCGCCCGTGAGGTGATGCTCTCAGGTTATGAAGAGGTGCGCCGACGCTTAGGCGATCAGTGCGCGCCCGAACAAGCAGCTCGAATGATATATACATTAATTAATAACCATTAAAGAAAAAAATGAACATGAAAAAACTGATTCTTTTTGGTGTGATGACCCTGATGGGACTCACCACACAGGCACAGAACATCCAGTTGCACTACGACTTCGGACGTAGCATCTATTCAGAGCAGTTCGGTGGCCCCCAGAGCGACGATGTCATGCGCCGCCAGAAGGTGACACTGACCCTCGAACAGTTCAAGGCCGACAACTGGGGTTCTTGGTTCTACTTCGTGGATATCGACTTCAGCAGCAAGTTTGTAGAAGGCGCCTATGCTGAGATCTCACGTGAGTTTAAATTCGGCAAGCAATCACCCTTTGCAGCCCACATCGAGTACAACGGAGGTCTGAACCGTGTGGGCAGCTATCAGCAGGCAGCGCTCCTCGGTGCCGCTTACAACGGCCATTCCGAGGATTTCTCAAAGACTTGGTCGGTACAGCTCATGTATAAGCAATACTTCAAGAGCTATGCCTATACCCGTGCCTACAGCAGCTTTCAGCTCACGGGTGTGTGGGGCATCAACTTCGCCCATAACAAATGCCGTTTCAATGGCTTCATCGACTTCTGGCGTGGTGAGAACTGGCGTCCAGGTAAAGAGGGTCATGGCATGCTCGTCATCCTCACCGAGCCGCAGTTCTGGTATAATTTCACCGATCACTTCTCTGTAGGTAGTGAGGTGGAGATCAGCAACAACTTCATCTATAATGTGGTAGATGACAAGTCGTTCTTCATAAACCCGACACTGGCCGTTAAGTGGAACTTCTAGTAAAATAAATAAAGTGAGGTGCTTCAAATCTGAAGCACCTCACTTGTTAAAAGGCGAACCGTCAAGGCATATAATAGTTGGTCAAGAAATAGGTCCTCTCCCAATCCACTATCTTTAGCTCAGACTCCTTAGCCGTATGGATGTCGAACTCGTCGAGCACCATCACCTGCCTGTCCTTCATGTCGTAAAGCGGCCACTCCTTGGCCTTGCCGTCGGGCGATTCGGCTGCGCTAAGCGACGGATTGCCGGTCTTGGCGAACTGTACCCACATCTTGCGCATGGTCTTAGAGAAGGTTTCGTCGTATGCTCTTCCTGTGAACTCTGTGATCTCCGGATGGGCAAACACTACTGGCAGTTCTGACGCATGACCGGCCTTGATGTACGGCTGGGAGGATTCAACCCTATAATAGTAGGTGTACGACTTACCGCCAGCCTTGGTCTGTTCATCCGACAGTCTGATTTGCGGAGCGACAAACATCAGCTGACTGAACAGATTGACGGTAGGCTCGTAGCTTTCTCCCTGGATGTCGTTGAGGTAGCTCTCCACCAACGCTTTCTCCTGGTCTGTCAGTTGTGCGAGCTTCTCTGCCGTGCGCTCTTTGGCCCACGCATTCCAAGCCTCCTCGCCGAGGGCTCCCATGAAGGTGTTCATCTCATCCTTGTCGCATCCCTGAAGGAACTCGATGTCCTTGGCAGCGCCGTTGGCGTATGCCTCCCATGGATCAAGCGGCAGGTATATGCCGTCTCGCTCTGGGAAAGTACGTACGCCGAGTGCACTATATAACCCGAGAATGGGAGCCCATGTCTTCATGATATCCTCGGCGCTGATCTTCAACAGGTCGGCAACAGTCTTGCAGCCGAGTTTCTCCATCAGGTTGTTCGTACGTGCGATGGCTTGCTCCGTACTTCTCGTCTGGGCGGGAGCGCCACTTTGTGCGATGACACGCTTGAAATACTGATGCGAGCCTTTGATAAGCGGAAGCAGGGTACAGCTTGCGGCACCTGCCGATTCACCCCAGATGGTCACATTGTCAGGGTCGCCGCCGAAAGCTGCAATATTCTCGTGAACCCACTTCAGCGCCTTGATCTGATCCAAAAGCCCCAGGTTCTGAGCGTCAGGATAGTCCTTGCCGTCTGACAGGTGCGACAGGTGGAAAAAGCCGAAGACATTGATTCTGTAACTAATGGTTACAACAATGACATCAGGATTTTCATTCAGCAAATTGGTGCAGTCGTACATCGGGTCAGTCGTTCCGCCTACATCGAAACCACCACCGAAGATCCATACGATGACCGGTTTCTTTTTTGCAGCCTCCTTGTCAGCCTTCCAGACGTTCAGGTACAGACAGTCCTCGCCTGTTCCATATTCTGCAGCGGGGTCGCCAACCTCTTGCACGGGAGCCTTCCCATAGTAATAGGCCTCATAGACACCATCGTCGGGCGTTACATCTACCGGGGCTTTCCAGCGCAGGTTGCCGACAGGCTGCTGACCTACAAACGGAATGCCTTTATAGGAAATGATGTTATCTGCCTTCTTGCCAACGAAGGTTCCGTTAATACACTTGACAGCTAACGACTGGTCGTAATTGCCATCAGTAATCTGGCGGTTCTCGCCATACTGAGGTTTCAGTTTTTCTTCTATTTTGCTCATATTATTATCAATGTTCAATGCTCAATGTTCAATGCTCAAAGCATATAATATTTGGTCAGGAAATAGGTTCTCTCCCAATCCACGATCTTTACTTCGGATTCCTTGGCGGGATGGATGTCGAACTCGTCGAGTACCATCACCCGCTTGTTGTCCAGGTCGTAGAGGGGCCACTCCTTTGCCTTACCATCGGGAGAGAGGTCCGCGCTGAGCGACGGGTTGCCGGTCTTGGCGAACTGTACCCACATCTTGCGCACGGTCTTGCAGAAGGTTGCATCGAATTCCCTACCCGTATCGGCACTCATCTCCGGATGATTGAATACGACCGAAAGTTCTATGGCATGTCCGCATTTCATAATCGGATCGGGCGACTCGGGTGTGAAGTAATAGGTGTATGCCTTGCCACCGCCCATCGTCTGGCACTCAGACAGCTTGATGGTGGGCACAATAAACCAGCTCTGGCTGAAGAGACTGCTGTCTGGCTGAAAATAGTCACCCTTCACATCTTTCATGTAGCTCTCGACCAGTGCTTTCTCGTCAGCTGGCAACTGGTCAAACTTCTCCTGCTTACGCGCAGCGATCCAATTGTCCCAGCCTTCCTTGCCGAAGCTGGACACGAAGAAGTTCATCTCGTCCTTGTTGCAACCTACCAGAATCTCCAAGTCCTTCGCTGCACCGTTGGCGTATGCCTCGAAGGTGTCGGTGGGCAGATACTTTCCGTCTCTTTCGGGCATCTGGTGTGCAAAGTTGACTGCTGTAGCTGTTTCCAGAAGCTTGTCGCCATCGACCTTCAGAAGATCGGCAACCGTCTTGCAACCGAGCGCCTCCATCAGTTTGTTGGTGCCTTCGATACCTTCTTCCGGAGATCTCGTCTGGTTCACAGAACCGCTCTCAGCAATCAGTCGCTTGAAATACTTCTGGGAGCCAGGAACCAACGGCTGCAAGGTACAGCTGGCAGCACCTGCGGATTCACCGAAAATGGTCACATTGTCTGGATCGCCACCGAAGCCAGCGATATTCTCATGAACCCACTTCAGCGCCATCTTCTGATCCAGAAGTCCCAAGTTCTGTGAGTCTTGGTAATCCTTGCCGTCGGGCAGGTGAGACAGGTGCAGGAAGCCCATAACGCCAAGTCTGTAGGCAATGGTGACAACAATGACATCGGGATTTTCCTTCATGAAATTGACGCAGTCGAACATCGGGTCAATGGTTCCGCCTGACTCAAAAGCACCGCCGTGAATCCATACCATAACGGGTTTCTTATCCGTTGTTGCGTCATCGGCCTTAAATACATTCAGATACAGACTGTCTTCATTGGGAACAGCATCCACAGGCGCCTTCCAACGCAGGTCGCCTACGGGTTGCTTACCCACATAGGGAATACCCCTATAGACGATGATATTATCATTCTTCCGACCTACGAAAGTACCGTTAATACACTTGACAGCCAGCGACTTGTCGTAATTGCCATCGGTAATCTGTTTGTTCTCGCCGCCGTACATACCGTGCAGCGCATCTCTAATCTCTTGAGCATCCATAGTTTTGTTTCCTTTTTAGTTATTATTTTTATAAGCTGCAATGCGCTTTGCTACGTTTTCCTGGAGGTTTTTATAGAAGAACGAGTAGTCGTTTTCGTGGAAACTGGCTGGCCCGAAGAATTCTTTCCCTTCGGTGACAGGAGCTGTAGTGTTAGTCACGATGACGCCACGGGCAAGGTTTATCTGTGCATCGACGCCGAGGTCAACGAACTCACGAGCACCTGTTTCTTTGTTCTGCACGAGCGAACCCTTGTTCTCACTGGCGGATGCGTAGGTTTCGTCGAGCTTCCA
>CADCBZ010000054.1 GCA_902799765.1 uncultured Prevotellaceae bacterium
CCCAACAATGTTTGATGATTTCTTTAACACTGATTTTATGCCTCGTGCCAACAGTACAGCACCCGCAGTCAATGTCAAGGAGAGTGAGAAGGCCTACACAATGGAACTTGCAGCTCCAGGCATTAAGAAAGAATATTGCCGTGTGGCCATCAACGACGAGGGCAACCTCACCATCGCCATTGAGAACAAACAGGAACAAAAGCAAGAGGACAAGCACCATCACTATCTGCGCCGCGAGTTCAGTTACTCGAACTACGAGCAGAGCTACACGCTGCCTGATGATGTAGTGAAGGATCAGATCTCTGCCAAGGTCGAGGACGGCATCCTGACCGTCACCATGCCGAAGACCGAACCGAAGCAGAAGGTCACCAAGGCCATCGAGGTATCATAATCCTCGCAGGGCTTTGTCTAAAACGGATCGAAACGTCTAAAAAGAGTAGGGGGCAGCACCAATCGGTGTCGCTCCCTTTGCTTATCTGCGTTTTTTAAAGTCCGTCGTAGTCGCTGATGGCCTTGCGCCATTCATCAGGAAGCGGAATGGTCTGCTGACGCTCTAAATCGTAGAGCACCATCACTGAGAGGCAGCGACTCTTCACCTCCTTGGTATCGATGTCTATGACATCCTGCTCCAGATGGAAACTCTTATTGCCTATTTTGGTCACACGGGTACGACCTGCAATACGGCTGTTACTCTTAATTTGCGCCAGGAACTCTGCTTCAATCTTCACTACAACGATAGCTAGGCGCTCCCAGTCAACACCCTCACAAACGGTGGCGATATAATCTGTCTTTGCGGTATCGTAGAACTGAAAATATATCGTATTGTTCACGTGTCCAAACTTATCTACGTCGTTGAAACGTATCTGGAGAGGCAGCACGTGACGATAGTCGTTACTTCTTTCTTCTGTCATATTGCTGAGTTAAATCTGTTGAAATCGGCTGCAAAATTACATAAAATTCTGCATATACAAGCAAATAACTGTCTTTTTTCTATAGAAACTGTTTCTATACTTTTGCAGTATGGAAACAGTTTTTAATATATCACTCCCCACAAGCTGGGATGAACTTTCTGACAAACAGCTGCTGATGGTCTATGATCTGTTAAGTCGAGACTTGTCTGCTGCAGAGGTGAAAACACTCTGCCTCATGAAGTGGAATCGTCTTCGTGTGCTGGCTTCTCTGCCTCGCCACCGTTTCCTCATAAAGAGAAAAGGAGAGCCGGAAGTGGCTCTTAGTACCAGGCAGATTCAGAAAGCAACCTCAGTCCTTGATTTCTTGGACTCATTCGCCCCAATGCCAGTCCGTATCTCACGGATCGGTAAGTACCATGCTTTGCCTGCAGACTTCGAGAAAGTTCCATTCGAAGAGTTCTTGTTTGTTGAAAACCTGTTCCAAGGTTATCTCAACACACAATCAGATGAGCTGCTGCTTCAGATGGCGCAGGTGATGTACGCCAGCGACCATGTGAAGCCGGATAAGGCGCAGCTCATTGGCATCTTTTACTGGATGGCCTCGCTAAAACAGTACTTTGCCACCCAATTCCCGAACTTCTATAGGCCTGCATCGAACAACAGCGATGGTAATCTGCTGGGCAATAGCCAACCTGATATCTACAGACAACTGCGTGACAGCACGAATGCCATGATCCGAGCACTCACTGGTGGCGATATCACCAAGGAATCAGCCATCATGAAGATGGATACCTGGAGGGCACTCACGGAACTTGATGCCAAGACCCGTGAGGCTGAAGAACTGCGTAAAGCTACAAAGAAACCATAACTTAACACACTTATCCTATGTTACCGTTTCATCCACATATTCCAGATGATTCCAAGCCAGTCCAAAACAACGATACTTTTAACTGGGATGCCACGTCGTTTTTTGAAGGACTGACTAAACGCAACAAGTTCGCACAGTCCAAGAAGTTCACATTCTGCAAGGTAAGCGGGTTAGACGGCTTCGAAGAAGCACTAACCAAGATGATGACGAAAACGGCTTTCGTCTGCGTGTCCGACATCTCACAGGGATTTACGGACATCAATAACACACCGCACACTCGAAGAGTGAAGACGGTGTTTCTGGCTATGCGCCATGCCATTGATAATATGGAAGCACGCCAATCATGTATGGACATGATGCGCGAGCTGTTCCGACAGTTTATGTCTGTCCTAATACTCGAACAGACGAAACTGCAGGAACATTCCATATACATTGATCCACGTATCTCCTTCCAAGAAATAGACCGCTATTTCTTCTCAGGATGCGCTTGCGCGTACTTCCAGATCGGAGTAGATACCTACACCGATTTGCAGTTCAACCAGGCAGAGTGGACAGATTAGTCCACACAGCCCAAACAAAGGCATAGCCCATGAATCAAAATGATTTCTCTCAACATCCAGATCCACAAAGTGAACGCGAGAAATACGTTCTCGCCTTCAACGACACCATGCTTAAAATCTGGCAGGAGCAGATAACGCTGCTGAATGTCATAGACACAGGCAGACTGCTGCACTCCGTCAGCGCTTTGCCTGTCCGTGCCGACGGCCGCTTTATCGAGATAGGCTTGTCACAGGCCTTCCTCGAATACGGTCTATGGCAGGACTTCGGTACAGGAAAAGAAATCCCCAGAGGCAATAATGGCGACATCGGCCGTGAAAAGCGCCGTGTCGCCAAAAAATGGTTCTCTCGAAAGTATTATTCCTCAGTCCTCAACCTCCGTGACTTCCTGGCTGATAACATCGGCCAGTCGTTCGTCGGTGTGGTAGCCAAGGCACTAGATGATAATTATCGCCGTTATAACCACTAAAATGAAAACATCGTCTAATGGCGGCTCTGGATCCAACTCTTTATCTTTACGGCTATGATCAATACTGCCGCAATAATAAACAGTGGTACATAACTGCTCAGGTCATTGTCAATGTACTGACGGAAACCTTGAACGATGCCTTTTCCGAGTGTCTGAATGAACTCAATCATATTTCACGAAATTTAATGGTCTGTGTTTCATAGTCCATCTCTTCGACAATAGCCAGAGATTCTAATCGATATCCTTCTTCACGGAGCTTGCGACCACCATTCTGATGACCTTTCTCTACGGCAATGCCTATACCGGCAACCGATGCTCCTGCCTGGTGGACAATGTCTATCAGCGCATGGACGGCTTCGCCTTCTGCAAGGAAATCATCAATAATGAGTACCTGATCTGTCGTTGACAGATAGGGGACAGAGACAAACACTTTGTTTTGCTTCTTTTGGGTAAAGGAAAAGGCCTGAGACACGTATTGGTCATCACAACTGTTGAGCGTCTCTCTTTTCTTGGCAAAGACAACTGGCACATCGAGGTAATGAGCGAGCATCGTGGCAATGGCAATACCACTGGATTCGATGGTGAGTATCTTAGTCACCTCAACACCGGCAAACCTCCGCTTGAACTCCTGGCCAATAAAACGCATGACATCCATCTGAAACTGATGGTTGAGGAAACTGTCAATCTTCAGGATATTGCCAGGCCTGACAACTCCCTCACTAAGTATCTTTTCTTCTAAATAGTTCATAATGCCATAATTTGGGGCAAAGTTACGAAAAAGTCTATTCATTGCCTTCATTTTCGTGTCTTTTTATCATTGAAGGACATCTTTTATCTTTGTAATCGAATTCAAATCATCATCAACATGACCAAAGAAACTAGAACTGACATTCAAATCTACTCGGCAATAGCCATGCTCTTCGCTGGTATCGCACTGGCAACTGCTGGATTTATCGTGCCGCCTACAGGCGTAATCTCTGACTCCGTGCTTCTGTTCTTCGCGCAATGCCTGATATATGCAGGCTCCATCTTCGGTGTGAGTATCTATATCCACACCAAGTTCGCGGAGCTCAAATCTGTCATTGACCAGAAAGAGGAAGGAGGCGAAGCATGAGCCGTGATATTCGAGAGATCATCGTCCATTGCACGGCCTCGCCTGAAGGGCGTGAGATGACCGTCAAACAGATTGACGACATCCACCGCAACCAGAATAAATGGCGCTGCATCGGGTATCACAAAGTGATATACCTCGACGGATCGATACACGATGGCCGCTCCATCAATGAGGAGGGCGCCCATTGCAATGAGGATGGACACAACCGATACAGCATCGGTGTTGTCTATGTAGGAGGCTGTGCCAAGGATGGCAAGACACCCAAAGATACGCGAACGCCCGAACAAAAGGTAGCGTTGGCGAATCTCCTAGAAGAGCTTCACAAAATATTTCCCAGCGCCACCTTATACGGACACCGTGAACTGGTGTGCAGCCTGAAGAAGAAGGATCCTCATTTCGACTGCTCCCGCTGCAAAGGCTATCCCTCATTCTGTCGCGACGCAAAGAAATCTTGCCCGTCGTTTGACGTGCACGAATACGATTACATCTTTAAAACCCCTTCAAAATGAAATACTTCACTCGCTTTTTAAATCTTTGTTTGTTCATTTTTGTTTTGACGTCACTTGCCGCTTGTAAGACGATGCGCACGTCCGAAAAGGCGGTAAGTGAAAGTGAGACGGCAGCCGTGACGGCATCCCGTCTCACTTTTTACCGCACACTCGATTCGCTCTCCAGACAGTTCCATCTGTCTGCAGACAGCATCATCATGACATTCTCTAATGCTTCATCGCCGGTGCTTCCGACAGTCTTTCCATCAGGGATAGAAGGCTGCGCGGAAACGCCGTCCGACTCGCTAGCCCACTCGCTAACGCCCAAAGCGCACAAGTGCGCTCTAAAAATCTACGGACTACACATCGCTGAAAACAGCGAAGAGAAGTCCGAAGCCAACGCCGAATTGAAAGACAGCGTGGCAGTGGCCACACAGTCCCATCAACTCAAATCGGCCAAAAAGCAGAAAACTGCTCCTCCAGCCACATACACGTGGCTCTCAATCATCCTGATCATCATCTTCTGTATCAGCATGGCAATCATACTGATCCGTTTCATACACAAACATACGTTTCTGATTTAATGCCTTTTTCATTTTAAGTACTTTCTGTTATTCTTCATTTTTGTTGTTTGATATTGGGCTGTCCGTGAGGATCGCCCAATATTCTTTTGAATACAGCTGCGCCCTGCTCAAACATTTGTTTCCTGCCGAAAGAGGCAGAACACAAGGCTCTGTCACATTCGGCTGTTTCTCACGCAGAAGTGAACAGACACAAGGAAATTCTGAGGCACGTTAAGGCTTCTCAGCCACACTCTGCCGCAGAATTTCTTTGCGCTCTTCACATCTGCCAAGTACCGCACTTCGTGCGCTTTCACAGAATCACGCTATGCTATGATGCCTTTGCACCCTCACAAGCGAGGAGATAGGTAAGGCAGACAAACATTGGCTATGATTTCAATCAAAGATTGAGTTCAAGCCAAAGATTGTCTTAATGCCCCTTCCACATGTACAACACGAAACCCTTGACAGGCCAAGGGATTTCGTGTCGCACAAGTGGTTCTTTACCGCACATTCGGGTGAAGCGGTGTAAAAGCAACGTGGTCGGCTTTATCTACATAGTGTAACCATTAACTTCTTTCGGGCAGTTTGTAGTAATCGGGGAAAACATCTGCAAATTGTGCAACCATTTGCCCATTTTTCGGCACAAATGCACGCTTTTATATCATAATGAGACCTTTTGCTTTTTTTTCGCAAAGGTAGGCGGTATGACAATTATAGGCAACTTTCATCTCTTTTGAGATAGTGAGAAACTTGGAGGTCGTTATTAACATAAGTAACTTCAAATCCTTATTTTATTAACATCTGTTCACAATATTTCACATATTACGCTTGGTTTGAGGTTTGAAGTGGTTCGAGGGGAACAGGGCGCGTGGGGGATCTCTTCTCCGAGGGGTTAAGGGCTCAGCCCTTAACAATCCCGTAAGTCATTGATAATCAGACATCGCAACAGTTTTTAGCTTAACTATTTGCGATTTTAACAAAAGTGAGTACCTTTTGTAAGCTGTCAATGACTAAGTGCCCGCTGTGCTTCCCATACCTTCTACCTGTCAAGTCTCAGGCATGGGCATAGTACACGTGTCTTTTCGTGTGCAGGTGTGTATGCGTACCTTTGTGGATGTAATTCATAAATTCACAAAAACTATGTCCGACATCAATACAAATGCAACTGTCACGCTTACTGTGAATGGTAAGCAGGCTCAGGATATGCTGGATAACCTGAAAAAGAAATCCCAAGATCTGGAGAAAGCTATTGAGAATGCTGCCAAGAAGGGTAATAAGGCTGATCTGAAACGGCTCCAGAAAGAACTGAAACAGACGAACCGCCAGATTACGCAGATAGAATCGGCGACTGTCGGTGTGGAAAAGGTATTGAAGAACCTGGATAAGGCTACTCCGAAGGAGTTAAACAAAACGCTCTACACCTTGAAACAACAGCTCAATGGTATAGAGCGTGGTACTGTCGAATGGAACCGTCAGGCAGAAGCCATCAAACGGGTGAAAACGGAGATAGCCCGTGTAAACGCGGATCTCATAGAGGGAGAAGGCTTTTGGGACCGCTTCAACCGTAAGATGAACGACTGGCAGACAACATTAATGGGAATGATTGCTGCCATTACAGGTTTGATAATGGCTGGGCGCTCAGCGGTCAAAGCGTTTGCGGACATGGACGCAGAGATGGCTAACGTCCGCAAGTTCACAGGCATGACCAAGGAACAGGTGGAGGACTTGAACGGGGAGTTTAAGAAGATGGACACCCGTACCGCCCGTGAACAGCTGAACGTGCTGGCGGAGGAAGCGGGTAAGTTGGGAAAGCAATCTAAAGAAGATGTTCTGGGATTTGTTCGTGCTGCAGATCAGATAAACGTCGCACTTGATGAGTTAGGTGATGGTGCCACGCTGACTCTTTCGAAGCTGACAACCATATTCGGCGACGAGGAACGTCTTGGAACGGAAAAGGCTCTGCTGTCCGTTGGTTCTGTGATTAATGAACTTTCCCAGAACTGTACGGCTTCGGCTCCATACTTAGCCAACTTCGCCAAACGAATGGCTGGTGTTGGAGCACAGGCAGAGATGACGATCCCGCAGATCATGGGTTTTGCAGCCGTGCTGGATAGTCAGGGACAAGCCGTAGAGATGTCGGCAACGGCAGTTTCCAAGCTCATCATGGATATGTTCAAGCAGCAGGATAAGGTTATCAAGGCTACGGGCATGAATGCTGAGAAGTTCAAGGAGGCTCTGGCAAAGGGTACGAATGAAGGCCTTCTGATGTTGCTCGATACATTGAATAAGCTGGGTAACATCGATGTGCTGGCACCTGTATTCAAGGATATGGGTGAAAATGGTGCTCGTGCGGCTCAGGTGATATCTGCCTTGGCTGGTAACTTGGATATGCTGAAATGGGAACAGGAGGAAGCTGCCAAGGCTTTCGCTGAAGCAACCTCTGTGACCAAGGAATACAACGTTCAGAACACGACGGTTCAGGCTGGTTTGGACAAGGCGCGTAAGCGTGTCAAGGAGATGGCAATAGAGTTGGGAGAGAAGCTGCAGCCCGTCATGAAACATGTACTTTCATCGACAACGATCATGCTGAAAGTACTGTCTACAATCGTGGATTTTGTCATCAAGTATAAGGCTGTTTTGCTGACTCTGACCGTTGCAGTGGTTGGATATTATTCTGCTGTTAAGTTGCAGTATCTCTGGTCTTTACGATTGGTTGCTGCACAAAAACTAAAAGCTGCAAGTATGGCTGTTGAAGAAGCTTTAATGGCTGCATCTATCCTGAAACATAAGGTGCTCCGTGGTGAGATTACGGCTACTGCAGCGGCTCAGACTTACTTCAACAAGGTTCTTAAAATGAACCCGATGGGTGCCGTCATTGCAGCTATGACAATCCTCATCGGACTGTATGTGAAGTTCGCAAAAACGAGCAATGATGCTGCCTTGGCTCAGAAGCGTTTGCAGGAGATTGAAGAAGAGGCTGACCGGACGACCCGTGACGAAATAACCAAAATTGAGCGGTTGAAAAAGACGGTCGAGGATGAGACGCTTTCTGTCAATAACCGTCGGAAAGCTATCGAGGAACTACAACAGATCGTACCTGGTTATCATGCCAGTATTTCTGAGGAAGGACGTCTGTATGGCCATAACGTGAAGATCCTGAAGAACTACACGGAGCAACTGAAGAACTCGGCCCGTATCAAAGCGGCTTTGGATAAGTTGCCAGAGGCAGAAAAAGAGCGTGACAAGTTCTTTAATGAGGCTCCTAAAAACATCCAGAACGCCTATGTGAACGAGTCTGTCTTCCATATGAAAGAGACGGATGCCATGCGGGAAGCGTCTGTCAGTCCGTCTGGCTACAGGGCTTGGAAGGCAAAACTTCAGAAGTTGGATGCTGCCGTAACCCAGTATAACAGCATCGTGGATAACATGACTGCGGCTAATCAGAAGTTGGCTGATGAAGCTGCAGCACTTGGTGATGGTGGTAGTGGCGGTGATGGTAACTTCACGCCATCTGTTACTGATACCAAGAAGGAAGAGCGGTTCAAGATGGAAAAGGACTGGAAAGCTAAGGAAGAAGCCCTGAACCGTATCAGTTATGCGACGGGTAAACAGAACTACGAGCAGTACCAGCGGCGTATTCTGGAAATAGAGGTTGAATACCAGAAGAAGATCCTGGCGCATAATGACCTGACGGAACAGGAGCGGTTGGATGCGCAGGCTTCATATTATGAGGCTCAGCAGAAGCAGGTGGAACAGCATACCAAGGTAACTGTGGAACAGGAGAACCTGCTCTACAATGAGTCTGTTGCTTTGCAGAAACAGCGTTACATCGACGGACAGGTATCAACTGAGGTATATCAGCAGACGCTGGAATTGCTGGAACTGAACCATCTGCGCCGGATGAGTACCATCTATGAGGAAGGTAGCAGCGAATATATGCAGGCTCAGAAGGCTTATCAGGATAAGTTGATTGCTGACCAGAAAAAGCGGCAGCAAGAGACGGAGGCGGCTGAGAAGAATCACCTAGACTACCTTGAACAGATCAAGAAAGATTATTTCGGTCCCAATAGGGAGGATCGCGTCAGCAAGTATATGGCTGACTTGGAAGCGCTTCGAGAGGTCTATCATCTGGAAGTGAAAGCAGCTGGTGACAGTGCCAAAGAGAAGCTACGCATCGAGGAAGCATATCAAAAAGCGAAGAAGGCACTTCGTAAGAAATACGGCATTGACGAGCTGGATGATAACAAAAGCTTCCTTGAAGAATGGAGCGAGGATATGCAGGAGTGGCTGCAGTCCGACATGGGTAAGGCTGTGACTGGTTCGCTGGAGGTAATAAGTTCTGGTATGAGTAGTATCTTCCAGCAGTTATCCTCAATCGTACAAGCCGAAATGGAAATTCAGGTGGCTGCTATCGAGAAGCGCTATAAAACGGAGATCAGTAATGCCGAGGGCAACAACTACCAGGTGAAGAAGCTGGAGCAGCAGAAGGAAAAGGAGATTGCCAAAGTCAAAAACGAGGCAAACAAAAAAATGTTCAAGATGCAGGTGATGCAGGCCATCGCACAGACGGCCACCTCTGCTATAAACGCCTATAGTAGTGCAGCAGCGATTCCTGTTGTCGGTTTTGTCTTGGCTCCTATTGCTGCAGCCGCCGCTGTCGCTGCAGGCTTATTGCAGGTAGAAGCCATCAAGAAACAGCAGGAGGCTTCCAGCGCACAGGGCTATTCAAAGGGTGGTTTTACTGGTGATGGTGGTAAATATGAAGTTGCTGGCGTTGTTCATAAAGGAGAATGGGTGGCCAGTCAGGATTTGCTGCATTCACCAGTGGCTCGTCCGATGATTGAAGCCCTGGACTATGCACAGCGAACGAACACTATAGGATCGTTACGCTCGGAGGATGTTTCAAGAAGCATCGTAGCTCCAAGCGTTTATGCGCAGTCCGCTCAACCATCGCAAACTGTCATTGTGCAGCAGTCAGGATCGGATGCACAGACAGAAATTGCAGCGACGCATGCGGCTTTAAAGGAGTATGCAGAGGTTATCAGACAGTTGAAAGACCGTCTGAATGAGCCGTTTGTGACAGTCAACACCGTCACAGGTGATACTGGCATCAAGCAGGCACAGGATGAATATGAGCAGCTGATGAGGAACAAGACACCTAAATCAAGGAGGAAGTAATATATGGAGATTATTATCAACGGCCAGCAGGCCTATCTGAAAAAGAATACATCATTTGAGTACATCTCAGAGAATCCGCTGTTTACGGGCTCTGACAGTTATACGCTGACAATCACTTTCCCACTGAAGGATTGTCCGCAGAACATCCGTATCTTCGGGCATTTGCACAGACAGGACGTGGCGAAAAACAAAGTGGTGTTTAACTGTGATATCAGGGATAAGGACTTTTATAAGTCTGGCTCCATCGTCATCACTCAGATATCGGAAGTGGAGGTGAAGACGCAGTTCTTGGAAGGCCGATCTCAGCAGAACTTCGATGATACGTTTGATGATGTGTATCTGAATCAGTTGAACTTGGGCTATCCTAATGCGACGCAGCGGAAACCTTCGAGCATGACAGCGGAATCGGCATGGGATACGGGGTATCCGACGAGGAATTGGGTGCCGCTGCCGTGGGTGAACAATACGTCTGGCAACATGCAGAACGCGGTGGAGAAAGATGCGTACGGGGATTATCATTGGTCGAGTGAACTGAAAACGCTGACTTTTCAGCCGTATCTGCTACATATTCTCAATAAGATCTGCCAAGTGATGAAATATAAGGGCAATTTTGAAGAGATTGAGAATAGTAAGTGGAAATATCTGATTATCTGTAACACGCTGCCTGCTGCCTGGGCTGCGTGGAATTTTGCGGTTGCGCTGCCACACTGGTCGCTGACGGAGTTCTTCGAGGAACTGGAGAAATTGATGAGAGGGGAGTTCTCTATCAATCACAAGGCTAAGACGATTTCTTTTCAGTTTTCTCACAAACTGGCGAGTAAGACGAGAAACGTGCATATCGAGCGGGTGGTGAACAAATACCAGGTGGAGGTGTCACGCGAGAATAAGTCTGATTATATAGGATCCACCAATCTGGTATATGCAGAGAATGATGACAGAATGTGGGCATATAAGAGCTGCCAGTGGTATATAGATGAGCATAAGGACGAGGCGAATGAGTATAATACGCTTTCAGCTCTGCTGAACTTTGCCAAGACGCAGAAGACTTGTGGTGTTGAGACTCATACTTCTGGAAGAAGGACGACAACGGCTTACTCTCGTGGTTATCCTCGTGGGGCTGAAGCACATGGGCTTTTCTATGCCAAGGACGTGGATACATACTTCATTTTCTGGTGCTATAAGGCTGAACTTGTTGATACGACGCACCTTTATTCACAGGATATGGATTATAACTGGTACAGGTACACAAACCGCCTGATACCTGTGAATCAGTTTGGCAGAAAGCTGGTTGATAAAGATGCCGAAGACGTAGAGATGAACATCGTACCGGTATGGCTGGACTATACGGACGAGGGCATGGGCTCTTGTATCTTTCTGGAGTGTGGAGAGATGGGAAGTGCCGTCTCGTATACGAAAGAGACGGATGCGAATGGGAATACCACCAGCAGCTCTACTAGTGGAAGGGAAACATATGGTGACGAGACTGACTATAACAGTGGCGCTCTGGCTCAGACAACCACAGGAAAGGCTATTGCTTTGGGTGAACAGGAGAAGTCTGATGCGTATTTTGATAAGCTTTACGTGGGCTTCTGGATGAATGGTAACACAAACGTACATGGTGGATTGCCGCATCCGATGGTGGATAAGATTGAAATCAATGATGACTTCTCATATAACTCTTGCTCGTACTCCCTGCGTATCAATCAAAACAAGAACGATGTGACGTTGAGTTACATTTACAAAATCGATAACAAAAAGAAATACACCTTTTCTTTTTTGAGTGACAGCATTCCTGATCCAAGAGCGTTGTTCTTCATCGAGGGGAGTAAATACGTCTGTGAGAAAATAACTGCGACCTTCCATGAAGATACAGGAAAGTCGCAGTTACTGAAGGGCGTATTTTACAAGATCATTTAATGTCAGAGAGAAGACTTTCTGTTTGTTGAATGATGGTTTTAGGGAGGATCTTGGCATATACCTGAGTTGTTTTCAGGTCTTTGTGGCCAAGAGCACGGCCAGTCTTCTCCAGTGTGAAGTCATGAGAGAGCAGTAGAGTGGCGAAAGAGTGTCTGGCCACATGGCAAGTTAACTGCTTATGAATGTTTAACTTCTCCTCGATGAGATGAAGATAGTCGTTGAGCTTCTGATTCGTTATGATCGGAAGTTTGAAGTTGTACTTCTTTAAGACGTCCATCGCTGGAGGTAGGATAGGGGTGTAGAACTTGGAGCCAGTCTTCACGCGCACGCTATTTATATAATAGGTGTTGCCATGTTTCTCTGTCATGGTCTCGAAATTGAAGTTACTCATATCTGCATACGCAAGGCCTGTGTATGCCATGAAGACAAAGAGATCCCGGACACGCTCAAGTTTAGGGCTGAGATCGGCGTTGCGCAAAATGAGAAGTTCTTCTTCTGTCAATGGCTCACGCTCTTTATGTCTTCCATGCTTGAATTGAACATGATTGTAAGGATCAGTTTCAATCTTCTCACTGCGCCATAAGATTCTTGTATACTTACGTATCTTTCTATGGTAGTTGAAGATGGTAACCAGGGTCCTATTACCCTGAGCATGTAGATACTCATCATATTTAATGAGGTTAGCAGGAGTAAGGTCTTCAAAAGTCTGGAGAATCTTTGATTTCTTCAGGCTGTCGATGACAACAACCACTTGACGATGGGTGCTTTCTCGTAGTGGTTCCTTTTCTAGGTAGTCTTCAATGAATTCAACAAAACTCTGACGCAGGTCAGTACCTTTATACATGTGCTTGTTATCGTCGTTTTTTCTGCCCTTAACCTCAGAGCCAAAGACATGATTATAGAAATTGGCAATAGTCATATCTTCACCAAGTGTATGCATAGCTTTTATGATTTGCTCATAGTGCTTTACTTTGGCTTGGATTTTATCTCTCTGAGATATAGCCTTCCAATCTTTTGGTGTTGCAGTAGCAACAGTCTCATACTTGCGTTCTCCTGGTTTCAGGTAAACACAAATTTCAATTGATCCAGTTCCCGTCTTCTCGGCTCTCTTTCTGCGGTCAAAAACTACCTTTACGTTCTTGTTCATTTTTTTAAGTTTTTTTAATGCGCTCAGATGGTTTTTGGGGGGAATTTTCTGGTTGGTGGGGAAAATTGTGGTAGCAAAATGGTAGCAAAATTTGTGATACTGGTAGCAAAAATGGTAGCAAAATGTAGCAAAAACCGATTTTTCCAAGCCAATCCAAGCCAGTCCAAACCATTCCAATTCATTCCAAATGAAACGCGGAATTCAACATAAAATTTGACCTTAACTGGCTTAAAATTAATGACTTAGGTAATAGTCATTCCTTGCGAAAAATAAAGGGTGACTGCCTCCTACGAGTCAATCACCTTTTCCCTTCCTTGTGATCCGGATGGGACTCGAACCCATGACCTACTGCTTAGAAGGCAGTTGCTCTATCCAGCTGAGCTACCAGACCCCACTTAAAAAGTGATAGTTTGTAAAAATCGGGTGCAAAGGTAGTCCTTTTTTCTGAAACTACAAAATAAAATCACCATTATTGCATGATTTATACCGTAAATCGGATGTAAGAGCGGTCGTCGAAGGAGTTGTTTCCCTCTACAAAAGCTTTCGTAGCCTTGAACTTTCCGATGTTCAGCGGGTCGTTCTGACGTTGGGCCTCCAGCAGGGCTTCAGTCTCGGCGAGTGTCGGTGCCAGGAAGGGATAGCCGTCGCTGGCAAGCACGATCTCCCAGGGTTGGAAGTCGAGTGTGATGACAGGTACGAACTGCTGGGGTATGGGGAAACCGTCGATGACGGCATAGGTGATGTTTTGGTTCTTCATGACTTCAATCATGGTGGGTATCATCACCTCTCGGGCTGGGTCGTAAGACTGGCGCAGCTGTGACTCCGTATATCCCTCTGCCAGCAAGGCTACTACTTTGGCGGCACGCATCTCGGCCAGTTGTTGTTCGTAAGGTTTGGGATTGTCGTAGTATTGGTCTCCAATGAGGCAGTGGCAGTCGCCCACGAGCCACACTTCCCGTCGGAGTCGGCTGTAGATGACGGCTGAGGCTGTGAGTCGTTCTTCGGGGTGTGCTGCCATCTGTTGCTTGGGGAATCGGAGCCAGTAGTGGTCGGCGATGGCTTTGGTGATGCCTTTGCAGAACTGCTGACAGCTGATGTCGGCAGGCATGCGGCGGATATAGCGGCTTACCAGCTGCATCGCATATCGGCCATTACTCATCCAAGGGCAATGGTGATAGGGAGTCTTCGACGTGGATCCGTCGATGACGGCGATGAAGTCATTTGTGACGACGATTCCGTCCTCGCTTTTCTTCGCGGGGTTCTTCGGGATGACGCTTTGCTCTATTATTTTCATTTTTGAAGTTCGGATTGTATGATTTGGGCTGCGGCATCCCGCTGTATAGTTTCGGTATGAGATCAGCCCGTCCGATGCGGCGGAGACTCTGTTCGATGTTACGGCGCTCCTCGGGTTTGTACCAGAAGAAGTATTGGCGCTGGGCAAGTTTCTCGCGTGGCGTCTTGGCGCTGAACACTTTTTCGAGTGTATAGGGATCGTAGCCTGTGTACCAGGTCTCAGTGGCATTGGTCATTGGCGTCGGCGTGAAGTCCTGCACTTGTTCCAGATGGAAGTCGAGATTCTTGGTGATGACGGCGAGCTCTGCCATATCTTCCTCGTGACAGCCTGGGTGGGATGAGATGAAGTAGGGGATGATCTGTTCGCGCAGGTTCTCTTCGCGATTGATGCGGTCGAAGATGCGTTTAAATTCGTAGAACTGTTGGAACGAGGGCTTGCGCATGAGATGCAGCACGCGGTCGCTGGTGTGCTCGGGGGCTACCTTCAGGCGTCCTGACACATGGCGGGTGATGAGCTCGCGGGTGTATTCCTGGGCGGCTTGGTTGGCTGCCTCGTCCTTGCTTCGATATAATAAAAGGTCGTAGCGCACGCCACTGCCGATGAAACTGCGCTTGATACCCGGCAGGGCATCGACGGCATGATAGATGTCGAGCAGCTTGCTGTGGTTGGTGTCGAGGTTCGGACAGATCTGCGGTTGGATGCAACTGGGACGACGGCATTTCTCACAGGCATTCTTGTTGCGTCCCGCCATGCCGTACATGTTGGCAGAGGGGCCGCCGAGGTCGGAGAGATAGCCTTTGAAGTCGGGCATCTGCATCACCTGTTTCACCTCTCGGAGAATGCTCTCCTTGGAGCGGCAGGAGATGAACTTTCCCTGATGGGCGGAGATGGTGCAGAAGGCACAGCCGCCGAAACAGCCCCGATGGATGTTGACGGAGTGTTTGATCATGTCGTAGGCAGGGATACGCTTGCCTTTGTATTTGGGATGGGGCTGACGCGTGTAGGGCAGGTCGAACGAGGCGTCAAGCTCTTCGGTGGTCATAGGAGGATAGGGAGGATTCACTACGACGTAAAGGCCATCGACGCCTTGCAGCAGCCGCTGGGCATGCATCATGTTCGACTGTTCCTCGATATGGCGGAAGTTTTCAGCCTGTGAACGTTTGTCTTTCAGGCAGGTCTCGTGGCTGTGGAGCATGATGTCATCTTCGCGTATGCCACCAGGGATGTCATCTTTCGCAGAGAGATAGACGGTCTGGAGAATGTCGCGAGGGATTTCGGGGCTTTCCTCCAAACGACGGGCCAGTTCGACGATGGGTTTCTCGCCCATGCCATATATGAGCAGGTCGGCACCTGCATCGCAAAGGATACACTTCTGGAGCTTGTCCTGCCAGTAGTCATAGTGTGTCAGTCGGCGCAGGGAGGCTTCGATGCCACCGAGGATGACGGGCACATCGGGGAAGAGCTGTTTGAGGATTTTGGAATAGACGATGGTGGGGTATTCCGGGCGCATGTCGTGACGACCGTCGGGACTGTAGGCATCCTCTGAGCGCAGTCGGCGGTTGGCGGTGTATTTGTTTACCATTGAGTCCATGCATCCCGGGGCGATGCCGAAGAACAGCCGAGGACGGCCGAGTTTCTTGAAGTCACGGAAATCACCGTGCCAGTCGGGCTGTGGCACGATGGCTACCCGATAGCCTGCTGCTTCCAGGGTACGTCCGATGACAGCCGCACCGAATGAGGGATGATCGATGTAGGCATCACCCGAGAATAATATCACATCGACCTCCGTCCATCCGCGGAGGTCGAGTTCTTTCTTGGTTGTCGGTAGAAAATCTGTTAATGAAAGAACGTGTGGTCATACCGAGGTCGTTGCTTGCCTTGTTCTTCCAGTTGATGTAAAGCAGTACGAGCTGCTGAAGCCCGAAGGCTTTCATATTGGGGTGGTAGATGACGTCGAGGCAGAGGTCAAGCAGGTCCTTGTCGAGTCCTGCCTGTCCTTCGAGCAGCGCACGGATGTTGAGCTTCAGTTTGTCGAGCACCTGCTCATCCACGTAACCTGATGAATCAATGAGGTCGCGAAGCAGTTGATACTTTTCAATGGTCTCAAGATGTGTGTCAGAGATTTCGATACTTCTGGTACCGGAGGCATTGGATTGAATCTTCATGTTAGTACTTTTTTATTTTATTGGGTTTGTAATAAGAATCGGAGTATGCCCTTCATGATGACCTCGCGCTTATGCTCCTCCTTGATGCACTCGAAGGGGAATCCGAGGGTCATCGCCTTATAGTCGGTGCCATCGTAAGCCACACAGGCTGGATAGCCGTCGGCATAGGTCATGGCGGGGAAGGCGGGAGCTACAGGCTGCAGCACATCGGGATGGGTGGCGGCATAGTGCCTATCGTTCAGCTGGCGGTAGAAGGTGAAAGAAGTACCTAATCCCTCGATGGTATCGCGGGCGAGACTGTCGGCATTGGTACCTTGATAGCTGCATTTCATGACTTGCTCAAGGTATTTCCTGTCGGCAGGCATCTTCATATCCGCACCGATATAGGAGCCGCTGACGAGCAGGGCACCGCCACGGGATGTGAACAGCTGCAGGTGCTGACGGAGCATCTGGGGGAAGGCCTGGTATTTCTGGAGTGACCAACCGTCGTTCTTCTCAAGTCCGAGGATCAGGTCCACCATATTGTATAAGGTGGGACGTACCTCGTTCTTTAGAAGTGCTTCTACCGAGCAGCTTGCAATCTTATAGCGCTGGGTGGAGGCGATGGCCTCGGCATGGGTGCGGATATAGTCGAAGTCGTTGCCGGCAATGATCTGTCCTGCCAGGGAGTCGTTGGTGAGACCAAGGCTCTTGCCGATATTGGCCTTGTTGAAGTTGGTCTGGAAACCAGCCCAGCCTGGTGTTGGTCCATAAGTGGCACCTGCATCCTGTTTGATGTCGAAGCCTTGCTCCGCACTGTTGTCGCGGACGGCAGGCGATGACAGACGGTGGAAGCCGTTGACGATAAGCACTGACTTCTGTGCTTCTGGCACGTCACAAGCAGAGACTACCTCACTGGGGAAGCTCTCGCCACCCTCGTTGACAGCCGTCACACGGAAGCTATAGAGTTGTCCGGGTTCTACGTCGAGTTTCAGACTTCCTTGATTGCCTTTCACATAACGCCCGTTATCGAAACCGCCTTTTCCGATGGCTGTATAGACTACGAATCCCGTAGGTTTAGCGGTGGGCTCATCTGGATCATCCACACTGTTCCAACTCAGAACGGCCTCGCCGTTTCCTGTCAGCTCTACACGGAGACGGTTGGGAGCCAACGGGCTGACGGTATAGCTGGTATGGTGCATACGACTGATATAGCGGAGAAGCGTCTTGTAAATGCTTCGGGCAAAGAAGAAACGGAAGTTCGGATCCTGTCCCATCCGCATATCGGCAAAGTTCTGGTGCGACATGGTCTCAAGAATGGCACTCGGCACTTCTGGCCAGCGGCTCTCAGAGTAGTTGCGGTCCCAGAGCTCACGTCGCTGCCAACTGCCGTATTTCCGTTGGATATCCGCAGGAATGGTAGTCAGGAGTTCATCAGCCAGGTCGCGGGAATTCAGTCGTGTAAGACCTGTACTGAGGATGCTGTCATTTAGGTAGGTGGTGCAGACGGTAAGTGTGCCTGTGTGGGTCCTACCATCAGAGGTGTAGCCGGCATCGCTATGGACGGCCAACGACAGTTCGAGGGGAACACCTCTGCCGATGGTGTCGGGTACGTAGCAGGATCCACCTGACAGTAACTTTGCCATCAGACTGCGTGCATTGATATCGTCGCCATAGTCATCGGTACCTTCCTTTGAGGAATAGACGGTGTAAGGCATACCTGCCCATTGTGCATAGTAGCGAGCGCCTTCATCACAGCGAGGCATGCCACTGGTGGTATAGCCTCTGCGGATGTTACCCATGCCGCCTCCGAAGCGTACGGCATCGGCGGTAACGATACCCTCGTGCTCACTGAGGTTGCTGAGTGTGACGCAGTTCTGGGAGCTGCTGCCTGCATCGAAGTCGAATGTACCCAGATAGACCCAGGTGGAACCGCCCATCTGCTGGTTCACACGGAACTCGGTGGCGATACCTTTGTGCCATACGGTGTAGTGGGCATCGTCGATGCTGCCGGGGACGGTCTGATAACTGACATAGACAGCGTAACGACCTGCCTCCGGAATGGTTGGCAGATAGGTGGCGAGGCTCTCATGACGTGCGTGCTCTACCGTCTTTACCTGACGCACGGTGCCTGCCAGGAACGGATTCTCACCGTCGAAATAGACACCGTCGTGGAAGGCAAAGCCTGCAGAGTCGGCTTTCTCCCAGTGATGTATGCTTTGAGTCTCCTGATAGATACCTCTGTTGCTTCGGGGCGTGTCGTTATCAACAATTACCTCATGTCGCTGCCAGTCGCGCTCGCGGGGAGTAAACACGATGGCACCAGCGCGTTCCAACATCGGAATCAGATAGGGTACAACGATGGTCTGGGTGAACAGATCCTCACGGGTACCGAAGAGTGGGGGACGCTGCCATCTCCATATGCTATCGGCGATATGGAAATAGATGCCGTGACTCGCCCAGACACAGAGATGACGGTTCTGAAGACCGTTGGTGATGGTGTAAGGCAAGGAGGCGTTCTTTACCCAGGGCTGACCTTCATAGTTGATGTTACCCCAGACACGAGAAGGTTCGGGGGTGCTTAGAAGGCGTGGAGGAACCAGCTGTCGAAGTTCCCAACCACCAGTCTTGATACTCAGCTGATAATCCTGACAACTGTCGGGCATCAGACCTAATACATTATTATATATATGATCTACCGCTTCAGGTGTGAAACAGGCCTCTCCCAGATGCGAATCAGCGCAGACTTCTATCGTGCGCAACGAGTCGTTGATCTCAAGACTCTGCAGATGGGCATTTGAACGGATGCGCTGTCCTGTGGTACGATATCCCTTAAAGTAATTGTCTAGTTGTTTTATGATATCCTGCTGGGCAGAGACAGAGATAGCTGTCAAGGCAGCAAGGATAAATGTTGTGATTCTCTTCATGATAACTCTCCAATCGTGAATTTCTCGGGCTTCTTCCCCTTAAAGTCCTTGAAATACAGTTTGATTTCCCGCATGTCGGCCTTAATTTCTTCTCGTAATCGACGCCGTAGAGCAGGATGGGGAGTCCTGCCTTCAAGGCGATGAAATAGAATCCTTTCTTCCAGTCTGGATTAGCAGAACGTGTGCCCTCAGGGGTGATGCACAGATGGAAAGTCTTAGCTGCCTTTGCTGCCTCAGCCATACTGTCTGTCATGCTGGTTTTCTTCTGACGGATCACAGGGATGCCCCCCAGTCGCTTGAACAGGATGCCGAGGGGGAAGAAGAACCATTCCTTCTTCATCAGAAAATTGCTCTGCATGCCTCTGGCACCGGAATAGAGCTGTCCAAGGATGAAGTCCCAGTTGCTGGTGTGGGGAGCCAGACAGATGATGTATTTGTCGGGATGATCCTCCGTAATATCTGTGGTCCATCCCCAGCGCTTATATAACAGCCACTTACAGAATTGTTGCCACATAAGACTATGAGTTCAATTGATCAGTAATCTCACCGACCTGTGCACTGAAATTCTCTCGCAAATCCTTATAATAGGCCTTGGCACTCATGCCGGGCTCGGGGTGAGATACGCGTGTAATGTAGTTGTTTTGCATTTTTACAATGGAAAATAGTAAGGCCTCAACATCTTTCTTGGGACGTGGACCGTAAAGTGAAATAGCCACGCCTTCAGCAAATAATTCCTCACAAATCATGTTAATTGCCTTCTTAAGTGTTCTTTTGTTCGTCATAATGTATTTCCTCCTTTTGAATGTTATTTAGCATTTTTACTTAGCAAAGTTAATCATTTTTTTTGAGATTGCAAGTGTTTCTTCCCCAAAAAATATTAAAATGATGATTTTCGATGTTTTTCTTTCGTATTTCTGACAAAAATCCACTAATTTTGCACGACAGTAACAACTATCTTTCAAAATACAACAAATTAATTATGGAAAAAAGTGCATTGCAAATCGCGAGAGCCGCTTATCAGCCAAAGTTGCCGAAGGCTCTGCAGGGTGCTGTGAAAATTAAGGAGGGTAAGGCTACCCAGAGTGTTGGTGATCAGGAAGAGATCAAAAAGCTGTTTCCGAATACCTATGGTATGCCTATCGTAGAGTTTGAGCCTGCTACAGAGGCCAACACCAAGAAGATGAACGTTGGTGTCATCCTTTCTGGTGGTCAGGCTCCTGGCGGACACAACGTGATTACCGGTCTTTTTGATCAGATTAAGAAACTGAACCCCGAGAACCGCCTTTACGGTTTCATCCTGGGTCCTGGCGGTCTTGTTGATCACAACTACATGGAGCTGACTCCGGAGATCATCGACGAGTACCGTAACACGGGTGGTTTCGACATCATCGGTTCTGGTCGTACAAAGCTTGAGAAGGTTGATCAGTTCGAGAAGGGGCTCGAGATTATCCGCGAACTCAACATCAAGGCTATCGTTATTATCGGTGGTGACGACTCTAACACCAACGCTTGTGTGCTGGCTGAGTACTATGCTGCTAAGAACTATGGTGTGCAGGTGATTGGTTGTCCGAAGACCATCGACGGTGACCTGAAGAATGATCAGATTGAGACTTCATTCGGTTTCGATACTGCTTGTAAGGTTTACTCTGAGTTGATCGGTAACATCGAGCGTGACTGTAACTCAGCTCGTAAGTACTGGCACTTCATTAAGGTAATGGGTCGTTCAGCATCTCACATCGCTCTGGAGTGCGCTCTGCAGACTCAGCCAAACATCTGCCTCGTATCTGAGGAGATCGAGCAGAAGGGTATGAGCCTCGACGATATCGTTACATACATCGCTAACGCTGTTTGTCAGCGTGCTGCTGATGGTAACAACTTCGGTACTGTTATCATCCCAGAGGGTGTTATCGAGTTCATCCCCGCTATTAAGAAACTGATTGCCCAGTTGAACGATGTCCTCGCTCTGCCTGAGGCAAAGAACCTCGATCGCCACGAGTCAATCGACTTCGTAAAGGCTCACCTCACTGAGGAGAACCTCGCTGTATTCAACAGCCTGCCTACAGGTGTTGCCCGTCAGCTGGCTCTCGACCGTGACCCACACGGAAACGTACAGGTATCACTGATCGAGACTGAGAAGCTGCTCTCTACAATGGTAGCTCAGAAGCTCGAGAAGATGAAGAAGGAAGGCAAGTATGCTGGTAAGTTCTCTGCTCAGCACCACTTCTTCGGTTACGAGGGACGTTGCGCTGCTCCTTCTAACTTCGATGCCGACTACTGCTACGCTCTTGGTACATCAGCTGCCCAGCTGATTGCTAACGGCAAGACTGGTTACATGGCTATCGTTAAGAACACAACAGCTCCTGCTGAGCAGTGGATCGCTGGTGGTGTGCCCATCACTATGATGATGAACATGGAGAAGCGTGCAGGTGAGATGAAGCCTGTAATCCGTAAGGCTCTCGTAGAGCTCGATGGTGCTCCATTCAAGGCTTTCGCTGCACAGCGTGATCGTTGGGCTCGTGAGACTGCTTATGTATATCCTGGTCCAATCCAGTACTGGGGTCCAACAGAGGTTTGCGATCAGCCAACCCGTACACTGGCTCTTGAACAGAGTAAGTAAATCATATTGATGGCACGGACTACTTGTGATGGTAGTCCGTGCTTTGTTTTTT
>CADCBZ010000055.1 GCA_902799765.1 uncultured Prevotellaceae bacterium
GAAAATAAACCGGAGTGAGTATAAAATACTTATTGTCGATGATGTTGTCAGTAACGTCTTGTTGTTAAAGATCCTCTTGACCAACGAGAAGTTTCAGGTATGTACTGCCAATAATGGTACCTCGTGTATCGAGATGGCGAAGAAGGAACATCCTGACCTGATTCTGTTGGACGTGATGATGCCTGACATCAGCGGTTTCGATACTGCTGTTATTCTTAAGAAGGACGATGAGACCAAGGAGATTCCTATTATCTTTCTAACAGCTTTGAATACGCCTGCAGACCTTGTACATGGTTTCCAGGTAGGCGCAAACGACTTCCTGACAAAACCGTTTAACAAGGAAGAGTTGGTGATGCGTGTGATGCAACAGATCTCCCTTGTTGCTGCCAAGCGTATTATTGAACAGCAGAATGCTGAGTTACGTGCTACGTTGAGTAACCGTGATAAGATGTATTCTGTGATTGCTCACGACCTACGTTCTCCTATGGCAAGTATCCGTATGGTGCTGAATCTGGTTGTTGCCTCTGTGTCACAAGAGACTGTCGGACCTGAGCTTTTTGAATTGCTTGATAAAGCAAATAAGGAATCAGAGGAAGTACACGACCTACTCGATAATCTATTGAAGTGGACAAAGAGTCAGACTGGTCGATTGACAGTGGTTACCCAGGATCTCGATCTGAATGACATCATTCCAGGTGTGGTGGATATCTTCGAGATGATTGCCCAAACCAAAAATATCAAACTCAATTTAGTACATTCCGATTCTCCGATTATCGTTCGGGCGGATAATGATATGCTCAAGACGGTAGTACGTAACTTCATGTCGAATGCCGTAAAATTCTCACCAGAAGGTTCTTCCATCGACATTATGATGACGACAGAAGGTGATTTCGCCAAGGTAAGTGTCAGAGATCATGGTGTGGGTATTGCTGCCGATCGATTGGGTTCCATCTTCCATAAAGGAGAAACCACTTATGGAACAGGTGGTGAAGAAGGATCTGGTCTTGGTCTCCAGCTCTGTCAGGACTTTGCCAGAAAGAATGGTGGTGACTGTACTGTAGAATCAGTCGAAGGCGAAGGAAGTACATTTAGTGTACTTATTCCGCTAAAGAAAGAATAATGACTACACCTATTTATATTATTGAGGAAACAAAACTTCGCCGCAATCTCCAGTTTATTGCTGATATTGCGGCGAAAGCCGATATAGAGATTATCCTTGCCTTTAAGGCATTTGCTCTTTGGAAGACCTTCCCGATCTTTCGTGAGTATATCCATGCCACCACTGCTAGTTCGTTGTCAGAGGCTCGTCTAGCTTACGAGGTATTTGGTGCTCCTGCCCATACTTATTCACCAGCTTATACCGATGAGGAGTTTCCTGAGATTGCGGCTTGTTCTTCACATCTCACCTTTAATTCCTTGTCGCAATATGAGCGTTTTCATGATCAGACCAAAGGTGTGTCATATGGCTTGCGTGTGAATCCGGAATATTCTGAGATAGAGACACTACTCTATAATCCCTGTGCTCCAGGCACGCGTTTTGGTATTTCTGCAGAAAAACTACCTAAGCAGTTACCATCGGATATTAAAGGTTTCCACTGTCATTGTCATTGTGAGAGTGGGGCAGATGTGTTTCAGAGGACCTTAGCACATATCGAAGAGAAATTTTCACCCTGGTTCCCTCAATTAGAGTGGATCAACTTTGGAGGTGGACATTTAATGACACGTAAGGACTACGATGTGGAGCTGCTGATTTCGCTGATGCAGGATTTCCATCGTCGTTATCCTTGGTTGAAGGTAATTCTGGAGCCAGGTAGTGCCTTTGCCTGGCAGACAGGTCCACTAGTAGCCCATGTTGTAGATGTTGTGGAAGATCATCGGATTCGGACTGCAATTCTTGATGTCAGTTTTACCTGCCATATGCCCGATTGTTTGGAGATGCCCTATTTCCCTGAGGTAAGAGGTGCTATTCATCAAGATGAATCAGATACAGATTTTACCTATCGCCTTGGGGGAAATAGTTGCCTGAGTGGCGATTTTATGGGCTATTGGCGTTTCGATCATGCTTTAGAGGTCGGCGAAGAAGTGATTTTTGAAGATATGATTCATTATACGACAGTCAAGACAAACATGTTTAATGGCATCTCTCATCCTGCCATTGGTATGCAGAAAAGCAACGGTGAGTTGATGATTTTACGCGAATTTGGCTTCGAAGACTATAAAAATCGGATGGATTAGCATATTTTTCGAAAAAAAATCTTCGAAAAGTTTGTCAGTTCAAAAAAAAGCATTACCTTTGCACTCGCATTTAGAGAAATGCCTTTTAGAATGTATTATTTCTGAATGAAAAAGGCGGAAATAGCTCAGTTGGTAGAGCACAACCTTGCCAAGGTTGGGGTCGCGGGTCCGAGTCCCGTTTTCCGCTCCACATGTTGAACAAAAAAGAGTCATTAAGGATTGTCTTTAATGGTTAAATGCCCAGGTGGCGGAATTGGTAGACGCGCACGTTTCAGGTGCGTGTGCCGCGAGGCGTGCAGGTTCGAGTCCTGTTCTGGGCACTCTTTTTTATTCGTCTCCTCCTCTTCACATATTTATTTGTATTATGCGGAAATAGCTCAGTTGGTAGAGCACAACCTTGCCAAGGTTGGGGTCGCGGGTCCGAGTCCCGTTTTCCGCTCTTATAGGAAAACAACATTTTCAAATGAATTTATATTTAAGATATTTTGACCGTGAAACGCTCGTTTCTACAGTAGATGATGCTATTGACTTTTTAAGAAGTATTGATGAGATTGAAGTAGATCCAGAGTTAGAAGCTGACATCCGCGAGTATGTGGCCAGCGATGTGTTTTACCCAAAGCGATATAAGATACATCCCCGTGTCTATTTCATTATTATCAAAACCGATGCTTTAACGATGCAGGATTTCAAGGAGAAAAAAGCTGTTCACACTCCTGAGAATCCATTGCCAAAGCATACATCACCTGTGTTGAATCGTTTGAGTGAAATCTGTCCTGGTTGGTATGAAGGAACACTTGATTTCAAGCGTGTGTTGTTGGTTCCTGGAACTGGAAAGTTCCAATATCGAGATACAGAATTCACTGCATGTGTAAAAGCAGAGTCTGGCATAGACTGCTATGAGCGTATTGTCGACCATCTGCGTGAGCGCGTTGATGATCGCAGTCAGTTCCCATCTGCAAAGGGTAAGAACTTCAGATTTCGTTATTTAGGTAAGGCTAAAATGTGATGCTATATGAATAAAGTGATGCTGATTGGAAATGTGGGACAAGATCCCGAGGTGAGATACGTAGATCAAGGTGTAGCTGTGGCTCGTTTGCGTCTGGCTACTACTGAGCGTGGTTATACACTGCAGAATGGTACTCAGGTACCAGATCATACTGACTGGCATAACGTTATTCTCTGGCGTCGATTAGCTGAAATTGTTGAGAAATATGTGCATAAAGGCGACAAACTGTATATTGAAGGTCGTATCCGTTATACCTCTTATGATGACAAACAGGGCCAGCGTCGTTATGCTACAGAAATATGGGCCGATAATATGGAACTACTTTCTCCTAAACCAGCTACATCTTCGACTGTTAATGAACCTGTAGCTGTACCTGAGCCCGACAATAAGCCCGACGAGGCTCTTCCGTTCTAACAATGGACTATCTTCAACAAATATTTAGCGAAGTACAGTTTATAGTACCCACTACTGGTGTGATTATTGCCGGGGTACTTGCGTGTATTCTTTTGATATTCTCTGGTTATGCCTCTGGATCAGAGATTGCCTTTTTTTCACTCTCACCTAACGATTTGAATGAACTTGATGAAGAGCGAAATGATTGCGACTGTCAGATTAAGGAATTGCGAGAGGAATCTGAACGTACTTTAGCCACAATTCTGATTACCAATAATCTGGTAAATGTTACCATTATCATGTTGGCTAACTATTTTATTGCCCATGTCATAGATTTTGGTATGGCATATTGGCTGGAGTTCGTTGTCATCACGATATTGCTTACATTCCTCTTACTCCTTTTTGGTGAGATCATGCCTAAAGTCTATGCAGGACAACATCCCTTGGCTTTTTGTCGTTTCTCTGCTCCTGGTATTATTGCCCTGCGGAAAATCTTCTATCCGCTTTCCTCTATTTTATTGCGTTCTGGCATGTTGGCAGAAAAGGTGGTTCAGAAAGAAAACCATGTGCTCAGTGTTGATGATCTAGAACAGGCTTTGGAACTGACAGATGAGAATGAATTGAAGGAAGAGAAAAACATGCTAGAGGGTATTGTTCGTTTTGGTGACGAGACAGCCAAGGAAGTGATGACCAGTCGTCAGGATGTAATAGATCTTGAATTCCGTACCTCTTTCGCTGATGTATTGAAGTGTGTTGTTGAAAACAATTACTCTCGTATTCCTGTTTATCAAGGGTCGATTGATAATATTCGCGGTATTCTGTATATCAAAGACTTGCTACCACATCTGTCGAAGCCTTCTAATTTCCGATGGCAGTCACTGATTCGTCCGCCATATTTTGTGCCAGAGACGAAGAAAATCGATGATCTGTTACGTGATTTTCAAGAGAACAAAGTGCATATTGCTATTGTTGTTGATGAGTTCGGGGGTACCAGTGGTATCATTACTCTTGAGGATATTCTAGAAGAGATTGTTGGTGAGATAAATGATGAATATGACGAGGAAGTAAAACCTTACACTCGCATCAATGCCAATACCTATATTTTTGAAGGTAAGACATTGTTAAGTGATTTCTATAAAATCCTTGATCTCGATGACGAGACTTTTGAGGAAGTACAAGGTGATGCAGATTCCTTAGCAGGACTGTTATTGGAGATTAAAGGCGATTTCCCCGAACTGCATGAACGAATTGATTTCCAAAACTATACCTTTGAAGTAACTGAACTCGATGGACATCGTATCTCTAAAATCAAGGTGATTATCCACGAGCAGACCGCCGTCTGAATTCGCTGCAAGTGATAGCTGTAGCGATAGCGACGTTTAGACTGTCGGCTGTTTCTCCTTGATGGAAGTTCGGTATGAGCAAATGGTGGTTCACACGTTGACGAACTTCTTCAGAGATACCATTTCCTTCGTTACCCATAATAATCAGTCCACCGGAAGTGAGTTGTTCTGCGTAGATGTCCTTACCATCTAAGAAGGTGCCATAGACAGGAAAGTTGTCCGGCAGATAATCCAGCAGTGTAGTGAGTGAGGTATAGATAATGTTGACGCGAGCCAAACTACCCATTGTGGCCTGTACCACCTTGGGATTCCAAGCATCAGCAGTATCCTCGCTACAAATTAGTGTATTGACACCAAACCAGTCGGCAATTCGGATAATCGTACCAAGATTTCCTGGATCCTGTACGCCATCAAGTGCCAGTGTCAATGTCTGTTCATTGAGCAAAGTTTGCGGATAATCACCTGCTTGTGAAGGAATCGGGAAGAGGGCAAGAACCTGTTGAGGATGCTGTTGGAAACTGATACGTTGCAGTTCCTCATCAGTAACAATTTGTGGAGATATGCCATCTGGTGCCTGCCATTGTAGCGTAGAGTATATAGCTTCAGGTGTATAGCGTTTTAAAAGGTCACCAACCACCTTCGTGCCCTCTGCTACAAACAGTCCTTCACGTTTGCGATATTTCTTCTGTTCGAGTTGACGGATAAACTTTTGCTGGTTTTTACTGATCATTTTCAAAAAAGTCGTTAATTCCGATGCAAAGTTAAGAACTTTTTCGTAATTTTGCAACTTACAAACAAGAATGTTGATGAAGATACCTATAAAATGGTCATATTTTACGCTTCTGACAGGTGCCTTGCTGTTAGGTTCCTGTTCGGTTTCACGTCACCTACCTGAAGATGCCTATATGTTGGATAAGGTAAAGGTGATGACCGATGGGAAGTATAAGGACATCAACCCTTCTCAAATGAAAAGTTACGTGCGCCAGACGGGAAACGCACGTTGGTTCTCTGCCATAAAGATTCCACTTGGTGTCTATGCGATGGCAGGTAAAGACAGTTCTTGGATCAACCGTACTTTACGTCAGATGGGTGAAGCTCCAGTAATTTATGATACTTTACTGGCCAGCCAAACCTGTAAGGATCTACAGTTGGCACTCCAAAATAAAGGCTATATAGATGCACGGGTGGAATTGTTCGTTCATCCTCACAAACGAAAGATAGATGCACTTTATGTGTTGCATCCTGGTCAACCTTATTATATTAATGACTATTCAACGGAAATTCATGATTCTGTGATAGCACGACTGATTGCTCCACTAAAGCCGTTGCTTCATAATGGTTTGCAGTTTAGTACAGATGCCCTGAATACAGAACGTTCACAGTTGACGACATTTTTACAGGATCAAGGCTATTTCAGATTCCATAAGGAGTTCATCACATATCGGGCCCATAAAGACACGACCCGTCATGAGGTAGGATTGACGATGGTACTGCACTCTTATCGTGCCAACAGTGAGGCGAATGATACACTTCACAGTCGCTATTGGATCCGAAATATCAGTTATGAGAGTGGTACCCAGAATGATTCTGTCATTCATTTGCGTCCTTCTGTACTCAAAGAAAATACTTTTCTTACTACAGGACAGCCTTATTCTTCTACACAGTTGCAACGTACCTATAATCACTTTGGACGATTGGGAGCTGTGAGATATACAAATATTAGTTTCCTGCCAGTGGCAGATACCACCTTGTTGGATACGAGGATTCAGATTCAGACCAACAAACCATCTACCATCAGTTTTCAACCTGAGGGAACAAATACATCTGGTGACCTCGGCGCTGCGATCTCTTTGATTTATCAGAACCGGAATATATTCAGAGGTTCGGAGACCTTCACGATGAAGGTGCGTGGTGCCTATGAAGCGATTCGTGGTTTGGAGGGCTATAGTAACCAAGACTTTTTCGAATATAGTATTGAAGGGCGATTGACCTTTCCTCGTTTTATCGTTCCTTTCCTTAGCGCAGAAAGTCGTAAGCGTAATAATGCTACCAGTGAGGTGTTTGTGATGTATGACTCTCAGGATCGTCCTGAGTTCCATCGTCGTGTACTCTCTGCCGGTTGGGGGTACCAATGGAGAAAGCAGAATCGTCTTGATAGCTATCGTTTCGATGTGCTCGATTTGAATTATGTGTTTATGCCATGGATCAGTGAGACATTTAAGAAAGAGTATCTTGATAATACGACAAACTCGAATGCTATCCTTCGTTATAATTACGAAGACCTGTTCATCATGAAGATGGGCTTTGGTTATTCTTATAATAATGGAAGATTGGCTCTGAAGACAAATCTAGAAACAGCAGGAAACTTGTTGGGATTGTGTAGTACCATCTTTGGTGGATCTAAGGACAGTAATGGACAATACAAGGTGTTTGGTATTGCATATGCTCAGTATGTGAAGGGAGATGTGGATTTCTCCCGTAACTTATTAGGACCTAGGAAGAAGGATCAGCTGGTGTTCCATATCGGACTTGGTGTGGCATATCCTTATGGTAACTCAACTGTGTTGCCTTTTGAGAAACGTTATTTTTCTGGTGGTGCAAACAGTGTGAGAGGTTGGACGGTAAGAAGTTTAGGTCCTGGACGTTATAAAGATAAAGACGGTCGCATTAATTTCATTACTCAAACTGGTGATCTGAAATTAGACCTGAATCTGGAGTACCGTACCCATTTGTTCTGGAAGTTCAATGGTGCAGCCTTCATAGACGCAGGTAATATCTGGACACTCCGAGATTATGAAGAGCAGCCTGGTGGAAAGTTCACATGGAAAGGCCTGATAACGGATCTTGCCGTAAGTTATGGTCTTGGTTTGCGTCTCAATTTCGACTATTTTGTACTACGTTTCGATTGTGGTATGAAGGCTATCAATCCTGCTTACCAGACGGAGGATGAAGCTCATTATCCGCTAATTCACCCAGACTTCAGTCGGGATTTTGCTTTTCATTTCGCGGTAGGAATGCCATTCTAAGATATAATTTATGTGAAAAGCCAACATTTTCGCATAAATTTTTGTACCTTTGCACGAAAATATCAAAATAGACATGTTGAAATTCATATCGTTTGGAAGTGGTAGCAGCGGTAATTGCTATTATCTTGGTACTGCAACCGACGGCTTGATAATAGATATCGGCGTAGGCATACGTTCACTAAAGAAATCCTGTAAGGAGTATGGCATACAGCTCTCGAAGGTACATCGGGTGCTGATAACCCATGACCATGCAGATCATATCAAGTCGGTGGGTTCTTTCAGCTACGAATACAAGGTGCCTATATATGCAACGGAAAAGGTGCATAAGGGCATAGATCACAACTATTGTGTGACAAGAAAAGTGGCTGATGAGATGAAGAAAGAGGTTGTGGTGGGTGAGCCCATACAGATGGGAGACTTTCTGGTAAGGCCTTTTCATGTGCCTCATGATGCCAGTGAAAATGTGGGTTATGAGATACAGGTGGAAGACATCACATTTGTCGTAATTACCGATGTGGGCAGTATCACAGAAGATATCCGTGAAAGTATCTCACATGCCAATTATTTGGTGATAGAGGCCAATCACGACGAGGAGATGTTGATCAGTGGTCCTTACCCTGAATATCTGAAGAAACGTATTCTCAGCAATACAGGCCATCTGTCAAACAAAGATTGTGGCGATGTTCTGGCAAATAACATGACAGAAAAACTGAAGCATGTCTGGCTCTGTCATCTCAGCGAAGAGAATAACCATCCAGAACTGGCCCGTAAGACCGTAGAGACAATTCTTAGAAGCTATGGTATCGTGCCAGGAAAAGATATGAAACTTGAGGTACTGCGTCGCCAGCTGCCATCAGGTGTTTATGAACTGACTTAAAGTTAGAGATGATGAAAGAAGTGATCGTAAAAGATGCTGATCTGCAACAGGCAGCTATGGAAGGTATGGATGCTTTTGTGAATGTGTTTGTCAAAGCTATCTATGACACCATAGGTGGAGAACTGACGCCAGAGACAATGGCTGAGTTGAATGCTGATCAAATGACACTTCTGGCATGGGATATCCTGCATCAGGAGGTAATGGATGGTGGCTTCGTGCAACTGATTCACAATGGCTATGGTCCGTTCATCTTCAAGAATCCGTTGGCTAAAGTGCTTCGTTTTTGGGAGATGCGTGGTCCTTCCAAGCTGATATACGATGCCCATACCTTGTGGCTTAAACATTGTGAAGAGATTGAGAAGGAGTGCAGTGATGAGGAGTTTATGGCGCTCTTCGAACAGTTCCCTGATTTTGATGACCTGGATGATCAGTTCGTGGAGAACGAAGAGGAATGGGTGGAAGATATCGCTCACTATATTGACGATCATCTTGAGAAATTTGCTACGATCAAGTAAAGATGAATAAGGAACAGGAACAACTCAGGAAAAAAAGTCCTGTACAGATAAAGAATAAGAAGGCCTCGTTTGAATACTTCTTCATTGAGACCTACACAGCTGGTATTGTCTTGACAGGAACGGAGATTAAAAGTATTCGACTCGGTAAGGCTAGTCTGGTTGATACTTATTGCGTGGTATTGAATGGTGAACTGTGGGTAAAGGGCATGAACATCAGTCCTTATTTCTATGGTTCCTATAACAATCACGAAATGAAGCGTGACAGGAAACTGTTGTTGACCAAGAAAGAAATCCGAGCCTTAGAAAGTGCTACCAAGCAAACGGGTTACACCATTGTCCCGCTGCTTGTGTTTATTGACAGTAAGGGTCGGGCCAAGATGGATATAGCCCTTTGTAAGGGTAAAAAGGTATTTGATAAGCGCCAGACCTTGAAGGAAAAAGAGGACCGCAGGGAGATGGATAGGGCGATGAAAGTATATAAATGAAGCAACTAGACGATATCATCAAAGAAAGGATACTCATCCTCGATGGAGCGATGGGTACGAAGATACAGACTTACGGTCTCACGGAAGCGGATTTCCATGGTGACCGTTTTACACATCTGACAGGTCAGTTGAAGGGTAATAACGATGTTCTCTCCATCACACGTCCCGACGTTATCTCTTCCATTCACTATCAGTATTTGGAGGCAGGCGCAGATATCATCGCTACCAATACATTCAGTAGCCAGCGTATTTCTCAGGCTGATTATTGTCTGGAGGAACAGGCTTATGAAATGGCGCTGGCAGGTGCAAAGTTGGCTCGTGCTGCAGCAGATCTGTATAGTTCTGAGGAGAAACCTCGTTTTGTTGCTGGTTCCGTTGGTCCGACCAATAAGACCTGTTCGATGTCACCCGACGTCAGTGATCCTGCAGCGCGAGATCTGACTTATGATGAACTGCTGGCTGCCTATCAGGAACAGATGGATGCCCTGATGGAGGGTGGGGTGGATGCTATCCTCATCGAGACTATCTTTGATACGCTGAATGCGAAAGTGGCTATAGATGCAGCCATGCAGGTGATGGCAAAACGTCAACGTGAGATACCTATCATGCTATCTGTAACCGTCAGTGATTTGGCTGGTCGTACCCTTAGTGGTCAGACGCTTGATGCCTTTCTGGCGAGTGTCAGTAATTATCCTATTTTTTCTATTGGACTGAACTGCTCTTTCGGTGCCACTCAGATGAAACCGTTCCTGAAGGAATTGGCAAGACGTGCACCTTATTATATCTCAGCCTATCCAAATGCTGGTTTACCAAACTCGCTTGGACTCTATGACGAGACAGCAGAGACAATGGCGCCAAAGATGGGTGAACTGGTGGATGAAGGACTGGTAAACATCATTGGCGGCTGCTGTGGTACAGATGAGACGTTTATTGCTGCATACTGCCCCTTGGTTGTAGGAAAACAACCTCACCAGCCTATAGAAAAGACGCAGACGATGTGGCTCTCTGGTCTTGAACTACTTGACGTTACTCCAGAGGTGCAGTTTATCAATGTGGGTGAGCGTTGTAATGTAGCAGGTTCCAGAAAATTCTTGCGGCTCATCAAAGAGAAGAACTATGACGAGGCTCTGAGCATAGCCAGGAAGCAGGTGGCTGACGGTGCCCTTGTGATAGATATTAATATGGATGATGGTCTGCTTGAAGCTAAGACCGAGATGGTGAACTTCCTGAACCGTATTGCCGCCGAACCCGACATCGCAAAAGTACCAGTGATGATAGACTCTTCTGACTGGGAAGTCATCAAGGCTGGTTTGAAGTGTGTGCAGGGAAAGAGTATCGTCAACTCTATTTCCTTAAAAGAAGGTGAATCCAAGTTTTTGGAACATGCCCGTGACGTAAAGCGTTATGGTGCGGCTGTTGTGGTGATGTGTTTCGATGAACAAGGTCAAGCTACCAGTTATGAACGTCGCATTGAGATTGCGGAACGGGCTTACCGTTTGTTGACAGAACAGGTAGGCATGAATCCGCTTGATATCATTTTTGACCCCAATGTCTTGGCTGTGGCTACTGGTATGGCTGAGCATGACAGTTATGCGGCAGACTTTATCAAGGCTACGGGATGGATCAAGCAGAATCTGCCTGGTGCACATATCAGCGGAGGCGTGAGTAACCTGAGTTTCTCGTTCCGTGGGAATAATTATATCCGTGAAGCGATGCACGCTGTCTTCCTGTATCATGCTATTAAGAATGGTATGGACTTTGGTATCGTAAACCCTTCATCGAAAGTTACATACGCAGATATACCTCAAGCACAACTAGATGTCATCGAAGACGTCATCCTGAACCGACGAGAAGATGCGTCAGAGCAATTGATTGCTTTGGCAAGTAGTCTCTCTGCTGAGCAGAATGAAACAAGTACCTCAGGTCAGTCTGAATCATCTAAAGATGTTGAGGCATATAGTAACCTCTCAGTAGAAGAACGCTTGATAGAGGCATTGGTAAAGGGGATTGGTGATTATCTGGAAAACGACTTGAAGGAAGCTTTGCAGCATTATTCGCATGCGGTAGATATCATTGAGGGACCTTTGATGGCAGGAATGAATATAGTAGGACAACGTTTCGGTGAAGGAAAAATGTTCCTGCCACAAGTTGTGAAGACTGCTCGTACCATGAAACAGGCTGTCGGTATCCTTCAACCCTATATTGAAGCAGAGAAAACGGAAGGAGCTACCAGTGCAGGAAAGGTGCTGTTGGCAACTGTGAAGGGTGATGTTCATGATATCGGTAAGAATATTGTCGGGGTGGTGATGGCCTGCAATAACTATGAAATCATCGATATGGGCGTGATGGTACCTGCTGAGCAGATTGTGAAGAAAGCCATCGAAGCAAATGTCGATATCATCGGTCTTAGTGGTTTGATCACACCAAGTCTTGAGGAAATGGTGAATGTGGCAAAGGAACTGCAACGTGCTGGACTTGACATTCCTATCATGATTGGTGGGGCTACCACTAGCGAGTTGCATGTAGCTTTAAAGATCGCGCCTGTCTATGCTGGTCCTGTTGTCTGGATGAAGGATGCCTCTCAGAATGCCCTTGTTGCTGCCAAACTGATGAATAACCAGAACCAGATGGAACATGAACTTTCTGAGAAGTACGAACATCTGCGTGAGGATTATCAGCTACAACAGAAAGAACTGCTGTCTTATGAGGAAGCCAAGAAACAAAAGAAAAATTTATTCGAATGATGAAGAAAATAATACTCCTTTTAACAATGATGTTTCTGCTGGTGATGACAGCAGGAGCTCAAAAACGAGAGATGCGAGGTGCATGGATCCAGTGTGTCAACGGACAGTTCCAAGGTATGGGTACTGTGAAGATGCAACAGACGCTGACATACCAACTCGATGAGTTGCAGAAAGATGGCGTGAATGTGATCATTTTCCAGGTCCGTCCGGAATGTGATGCACTTTATGAGAGTAAGATTGAGCCTTGGAGCCGTTTCCTGACAGGCAAGCAGGGCGTAGCACCACAGCCTTATTGGGATCCTTTGCAGTGGATGATTACGGAATGCCACAAACGTGGTATGGAACTTCATGCATGGATTAATCCCTACAGAGCAAAGACCAAGGGGACCCATCAACTGGCCAGCAATCATATCGCTGTCAGGAAGCCGATGAGCTGTTTTGCATATGATGAACAGTTTATCCTGAATCCTGGTATGGCTGAAAATCGTGATTATATCTGCGAGGTAGCGAAAGATATCGTGAGTCGTTATGATGTAGATGGTATTCACATGGATGATTATTTCTATCCCTATCCTGTCAAAGGAGAGAGTATTCCTGATGATGAACTCTTTCGGGCCCATTCTAATGGCATCAAGGATCAGAATGATTGGCGCCGTTATAACGTGAACCTGTTTATTGAGCAGTTCTATAAGACCATTCACGAGACTAAACCATGGGTGAAAGTGGGAATATCACCGTTTGGCATCTATAGAAATAAGAAGAGTTCTTCAATAGGAAGTAACACAAATGGTTTGCAGAACTACGATGAACTTTACGCCGATATCTTGTTATGGGTAAATAATGGTTGGCTTGACTATTGTGTGCCTCAGATTTATTGGGAGTGGAACCAATATGCAAGTAACCGTCCACTGATCATCGGAGAGGATGTGGAACGTACAGTGAAGTTTTCTGATTTAAATAATCCTAAGATTCACCAATTGCCTGCAAAGATGACACTTCATAAGCAGTTACCTTATGTAAAGGGATCTGTACTATGGTATGCTAAGGCCGTTGTTGATAATGTAGGTAATTATGGAACTACCCTTCGTAATGTGTATTGGAAAAATCCTGCTCTGCAGCCAGAGATGCCGTTTATTGACAGCAAAGCTCCTCAGAAGGTGAAGAAGCTAAAGCCGATGTGGATTGATGGTGACTATGTGTTGTTCTGGACAGCTCCTTCAGCAAAGAGCTGGGATGATGAAGCCGTTAAATATGTTGTCTATCGTTTTGCAAAAAACGAAAAGGTTGATATCAATGATCCGTCGAAGATTATGACGATTACCAATGAAACTTTCTATAAACTTCCTTATGAGAAAGGAAAAGAGAAGTGGACTTATGTAGTAACAGCGCTTGACCGTCTGCAGAACGAGAGTAAGATAGCAAAGAAAAAGATAAAGCTCTAATTTCCAAACTGATGAAACAAATGACAGTCATATTGGCGATGATGCTCCTGCTACTATCTTGTGGTGGCAGGAAGCAGTTGTCGCCAGAAGAACTGTCACATAAGTTGGATAGTGTGAAGAATATAGAGATCAATGAGAAACTGCAGTTACAGGGTATCAACTTGGAAGAATCTGATAATCCGTTGAAACAATTCTATGACAGCTTGAATCTCCAAACACTTCCCATCAGCTATACGGAGGATTATGTCAGATTTCTACCTGCTTTCAAACCTATTCCACAGGAGATCATTCCATTTATGGAACTACAGAATTGTAATGAACCGAAGGCCGTAAGTCTGCCAGAGAGTATAGGAGCGAAACTGATTCTCATAGCTGCTGATGAGCAGCCCCATCTTTATTCCTTGTGGTTATACTCGTTAGACGATGATTTCAAACCTGTAGATAAGCTCTGCTTGTATGCCATCGAAGACAAAAGCGATGAGATAGATCCGGATGAGTTTATCCAATATTTCTCAATTACCAGCGACTACGAGATACGTTTGATAGATTATTCTAAAACAAAGCATAAGACCAATTTTGAAGAGGTCTATTATATTGATTCCTCACGTAAGTTCCTGATGCGTGAGAGTTCTTTTGAGTAGTTAGTCTTTCAGCAACTTCTCAAGGAAGGCATCCAGATCTTCATCCAGTCCTTCCATCAAGTCAGGATCAATGATGACCGTCTCGTCATCCACCAAATATAATTCTGCCACACTTTCCTTGTCGTCATTCTCTAGAACAAAGGAGAAGGGCTTCAGGATAGACATCTGTTCAATCGTATCCTTGTGCTTCGTGAGGCATTTCCTGATAACGGATGCTATCTGGTCATAGAAATTGTTATCAGCGTTATTGATCCATTGTTCAATAACACAACGGGTAATCTCTGCTTCTTCGTCATTATAGACCACCATTTCACCCGTCTCTTGTGTAACACGGATGTGGATGTCTGTCATGATTGATGCTTCCTCCTTCACAGGAAACTTGTCTGCAATCTTGCGGATAGCCCGTTCGATCTGTTGGAATGTCTGTTCGCTGGTGTTCATTACTTATATTTTTTCTATTTCGAGGCAAAAGTATAAAAAATCCTCTATAATTGCAAACGATTACGATTATTTTTGCGAAAAAAAAATAAATAAGCTTGTTTATTCCCAATTATTTTGTACCTTTGCAATTGTAAAGTAGAGTTTGCAAAAAGCAGACTTTTAAATGAACTCATGGGCACTAAAATAAGTCATTCAGGTATTGTTGAATCAATCAGCGATGGATGTGTGCAGGTGCGGATTCTGCAGACATCAGCTTGTGCGGCCTGTAAGGTGGCTGGACATTGTCATGCTTCAGAATCGAAAGAGAAGATCGTTGATGTGCAGAATGTGCGTGACGCCGCTCGATTGAAAGTAGGCGATAGTGTGACTGTCTGTGCTTCTCGTGATGTGGCAAACAAAGCATTGTTGTTAGGCTTCGGGCTTCCGTTCTTGATACTGGTTTCTGTGCTTCTGATTGCGCTCAAGTTGTTTTCTGATGAAGGCATGGCAGCCTTGACGGCTCTTTCGGCATTAGTGCCGTATTATGGTATACTTTATCTGCTGCGTGACAGGATTCAGCAGAGGATGGCTTTCTCTATTGAGTGAATTTTCAATTAAAACTAAAACAAATATAAGCATTATGGATTTCATCTTGATTGCAGTGATTGTCTTAGGAGCTATCGGCTTGATAGCAGCAGTCGTGCTGTTTGCCGCCTCCAAGAAGTTTGCTGTCTATGAGGATCCTCGCATTGCCCATGTGGGTGAAGTACTGCCTGGCGCTAATTGTGGAGGATGTGGATTCCCTGGCTGTAGCGGAATGGCAGATGCACTGGTGAAAGGTGCTGATGCTGGAAGCCTTGATGGACTGTTCTGTCCTGTTGGTGGTGCCGAGACCATGGGAAAGGTGGCTGATCTGTTGGGAATGGCGATTGCCAATTCTGAGCCGATGGTAGCCGTCGTGAGATGTAATGGCACATGTGAGCATCGTCCTCGCATTGCCGAGTATGCAGGATTACGTACTTGTGCTGCCATGCATGCCTGTGGCGCAGGTGAGACAGCCTGTGGCTTTGGTTGCTTAGGTTGTGGCGACTGTGAGGCTGCTTGTCAGTTCGATGCCATTAAGGTTAATCCTGAGACAGGTATCCCTGAGGTTGACGAGGAGAAGTGTACCTCTTGTGGTGCTTGTGTAAAGGCTTGTCCTCGAAACATCATTGAACTCCGCAAGAAGGGGCCAAAGGGTAGGAGAGTCTTTGTGTCATGTGTCAATAAGGATAAAGGCGCTGTGTCGATGAAGGCCTGTAAGGTCAGCTGTATCGGTTGTGGTAAGTGTGAAAAGGAATGTCCTTTCGGAGCCATCACGGTAGAAGGCAACTGCTCTTACATCGACTTCAACAAATGTCGCTTATGTCGTAAGTGCGTGACTGTCTGTCCGACGAAGGCTATTCGCGATGTGAACTTCCCCACGCCAGCTCCTGCACCGAAACCCAAAGAACCTAAAAAAGAAGAGGAGGCAAAAGCATGAATATCAAAACATTTAGTATAGGTGGAATCCACCCCGAAGAGAATAAACTGACCCATGAGGCTGTGACTCAGGTGGCAGCTCTGCCAAAGCAGGCTATCTTCCCCCTCTCTCAGCATATCGGTGCGCCTGCTAAGCCCGTCGTTCAGAAAGGCGACAAGGTAAAGGTTGGTACTATGATTGCAGAGGCAGGCGGTTTTGTCTCAGCCCCCATTTTCTCATCTGTCAGTGGAACCGTTTTCAAGATTGATACTGCTATCGATGCCACAGGCTATCGTAAGCCCGTTATTATTATTAATGTTGAAGGTGATGAGTGGGAGGAGAGTATTGACCGCTCTGATAAGTTGGAGACCGTAGAGGCCCATCCAGATCTTACACCAGAGAAGATTGTTGAATGCATCAAAAATGCTGGTGTCGTCGGTATGGGTGGTGCTTGTTTCCCCACCTTTATCAAACTGACGCCGCCACCCACAGCCAAGGCAGAGTGTGTAATTATTAATGCGGTCGAGTGCGAGCCTTATATCACAGCCGACTTCCGTTTGATGATGGAGAAAGCCGATGAGATTCTCATTGGTCTGGAACTGCTGATGATGGGCGCGAAAGTAACAACAGGTTATATCGGTATCGAGACCAATAAAATGCCTGCCATCGAACTGCTCACCAAGAAATGCGCAGAGAAGTTTAATGGCTCAAAGTACAATGTAGAGGTTGTTCCTCTGAAACAGCGTTATCCGCAGGGTGGTGAGAAACAACTCGTTGATGCGGTGATCCAGCGTCAGGTGCCAGCACCTCCTGCTATCCCTGTGAATGTGGGTGCCATCGTTCAGAATGTGGGTACTGCCTATGCTGTCTATGAGGCTGTGATGAAGCACAAGCCGCTCTTTGAGCGTTATACCACTGTGACAGGAAAGAAGATCAAGAACCCTGGCAACTTCTTGGTTCGTATGGGAACACCTATGAAGGATTTGATTGATGCCTGTGGTGGTATGCCTGAGGGTGATAACAAACTGTTGGCTGGTGGCCCGATGATGGGTAAGGCACTGACTTCTGTAGAGGTGCCTATCTGTAAGGGAACCAACTCAGTGACGGTGATCTCTGACGAAGAGACGCGTCGCAAAGAGCCGCAGCCCTGTATCCGTTGTGCCAAGTGCGTTGGTGCTTGTCCGATGGGACTTGAGCCTTATCTGCTTGCGAATATCTCTGAAGTACAGAACTGGGAGCGAGCCGAACAGGAGGATATTGTCAGCTGTATCGAGTGTGGCTCATGTCAGTTCACTTGTCCTGCCCATCGTCCGTTGCTCGATAATATCCGTCAGGGAAAGAGCACAGTCATGGGAATCATCCGCAGCCGTGCTGCTAAAAAGTAAAAAGGTAAAAAAGTAAAAAGGTAAAAATACAATGGGAAAATTAATTGTATCGTTATCGCCACACGCCCACGGCACTGATACTGTAGAGCGCAACATGTATGGTGTGATTATCGCACTGATGCCCGCCCTGCTGGTGTCGTTCTTCTATTTCGGCCTGGGTTCTGTTGTCGTAACGGCAACGAGTGTGGCAGCCTGCGTATTCTTCGAGTGGGCTATCAGCAAGTATATCCTGAAGCAGGAACGCAATACCATCATGGACGGCTCTGCCATCCTCACTGGTCTGCTCCTCGCTTTCAACCTTCCTTCAAACCTCCCCATCTGGATCATCCTCATTGGTGCGCTTTTCGCTATCGGTGTAGCCAAGATGACTTTCGGAGGTCTAGGAAACAATCTCTTCAATCCTGCGCTCGTAGGTCGTGCTGCTCTGCTGGTGGCCTTTCCTGCGCAGATGACATCATGGCCTCAAGCAGGTCAGCTTGGCAGTTATCTGGATGCTGAGACGGGTGCTACACCTCTTTCTATTATGAAGTGGGCTATCAAGAATGGTGATGCATCTGTGTTAGATCAACTGCCTTCGTCACTTGAACTCTTCATCGGTAATCATCCAGATGGTGCTGGTGCGATGGGTGAGATCTGTGCATTGGCACTGCTCATCGGATTGGCCTTTATGCTGTGGAAGAAGATCATCACCTGGCATATCCCTGTGTCGATCATTGGTACAGTGTTTGTTTTTGCCGGTTTGCTCCACTTGTCTAATTCTGTCTATGCAGATCCCTTCTCTGTGATCTTCTCCGGAGGTCTGATGTTGGGTGCTATCTTCATGGCTACGGATTACGTCACGAGTCCGATGACGCCGAAGGGACAGCTTATCTATGGTGTCGCTATTGGTATCCTCACGGTAGTTATCCGTAACTGGGGCGCTTATCCTGAGGGTATGTCGTTCGCCATTCTGATTATGAATGCGTTCACACCGCTCATTAATAATTATGTGAAACCCAAGCGCTTCGGTGAAGTGCCGGCCAATAAGTAAAAAGGTAAAAGAGTAAAAAAGTAAAGTTATGAAGAAACTCGAATCATCTTTAACGAATATGGTGCTGGTACTCACAGGAGTAGCTGTCATCATGGGTGGTATTCTCGCTTATGTGAACTACCTCACAGAGGGACCGATCTCTGAGCAGAAGGCTAAGGCCCTTGCCGACGGTATCAAGAATGTGATGTGTGTCAGCGACATCAAGGTCGCCAAGACCGATACTGTCAAGCAGAATGATGCCAAGGGCAAGGAACTCACCTATATCATCTATCAGACGCAGGACGCTCAGGGCAAGGATCTTGGCGCTGCTGTAGAGAGCACCACTGGCGGTTTCGGCGGCGATCTGAAAGTGCTCGTGGGCTTCGACACCGAGGGAAAGATCCTTGGTTATACACTGTTGGAACAAGCTGAGACCCCAGGACTTGGTGCCAAGGCTGACAAATGGTTCCAGAAGGGCGAGAAGGGCGACATCATCGGAAAGGACCCGAAGGAGCCGTTGACTGTCTCGAAAGACGGTGGTCAGGTGGATGCCATTACGGCCTCTACGATTACCAGCCGTGCTTTCCTGCTCGCCGTGAACAATGCTTATAGTGCTTACAAGGCAACACCCGTCGATGCACAGACAGGTGCCACCAAACAAGTAAAGGAGGATTAACGTATGAATGCAATACAGATTATCAAAAACGGCATCGTTAAGGAGAACCCTACGTTCGTTCTGATGCTTGGTATGTGTCCCACGCTGGCCACCACCACCTCTGCCATGAATGGTATGTCGATGGGCTTGGCTACGATGGCTGTGCTGATCTGCACCAACTTCGTGATCTCTTGTCTGAAGTCGATCACACCTGATAAGGTGCGCATCCCTGTGTTTATCGTGGTGATTGCAGCCTTCGTCACTATTCTCCAGATGGTCATCAAGGCTTATCTGCCCGATGTTGATAAATCATTAGGATTGTTCATTCCGCTGATTGTGGTGAACTGTGTGATCCTGGGTCGTGCGGAGGCTTTCGCTGCCAAGAACTCACCAGTTGCTGCACTCTTCGACGGTATTGGTATTGGTCTTGGTTTCACACTCGGACTCACCCTCTTGGGTATCTGTCGTGAACTGTTGGGCAATGGTTCCATCTTCGGACTGACCTTGCTGCCTGAGACCTATAATATTCTGCTCTTCGTGTTGCCTCCAGGTGCATTCATCACCCTCGGCTTCCTCATTGCGATCGTCAATAAACTGCGCAATGCTTAATGTTTAATGTTTAATCTTTAATGTATAATCATGGAATATATACTGATTTTCATTAGCGCCATCTTCGTGAACAACATCGTGTTGTCACAGTTCCTCGGTATCTGTCCGTTCCTTGGCGTATCTAAGAAGATTGACACCTCGTTGGGTATGTCGGCAGCCGTCGCCTTCGTGCTGACACTTGCTACCATTGTTACCTGGCTCGTTCAGAAATATGTGCTCGATGCTTTCGGCTTGCAGTATCTGCAGACCATCGCCTTCATTCTCGTCATCGCCTCATTGGTGCAGATGGTGGAGATCATACTGAAGAAGGTGTCGCCTGCGCTCTATCAGGCATTAGGCATCTTCCTGCCGCTGATTACGACCAACTGTGCCGTGCTGGGTGTGGCTATCCTGGTGATCCAGAAAGACTACAACCTTTTGGAGTCTGTGGTCTATGCCTTCTCTACAGCCATTGGTTTCGGACTGGCACTGACGGTCTTTGCCGGTATGCGTGAGCAACTGGAGTTGGTGAAGATTCCCAAGGGCATGCAAGGTATGGCGATTGTGATGCTTTCTGCTGGTCTGCTCTCACTGGCCTTCATGGGCTTCTCTGGTGTTGATGGCGGTCTGAAAGTCCTCTTCGGCCTCGACTAAACATAGCAAAAGAAGGATATGAAAAAAGTTCTTTTAAGTATGGTGCTGATGTTTGTGTCAGCAGTAGCCTATTCTCAGGGCGTTATTGGAAAATGGGTCACTGAAGGTGGTGATTCACAAGTGGAAATCTACCAAAACGGTGACCAACTGTGTGGAAAGATCATTTGGCTGAAGAAAGGCGATGGCCAACTTGATGTCCATAACCCAGACAAGTCTATGCAAAGCCGTAAACTCATAGGTGTGAACATCCTAACAGGTCTTAAGAAGAAAGGTGATAAGTACGAGGGCGGCAAGATCTACAACCCCAAGAACGGCAAGACCTACAAATGTTCTATCTGGCTCGACGGTAACAACCTGAAAGTTCGTGGCTACGTGGCGATGTTCTACGAAACCCAGACTTGGACGAAGAAATAAAAAACGAAATGACATTCTTGAATCAGTTTCACAAGGAATCAATGGAGCGTACGATGAAGAAAATCGCAGAATCCAAGAAATCTCCGATGAACTCCAAAGATAAGGTGTTTGACTTGGTGTTGATGGCGATATGTACGTCGTTGATGCACAGATAAAGATAGTCAAAAATGACTGATAGACTCACAAGCAGAAGAGTGATTATCATAAGCCCATAGAAACGAGCTCCGTTTTTGTGGGCTTTGTTTATTGATTCTATTATGGTGTCAAATCTTAAAAAAAGGAGGTTTTGCAAATAATTACTATCCTAGCGCCCAAACTTATCTATATAATTCAACTCTCCGTTACGGTATGTTAAATCCGAACCGTGTTAGTTAATAAGGTTTAAATCCTGTCATAAAAAAACTCTAAACTCACGATATATAAGAGTAAACAACATTTTATTTGTATGAATGAAGGTAGACTCATTATATTTTTGTAAATTTGCACCAGAATAACTAATCATATGGAGAAGGAACTATCCAAGAAATATTACTATAGCCCTTCCGACTTCAATACTTTAGGGAGGAGAAAAAGCGATGGCGTGACTTTTCGTGATGTCATCAAAGAGTTTGAGTATGATTTTCATGAAACTTATCGTAACGAGTATGCGCTGAATCTCTATGCAAGCTCCAAGATAATGGCATTGTTGGCAAAATCAAAAGATGCAGCTCCGTTCTTAATGTACGGAATGGATTTGACCCAGGGAAATACATTTGATGCAATACAAGATCCTTACGTCAATCATGAAATGGATAAGAATAGTCCAAACATTTATGTCTATGGTATTGATTCTGCCTTTATGACTGAGTTTGATGAATATGGTTATCCCATTCTGAATGAAGATAGCGACATTTTTCCTCTGACGCTTCTTGTTGATAATACGATGCGAGACGATGAAGTGCGCTTGGCTGTTCCGACAATGGATGATGAGGATGAGACTGAAGATGTGATCATAGATGTTCCTAAATTTGAATATGCCTAATGGAAACGAAAGAGGAAGAAAGAAAGTGGCATCTGGTTCACAATGATAATGGTGAATGGATAAGTGATGAGAATGTCGTATTCCTCACAAAAGTCGAAGCCAGGTCTCTTCAAATCAAGGCCAGACTTTCAAGAATGAAAATATCTATTCAGCATGGCTATGATGGAGAATTGTGGTGTTATAAACATGAGATGGAATTATTATTAAAAAAATGAAATATTAATATGGAAAATAAAGTTTCTTTGCTAAATCCTGATCTTATTAAAGTAGATCATGATTTGTATACATTGCTAAAAGGGGAGAATGCACCCTTATGGTGGAAACCTCTAAAAGAAGACAATAGTTTATATATTGAAATTAGGAAGAAAAACATTATTGATGTATACTTCTATGGTGGAAGAATGGCAGAAATTGCTTATGACAGAAATAGTGGCAGTATTGTAGCAAAAGCACATCCTAAATATTTGGGACATAATGATGTTTCCGACAAGAGATTTTATAGGCATAGCATAGACAAAAAGGGTAATGAGAAGATTTCTCCATTATATCAAGATTGCCAAGACTGGCTGCTTACTAAGGTAGATCAGCTTAAAGAAAACATTAAGGCCAATTACTCCAAGTCTGAAAGTGGCGAGTTAACTAAGGAGAAATTTATACAAGGCAATCTGATAATATCCCATCGTGATGTATATTTGGATTCAGAATTCGCTCATCGATTTCATGATAATGAAAATGAGACTATAAGAATAGATATGGTTAAGATAGAAAATAATAAAATTGTCTTTGAAGAGTTAAAAAGAATAGGAGATAATCGTTTGAGAAAAATGGAAGGTGAACCAGAAATTTTAACTCAAATTAGGAATTATCGTGAGTTCTTGCAATATAATAAAGATAATCTTACAGAATATTATAAGAGACTCTATAAGATAAAGAAAAATCTTGAACTTCCTATTCCAAAAGTTGATAATATTGAAAAACTTATAGTTGATCCAGAACCACAGCTTCTCATAGCCCTTAATTATGAGAAAATGACACAAGCTAGAAAAGATCGTAAAGATGCGATAGAAAGTGTTTTAAAAACAGAGAATATAGTCCATAGATTCATATGAACATTACTATCCATCGTGGAACACATCGGATAGGTGGCTGTGTAACAGAATACGAATATGGTGGCTGGCATTTGTTCGTTGATTTTGGCGAAGAATTACCTGGAGGCCCCAAGACAGGAGATTTAGAAGTCGAAGGACTAACATATGGTGATTTATCCAAAAGTGCTCTGCTGATTACGCACTATCATGGCGACCATATAGGGAGTGTCGTTGATTTACCAGAATCACTTCCTATTTATATGGGCGCATTGGGTGTAAAAATACAGAAATTGCTTTCATCACGTCTGTCATTTAGGGATAAACGACATGCAAAGTTAAAGGAAAGGCTTGATACTTTTCACACGTTCAAACCATACGATGTGCTTCATATAGGGCCGTTTACAGTAACTCCTATTAATGTTGATCATTCTGCCTTTGATGCCTATGCCTTCAAAATTAAGACAAAAGGGTTTAGTGCCTATCATACAGGCGATTTCCGTACTCATGGATTCAGGAGCGGTAAATATCCTGATCTTATGAGAAAATATGTGGGTAAGGTGGATTATGTTGTGAGCGAGGGAACCAACGTTGTTAGAATAACCAAGGAGGCTGAGAAGGAAAGTGATCTTCAAAAGAGATTTATTGAACACTTTCAGAATAATGATGCAAATGTAGTTTATTTATCCTCTACCAACATAGACCGTCTATTTAGCTTGTATCATGCAGCTTTGAAAGTTAAGAAACCCTTTTTGGTTGACGATTATCAGAAGGAAGTTATGGATACCATTGTAAATGATGGTGGTCTTTGGAACAAATCTTCTCTTTATCAATACGGGAAATATCCTCCCTATAATGTAAGTCATAACATTCCTCCTAAACTAAAGAAACTGATTGAGGATAAAGGATATGTCTTGATAGCTCGTGTAGGTCCGCAATTTGATAAGATAATCAACTTGCTTCCTGGGGAGAAGACAAAGTATCTTTCCATGTGGAAAGGATATGTTGATGCTACAAAGAAGGACGTATATAATGAATCTTTGGCAAAAGTGCTTGGTGAAAAATATGAAAGGATGCATACCAGTGGACACTCTGACGTGAAAAGTATGCGTGAGGTGTTTCGGCTGTTACAACCTAAGGCAATTATCCCTATTCATACAGACAATCCAGAAGCATTTGCTAAGGAGTTCGGTGATGAATGGCCCATCGTGTTGCTGAATGATGGTGATTCCTTCTCTCCTATAAGAAGCACGTAGCTCGGAGGGTGCGAGGTACGTGCCTCGAACTGTTCGAGCTACGTGGGTCGAAGGTGGCGATGTACGTGGGTCGTTGATTTCGCACCTTGTTGTCGGCTTTAAGCTTGTGGAACTAAGGTCTGCAGGGACAATTACTAAGCCTCGCAGGGGAAAGGATTAAGGCTTGCAGGGAGAGAGAAGCCTGTTTTCTATCGTTCTCCTCTAGCCGAACGGCAGTGCGCTTCTACGCCAACAAAAGTTCGCCAATACCCGATTTGAAGCATACTTCAGAACTATCTATCACTAAAATATGTGTTTTTTTGCCTGAAATATTTGTTATTTAAGAAATATTTCCGTAATTTTGTAGCCATATAGCAAATAGGTCAATGACACTGATTATAGTTATACTACTTCTTCTGGGCTACCTGGTGATTGCCACTGGACACCTGACGGGTGTGAACAAAGCGGCCATCGCTGTCTTCATTGGCACTGTCGGTTGGGTGGTCTATATCTGCTACGGTACTGATTACGTGATGGCTCACCACGCAGTGGAATACCTGGCTTTTCTGGCTGGTAATGAGCCGTCGAGCGACGCTGTGAAGTACTTTATCTATGATGAGGTGTTCCTCTATTATGTGGGTCGTGCGGCAAGTATCGTGATGTTCCTGCTGGCTACGATGAGCATCATTGAGATCCTGAACAATAACGGCTGCTTCGACTTTATCTCGAAGTGGATCAAGACCAGAAACTCCAAGCGTCTGCTCTGGACGATCACCCTCGCTACATTTATCATCTCTGCCAACCTTGATAATCTGACAACGACGATGACTATGTTGGTGATCATGCGACAGATTGTGCAGAACCGTCGTCAGAGAATGCTGATAGGTTCGGCCATCGTGATTGCTGCCAACTGTGGTGGCTGCTTCACGGTGATTGGTGATCCTACGGGATTGCTGCTCTGGGGTGCAGGCGCCATTACGGCCACTCATTTTTCTTCTTATATGGCGTTACCAGCCATTCTGGCTTGGATCATCCCAACAGCTCTGATTAGCAGGGAACTGCCTGAGCGATTCGACATACAATGGAGCCCGATGCCGTATCGTGGCGACGATACGAACTTGAGTCCTTGGCAGCGCATTCTGATGCTCTTCGTGGGTATCGGTGGTCTGTGGTTCATTCCGACTTTCCATAATATCACCAAGCTCTCACCGTTTCTTGGCGCATTGTGCGTACTTGCAGTATTGTGGGTAGTGAATGAGGTGATGAATCGTAATCTGCTGCGCTCCGATCAGATGTCGCAGCGTTATATCCCAAAGGCCACGCAATATGGCTCTCTCCAGCAGATCCTCTTCGTGATGGGTATCATGTTGGCGATGGGTGTGGTGACGGAGACGGGTGTCTTCGCCGATGTGGCAGAGTGGATCGATGATAACGTGCATAACATCTGGGTGCTGGGTATGGTGTCTGGCTTGTTGAGTGGTCTGGTGGATACATTCACCATTGCCATCAGCGACATCTCGCTTTATCCCGTACTGAACTATGAGCAACTTTCACTGGTAGCCGATTCTGAGTATATGAGCCAGTTTGCTGTGAATGGTGCTTATTGGAAGGTGGTGGCCTTCTCAACGGCTGTGGGTGGCTGTCTGCTCTGCGTGGGTTCCGTCAGCGGTCTGGCACTGATGAAGATGGAGCACATGCATGTGGGCTGGTATTTGAAGAACCTTGCGCCCAAAGTGCTGATAGGTTGGGTGATCGGAATGGTCGTCCTGATGACAGAGATATCAATGTATAACTAATCTATATATAAATAAGGTATTATGGCTAAGATTAAAACAATTGGAATTCTCACCTCAGGAGGTGATGCTCCAGGCATGAATGCTGCCATTCGTGCCGTGACCCGTGCGGGTATCTACAACGGTTTTAAAATTAAGGCAATCTATCGTGGCTACGAAGGTTTGATCCACGATGAAGTGAAGGAGTTTACCACAGAGAACGTCAGTGGTATCATTACCCGTGGTGGAACCATCTTGAAGACGGCCCGCTCAAAAGACTTCATGACCCCAGAGGGTATGCAGAAGGCTTATGAGACCATCCAGAAAGAGGAGATCGACGCGCTGATCGTGATCGGTGGTAATGGCTCACTGACGGGTGCCTGGAAATTTGGTGTGGAGTACGATTTCCCATGTATCGGTCTGCCAGGTACCATCGATAATGACCTTTATGGCACTGATGATACCATTGGTTACGATACGACGATGAATACCATCATGGATTGTGTCGATAGAATCCGTGATACGGCAAACTCCCACGAACGTATCTTCTTTGTCGAGGTGATGGGTCGTGATGCAGGTTTCCTAGCACAGAACTGTGCCATCGCCTGTGGTGCAGAGGCTGCCATCGTGCCTGAGGAGACGACTGATGTTGACCAGTTGGCACAGTTCATGGGTCGTGGTATCCGTAAGTCTAAGAAGTCATGTATCGTTATCGTGTCAGAGAGTCCTAAGTGTGGCGCCCTCTATTATGCTGATCGTGTGAAACATGAGTTCCCGGAGTTCGATGTACGTGTGTCTATCCTGGGGCACCTGCAGCGTGGTGGTTCACCCACAGCCCTTGACCGTATTCTCGCCTCTATCACTGGTGTGGGTGCTATCGAAGCCATCAAACAAGGACAGCGCAATATCATGGTGGGCGTACGCAATAACGATGTGGTCTATGTGCCTTTCTCGGAGGCCATTCGTACTGATAAGCGCTTCGACAAGCGACTGATCAAGGTATTGGATGAATTGAGCATATAATGCCAGAGATCAAGAAAATCGTATTGACGGGAGGTCCGTGTGCTGGAAAGACCACAGCCCTCGTGAAGATCGTCGAGTATTTCTCAGGGATGGGTTACAAAGTGTTTACCGTCCCTGAGGTGCCGACGCTCTATAGCACGGGTGGTTGGAACTATCTGACACCCAATCGCCAGTTATACTATCAAGGTGAGCGCGCGATCCTTGAGACACAGTTGGCGCTTGAGAATCAGTTCGTAGCCTTGGCTGAGGTCTGCACGAAACCTGTGCTGGTGGTCTGCGATCGTGGTGCGCTGGACATTTCCGCCTATATCAAACCAGAAGAGTGGGAGGAGATAACTGCGATGGCAGGTACGGACTCCGAGCGTCTGCGTAAGCGCTATGATGCTGTGCTCCATCTGGTCAGTGCCGCTGACGGTGCCGAGCAGTATTATACGACTGCTACCAATGCCACCCGTTACGAGAAAGCCGACGAGGAAGGGCTGCGATTGGCTCGTGAACTGGATAAGAAGGTGATCAATGCATGGTCAGGTCATTCGCATCTGCGTGTGATCAACAACCACGACGATTTTAACGCTAAGTTAGGGCGTGTGATCAAGGAGATCAGTCATGTACTCGGATTGCCGCAGCCGTTGGAAAAGGAACGTCTCTATAAGGTGGAGGTCATCGGAGAAATACCTGGTGCCATTGTGAGCGATATCACCCAAACCTACTTGGTGGCAGAGCCTGGATGCGAAGTGCGTCTGCGTCGCCGCCAGTGGAGTGGGGGTAAGGTGGTCAATGTCCACCGTTCGAAGAAGGCTATCTCAGATACTGAGGAGATTGAGACAGAGCGTCAGGTTGACAACAACCTCTATGAGCAGATGCTCCAACAGGCAGATCCGTATCGCCAGACCATCCGCAAGCGTCGTCAGAGTTTCATCTGGAAAGGTCAGCACTTCGAGATCGACACCTTCAGTGAACCAGTGAACGACCTTGTCATACTTCAGTCGAAAGGTGTTGCTGAGCAAGAGAGCGTGAAGTTCCCACCGTTCATTAAAGTGCTTGAAGATGTAACAGGAAATAGCCAATATTACAACTATAATATTGCATTACGGAAATAATTGCTGTTTTTTTGTTTAATAAATCTAAAAAAGTTCGCTGTTTCCTAAAAAATAACTATCTTTGCATTCAGCTCTATCTAAAATAAGAGAACTTAAAAACAAACAAGTAACTTAAAATATTAACGCTTATGTCACAAATTACAGGACACATTTCCCAGATTATCGGCGCCGTTATCGATGTCTATTTCGATACCGAGGGTCAGGAAGCTGAGAAAGTGCTGCCTAAAATTCATGATGCATTGAGGATTGACCGTGGTGACGGGCGCATCCTAATTGCCGAGGTGCAGCAGCACATCGGTGAGGATACGGTGCGCTGTGTGGCTATGGACAACACCGATGGCCTGCATCGTGGAATGGAGGCGATCCCGCTGGGCACACCAATCCTGATGCCTGCCGGAGATCAGATTAAAGGTCGTATGCTGAACGTAATCGGACAGCCTATCGACGGTATGAATCAGCTCGACATGAAGGGTGCCTATCCCATTCACCGTGCGGCTCCTACGTTCGAGGAACTTTCTACGAAGAAAGAGATCCTCGCGACGGGTATCAAGGTG
>CADCBZ010000056.1 GCA_902799765.1 uncultured Prevotellaceae bacterium
TATGAGGTGTTTGCCGAGAAGGTGCGCTGGGATATCATCATGCGCCTCTCGAATGCCGGTGATGTCAACAAGGCCATCCTGCGAGGCTATGCTTCGGAACTGATCCAGGTTTCCGAAGCCCTGCAGGAGAAGAAGATCGTGAAGATCGCCGAGGAGATCGATGCCCGCTTCCATCGGGAGCAGGATCCCATCAAACTCGTGCTGATCACGGGACCCTCCAGTTCAGGTAAGTCCACCTTCTGCAAACGACTGTCAGTGCAACTCCTCGCCTGTGGACTCCGTCCCCTCTCTTTCTCTACCGACGACTACTTCGTGAACCGTCTGGATACGCCGAAACTGCCAAATGGACAGTATGACTTCGATAACATCGAGACCGTCGATTACAAACTCCTGGGCGATCATCTGTCGCGCCTGATGAACGGCGAGACGGTAGAGGTGCCGGAGTACAACTTCGTGACGGGTAAGCGCGAATATAACGGCAAGCGGCTCCAGCTGAAAAACGACAGCGTGCTGATCATCGAGGGTATCCATGCCCTGAACCCCTTACTCACGGCAGGTATCGACGATACGCTGAAATACAAGATCTACATCTCTGCCCTGACCAGCATCTCCCTCGACGACCACAACTGGATCCCCACGCAGGACAACCGCCTCCTGCGCCGCATCATCCGCGACTACAACAAGGGGGCCTATACCGCCCGCGAGACCATCAGCCAGTGGAAGAGCGTGTGCGAGGCCGAGGAACAGTGGATCTTCCCTTATCAGGAGACGGCCGACGTGATGTTCAACTCGGCACTCAACATCGAGTTTGCCGTGCTGCGCACACATGCCGAACTCATTCTCTCCTCCGTGCCGAAGAACTGTGCCGAATATGCGGAGGCCCATCGCCTGTTGAAGTTCATCCACTACTTCATTCCCATCAGCGACAAGGAAATACCGCCCACGAGTATCATGCGTGAATTCGTAGGTGGCAGTAGCTTTAAGTATTAAAAAGGTCTTTTCTTATGTTGAGACGTTTCGTAGGAGTTGTAATTTCGCTAGTGTTCTCGCTGAATTGTTTCAGTAGCGGGAACCTCTTGACGGAGCGTTATAACCAGACATATTTAGACTTATCCAACGGACTCCCTCATAACAATGTCAGTGCGCTTTATACGGATTCTAATGGTTTTTTCTGGGTTGGCACATACGGTGGCGGTTTGGTGCGATATGACGGCTATGGGATGATGCAGCCCTTGCTTGCGCTCAAAAGTCTATCATGTAAGAGTATCACTGAAGACCGTTTTAAAAGACTCTGGGTCTCATTTGACGAAGGAACCAATGTGATTGATCTCCGTACCATGCTACCTGTGGTACCTAAAACAAAAAATGGAGATATCGGCAAATTGCTTTCTCAGCCAGGTGTGAAGGTTTATGCGGATGCTTTGGGTAGGATCTGGCTGGTTACTATCAGTGAGGTGACCTTATTGTCATTTAGTGAGGATGGCCAGATAGATCATGCTTGTTCTTATCGTTATATTGGTAATACACCTGATGTCTGTTTGGTTGATGTTGATGGCAATGGTAAACCATGGATTGGTATTGATCATGGTCTGTATCGCTTAGTGGAGAAAAACGGGCAACTTGTCAAGGAGGAGATATCACCACAGTTGCACCCACTGTTTGGTTATTATATAACGGACATCCTTAAACGTGGTAATGTCGTGTGGTTGACCACTAATCGCGGTTTGTTCCGATATGATCCCTTCCATAATCAATTAGACGCTTATCGATATGGCGAAGGCGAAGGTATGCCTTCTCATGAGTTCCTTTCCAGTCTTGCGCTGATGCCAGATAACACGCTTCTTGTAGGTTCTCTTTATGGTGTGAATATTTATGATGACAAGACAGATAGGTTTTCTGTATGGAATAGTTCTAGTGATCCTCCTTTGAAGAATGATTTCATACATTGTCTGCTGATCAACAAAGGACTTGTCTATATAGGAACGGAGTCGGGTGGTGTGGTGCGACTCTCTCCACGTCAGCTTCTGCTAAAGAGTTATGTACATACCTCTAATCCTACTTCGCTTTCACCAAACCCCGTTAACGCCATGTATGCCGAGCCTGACGGAACACTTTGGGTGGGAACAGTTGAAGGTGGATTGAATCGCAAGGCAAGAGGTGAAAGTGTCTTTACGCATTATACTGAGTCCAATTCAGGTTTATCTCACAATAGTGTGTCCTCATTGACTGCAGATGCTCATGGACGCTTATGGGTTGGTACGTGGGGTGGTGGCATTTGTCTGCTTGATATGAAATCTCCTCAGAAAATAACCCCTTTGGATTTGCCAGAGGAATATGTCCGACTGACTAAATTCATAGGAGCGCTTGCCTACGACCCGATTAATGATGGATTGTGGATTGGCAGCAATGACGGTATGTTTTTTTATCGTTTTAAGACACGTCAGATGGAGGATCCTTTTGATGGCTGCCAGAATGTCAGAGGCTGTATAGGTTCGATTGTCACTCGTGATGGTCATCTGTGGATGGGCTGTATTCAAGGTGTCCGTATTGTTGATCTTAAGTCTCATAAGGATGGAAAGTTCCAGAATCGTGCTATCATCCATCTGTTGAATGATCCACAATCCAAAATTGTGGATAAGATATCTTCTTTCTGTGAGGCAAGCGATGGTTCACTGTGGTTGGGCAGCAATGGCTACGGTCTATATCATAGAGTCGTTGATGAAAAAGGAGAAGAACATTTTGAGGTACTGACACAGGCTGACGGTCTGGTTTATAATGGTGTCAAGGGCATTGCTGAAGACCGTAATGGCCGTTTATGGGTCAGCACTCAAAACGGGCTGTCTGTTTATGATCCCAAGCTCCATGCCTTCACTAACTATTCTCAATACGATGGCCTGATTAATCCCCATTTCTATTGGAATTCTGCCATTAGTGATGCTGCGGGCATGATCTATCTCGGTACTGAGGGTGGTTTGATTGAGGTGACTGGTGAGAATACCGATCACCATTATCAGGGTCATCTGGTTTTTACCAATCTGATGGTTGATAATCAGGATGTGTTGGCAGGGAGTGATTATCTGGATCAAGATATTTCCATTGCGAAGACTATCACACTGAAGGAGAGCAATCGTTCTTTCTCAATCTCATTCTCAGCCCTCGACTTCGGTCATGAGCGCCAGGGACTTTATAGTTATAGGATGGAGGGCTTTGAGAATGACTGGACTTTGTTGAAACCTGGTATGCACTCGGTTCGTTATAGTGCGCTCCCTGCCGGTAATTACACGTTTGAGGTTAGGTATCAATCGTTACAGACCATTGGTGAGGATGAGATCATATCAGTGGAGGTGGTTGTCGTACCTGCTTTCTGGAAAAGTTGGTGGTTCCGTGTTCTGTTAAGTATCCTCTTTGTGATACTGATCATTTATATATATAATAGGTGGGCGAATCACTTGAAGCGTGTTGAGGCTGAACAATTGCTGAATCCCATCAGGAAGGTACTCCAAGAATCCGATGATCCACGCAAACTTCAGGCACGTATTCAGAATATCCTCGACAACCAACAGCGTTATAAGCAAAGCGTGTCAAAGAGTGTGGAAGCTGACAAGGAGGAAGTGCTGAAGAGTACGAAACCCTTTATGGAAAGGGTGATGTCGGTGATGGAAGCCAACTATATGAACTCTGAGTTTGGTGTTCAGGAGTTCTGTGATGCCCTTGGCATGAGTCGTACGGTCGTCAGTAAGCATCTGAATGCTGAAGTGGGACTTCCTGCTGGTCAATTCATCCGTAACTATAGACTTAATATGGCAAAAGAACTACTCTCTGCTAAGACAGGCAACCGCAATATTACAGAAATCGCCTATGCGGTGGGCTTTAATGATCCGAAGTATTTTACGCGTTGTTTTACCAAAATGTTCGGAACAAGTCCAAGCTCGTTTTCTTGATTTACCTCAAGAATAGGTCTTGATTTATCTCAAGAGGTGGATAAAATGCGCTTAGGAGGACAAAAATCATTTTATCTCCCTTATAAATCGTTTTGTCCACCTTGCTATAGGAATATATACCTACTTTTGCAGCAAAGTTAATAAATAACTCGTTCAAAATTTAAACTTAAAACAATTAGCAATGAGAAAACAAGTATTATTCTCTGCGATGCTCATGTTAGGTGTGATGGGAGGTTTTTCTACCTACCCAGTTCCTGCTATGGCATCTGTGACCCAGCAGACCATTAAGGTGACGGGTCAGGTTGTGGACCAAGATGGGGAACCACTCATTGGTGCTACAATTAAGTTGAAGGGCGCCCAGACGGGTGTTATTACTGATTTCGACGGTAATTTCTCCATCGAAGCCCCTTCTAATGCAACGCTCGTAGTGAGCTATGTGGGTTATAAGGATCGTGAGATTGCTGTACGCGGGCGTGCTGTGATCGAGCAGATTCAGATGGAATCAGACGCTATGATGCTTGAGCAGGTGGTGGTTGTGGGTTATGGTACCCAGAAGAAAGCCGACCTGACAGGTTCTGTGTCTATCGTTAATGCTGACGAACTGAAACGTACATCAGGCTCTAACATCTCTACGATGCTCGAAGGTAAGGTAGCTGGTGTCCAGATCACCTCAGATGGTCAGCCAGGTGCTGATCCAGCTGTTAGAATCCGTGGTATCGGTTCTTTCGGTAGTACCGCTCCTCTTTATGTGATCGATGGCGTACCTATGGGTACAACCATCCGCGACTTCTCTCCGAATGACATTGAGACCATCCAGGTGCTGAAGGATGCATCTGCAGGTGCTATCTATGGTTCTCGTGCTGCTAACGGCGTGGTGATCATTACCACGAAGGGTGGTAAGAAAGACCAGCCCCTGAAAGTAGATTATAAAGGTTACTTCGGTATTGATAAGATCAGCAAGAGTGAATATGACCTGATGGATGCAGATCAGTACAGCACCTATCTTGGTCAGGCAGCTGCTAACTCTGGTACACCACTTCCTGGTGGCTATAGTGCAGTCGGTAATGGCGCATATAAGTTTATGGACAATACCAATACAGATTGGTTCAAGGAGGTGTTTAAGACTGGTATCCGTCAGAATCACAATATCAATCTCAGCGGTGGTGGTGCACACAATACTTATAATATAGGTCTCGACTATTATAACCAGAAGGGTACTCTGGAAGGTGCTGGTCCTAACTATGAGCGTTTCACTGCCCGTGTGAACAACACGATGGAGACGAAGTTCATCAAATTCCGCACCAGCGTTGTTTATTCTCACTCCAATCAGGATGGTATGGGCCTTTCCAACGCTTCTGAATACGTACAGGGTTTGTATGGTGATGTGACCAATGTTTTGCGTGGTACGTTGCTGATGCAGCCTACAATCAAGGCTTACGATGAATCTACTTGGGTGCTTGATGATAAGGTGGGCTCTGCCAGCAGTTATAACTACGATGCTTATGGCTACGGTGTCTATTACGATACCGTTCATGGTGATATCTCTGCCTCTAACCCCTTGCTGATTAACAACCTGCTGACTCGTAACACCATCGTTGACCGTGTGGTTGTCACTGGTTCTGCTGATGTTGATCTGATGAAGATGATTGGTTTCGAGAACAAGAACCACAAACTGAACTACAAACTGAACCTCTCTTACAGCAAGACCCATGCTCAGGATAAGACTTGGGTATCAGCCTGGATTCAGAGCAACCGTGTATATCTCGACAAGAGTAATGAGAAACTCACAAAGAGCACTCGTTCCTATTCTGACTTCCTGGTGGAGAACACGCTGACTTACGATGGTACGATCGGTCTGCACCATATCAATCTTTTAGGAGGTATCACCTACGAGGAGGAGAATACCAACGAGCTGAATGCCTGGGGCGTGAACTTCTCTGAGCCTTACTTCCTACAGATTCAGAATGCTGTAGGTAGCCGCGATGGCAGTTCTTATGAGTATAAGCATGCCCTCACCTCTATCATCGGTCGTCTGAACTATGACTATGATGGTAAGTATCTGCTCTCAGCTGTAATCCGCCGTGATGGTAGCTCTCGTCTGACAAAGTCCATCCGTTGGGGCACCTTCCCCTCTATATCTATCGGTTGGCGTTTTGACAAGGAAAAGTTCTTCCCCATCGATCGTAATATCGTCAATATGTTTAAGGTACGCGCGAGCTATGGTGAACTCGGTAATGAGAACATTGGTGATTATGCTTATCAGGCAACTATGCGCCGTAATAACATGACTTATAGCTTTGCTAATTCCGCTGTTACCGGTTCTGCTGTTTCAACCTTCGTCAACGAGTATATTTCATGGGAGAAGAAAAAGACCATGAACGTAGGTATCGACCTGGCTCTGTTCAATAACCGTATCGAGTTTACTGCTGAGTGGTATAAGAACAAGTCTGAGGATCTGCTTTACAACGTGCCTGTGCCTGCAAATGCCGGTGTGTCTAACACGTCAGTAACGATGAATGCAGCCTCTATGGAGAACAGCGGTTTAGAGTTCTCAATCACCTATCGCAACAACGACCATCCTCTGAAGCATCAGATCAGTGCTAACTTCAGCACTTTACATAATAAGGTGACCTCACTTGGTTTCGGTACCGATTCATACATCACTGGTTCCTATATTACCAAGGTGGGTGAGGAAGTTGGTCAGTTCTATGGTTGGGTTTATGAAGGTATTGCCCGCACTCAGGAAGATCTCGACAAACACGCTACTCAGCAGGGTGCCAACGTAGGCGACTGTCTCTACAAGGATATTAATGGTGACGGACAGATTACAGGTGAAGACCAGACTGTTCTCGGTAGTGGTCTGCCTGGTATCAACTTCGGTATCAGCGCCCACCTGGAGTATAAGAACTTCGATTTCTCCCTCTCTACTTATGGTGCTCTGAACTATCATGTATCTGATGATATCTACAACAGCCTGAACTCTTGCTATGGCTGGGCAAATAAGGAAGTAGGTATGCTCGATGCCAATCAGTGGGATGGCGGTAGATATATTTCCAATGTACCTCGTACCTATGTGGTCAGCAACGCAACACTGGGTTGGAACGACCTCTTCAGTGAGCGCAAGATCCAGAACGCTGCTTATTGGAAGATCGCCAATATCGAGATTGGCTATAACATCCCTGATAAACTGTTCAAGGGTGTTGTCTCTGGTGCACGTGTCTATGTGTCAGCACAGAACCTCTACACATTCACCAAGTATCATGGCTACAATGTTGACTATGCAGGCGGTACCTTTACCCCGGGTTACAACTTCTGTTCGTTCCCGACACCGCGCACCTTCATGGCCGGACTTCTCTTCTCATTCTAAAGGATGAAAATGAAACTTAGAAATCAAGAAATACGAAAGAATATGAAACTATATAAAATCACACTTGCCCTGTGTTTGGGAATCGGCTCACTGACATCATGCAGCGATAAGCTGGAACTGACGAACCCCAACCAGCAGACAACAGGAACCTTCGGAAACAATATAGGTGATCTGGAGGAAGCTGTTATTGCAGCCTACAACCACATCCGCATGGAGGGTTCTTATGCCCGTGTAGGCTATACGATCGATCTTTGTCGTGGCGACGAAGTATGGAACTCATCTCAGCAGTGGTATCTGCCCTTTGATGATTTGAATGTGGCCTTTAACATTGATATTACCGAGTGGTCATGGCGTGAGTGGTATTACACCATCAATGTCTGCAACTTCATCACCTCACGTTTAGGACAGGATAGCAATGCGTTCTCTCAGAAAGAGCGTGAGATTCTGGGACAGGCTCTGTTCATCCGTGGTCTGGCATATTATAATCTCGCAGGTTACTATCAGAACCCGCCGTTGATTACTGACTATGCGTCTTATTCTACGCTGGATGGTCTCTATGCAAAAAGCAGCTCTTATGACGAGGTGCTTGATCAGGTAGAGCTTGATTTCCAGGAAGCGATGAATCTGCTGCCCTCCCGCGATACAGGTGGTCAGTGGGCTACTGGTCGTGCTACCTGTGGTGCTGCCGCTGGTTACTACGCCCGTGCACTGATGCAGCGTCATAAGTACAGTGAGGCACTTACCGTGCTGAAGGACATCATTGCTGGCAAGTATGGCAAGTATACGCTGATGAAGAACTATGGTGACAATTTCCGTGAAGGATCTCAGTATGAGAACAATGCCGAGAGCCTCTTTGAAGTACAATACCTCGACTATGGCTCACAGGGTACCGATGATGAGTGGACTCCAGTGAACACCAGTGCCAACGCCACTCAGGGCTCTGCTATCGAGAGTAACTTCGGTCCTGGCGACTTTGGTGGTTGGGCTGACCTCTCTGCTGCGCCTTGGCTCTATGAACTCTTCTTGGCTGAGAAGACCACCAGTGGAAAGCTTGATCCGCGCCTCTATTGGACCATCGGTACCTACGAGACAGACTGGGAGGGCTTCGAGTATGGCAATGTATGTTATCAGAAGGCCATGACACCTAAAGAACCCATTGTAACCAATAATGGTAATGGCGGTCTGCCCGTCGCTAAGTTCACCAACATGCGTACAGGTCTCTATGATAAGGTGGTGACAGGTCTGCACGACGGTATCAACCTGCGTATGATGCGTTACTCTGACGTGCTCCTCCGTGCTGCGGAGTGTGAGAACGAGGTCAATGGGCCTACACAACAGGCCATCGACTGGATCAACCAGGTGCGTAACCGTGCTGAGCTTGCCAGTCTGAAGCTCTCTGATTTTAGTTCAAAGGATAAACTGTTTGAGCAGATTGCCAACGTGGAGCGTCCGAAGGAGTTCGGTTGTGAGTTCGGACGTGGTCTCGACCTCATCCGCTGGGGATTCTTCTACGCACAGGATCGTATGAGCCAGCTGAAGGATCATGGCACCTTCCTTCTGACATCAAAGAAGACTCTGGTTAAGACTCCGCTGGCCGAATATGTCCATCAGGCTGTCTATACGGATCCGGATGGTGACAAGTGGACAGTAAAGAGCTCTTATACTTCATACAACCCAGGTCATGAGTTCATTCCCATTCCTCAGGCTCATATGAACGCAAATCCCAACCTCGAGGGTAACTCTGCTAATGACAATGTTGACAACTCAGACTACTACTACGGAAATGGCTGGACTGTACACCCTGTTGTTGATTTGAGCAAGTAAAAATAAACCAAATAAAAGATTATTAAGATTATGAAACATCTAAATAAAATAGCATCCGCTTTCTGCGCAGCTGCCCTTGGCATGTTGGCTCTGACGAGTTGTGAAGGCGGTGACCTGTATAAAGTGAATGCGCCAGATTGGGTCGCCGCAAAGGTGGACTCAATAGCAGAGGCCAATAAGCCCGAGGAACTGGTTGGTATGATGGATGACTATTATACAATCGGTGCCACAGACTATAGTAATGGTTTCTGGACGGCATTCTCTAAGTATTATGTGATTCCTGATGGTACGAAATGGAATGCTGAGGTCAATGTCTATCCCAACCCGGATAATGTGTATTATAAGAATGTAGCTCTGATAGTGGCTAACGATGTTGATCGTGGTGGTGATGGCTATGCAGAGTATGGTGCTTACCGTTATGATGCAACAGGTGATAGTATTAAATGGAACTCTCAATGGGGTAAGTTGTGGTTCAAATATACGACAAGCACGCAGAGTCTGAGTCCTGATGCTGACAGCAAGGATCCGAACGCTCAGAAGCTGGCAGGTAAGATGACCCTGACAGTGGATCGTTCAAAAGAAGGCGAGTTTATCATCCGAATGGATAATGGCAGTGTCGTGAAGACCTACAATCAGCCGTATGAGCTCGGTTCAGGTGAGAATATCCGTTGTTTCCTCGTTGTGGATGGCTCCTACCTTCAGTTCCTGACAACGAATATCGTGCCTATCGGTGGATGCACGTCTAAGGAAGACAAGCAGCCGTTGTCGATGGTACTCAACAATGTGCCTTCTGAGATTCAGCAGGGTATTGATCTCGCTGAGGCAATGAAGAATGTCACCGCTACCGTGACTTACGAGCAAGATGTTGTGAAAGATGTTACTGCTGATCAGTTGGTATTCAACTCAATTCCTGATATCAGTGATCCTGGTAAAAAGACACTTGTGGTGATGTATGCTAAGACCACCAATGGTGCTGCTGCCAATAAGCCAATCATGGCAAGTGCCGAGTTTGAGGTGGTTCCACCTGCTGACAAGATGACTTCACTGGTAGTGAAGACTGCTCCAAAACGTACAAGCTACTATTATTACAATTCTGCAGCAGTTAGCGATATCCTGGATCGTACTATCCTCTTTGATCGTGAAGGATTGGAGCTGACGGCTACCTATGAAGGTGGTTACACAACCTCTTACAACCTTGACAGTCTGGAGTACAGCACTATTAAGCCTCAAGCAGGTACTCAGGCAGTTACGATGAAGGCTAAGAATGGTAAGACTGTTTCTGTTAACGTGACTCTGACTGAGACACCTTTGAAACTCCACAAGATGGCAGAAAAGGATCTTGGAACTGAGGATTGCACAGCTGGCTGGTGGACAGTATTTACACAGGATGTGAAGGTGCCTGCTGGTGAGACCTATCAAGTTGATTTCACTAACTATGGCAGCATGGCTGGCAACTGGAACAACTTTGTCGTGATTCTCCGCAATGCCAACCTGCAGGAGTATGCTGTGCTGCGTGCAGACTACTATGGCTGGGGTGCTGGCTACGATGGAAATGCTGATCTCCTTGTGGGTGGCTATCCCAAAGACTGGGAAGGCTGGAACTGGGATGAGTGGCGTGTTGCCATGAATGGTGCAAAGGTTAGTCTCTACATCACCAACCTTGACAATGGTAAAGCCAATGTTCAGGCTGTGATCAAGGGCACCGACGGCAATACCTATAAGTTATATTATCTGAACATTAAGACGGTTGATCCAGGTGATCTGAACTTCTCGTTTACATGTGACGGTAGTTATTTGGTTTTTTAAGTTAATAAATTGTGGGGTGGGCACGGGTCTGCCCACCCCTTGTTATCCTCCGGAATATGAAGAATCTATTTGTCAAACTTTGCGGTCTGTTGCTGGCTGTCATGACGGTGGTGTCATGCGGTAGTGGTGGTGGTGATGTACCAGAACCCACGCCAACACCCACGCCAACGCCCACACCTACACCGACTCCCACGCCATCTACGGAATATGTGGCGCCTGCCTATGTTGACGATTATCGTAGCATCAGCAGTTGGGACAAACGTAGCCAGTGGAATCTGGCCAACGTGCACGACCCCTCAGTGATGTTGGCAGAAGACGGCTATTATTATATGTACTGCACGGATGCCGGCTATGGTGATCCTCAGAAAGGTCATGGTCATTTCCATTGCCGCCGGTCGAAGAACCTTGTTGACTGGGAGTATCTTGGTGCAACGATGAAGGATCTGCCTTCATGGGTGGAGCCTAAACTCAATGAAATCCGTCAGGAGATGGGCTTGGGTGCCACGACTGCCAATCTGAACGATTGCGGCTATTGGGCACCATGTGCAAGGAAGGTGAAGAATGGGCTCTACCGTATGTATTACTGCATCGTGATACCTGGCACAATCAATGGCGCCAATACTTGGAGCGAACGTGCGTTCATCGGACTGATGGAGACCTCCAATCCCGCTGACGTCAACAGCTGGGAAGATAAGGGCTATGTTATCACCAACTACTCTGATAAGGAACTGAATTATAATGTCAAGGCTGACGACTGGGCGCATTGCTACTTCCTCTGGAATGCCATCGATCCGTCGTATATTATCACACCCTCTGGTGAGCACTGGCTTGTGTATGGCTCATGGCACAGTGGATTCCCCATTGTGAAACTCAATGCCGATACGGGTAAGCCATTGGCAGAACTTGGCAAACCTTGGGGCGCCGAGAATGCAGCCGCTTATGGTAAATGCGTGTTTACGCGTGAGAAGGGTAACCGATGGCAAGGTGCTGAGGCGCCTGAGCTGATCTATCGCGATGGCTGGTATTATCTCTTCCTGGCTTACGATGCGCTCGATGTACCTTATAACACACGTGTTGTACGTTCGAAGAATGTCGATGGTCCTTTCGAGAGTATCACGGGTACTAACGTCTCCGACAATGGTGGTGATGCCTATCCCATCATGACCCATCCTTATGCATTCAGTAATAGTTTTGGTTGGGTGGGTATCAGTCACTGTGCTATCTTTGAAGATGGTAAGGGCAACTGGTACTATGCCTCACAGGGCCGTTTCCCGACATCTGCTGGTGGCAATGTGCCTAATGCCGTGATGCTGGGTCATGTGCGCAGCATCCGTTGGACGTCCGATGGTTGGCCTGTGGTGATGCCCGAGCGTTATGGCGCAGTGCCTCAGACTACTATAACTGAGAGTGAACTTGTGGGAACATGGGAGCATATCGACCTCTCTCATAACTATGGTAAGCAGGACAACGCTGTCTCTATGGAGTTGGCTGCTGACCATAATATCACCTCTGGTCCTTGGAAGGGCCAACAGTGGAGTTTCAATGCTTCCACCAATACGCTGAAGATCAATGGTGTGGAACTGCTCCTGCAGCGAGAGTGTGACTGGGAGGCAAATCCCCGTAAAGCCACGATCGTTTATGCTGGTTTCAATAAACAAACTACTTATTGGGGTAAGAAAAAGTAAATTCAATCAATCATGAGAAAACCTTTCTTTATGCTGGTGCTGCTTGCCTGCTGTCTAATGACACACGGGCAGCAGCAGCCAGGAAAGGCAATGCCCTTCACGACTGATACGCCGATGGTTCATGACCCTGTCATGGCCTATGAGGACAGTACATATCATATTTTTGCCACAGGCATGGGCATCCAGCAGATGACCTCCAAGGATCGCAAGAACTGGACGGTACTGCCGGAACCAGTGATGTCTGTCATTCCCAAATGGACCTGTGATTCCGTACTAGGCTTCCGCCACCATGTGTGGGCACCTGATGTCATCAAGTGGCATAACCGCTGGTGGTTAGCCTATAGCTGTTCCACCTTTGGCAAAAACGGCTCTGCGATTGGTCTGCTCTCCAGTCCTTCACTCTCTTTCCCCTTGTGGGAGGATGAAGGGTGTATCGTTACCTCTCGTGAGGGACGTGACAATTGGAATGCCATCGATCCTAACTTCGTTATCGACGACAACGACCAGCCTTGGTTGGTATGGGGTTCCTTCTGGGACGGCATCCAACTGGCTCGTCTAGATACGACCATGCATATCGCTGTGGGGGAGAAACCTCGCACCATTGCCCGTCGTTACAACCTCAACGATCCTGATGCCAAGGCGGCACTCCCTCTCAATCCCAATCCGCCTAAGAATCCCACTTCTGACTATGCGGGGCCGAATGCCATCGAGGCGCCTTTCATCTTCAAGCACGACGGCTGGTACTATCTCTTCGTGTCATGGGACTACTGCTGTCAAGGTAGCAAGAGCACCTATCGGGTGGCCGTAGGTCGTAGCAGGACTGTTGATGGCACCTATCTTGATCCCAAGGGTATCGATATGCGCTTCGGCGGCGGTATGCTTTTTTTAGAGGGTGATAAGAAGAATTACGAGGCAGCAGGTCATTGCGCAGCCTACTCGGTCGATGGTCAGGACATCTTCCTCTGTCATGGTTACAGCATCGCCCATCAGGGTGCTTCGATCCTGATACAGCGCCCCATCCGTTGGACGCCCGATGGCTGGCCTCAGATCGATCTTTAATCAGGCGACGATGAGAAACTATACACTACTACTAATCATGTTCATGATGCCGTTGGGCCTGAGTGCCCAGCGGCTCTCATGGACGGCTGACAATGGCAACGGTACGTTTACCAACCCGCTCTTCTATGATGAGTTCTCCGATCCCGATATCCTTCGTGTCGGCGACGACTATTATCTGGCAGGTACCACGATGCACTCCGTGCCCGGACTTGTCATCCTCCATTCTAAAGACTTGGTGAACTGGGAAAACATCAGTTACTGCTTTGATCGTTTCGACTTCAACGATGATGCTTTCTCACTGAAAAACCACCAGGAGATATATGGTCAGGGCATCTGGGCACCTGCCATCCGTTATGCCAACGGCCAGTTCTATGTCTTTACAAATATCAACGGTAAGGGTTTGCAGTGCTATACCAGCAAGGATATCCGAGGCCCATGGAAACATCATAACATGCAGGGACGTATCTACGACCTCTCCGTGCTCTTCGATGACGATGGGAAAATCTATGCCATTCATGGCTACGGCGAGGTGAAGTGTACGGAGCTGAAAGCCGATATGAGTGGTCCCATCGAGGAGACAGAGCGCACCATCATTCCTGAAGGCAATGCGGTGGGTGAGGGACATCATATGTATAAGATCAATGGCATGTATTACCTCATCTCTACCGATTACAAACCTAACGGTCGTACCCTCTGTTCTCGTTCCAGGAGCATCTGGGGACCTTACGAGACCATCACCATCACTGCCGACGAGACCTTTGGCTATCATGCGGCTCCATTGACACAGGTACCAGAGGGCGTGAAATATCGTATCGGTGAGGATGGCACGAAGTTTGGAATCCCCGAGGTTGATAAGGATGCAACAGCCTGCACCAATATCCATCAAGGTGGTATTGTAGAGGATCAGAGCGGACAGTGGTGGGCACTGCTGATGATGGATTTCCACTCCATCGGTCGAACGGTGACGTTAGCACCCATCACGTGGAAAGATGGATGGCCTATGCTGGGACTCGAAGGCAACTTAGGCCGCGCGCCTCGCACCTGGATTAAGCCTGCTGTATCTAGTCTATCTAGCCAGACTAGTCCAACTAGTATCCCTAGAGCACCCTACGAGCGCAGCGAAAGCTTTGATAATAAGGGGCTCGGTCGTATCTGGCAATGGAACCATAACCCAGATGATAGCAAATGGAGTATGAAGAACGGGCGTCTGCGCCTGCAGTCGATGCCTGCCGAACAGCTGATGTGGGCTCGTAACACACTTACTCAGCGAGTCATTGGTCCGACATCCATCGCTACCGTCGAACTCTATACCAAGGGTATGAAAGATGGTGATGTGGCAGGCTTGGGCAATATCAATGTGCCCTGCTCGTGGATTGGCATCGTGAAGGAAGGTAAACAGACTGTTCTGCGCTGCTTTGAGCAAGCCACCAACGATACGGTAGAAGTGAAAAACTGGGAGATGAAAAGTGAGAAACTGTGGCTTCGCATGGTTGGCGACTATGACCACGATCTTGCCCATTATGAGTACTCGTTTGATGGCATCACCTTCCAGCAGATAGGGCGTGAGATGCCGCTCAGCTATCAGCTCATCACCTTCCAAGGCTCCCGTCATGCCCTCTTTGCATTCAACTACAAGGGTAAGAACGGCGGCTATGCTGAGTATGACAACTTCACGGTTGAAGAACCTCAGGCTGATCGCAGCCAGAACATCCCTTTGGGTAAGACCGTCCGTATCATCAACCTGGCTACAGGGAAGCCGATGGTAGCGATGTCTCATGGCCTGCTTTATGATAATGACGCTTCAGATCATAGTCAGCAGACGCGTTTCAAGGTGATCGACAAAGGTCAGGGAAAGGTGATCCTCCAGTGTGAGGACGGACGTTATATCTTCACTGCAGGCAGCTGAGGTGTTTATGTGGCAGGACTATCTGAATCATGAGTTTATGCTCATGTCCATGCGCACCCATCGTTATATCGGTAAGAGCCCCACCACTGGCAGTCCCTACTCAATGGACTTCCCAGGTGCTGATCCCGCCAGACGCAATGGTGCTGTCTTGCGTTGGGAAATTGAACAGTAAACCGTATTATAAATATAAGAACTACTGAATATGAGAAAAATCACTCTTTTTTGTCTGTTTGCCCTCAGTCTTGTGGCATCAGCACAGGTTCACGTCCTCGACGTGAACACCCAGAAACTCGGGGCACCCGTTCAGCCCACGATGTACGGTATCTTCTTCGAGGATATCAACTACGCAGCCGATGGTGGCCTCTATGCCGAGATGGTGAAGAACCGCTCGTTTGAGTTCCCCCTGCACCTCATGGGCTGGCGCGCCTTCGGCAACTTCGACGTGGAGGACGATGGCCCCTTCGAGCGCAATCCCCATTACGTGCGCCTCAAATACTCAGGCCACAGAGACAAGTTCACTGGTCTTGAGAACGAGGGTTTCTTCGGCATCGCCGTCAAGGAGGGAGCCACCTATCGTTTCTCTGTCTGGGCCCGCTGTCCTGAGGGAGGGAAATCCACCTTGGAAGTGAGTTTCGTTGATAACGACACCATGGGCGAGGATCAGCGCTTTGCCACGGTGAATGTAGAGATCAGCGGCAAGGAGTGGAAGAAATATACGGCCACGCTCACATCGCCGCGCACAGAACCCAAGGGAGCCCTCCGTATCTTCCTTGCCGGCGACAAGGCCACCACCGATGTAGAGCATATCTCGTTGTTCCCCACCGACACGTGGAAAGGTCGTGAGAACGGCATGCGCAAGGATCTGGCACAGGCACTCTTCGACATGCATCCGGGCGTGTTCCGCTTCCCAGGCGGCTGCATTGTGGAAGGCACCGACCTCGACACCCGCTATCAGTGGAAGAACAGCGTGGGTCCCGTTGAGAACCGTCCGCTGAACGAAAACCGCTGGCACTACACCTTCGGCCATCGTTTCTATCCTGACTACTTCCAGTCTTACGGCTTAGGCTTCTTCGAGTTCTTCCAGCTCTGCGAGGACTTCGGCTGTGAGCCGCTGCCCGTCATCTCCTGCGGTCTCAGTTGCCAGTTCCAGAACCCCGATCCCACGATTCCTGGCGTTCATGTCGCCTTAGACGATCTCGACTCGTATATCCAGGACGCTCTCGACCTCGTGGAGTTTGCCAATGGTCCTGTGGATTCCAAATGGGGTAAGGTGCGTGCCGACATGGGCCATCCTGAACCCTTCAACCTGAAGTTCCTCGGTGTTGGTAACGAACAGTGGGACTACGACGAGGCTCATGGAGGCTATGGTCCTGTGTTCACCGAGCGACTGAAGAAGTTCAATGCCGCCCTGCGCGCCAAATATCCCACGCTGAAACTCATTGGCACCACTGGCCCGAACTCAGAGGGATGGGACTTCGACCTGCTGCAGCCTCGCATGAAAGAGCTGAAGGTCGATCTCTACGACGAGCACTACTATCGCAATGAGAAGTGGTTCCTCTCTCACGGTTTGCGTTATGACTCCTATGACCGCAAGGGGCCGAAAGTCTTTGCCGGCGAATATGCTTGTCATGGTGACGGAAAGAAGTGGAATCATTTTGAGACCTCACTCTATGAGGCTGCCCACATGACTGGTATCGAGCGTAATGCCGACATCGTCCACATGGCGACCTATGCTCCGCTCTTTGCCCACGTAGAGGGCTGGCAGTGGCGCCCCGATGCCATCTGGTTCGACAATCTCCGTTCCTTCAAGTCGGTGAGCTACTATGTACAGCAGCTTTTCGCCATGAACAAGGGTACGAACGTGCTCTCTTTGACGATGAACGGCAAGCCCGTAGCCGGACAAGAGGGACAGGACGGAATCTTCGCTTCCAGTGTCTTTGATGCTGCTACTGGCGAGGTGGTCGTAAAGGTGGTCAATACTTCAGCTACCCCTCAGCCCCTCAGCATCCAACTTAATGGTATGAAGGGTGTCCGTAAAGCAGAAATCATCACCCTTACCCATGACGGCATGGATGATGAAAACTGCCTCGATAACCCCGAGAAGATTATCCCCGTAGAGGGTAGCTGTCAGGTGGATGCCGGCAAGAAGTGCTCGTTGCTACTTGATGACATCCCTGCCAAGACCTTCCGTATCTATAAGATCAAGAAATAAAAACTCCTCGGCCGTTTGGCCGGGGAGTCTTTCTTTACAGTCCCATACAGGATGTGGCACCCAGTGCAGTCAGGATTGCTGAGGCAATCGAAATGATAATCTGCACAATAAACTTAGTAGTCTCCTTCTTCGTCATAATCACTGAAATTTAGTTAATTCTTGTCGAGATCATCGCCTCCGTCGCCACCGCCGCCAGTGTTTCCACTGTTGTTGTCGCCAGAGGTGTTACCACCAGTGTTGCTGCCTGAGCCGCTACCTGAGCCGCCGCCATTCTCGGTACCTGCGCTCGACCCATTGGTCGCTTCGCTCTGCGAAGAACCGTTCTCGGTGTTCTCTGTGTCCTCGATGTCGCCTGAGTCACCAGAGGTCACGCGCTTCAGCACGTTGCCATCCTCGTCGAGACAGGTGATCTGGATAGAGGTGTTCTTCAGCTCGTCCTTCACGTCCACATTCGGGGTGAAAATGATGCGGCGTACGCTGATCAGGTTCGCCTTCACGTCCTCCAGC
>CADCBZ010000057.1 GCA_902799765.1 uncultured Prevotellaceae bacterium
GGTAATATGTGTGCCCCGATGATCGACCACTTCATCGTGGAGCGTAATATCTCGAAACGCTTAAAGAGAGGAGGTACCAAATGAAACTGAATACTAACAGCAATTCGTACATTATTATATATAGTGCGATTCTCGTGGTTATCGTGGCCTTCCTGCTGGCATTTGTCTATCAGGCACTGAAGCCGATGCAGGACGCTAACGTGGCCCTCGATATCAAGAAGCAGATTCTCTACTCACTGAACATCCGCGGCTTGGACGGCGCTGAGGCTGAGGCCAAGTATGCTGAGGTGGTGAAAGATGAGAAAGAGGCTGGCGATAAGCTCTATTACGAGTGTGAGATCGACGGACAGAAAAAGTATGTGTTCCCCTTGAAGGGTATGGGTCTTTGGGGCGGTATCTCTGCTTTTATCTCTGTCAACGATGACTTGAACACCATTTACGGTGCTTACTTCAACCATGAGAGCGAGACTGCAGGTCTGGGTGCTGAGATCAAGGACTCTCAGGCTTGGCAGGAGAAGTTCCAGGGTAAGAAGATCTATTCTGACGACGGCCAGCTCGCCATCGGTGTGGTGAAAAACGTGGAGAATCCTGCCTCTGAGGTGGATTGCGTCACAGGTGCCACGCTGACCTCTAATGGTGTCTCTGACATGCTTCGTGAAGGTCTGAAACAGTATATCACTAATTTGAAGGAGGACTAACGTATGGCATTATTCAGTAAACAAAATAAAGAGGCTTTCACGAATCCGTTGAACCTCGACCATCCGATTCTCGGACAGGTGCTGGGTATCTGCTCCGCACTCGCCGTTACGTCGCAGTTGAAGCCTGCCATCGTGATGGGTCTCGCAGTGACGGTGATTACCGCCTTTGCGAATGTGATCATCTCTATCATCCGCAACACCATTCCAAATCGCATCCGTATCGTGGTGCAGCTGGTGGTTGTGGCTGCCCTTGTGACTATCGTTTCTCAGATTCTGAAGGCTTTCGCCTATGACGTGAGTGTTCAGCTGAGCGTGTATGTAGGTCTGATCATCACCAACTGTATCCTAATGGGTCGCCTCGAGGCGTTTGCCATGCAGAACAAGCCTTGGCCTTCATTCCTCGACGGCGTGGGTAATGGTCTCGGCTACGCTATGATCCTGGTGATTGTAGGTGCAGTCCGTGAGCTCCTCGGACGTGGTTCGCTGTTAGGCTTCCAGATTATTCCGGATGCCTGCTACGATTTCGGCTATGTGAACAACGGTATGATGACGATGCCGGCTATGGCACTGATTCTCGTGGGTTGTGTGATTTGGGTTCATCGTGCATATTTTTATAAGGAGAAATAAAGTATGGAACACGCAATATCATTACTATTCCGTTCGATTTTTGTCGATAATATGATCTTTGCCTTCTTCCTCGGCATGTGTTCTTACCTTGCTGTGTCGAAGACCGTGAAGACTTCTTTGGGACTGGGTCTGGCTGTGACCTTCGTGCTCACTGTCACCGTCCCTGTGAACTATCTGTTGCAGACTAAGGTCTTAGGTCCTGACTGTCTTGTTGAGGGCGTCGATCTGAGCTACCTCAGTTTCATCCTCTTCATCGCCGTGATTGCAGGTATGGTGCAGCTCGTGGAGATGACTGTAGAGAAGTACAGCCCCTCGCTCTATGCAGCCCTAGGTATCTTCCTGCCATTGATTGCTGTGAACTGCGCCATCATGGGTGCTTCGCTCTTCATGCAGCAGCGCATCCTCATGGATCCTTCCAACTCGCAGGCCATTACCTCTATCCTCGATGCCGTTGTCTATGGCTTCGGCTCTGGTATTGGTTGGACGCTGGCTATTGTAGCCCTTGGTGCCATCCGTGAGAAGATGCAGTACTGTGACGTTCCCAAGCCCCTGCAGGGTCTCGGCATTGTGTTTATCACCGTAGGTCTCATGGCCATGGCGATGATGTGTTTCTCTGGATTAAATATTTGATAAGGTATGGCACAGTTTATTGCATATAGTATAGGAGTATTCCTCCTGGTGATCCTGCTCTTGGTGATCATCCTGCTCGTGGCAAAGAAATATCTCTCTCCATCGGGCAACGTGAATATTGTTATTAACGGAGACCGTACCATCTCTGTTGCCCAGGGTAACTCGCTGATGTCAACGCTTAACGAGAACGGTGTGTTCCTGCCTTCTGCCTGCGGTGGTAAGGCTTCTTGCGGACAGTGTAAGGTACAGGTGCTTGAGGGTGGGGGCGAGATCCTCGACTCTGAGAAGCCTCACTTCTCACGTAAGGAGATTAAGGCTGGCTGGCGCCTCGGTTGTCAGTGTAAGGTGAAGGGCGATTTGAAGATTCATGTCGATGAGTCGATCCTCGGCGTGAAGGAGTATGAGTGTACCGTCATCTCCAACAAGAACGTGGCTACGTTCATCAAGGAGTTCAAGGTACAGCTGCCTACCGGCGCCCACATGGACTTCCTGCCTGGCTCTTACGCTCAGATCAAGATTCCTGCCTTCGACTGCATCGATTACGACAAGGACTTCGATAAGTCACTCATCGGCGACGAGTATCTGCCTTCTTGGGAGAAGTTCGGCTTGTTCCCGCTGAAGTGTAAGAACCCCGAGCCTACGATCCGTGCTTACTCGATGGCTAACTATCCTGCCGAGGGTGATGTGTTTATGCTGACCGTTCGTATCGCTACACCGCCGTTCAAGCCCGATCGCAGCGGCTTCATGGAGGTGAACCCGGGTATCGCTTCTTCATACATTTTCTCTCTGAAGCCAGGCGACAAGGTGATCATGAGTGGCCCTTACGGCGACTTCCACCCGCATTTCGACTCGAAGCGCGAGATGATCTGGGTTGGTGGTGGTGCCGGTATGGCGCCGCTACGTGCACAGATCATGCACATGACGAAGACACTGCATACTACCGATCGCGAGATGCACTACTTCTATGGTGCCCGCGCCCTCAACGAGGTGTTCTATCTCGACGACTTCCTGGGCTTGGAGAAGGAATTCAAGAACTTCCACTTCCACCTCGCCCTCGACCGTCCCGATCCCGCAGCCGATGCTGCTGGCGTGAAGTACACCCCGGGCTTCGTACATCAGGTAATGCTCAATACCTATCTGAAGGACCACGAAGCTCCCGAGGATGTGGAGTACTACATGTGCGGACCAGGCCCGATGTCGGCAGCTGTGGTGTCTATGCTCGACTCGCTCGGCGTAGAGCCAGAGAGTATCATGTATGATAACTTCGGCGGTTAATGAAAGAACAGCAGTATCAGATGCTGGTAAGTCAGATCGCTTCACTTATCGAAGGTGAGACCGACGAGATTGCCGCCATGAGTAATGTGGCAGCAGCCATCCATCAGGAGATGCACTTCTGGTGGACGGGCTTCTATCGGGTCGTTGGCGAAGAGTTGTTGCTGGGTCCGTTTCAAGGTCCTGTTGCCTGCATGCATATTCCTTTCGGGAAAGGTGTATGTGGCACAGCCTGGCAGCGGCGCGAGACGATTGTCGTCCCCGATGTGGAGCAGTTCCCAGGTCATATTGCCTGCAGCAGTGCGTCGCGTTCCGAAATCGTCGTGCCGGTGTTTAATAAAGAAGGTAACGTCATTGCCGTACTCGACATCGACAGTGAGAAACTGGCAACCTTCGACGACATCGATCGCCACTATCTGGAGCAGATCTGCCAGCTGATCGGATAAGCATTCTGATCAACATAATAATCCCCAGTCAAATTCACAATTGGCTGGGGATTTATTTTGATAGGATGTTATTCAGAATGTGAAATTTAGTCATCCGCCAGATTACTGGCTGACATTTGTTCACGTTCTGACTCGACGAGCTTACCGTCTTTCCACTTGTACCTTATGATCTCTACTTCATCATCAAGCCGCCAGACACTGACGATACATTTGTTATCGGAGTCGATAGATGGGCTGTAGATCTCACAGTCGTACTTCAATTCTTCGAACTTATGAGTCTTGTCGTTCCAAAGCCAGACGTCGTAAGTGTAGTTACCAAATCCGTTCATCGGGCCCGTACCCACCTGAAGGTCAGGAATGCCGTCGAAATTCCAGTCATCCTCCACGATCTCCCCGATGCAGCTCCTGTTCCATTGCAGGGTGTCGAGCGGCAGGGCCTGACTATACAGTTCCTGCGTATGTCCCTTGGCATCTGTCAGATAGACGACGATGGAATCCCAACGCACATCACCATCATCATTGATGGCACGTACATCAGAGCGGAAAGAATAATCTGAACGCTGGGGGATATAGTCTGTATCTTGAGCTGACGTTTGTCCTACACAAGCAGCTAGCATCGCTGCAACTACCATTAGTTTTACTTGTTGAATCCGTGACCGTTCCATTTCAGTGTCTTTTGAGTTTTTAATCCATCTTTATCCCACTTATTGATCATGATGTCCTTACCTACGCGGGGCAACGAATAGGTGGTGTTCTGCTCGTAGGTCACCTCGAAACCTGGAGGTGCACAAAATTCCATCTTCTTCGTGGCGTTGGTGTAGCGCAGGAACACGAGTGTGTCGTACTGTCCCTGATCGGGAAGGTCATTAAAGTAGGACCAATTGCTGAAGGCAAACAGCTTGTGTTTCTTGTCGGCCTCGTTCCAGTAGCACATCTCTATCAGTTGCGTATGACCTTGATACTGATACTTATAGCTGATGAAACCACCTTTCTTATCGACTACAAGCGTCACGTTGTCATTTTGATTCTCGTTCTGGCGGTAGCGCTCCAGGGCTTCTGCAATGCCGGCAGTGGCTTCACGATCACAATCTTTCGCATCGCCGTCATCTTGGTAGATGAATGCGCATGCGAAGTCATAGATGTTGGGCTGGGCACCCTCATACAACACTTGGATGCCGTCCTGTGCCGCCATTGTCAACGTACAGAACACAAACATAATTGCTAATGATAATCTTTTCATAATCCTGGTTTTTTAATGGTTATTGTTTCTTTCTGCCTGCAAAGTTACTCTTTTTTATTTTATTATTCGTATCTTTGCATCCAACTTTACAAATTATTAAGATTGACAACAGAAAGAAATGAGACAACTATCCACACGCACAGCGGGTTTTACGGATTCTATCATCCGGCGCATGACCCGTATCAGCAACCGCTACGAGGCCATCAATCTCTCACAGGGATTCCCCGATTTCGATCCACCAAGGGAGATTACTGATAGACTGGCTAAGATTGCTCCACGCGGCCCTCATCAGTATGCAATCACTTGGGGAGCGCAGAACTACCGCGAAGCGCTGGCCAAAAAGCAGAGCCGCTGGACGGGACTGCCAATAGATGCCGACAAGAACATTGTCGTAACTTGTGGCTCGACGGAGGCGATGATGGCGGCAATGATGACTGTGGTTAATCCTGGTGACAAGGTTGCTATTTTCTCACCATTCTATGAAAACTATACCGCCGATACGATTCTAACAGGGGCTGAGCCTGTATATATCCCGCTTGTTCCGCCAAGTTTTTCTTTTGATGCCAACTTGATTGAAGATGCTTTCAAGCAGGGAGCCAAGGCACTGGTGCTATGCAACCCGTCGAACCCCTGCGGCAAGGTTTTTACTCGTGAGGAACTGCAGCAGATAGCTGACATCGTAATCCGATACGACGGTTATGTGATAACAGATGAGGTGTATGAGCACATTGTCTATGCCCCTCACCAGCATGTCTATATCTCCACACTGCCTGGCATGTGGGAGCGTACCATATCGTGTAGCTCGCTCTCGAAGACCTACAGCATCACAGGTTGGCGCTTGGGCTATGTCATCGCACCGGAGCGCATCATCGACCGTGTGAAGAAAGTGCATGATTTTCTGACTGTCGGCGCAGCGGCTCCTTTGATGGAGGCAGCAACTGTCGGACTTTGCCTCCCTGATAGCTATTATGATGAGCTTCAGGCACACTACACCCACATGAAGAAGCTCTTTTGCGATGGTCTGCGTCAGTTCGGACTCTCGTTCACCGACCCGCAAGGAGCCTATTACGTGTTGCTCGACGTCTCAAAATACGGTGTGAAGGACGACCTGCACTTCTGCGAGTGGCTGGCCGAGCATGTCGGAGTAGGGGCAGTGCCTGGCAGTTGCTTCTTCAGGGAAGATGTAAACCACCTGATTCGTTTCCACTTCGCCAAACGTGACGAGACCCTTCTTGCTGCTCTCGACCGCCTGTCGGAAATGGATGCAAAAGCAAAGAATTATCGTTGAATAATGATATCCTGTTCCGATGTAATCACAGGCATATTCGCCTCTTTCCAAGCGAGGATACCACCTTTGAGGTTTACGCACTTGTAGCCGATATCTGCCAACTTACCGGCAGCATTGGCTGAGCGGCGACCACTGCGGCAGTAGATGGCGATAGTCTTGTCTTTCGGCAGTTTAGCCTTGGCCTGTTCCACGAAGTCGCTTTGGAATTGGTCAATAAGAACGGCTCCCTTAATATGCCCTTCGGTAAACTCATCGGCCTTACGTACGTCGAGGATTACCACGTTAGAGTCTGCTATCAGTTCGGCAAACTCCTTCACTTCCATATTTTCAAAGTTTTGTTGGCCACAAGCAGTAGTTAACCCAAGTGCGGCGAATAAGCAAGTCAAGATTTTCTTCATATCCTAATAATTCAACTTTTGTAAAAACATTCCGCAAAGTTAGGGAATCAATAATAGCCTACTTCGCCCTCGATCTCTGTGAACGTGTCATTTCCCCACTTCAGCGTGTTTTGCTCCCATTTGAAATCGTTTTCATCTGTTTGGATGAATTCTATGTAATGCACTCTGATGTCCTTGCCTTCTTTTGGAAGATTGAAAGTGGGCGTACCCGTATGTTTGGCTAGAATATCTTTGACGGTCTGATAGACAGTCATATCGGGTGTTATCGTGCGAGTGGAAGGATTGTAGTCATAGAACAGTAGGGCACTGTCGTCATCTACACCTTCTCCCTCATGTCCCATCTGCAGCAGCACACCTACCAGTGAATGGCCGTTAGCACGCTTCCAATAGCACATTTCTGTTAGGTAGTCAAATTGTCCAGGCATATTACACTTGATATAACCGTTGCGAGGATTGTCTTCCATATAGAAGTTGTCCTTCTCATCGTTGTGATGAGCGGGATTTTTCAGATACAGCGTCACTGCGACATTGGGCGCATATTTCTGGTACTGACTACAAAAAGCTTTAGCGAAATTACGAATCATCGCCTTGGGAAAATCGTTGCCTACCTTCAACGCTTTCTCAGACCAACTCTTCTCAATGGCATAAATTTCCCTTTCAGGATTCTCATAAACCCAAGGATCAAATGCTTGTCCCAATGCATTTGTGGAAACAAACAACGAAATAAACAGGGCAGTGATAAATACAATTCTTCTCCTCATAATAATAATTTATTCTCTTTCGTTTGTTCTCTATTTGTTTACAGGTCACAAAGTTATTGATTTATATTGAATTATCCAAATGTTTTTGAATTTTTTCGATAATGTATAACAACGTATCGAATTATTTTGTATCTTTGCCGAAGAATCATAAATCAATAACAATATGTTTAAAAGAATTTTATTTCTGGCCGTTGTTAGTATAGTGGCAATGATGGCACAGGCGCAAAGCCTTGAGGGCAAATGGGAATCGGAACAGATAGACAAGAAAGGGAAGATGAATATAGCTTTACTTGTCTCTGAAACTGATCTTAACTTGAAACTGACAGCCACGCTTAATGATACCGAAGGCACCATTGTCCTTTCCGTTTCATTGCCATGTAATTACTTGCGTGAGGATAGTAAATTGTTTGTTACACCCCACATGGAAGAAGCAAAAGTGAACCTTGAGAAGATGGAATTTAAAGGCGAATTGGCAGATTCGCTTGAGGCAAATCCTGAAATGAAAGAATTTCTTAAGGCCATCGTCATCGGTACATTAGACGAGAAGAAAAAAGATTTGTTGAAGGATTTTTCTTTAACAAATGTAGAGCTTCAGATCGTATCTCAAACCGACTCGACTCTTTGCATCCGCGACGATAAGGACAAAGAGATCTTTTTCACAAGAGTGAAAGAAGAATAAACAGCGTTGTGAACAGAGATTGTAGTTTATCTTCTTCCCTTTACGCTGTTTTTTAGAGGTAGCATGCAGGGGTTGGGATGATTGGTGAATCCGAAGGTCGTCTCCGTGCTGTCTGGGGTGAGGGCGTAACGACGGATGGTCATGGCATCGTAATAGCCTGAAGGGTTGTTACTTGTGAAGGTGATGACTGAAGCGTACCCCAACTTCAGATAACCGGCATTAGCATAGGTGAATCCGAGTAGACGCTCTACAGTAAGATTGTCAACTGTGTCTTGCAGGGTGATGTTCTCGCCTGGGGTAAGAAGATAGCAGTAGCGGTCGTTCAAATTTGCTGACTTAGGCTTGGGTGGCAGGGAATCTTTGCCAGCCTCTTCTTTAGGCTGAGTGGTAGAGTCATCTGGTTTTTGCTGCTCTCGCAGAGCCATCTCCTCATTGGTATGGTTATGTCCCCATAGGAAGACGATGTCGTGCTTCTCAGCTGCCTCCGTAAGTACATTGTACCAGGCGGTAGCACCAAGGTTATCCCGTCGGTTAGCATGCATCGGCACATGTGACATGACAACGATGGGACTATTGTCGGTCAACGTGCGTACCCATGCTGCGAAATTCGCTGTAGCCGACTCTGCCGACAAACCATAGCGGTCGGCAATGTCGAGACCGTTGTAGTCGCTTGCGTCTTTGTCTGTAGCATATATCATCTGGGCGTAGGAGATTCCATATACGTAATAGCCCTCTTGGTGACGGGGACCACTGAAGAATGCAGAGTATCCGTCGGTGCAGTTCTCGTCGTGCGATCCGTAGGTAATGACCACGTCCCGATAGGGCGGAGCGAGTGTTGAGTCTATCTCGTTATAGAGGTCGCTGATGGGGAAAGCAGGATTGCTTCCACCGCCACTACCTACGTAATCACCTCCCAGTATGACCAGTCGCGGCTTGACTTCCGAGCCTTCGACAGCTATGCGCAACATGGCAGCGAGGTTGTTCCCCTTACCATTCTCATGGCGGTCTGTAGCAACAAACAGGGCTGTGCTCTTTGTCACCTTATCTCCATTTGCAGGATTGTCTTCCATTGCACAAGATGTCAGCATCGTGCCAAAGCCGCAGAGTGTCAGGATGGCGACCTGCATCCATAGTTTTCTGAGTGATTTCATATTTTGATATGTTTGTTTTGCCACAAAGATACGATAATTATTTGGATAAACCAAATTTATTGTAACTTTTCTATAATAGAAACTTGGTGTCTTATTATTGAAGATGAACTCATAAATAATGTTCTTTTCTGTAAAAAGCAAATAAATTCGAGGGGCAAATTTACTTGTCTACGCTGAATTATGACTATCTTTGTGCCAAAATTGAATAATAGTTGAATTATTAGGATGTTGGTAATAACAAATATAGGAGAATAAAATATGGCATTTTTGGATTTAGTGAAGCAGAGATATAGCTGTAGGAGCTATCAGGAGAAGAGTGTGGAACAGGAGAAACTGGACTACGTGATGGAGTGTGTCCGTTTTGCGCCTTCGGCGGTGAACAAGCAACCATGGATGTTCCGCATAGTAAAGAACGAGCCCGATAAGGCGAAACTTCAGGAGTGCTATAACCGCGAGTGGTTTGCTACGGCTCCGATGTACATCATCTGTAGCATCCTGCACGACGAGGAGTGGGTGCGCTCGGACGGCAAGCATCATGGCGACATCGACATTGCCATTGCCGTTGAGCATCTGTGCCTGGCTGCTACAGAGCAAGGCCTCGCCACCTGTTGGGTCTGTAACTTCGATGCTGAGAAGTGTAAGCAACTCTTTGCCATCAGTGACAACGAAGAACCTGCCGTCTTGATTCCCATCGGCTACGCAGCCGATGAGCCAAAGGAAAAGAAACGCAAGGAGATGGAGGAAATCTGCAAAAGGCTCTAAATTCGTGTTCTATCTCTGAATTCCCAGGTAATCGAAGAATTTATCTGGCCAGTAGTTCATAATTAGTTCGTCAGGAAACTCGGTCTCTGAAAGGAGAGGGTAGAGACGCTCGTAGTCGGCTATCTGGAACGTGATATGTGCGTCGCTACCCAGAATAGTTGGAACATCGTACTTCTTGCACAGACGCAGAATTTCCAGGTTGTTATCCCTTGCCACGGTTTTCTTGCGCTGTGGAGCCAGCGAATGGTTGTTTACCTCCAATAACGTATGCGCTTCTTTGGCAGCCAGAACCAACTGCTCAAAGTCAAGTTCTGCAGAACCATCGCCTGGATGACTGATCATGTGAATCTTCGGATTCCTGATGACCTGAATCATCCCCTCCGTATTTTCTTCCTTGGTGCCGCCCTGATACCAAGCACCGTGAATGCCGGCAGTGGCTAGGTCGAGGTAGTCGATGTAGTCGTCCGTCAGGTCCAGACTGCCCTTAGTGTCGAGGATGTTCATCTCGCAGCCCATCAGCAGGCGTATGCCGTACATTTGACGAGGCACTACGAACATATTCTTGAAATACAACTGCGGACATGTGCCTGGAACCTTAGGCCCATGCTCTGTGATGCCCAATACCTCCAGTCCCTTGTCGGCTGCGGCTTTGGCCATCTCCTGCAGACTGCTGTAGGCATGTCCTGATGCCACCGTATGCGTATGTGCGTCGAGTAATACTTTTCTCATTTGCTATAATTTTTTTGCAAAGGTACTGTTTTTTACTTTATTATTCGTATCTTTGTGCCCAAGTTTACAATACTTTAAGAAGAATGATAGAAATAGGTCTTATACATACAAAAACTTTATGAATCTCCCTAAGTTCATCATCACAATGGATGGCTACTTCCGGCTTGGAATGGTCAACCAGTATAAAGACACTGCAAATAGAATATTATGACTAAACGTAAGAACGAGGAACCCCATTGCTGAGATTCCTCGTGAGTCCTCTTTCGAGGCATATAAAGTTATTATGGAACAGCCTACCTGCGTCCGCCAAAGTGACCTTTGTTGCTGTGACCATTATTCATTGCCATGTGACGGTCAGCGCCGTGACGGTCATTATGTGCAGCTGCGGGCTTTCCGTTGTGCGGAGCAGGAGATGGCGCATTGTGATGTGCAACTGGTGTGTTATGGTGAACAGCAGGAGCAGGACGATGCGCAGCAGGAGCATTGTGATGCACAGCGGGCTTCGGCATATGACGGTCTGCATAGAAGTGGGCAGGCTTGTGATTGTTGCCACCTCTGTAGGTCACGAACACCTTCGGGTGTGCGTTGAAGAAACGGCCTCTGTCATAGTGGGCGTACACTGCGAAGGTCCAACCACCTGCATGCCAAGCCACAGGACGATAGAAGTGGGAGAGTGCCACATATTTGTCGAACTGCCAGGTGTTCAGCACGAAATGGAGGTCTGCGTTGCGGCGATCCCACCAGATGCCGAAGACATCAGCGTTTCCGTTCAGGCTCATCAGGTAGTCGAGGTTGATCTCATAGACTGCCTCATACTGTGCAGCAGTGAGATTCAGCTCATAAGCCATCTTGTCGCTCAGGAAGAGAGCCTCGTTCTTTGCTGCGTTATAGCTCATTGCGTTGGCAGAGATAGTCATGACCATCATCATTGCCAGAATCATCATCTTCTTCATATCTTAATCTCCTATTCTTTAAATGGTGAGACATTAATTTCTTTTTCTCGGTGCAAAGATCGGAACTTTTAGTGAGGTTTACAAAGGAAAAATCATAATATGAAGGGGATTTTTCCCTATTTGTGAGTAGGGAAATCTCCTCATATCAATTATTATTCGTATCTTTGCACCCGTTATGGAACAACAAATAGAGAATTAAAAAGAAGATATGAAAAGTTTGAAGTTCATGATCTATGACAGGATGGCGAGGAAGGGTTCTTCTGCCTATTCTCCGGAATCCCATTCTGCCCCGCATTTCGAAGGCCACTATGTCGAGGGAATGGAAGAATGGGCCAGCCACTACTGCTTCAACTTGAAGGAGGATGGAACTTATGAGGCCGAGCTTGACGAAGCCTGGGACGAGGGCAGTCACTACGGTGGAGGAACCATCAACGTGGCTATCCCCAAGGAATGGTTTGACCTCTCTTACGACGAGTTCCTTGAACGTGTCATCACACTGGCTTCTGCAAAACATTATGGTTTTACCCCTGATGACCTGAAAGAGAAGAAAGGTCTGAAGGAGTTCTTTGGGTTTTAATGGCGATTCTATCACGAAATCACTTGTCGAATCCGTGACCGTTCCACTTCAGTGTCTTCTGGGTCTTCTTCCCGTTTCCATCCCATAATGTCACTATGATATCTTTGCCTGAACGAGGCAAGGCAAATGAACACTCGACACAGGGAGATTTTGACTCGTAAACAGCCTGTACTCCCGCATCAGAGTGATATTTCATAGTCTTTGTAGCATTGTCGTAGCGCATGAAGGTTAAACCGTCATACTGACCAGGATAGTACTGCCCATCCCTGTAGAACATGTGGTTGTAAGCAAAGAGTTTGTGTTTCCCGTCAGCCTCATTCCAAAAGCACATCTCGATTCTTGTCATGAACTCACATGCACCTTCAAAATACTTATATTCATAGACAGCAAAGCCGTTCTTAACATCAAGTGTGAAGGTATCACCTTCTTGCTGTTTAAGCCCCTTGCGATGGCGTTCCCAAGCATTACGGATTCCATTCATGGCTTCGCTGTCGCACTCGCCGTCTTCACCATAAGTAGGTGCAAGATAGGCTGTAATAAAATCGCTGATGGTGGGCTTGTCACCCTGATAGTTTACACGGATAACATCCTGTGCCGCCATTGCCAACGTACAGAACACAAACATGATTGCTAATGATAATCTCTTCATAATTTCTGATTTTAATAGTTATTGTTTCTTTCTGCTTGCAAAGGTATGATATATTTTTGATACATGCAAATTATGAACCAATTTTCTCGCCAAAAATTTGCAGATATCAGACAAAGCCATTATCTTTGCATTACTTTACTAAAAAAGTTACTATGTTTGCAGTCGGAAACACCAATGAGCCGATAGGAGACAGTCCTTAGGCAGAGAAATATTCCGCACCGTGAGGTGCAGAGAACCTCTTCGCTACGCTTCGAGAACCTCTACATCTCACGTTGCGTGAAAGGGGCTTCGCGAAGAAAAGAGGCTGAAAATTTGGTACGATAATAATTGGATTGTATTTTTGTAAGAGCTAAAAACAATATACATTCACAATTAAATACCGTACCAGTATGCAAAGAAACAAAATTTCTTTCAAAGGACAAAAGATTTTCATAGGAATTGATGTCCACAAGAAAAATTGGGATGTGGCAATAGCCCCCGAAATAGGGATAGTGAAGAGGCACCCTCAAAAAGCCTCGGCAAAAGAGCTCTTTGACTTTTTGAAGAAGCATTACCCGGATGGTGACTATCTTGCGGTGTACGAATCGGGCTTTAGTGGGTATTCCACCTATTATGCTTTGAAGGAGGCCGGCATTGAATGCATCGTGATACATGCTGCTGATGTACCTACCACTCAGTATGAAGAAGTTATGAAGACGGATAGGGTTGATTCCGTAAAACTGGTAAGATCCTTGAAGGCAGGATTGCTCAAAGGTATTTACATCAGGGAGAAGGAGAACATCGACGACCGTTCTGTCGTCCGTATCCGCAAGACCATCCAGAAACAACTGTCAGGCTACAAGGCGCGAGTGAAGCATATGCTGCATTGCAACGGTGTGTCACTACCAGAGCGTTTTGAGAAGCCCGGTTCCCATTGGTCCAAGGCATTTATCAAGTGGCTGAAGGAGGACGTGAGATTGCTCTCATCAACGAGGAACTCACTGGATTTGCTCATACGTCAGGTGGAGACCATCCGCATGACATTGCTCGAATCCACCAAGATGATGCGCAATCTGAGCCAGACGGAGAGATACAAGCGTAAGTTTGACCTGTTGATGACAGTACCAGGAATAGGTGTCGCAGTCTCAATGTGCATCCTAACAGAAGTGTACGATGTGAAGCGATTCCATAATGAGAATCAGTTTGCTGCCTATCTCGGCCTGATACCTACCAGCCACTGCAGTGGTGACAAGGTCGCCCATGGAGAGATGACATTCAGAGGCAACAAGCAGCTTGGCCCGATGATCATCGAGGCAGCGTGGATTACAATCTGCAAGGATGCAGGCCTCGGCTCACTCTATTTGCGCTACAAGGAAAGAATGAAACCGCAGGAGGCGATAGTGAGGATAGCAAGGAAACTCTCCAATATCATCTATGCCATCTTGAAGGACGAAAAGGAATATGTACCATATCACCAAACGGGTAAATGACATACGGATTATTAGACAACTTCACAGAACGACTCCTCGTCATAAATGATGCGCTTTCGGGCTTCATCTCAAATAAGATTGTTGCGTTCTAACCTAATCTTCTGAAGAAGTAAATTGATGGACGGATACGTCCGTGTCATCTCATAGAAGTTTGTCTGATAGGTCCTGTTGTCGGTAGTCAATCGATACTCAGCGTTTACTCGCTGGGCTGATAGCTACGGCTTCTTCAAAAGTCATCGTACTAACAGACTTCACACTAAGTGATTGATAATAAACAGTTAATAAACAATAAATATTTTCCAATTATTTGGAAAGCAACATAGATTATGAAAAAAGTTATGATGATGATTGCCTTGCTGGCTATTCCATTCGCTATGCAGGCACAGACAAAGTTCCATGACCTTGAGGTCAATGATGCAAAAGGTCCCGTCAAGTCAATTACTACAACGATGATGGGCATGTCACGCACCATCGAGTTCACAGAAGAAGGTAAGATGGTGGCTTCTTCTGAGATTTCCAACTTGGTGTATGATGAGGACGGTTATCTGAAGTCGGCCACGATGAGCATGATGGGACAATCTACTGACGTGAAATATAAATGGGAAAACGGTCGCTTGAAGAGCCTGACCTTCAGCATGATGGGGCAGGAAGGTTCAGCTTCACCCAATTATGACGAGAAAGGTGTTGTTGTGTCTGAAACGATTGATGACCGTGGAAACTGGATCAGTCGCAAATCATCAATGATGGGGCAGGAAATGGTAACCACACGTACTATCACCTATTATTAAAGATTGCCAGCTAACATCGATCTCGACCAGTGATCCTGAGAGCCGTCTGGCAGGAAGAGATAAACAGTGATGGCAAATGCTCTGTTATATTATCTGATCGTCATCAACGTCGTGACCTTCCTGGTCTATGGCATTGACAAGGCTGCAAGTAAGCGAGGCTGCAGGCGCATATCGGAGGCAACCTTGCTGATACTTGCAGTCATTGGTGGCAGCATCGGTGCATTGTTAGGTATGAAGGTCTGGCATCATAAGACGATGCACAAGAAGTTCAAATATGGACTCCCGCTGATTCTCATTATCCAAATCTTACTAATTGGGGTCTATACCTTTAGAATATACACCTCTTATTTATAGTAATCTTTTGTCACAGCAGATTTTTTATCTTATTCTGACCTGACCATTCCCACTTCTCCTGATCGTTGCCATGACGGCCTATGATACCAGCATACCCTTTTGCTATTCGAGGATTAGGAATATTACGGAAGTTCTCGACATACTCGAAGGCAATGTCTTCATACTGTTCATTCCAAATGTATGCATCGAAGTAAAGCGCCTTGTCGCTGCCATAACGTCCGAGGCAGACAAGGGCATCGGAATAGCCGTCGTTGTTCAGGTCTTTAATAATCACACGGATCAGTCAGCAGCTTTATCCTCATTGAGACAGAAAGTGATGCGGCCTGTCTTATCCATGAAGCCACGCTTCTTATCATACTTTCCTTTACCATAAACAGCGGCCAGACCTTCTGAAAATCTGATATCATCGCCAGTATATATGATGTCGCTATTCACTTGGAAGAGTCGTTTACCAGTCTTATCTATGATATAGCAGGAGTCCATTTTCTGAGTCTGAGCCACACCATCCCTGAACTCGCGTCCCCACCAGCCGTTGGGCAGTTCGATGACCATCTTACCTGAACGGTCGATATAACCAGCGCGGGATTCTATGTATTCTTCGCTATTGCCAGGTGTTCTGACGGCTGCCATTCCTTCGCTGAAATCACCTGCCATGCTGAAAACACCTTCGAAAGCCAGCTTGCCCGTCTTGTCAACATAGCTGAACCATTCATGGGCATCATCGACGAGTATGGCACAGAGTCCCTCATGAAAGTCGTTGCCGTCGCTCTCAGCCATTGTCCCGTACTGGTAAGGAATGGCTAGCTCGCCTTTGGTATTAATGTAGCCAACCTTTCCCTGCTCGTTTACGACAATAGCCATGCCGTCACTGAAGTCATGGGCGAAATGGAATTTGTATGGAATGACCACATTTCCCTTTTGGTCTTTGTAGCCATACTTCCCGTTTTCGTATTCACAGGTCAAGTGATCGGGATCCTCTTCCACTTTAGGCTCCTCTACACTACGCCCTTGAAGGTCGATATAATGAGATTTCCCATTCTTGAGGAACATAGCCACACCATTGTCGAAATTTGTCAGATACTCGCAGCCTTCGATGGCCTTGGCGATGGCTTCAAAATCGTACTGTTCTGCTACAACAGCATCGACGGAATCTACTGATGTACTGTCAGCATCCGATGCCGCACTGTTTGTCTTGCTACCACATGCCACGACGATTAGGGCAAACAACATAAATAGAATTTTATTCATAATCCTGGCTTTTTAATGGTTATTGTTTATTTCTGCCTGCAAAGTTACATAAAATAATCTATATGACCATCATATATTTCACAAATCTTATTAAAATCATCGGCAAAAGTACGCAATAGTAGCGAGATTTCACTATATTTGCACTCACTATTAACAAATGTTGGTTTTCATTTTTTTATCAGATAATGTACATAACATGTAAGTATATGAAAAGATTCGCTTTACTCAGTATGCTTTTCCTGCCTTTGGCTACAATGGCACAAAAGCAGTATTTTCTGCCCACAGCTTCTTCCTCGGATGACGAGAAGGACAAACCGATGATTGAGGTCTATCTGCCCCAGCAACCTAATGGCTGTGCCGTCGTGCTCTGTCCTGGCGGTGCCATGAGGTGGCTGTCATGGGAAAATGACGTGGTGAAGATGGCCTCATTCTTGAACGAGCACGGCATTGCCGCCATCGGACTGCGTTATCATCTTAATAAGGCCCCGATGCCACAGGACATGAAGATGCCACCGATGGTGGACGTGACGCATCCTGAAGCTTTTCCTCAGGCTGATGCCAATCCGATACACAATGCCAGTGGCGACTCTATTATCCAACTTGCTGCACTGGATGCCAAGGCTGCCATCCGCATGGTAAGGGAACATGCCGATGAGTGGCATATCAGCAAAGATAAGATTGGCTTCCTCGGCTTCTCTGCTGGTGGCGGCGTGGCTATCGCTGCCACGATGTCTGCTGACAATGTGGAACGTCCTGACTTTCTCTGCACCAACTTCGGTCCCTCGCTGATGCCAGTTACCGTGCCGCAGGATGCACCTCCCTTGCTCATTCTGACCCGTGCTGATCATCCCAATGTGGCAGCAGGTCTCGTGGCTCTCTTTATGGAGTGGAAGAAGGCTGGAGCCAATGCCGAACTCCACATGTATGGTGATGGGAAAGGCCCATACGAACTAATGCCGCAAAATGCAGGTCGGGGTTGTTCATTTGTAATCGTGGGTAAGAATACTGATGAATGCCACAGAGATCAATCCAAACATGAATATGAGGCCAATCGTCTGCACGATGGCAGAAAATACAGCCATTGATAGTTTATTTAAAGTCTCCATCTTTCATAAAATTTAGATCATCACCTAAAAGGAACTCTTTTATTCTGCGTTGTGAGGCAAACATAGGTTTAATCTTCTTATAACCCTCCATTTGCTCGTCAGAGAGGATCTTGGCAATGGCTTTGTCGTATTTCTGTTGCTTCTTGTCAAAGTCGTACGATTTCTCAGAGTGATGGCCACCAGGCATTCCACCGCCTTGAGGACCACCTGGCATACCGCCTCCAAATTCTCCTCTTGGTGGCATACCTCCGCCGAAGCCTCCTTGTCCACCAGGGCCGCCTTGAGGTCGTTTGCCCATGGGTGGGCGTCCGAAGTCTGGGGCTTTATGCTCTTCGCCTTCTATCAGTGTCTGATATTTCTTGTTCAGTTTGGCGACTTTCTTCTGTTGTTTGGTGTCCAGTTTCAGATCGTTCACCATCATCTGTGTCATTTGTTCATGACTGACACGCTTTTGGGGGGGTAATGGCTCCTGAGATTCCTGAGCCAGAAGTGTTCCTGCAGCCATGACCATACCGATTATAAATAATTGCTTCTTTTGCATATCGTTTAATTGTTTAATTACGCTGCAAAAGTATAACAACTGTCTGTATCTCTAAAATATATTCAGCGAATCGGACTATTCCTTCAGCAAATTCGAATTTTTATTTGATGTCAGCCAGAACGATTAAAGCTCAATCGTTTCTCCTTCCTTGGTTATCTCCCAGAATGGAATGCCTTTTTCATCAGTAAACTCTTTCATGCGCCAGGAGGGCTCAAAGCCTGTGGTGAAGTGCATAGGAACAAACAGCCCGACTTTGAATCGTTCGATGAATTGACGGCCACCAAGGGTATAGCCATTGCCTACACGTCCATCTATGGGGAACATCACCACATCGAAACTATCGGCTACCTTGCGGATATCCTTCAACTCGCCAAGGAATTGTTTCTCGTGAGCAATCGGGTTGAATGTCTCCTCCATCTCAAAACTATATCGCAGCTGATCAGGATTATCGTCTAACAGGAACTTGGCATACCAATTGTTCAGATCGCCTGCATGAAAGAAATGTTTACCCTCAGTTTCAACAATCCATGAAACACCGCTGTCTGTGCTGCCGAGAGCCCATACGGATATGGTTATGTCAGACCATGTGCCACCTTTGGCCAACCATACGTCAGCATCTTCTTTGCTGGCTCTCCGATGTTTGTAGATGTCCTTGGAGAGTATGTAGGTGATATCCGGATTCAGCTTCTTCCACTCAAAGATTTCCTTCGTAAAGTGGTCTTCATGGAAGTGGCTGGAGAACACATATAGTGGCTTATCCTTCTTAAGTACACCTTCCATCACGCCGCTTGGATCCAGCCAGTAGTCGAACACCAGGATGGACTGCTCCGTTTCGAGTACGAAGCCGCTATGGAAGATGTAGGTCAGCGTCATAATCGTTATAGCATCTTTTCAAGTATCTCCACAGCCTTGGTGATTGTAGGCGGTCTCGATACTATCCTTTGTTACTTTATCATATCCTATCGGGCGGAACTGTCGTTGTTTCTCGCTGTACACGAATCCGTGCTCGAACAGGTAATTCTTTATATCTTTCGGTTCTGTGCCGAAGTTGAAGCACAGTGATTCCAGTGTGTCAAACTCCTCGTCTCTCAGGAGCATATTCACGCTCGAAACCAGTATGGCAGGATCTTTCGGCAGGTAGTCCATATCACAATTCTTATTAAATCGGAGGGCAAAGGTACTCATTTTTATTTTATTATTCGTATCTTTGTGCCCAAGTTTACAATACTTTAAGAAGAATGATAGAAATAGGTCTTAAACATACAAGTGAATTGACGGTTACTGATACCGTTACCGCTATTCAGATGGGGTCTGGGGACATGCCTGTCCTGGCTACTCCTGCCATGATGGCATTGATGGAGAATGCTGCCATGCTTGCTGTTGCCGACGAACTGCCTGAAGGTTACACTACTGTTGGCGGTCATATCGAATCTTCGCATCTGAAACCATCGAAGATTGGAGATAGAGTATCTGCTACAGCCGAGGTGACCAAGGTTGATGGCAAGAAGATAGAGTTCAAAGTGTCTGCCTATTCTGGCGATGCGCTACTTGGTGAGGGTATACACCTGAGATTCATCGTTGATAGGGAACGTTTCATGTCAAAACTTGGTTAATATATTGCTTCAAAACTATAACATGGCAAAGCGTGAGTACATACAAGCCAACAAGGATTGGTTGGAGGCGAAAGCTAAGGAGAAAGACGTAAAGGCCCTGCCTAAGGGCATTTATTACAAGGTGCTGAGCAAGGGCAATCAAGAGAGTGCGAAGCCAACGGTTCGCAGCATCATCACAGCCCACTATACAGGCAGAACCATCGACGGCAAGCAGTTTGATAGCAGCCATGGTGGTGTACCTTTAGCTTGCCGACTTTGCGACCTCATTGAGGGCTGGATCATCGCCATCCAGCAGATGCATATTGGCGACAAGTGGGAGATTTACATCCCTGCAGAGATGGGCTACGGCAAATTCTCCCAGCCAGGCATCCCCGGTGGCTCGACTCTGATTTTTGAAATTGAACTCTTGGGCATCGCATGACACTTCGAGAACAATTGTAATAAACAAGATGAGATTAGAGACAGATAGACTCATTCTGAGGTCTTGGTATGATAGTGATGCCGAAGAACTGTATAAGTATGCCCAAAACCCGCAGGTGGGGCCAGTCGCAGGGTGGCCACCGCATCAGAGTGTGGAAGAGAGCTTGGAAATCATCCGTACTGTGTTTTCATACCCAGAGACGTATGCCGTTGTTCTGAAGGAAACGGGAAAGCCCATCGGCTGTATAGGTCTGAAAACAGGGAACGCAACGGACTTGACTGAACGCGACGATGAATGCGAGCTTGGATATTGGCTGGGTGTGCCGTATTGGGGACAGGGACTGATGACAGAGGCCGCAATTGGCTATTACGACGGTAACAATCGCTCGAAGCGGGTACAGGAGAAGTGCGGATTCAAATACCAGTGGACTACCGACAACGTGGATGTGCCATTGATGCATGAGACACGAAAAGGGCATGTCAGCAGTCTCACAAAGGAAGAATGGATAATCCTATGACTGACTACGATTCCATATGGCGCACACAAGACGAAATCAGAACGGTGGTAAATGCCGTTCGCACCGCTCGTATCTTTGTAGCCAAAATGAAAATCATTCATGTAGATATGGACCAGTTCTTTGCGGCTGTGGAGCAGCGAGACCAGCCGGAACTTCGTGGCAAACCGATTGCGGTGGGTCATGATGCAGAACGTGGTGTCGTATCTACGGCCAGCTATGAAGCTCGACGCTATGGGGTTCACTCAGCACAGTCAATACAGGTGGCCAAGCGTTTGTGTCCACAGCTGATTATCGTGGAGCCGCACTTCCAGCGGTATAAGGAAGTTTCGGCGCAGTTGCATGAGATTTTTCACGACTATACCGACCTGATAGAGCCGATCTCGCTTGATGAAGCCTTTCTGGATGTGACGGAGAATAAGAAAGGTATAGAACTTGGCGTGGATATTGCGCGAGAGATTAAGCAGCGTATCCGTGAGACGACGGGGCTGACAGCATCTGCAGGCGTGAGCTACTGCAAGTTCCTAGCGAAGATTGCGTCCGACTGGCGTAAGCCCGACGGACTGACGGTGATTCACCCAGACAGGGCTTTGAACTTCATCGAACAACTGAAAGTGGAGAAGATTTGGGGTGTGGGTCAGAAGACCGCAGAAAAGATGCACCGTATGGGGATCTTCACTGGCTTAGACCTCAGGAAAGTGTCGCTGAGCCGACTGACACAGGAGTTTGGCAAGATGGGACAGGTGTTCTATGACTTCTCACGAGGTATCGACAATCGGCATGTCATCAGCGAGTGGGAGCGGAAGAGTGTCAGTTGTGAGCAGACCTTTGAATCGGATATCAGCGAGAATGCTGCTGTCACCATCCATCTATATCATACGGTGCTGGAACTGATCAGACGCATTGAGAAGAACGACTTCGAGGGTCGAACATTGACATTGAAGGTAAAGTTCCTGGATTTCCATCAAATCACTCGCAGCATTACAGTTGACCATATTCTTCGCACTAAAGATGAGATCCTGCCGTTGGCTAAGCAGCTGATGCAACAGGTGGAATTTCATTCTCGTCCCATCCGTCTGCTAGGTTTGGGCGTTTCCAATCAAAAGAGTATTTCTCCTCAGGAAGAGTCTCAATGGATTGAACTGGACTTGGAATTCGAGCCTTGGCCAGAGGACTAATTACCTAAGCATGGCTTGGCTATGCTCTTGCTTCGTTCGTCATTTCTTCCAGGCGTTTATAACCTCACCGATATACATGGAGTGTATGCCTGCAGGGAAATTGGCATACATCTTCTTAGGTGCATCACTCTTGAAATACTGAGGTTCAAAGGGTGCAGCATACATGATCTTGCACTCAATCACCATCGCAGCCTCGGTATAGTAAGGCGTTCCGTTGGCAGTATAGGCCGTATGAAGTCCAAGGGCCTGAGCCTTATCTTCGTCGCGTCCGCTCTTGGTACCCATGTAGTTCAGAACCTTGCTCTGCTCAACATCGAAGGCCATCACGGTAAAGTACTCAGCCTTATCCATGAACTCCTTTGTATAGCGTTTCTCAGCGACATAGACCGTCAGGGCGGTACGTCCCCAGAGTGTCCCGATTCCACCCCAGCCAATAGTCATGGCATTGCTTTTCTCCTTGTCGCCAGCAGCCAGCAGCTCAGCATCGTGGAACCATTGGAAACCGTTCTCCGTGAAATCCTCTCTCACGTCGAACTTCTTGAAACCAGACAATTGGTGCTCACCATTGTCTTCTTCCTGAGCAAATGCTGGAGTGACTGCCATTGCTAGAATAGCAACTAATGCTGTGATAACTGTACTTTTCTTCATATTCATGTATGCCATAACCACCTGAAATCATTATAGTATCGGAAATTCTTGGAGCAGCGAGAGCAGAATGAAGCTTGCTTCGATTCTGCCGAGTCGCGTCAAGAATCAACTTTTGTTAATAATTGGGCACAAAGTTACGAAATATTCTTCATTTTTTCGTACCTTTACACCCAGATTTAATATGTTTTGTGATATGATAGACCAGATTATTGAATTCAACAAGACATTTGTAGCTCAGAAGGGCTACGAGAAGTATCTGACGGACAAGTACCCAGACAAGAAACTGGCGGTTCTGTCGTGTATGGATACCAGACTGACAGAACTGTTGCCTGCAGCTCTCGGTCTGAAAAACGGTGACGCTAAGATTATCAAGAACGCAGGTGGTTTGGTTATCTCGGCTTTCGACTCAGCCATGCGCAGCTTGATTGTCGCCATCTATGAGTTGGGCGTGAAGGAAATCATGGTGGTGGCACACTCTCATTGTGGAGCCTGCCACATGAGCTACGACCACTTCCACCATGAGATGATTGCCCGTGGTGTGACGGACGAGACGCTCGACACCATTCGCAAGTGTGGCATTGACCTTGACCAGTGGCTGGAGGGATTCAAGGACACGCCGACTTCTGTCCGCAAGACCGTTGAGACCATCAAAACCCATCCGCTGGTGCCGAAGGATGTTTTGGTTCGTGGGTTTATCATTGATTCTGAAACAGGAGCGTTGGAAGAAATTGTATGAACATTGAGCCGGTTTTGCATAAGAAGTTGTTCCGGGAGTTGACCACGGACGAGTTGTACGAACTCCTGAGAGTGCGTAGCGAGGTTTTCGTGGTTGAGCAGAACTGCGTCTATCAGGACATGGACGGAGATGACCAGAAATCCATCCACTTGTGGCTGACAGTCGCTGACAAGATCGTTGCCTTGGCTCGTGTATGTCCTGCTGGTACTCACATGAAGGAAATCTCGATTGGCAGAGTCATCACTACAGAACGAGGTAAGGGGTATGGAAAGCAGATCATGCTTCATGCCATTGATGCTGCCATCGAACATTTTGGAGCAACCATCATTGATATTGAAGCACAGGAGTATGCCAGAGGTTTTTATGAAGGTGTAGGATTCAAACAGTCATCCGGTATCTTCATGCTTGATGGTATTCCACACATTAAAATGACTTGGACGAAAGAATAAATTATGAGAAAAGCAAGCAGAGAGATGGATGCCGCCTTCGCATTAGAGGTGTTGGATAAGGCACCATACGTTACAGTTAGCATGACTAGACCAGATGGGAGTCCATACGGATTACCTTTGTCATTAGCACGTACAGATGAGAAAACCTTTTATTTCCATTGTGCCTTGGAGGGTGACAAGCTAGACTGTATAGCACACAGTCCGACGGTTTTCTTATCGGCAGTTACCAAATGTGCGCCCACAGTTGGTCCTAAAGACGGGAGCTTTACACTACAATACAAGTCGGCTACAGCCGTAGGTAAGGCAGAAATTGTGACTGCTGGACGGACCTTTTCCGATTCGGAATAGTTCTCTGAGTGATTTCATAATTCAATTCGTTTACTTTTTGCGCAAAGTTACGAAAAATCTATGGGAAAGCCAAATTTATTGTAACTTTTCTATATATTTCATTTCTGCAAGTATTTTCGCTTTGCAAGGCTTACACGTAAAATATATATAAGTAATCCCTCGCTCCATCATCATTGCCAGAATCATCATCTTCTTCATATCTTAATCTCCTCATATGTTCAATTATATTTGGTTTTTTACTCGCTTATTCGTATCTTTGCACCCGTTATGGTACAACAGATAGAGATAATACTGAATCCCAAAAGAAGAGGATTTCATTTGGTGACGAGCGAGATTGTAAGCAAATTGCCGAAAGCACACCAGTTGCGGACTGAGCATCAACGAGAACTGCGACCCTGATGTCCGTGTGGATATGGAAACGATTTTTAATCGCCTTGTGCCGGAAAATCGTCCTGAGTATGAGCACACGTTGGAAGGTGCTGACGATATGCCTGCTCACGCAAAATCGACGCTGAGTGGTGTCAGTATCACCATTCCCATCACTGAAGGTCGATTAAACCTCGGCACTTGGCAGGGCATCTATTTCTGCGAGTACAGAAATTATGGTGGTTCCAGAGAGTTTGTAGTAACAATTATTGGAGAATAAGATATGACACTCCCCAAGTTCATCATTACAATGGAAGGTTACTTCCGTCTTGGCATGGTCAACCAGCATAAGCATCTGCTGAAGCCGGGTGATCAGTGCATCGGTGGTGGGTATTACCACTTTGACTTTGTTTCCAACCGCATCATCCTTGACAGGGAATCATACGACTTTGGTCGCCCTAAATGGCATCTGCTGGAAACATTGAAGGTTCCTTCCACCTATCGAGGCATGCGAATCGTCTATTCGTATGATGATGGTTTCCATGATGATTTCCACGTTAGTGAAGATCTGACAATTGAGTATTATGACTGATTACGATAGAGTAGGGACATAAAAGAGGGCTGACAGCTCTCATAGTCTGTCAGTCCCTTCTCTTTTCACGTCGCTCAAAGAGCAACTTATCAGTACCCCATGCAGGACGTGGCGCCCAGTGCAGTCAGGATTGCCGATGCAATCGAAATGATAATCTGCACAATAAACTTAGTGGTCTCTTTCTTGTTCATACTCTCAGAA
>CADCBZ010000058.1 GCA_902799765.1 uncultured Prevotellaceae bacterium
GGCGCGGGTCTGCATCACCACCTGGGATACCACAATAGTCTTCTTGAAGGCCGAGTCGGTCTGAAGAAGCTCTTCCATATTAGTAAGCTTCTCTGAAGCTTGCTCACGAGAGAATCGAGTAGCCTTGGCGATATCGCCGCTGGCACTGCTGAAATCTACAGGCCAGTCAACAAAGAGAGAGCTGAACAGGCCACAAACTACAACCACTGAACCCAGAATAATTACACTTTTCTTGCTCATAACACCTAAAGTTTGATTAATTAATACTATGTTTATTTTCTCGTTGTCAAGACGTTGTTTTGTCTGATTGACATTGCAAAGGTACGACAATTATACGCGCGTTCCAAACTTTTTTCTGTTTTTTCTTCTTACTTGTTGCGACACCCTATCCTTTTTGCGACATAACAGGGAAATTGGCCTCAAATCTGTCGCAACTCACGCGCAGATTATTGATGTTTCTTTCTATATTCCCATAGTTCTAAGGAATTAATGATGTTCTGCCAGAGCACATAACAGCCCGCTCCGACGGACGCCATCGGGTTCAGGTAAGTGTAGGCCACCCAGATGGAGAGGGCGGTATTCTTCTGGAAGGAGGCCTGACCGGAATTGATCTCATCGCCCAGGTGACGGCCCACGCTGCGACCCACGAGGAAGAGCACGAAACAGAGCACCAGGCTGAGGATGGCAATCATGGCCAGCAGGGAGAGGCCTGCCTCGCTGTGGACGATATTGCGCACGGTGACGCCCGAGGTGACACTGAGCTGGGCTGCCCAGAGGTAGAACGAGAGGTCGGGGATGGATACGATTTTTTCACACATTCGCTTGGCATAATGCTGCATGAACCATCCCAAAGCCAAGGGGGCGATCAGCACGATGGCCAGTTTCTCGAGGATGATGAGGAAGGCCGACCAGAAGTTGAGTCCTGCCCCTCGTTCGAGCAAGGGGAATACGGCGGGGATCATCAGCGCCGAGGCAAACGACGAGAGCACGACGAAGGCCGTCATCGTATTGATGTTTCCGCCTATCTTTGCGGTTACCACAGGGGCTGCCGTCGCTGCAGGACCGATGATACAGGTGAGCACACTCTCCCAGAGAATCTTCTGCCAGAGGTTGGCCTCGACACAGAAGATGATCCACACATTGAGCGCTACGAGGAGCACCTGAGCCAGCAGCACGCCGAACTGCCAACGGTGGGGGCGCATCTGGTGGAAATCGATGCGGCAGAAGGTTGAAAAAAGCGTACAGAACACCATCATCGGAAAGATCGTATCGATGATTGGTCCGAAGAAGTTGCTGGCGGGTTCCAACTGCGGCACCCAGTAGAATATAAGATAAACAACCGTTCCCGTGGCGATGGCTACGGGCAGCGTCCAGTCTTTCAAAAATTGCTTTATACTCATAATTTCGCCGCAAAGTTAGTAATTTTTTGGCACGAATTACGCGATTTTCGCGGATTTTTTGTATTTTTGCAGCCAATTATGAGTGTAACGGAATTTATCCATCAAGATAAGAACGAAAGACGGTTCTCTTTCGAGGTGCTTCCCCCACTGAAGGGTACAGGCACCGACAAGTTGTTTGCCGACATCGACAAACTGCGCGAATTCGACCCTGCCTACATCAATATCACGACTCACCATTCGGAGTTTGTGTATAAGGAACTGGAGAACGGGCAGTTTGAGCGTCAGCGCATCCGCCGTCGCCCTGGTACGGTGGCCATTGCCGCCGCCATCCAGCAGCGGTATAACATCCCCGTGCAGCCCCACGTGATCTGCAGCGGCTGTACCATCGAGGACATCGAGTATGAACTGCTCGACCTGCAGTTTCTGGGCATCAGCGACCTGTTGCTGCTGCGTGGCGACAAGGCGAAGGAGGACAGCCGCTTCGTGCCCACGCCAGGCGGACATGCGCATACCACAGACCTGATCAGGCAGGTGAAGCGCTTCAACGAGGGTTTCTTTGCCGACGGCACGCCCATCAAGCGGCCTGGCAAGACGTTCGACTACGGCGTGGCGTGTTATCCCGAGAAGCACGAGGAGGCACCCAACCTGGAGATGGACATGCAGTATCTGAAGGAGAAGCAGGATCTGGGGGCGCAGTATGCCGTGACCCAGTTGTTCTTCGACAACGAGAAATACTTCCAGTTTGTGGAGAAAGCGCGGAAGATGGGTATCACCATCCCCATCATCCCAGGCATCAAGCCGATGGCGAAACTGAGTCAGTTGACAGTGGTGCCCAAGACCTTCCACTGCGACATCCCGGAGCCTCTGGCGCGTGAGATCGTGAAGTGTAAGACGGATGAGGATGCCCGTCAGTTGGGTATCGAGTGGACCACCGAGCAGTGTCGCGAGCTGTATCAGCACGGGGTGCAGAATATCCATTTCTATACGGTCTCAGCTGTTGATTCCGTTGTAGAAGTAGTGAAGAGGTTAATAGGATGAGTTTTGACGAGGTGATCGGACAGCAGGAAGCCAAGGAGCGGCTGATGCAGATGGTCGAGGAAGGCCGTCTGCCACATGCTATGATGCTCTGCGGACCGCACGGCTGTGGGAAGTTTGCCCTTGCCACTGCCTTTGCCTCCACACCATCGGCGAAGGCGATGCTGGAGAAGCTGGAGCATCCTGACCTGCACTTCACCTACCCTACCATCAAACTGCCCTCGATGAGTAGCGACCACAAGCCCGTGAGCGACGATTTCGCCAAAGAGTGGCACGAGTTGCTGATGCAGAGCCCTTATTTCACGATGGAGGACTGGATGGAGGCGATGGGCGGCGAGAACCAGCAGGCGATCATCACGGCTGGTGAGAGCGACGACCTGGTGAGGAAGCTCTCGCTGAAGTCGAGTCAGGGCGGCTATAAGGTCAGCGTAATCTGGTTGCCTGAGCGCATGAACATCGAATGTGCCAACAAGCTGCTAAAGCTCATCGAGGAGCCGCCGATGCAGACGGTGTTCATCATGGTGTGTGAGGAGCCCGACAAGCTGATAGAAACCATCCGCAGTCGCGTGCAGCGCATCGACGTGAAGCGACTCGCCGAGGCGGATATCCAGGAGGCGCTCGTGAGTCGCAGAGGCATCGACGCTGAGATGGCGCGACGCATCAGCCGACTGGCCAACGGCAGCTGGCTGAAGGCGATGGAGGAGTTGCAGGTGGGTTCTGAGAACGAGCTCTTCCTCGATATGTATATCATGCTGATGCGACTGGCCTATCAGCGAAAGATCAAGGAGCTGCGCAAGTGGAGTGAACAGATGGCGGGGATGGGCCGTGAGAAGCAGAAGCGCTGGCTCACGTTTTTCCTCCGTATGACGCGCGAGAACTTCATGTATAACTTCCAGGACGAGGAACTGGTGTATATGACCCAGAAGGAAGAGGATTTCGCCAGGAACTTCGCCCGTTTCGTGAACGAGAAGAACATCCTGCAGATGAATGATTTGGCGAATCTCTGTATCCGCGACATCGGACAGAATGCCAATGCCAGGATCGTGTTCTTCGACTTCGCCCTGCAAATGATCGTACTGCTGTTGCAGAAGTGAAAAGTGAAAAGTGAAAAATTAATAGATATGACTGAAAAGATAAAGGAATTGCCCATCAAGGTGGGATGTGACCGAGGCTTATGCCATCAGGCTGTAGGCAGACAGGATCGCCAGTTGAATACCTACGACTGGCTGGCTGACGTGCCTGGCAATCAGGACACCACCGACCTCGTGGAAGTACAGTTCAAGCATACCCGTAAGGGATATTACCACAACGTAAACAACCTCGACCTGAAGAAGGGCGACATCGTAGCTGTGGAGGCAAGTCCCGGCCACGATATCGGTGTGGTGACACTCACCGGACGATTGGTGAAGCTACAGGTAAAGAAGGCCAACCTGAAGTCTGCCGACGACATCAAGCGCATCTACCGCATTGCCCGCCCGACGGATATGGATAAGTTCCGTGAGGCGAAGGCCAGGGAGCACGCCACGATGATCGAGAGCCGCCAGATAGCCAAAGGACTCGGACTCGACATGAAGATCGGCGATGTGGAGTATCAGGGTGATGGCAACAAGGCCATCTTCTACTATATCGCTGATGAGCGTGTGGACTTCCGCCAGTTGATCAAGGACTTGGCGGCTGCCTTCCATGTGCGCATCGAGATGAAGCAGATCGGTGCCCGTCAGGAGGCTGGGCGCATCGGCGGTACGGGCCCCTGCGGACGTGAACTCTGCTGTGCCACCTGGATGGAAGCTGGCTGGCATGTGTGCCAAACTGAAGTGCTGTCTGAACTACGAGGTGGATGACTACATTGAGGCTGGCAAGCGGCTGCCTGGCAGGGATGTGATCCTGCAGACACAGGATGCCGACTACCACCTGTTCAAGTCGGATATCCTGGCAGGTCTCGTGACCTACTCCACCGATAAGAACATCGCCGCTAATCTGGAGACGATCACGGCCGAGCGCGCCAGGGAGATCATCGAAATGAACCGCCAAGGCGAGAAGCCCGTATCGCTGCAGGAAGACGGCACGAAGAAGGTGGAGGTGAAGCATCATATGGATCTGGCTGCCGGCGACATCAACCGATTCGACCGTGCCAAGAAGAAAAAGAAAAAGAAGAGCAATAACCGCCCTAACAATCCGAAGAAAGAAGGCAAAGGCGACAACCATGCGGAATAAGCATCTCCTGACCATCCTGATCCTTGCGGTAGCAGCTGTCATGACGGGCTGCGACCCCAAGAAGGTGTATAGCCACTACGAGCACGTGCCACAGGAAGGCTGGGATAAGCCAGATACCCTTTTCTATGAGGTGCCCCCAGTGAAGGAGGCAGGCACCTATCAGGAGGAGATCGGCATCCGTACGGACATCAGTTTCCCGTTCCAGTCGATAGCGCTGGTGATAGCCCAAGATATCTACCCCAAGGGGAAGCATCTTCAGACCGTCAAGAACTGTGTGCTCTATGACGAGACGGGTAAGGAGCGGGGCAATGGGATCAGCCGGTTCCAGAATGTGATCCCCCTCACAGATATCCAGTTGGAGAAGGGTGACTCACTGCGTATCTGCATCACACACAACATGCGACGAGAGATGATGACGGGTATCTCCGACATCGGCTTTATCCTGACTAAGAAATAGGCAGAAACGGGGGCGTCAGGCGCGTATCATATTCCTGCTGGCATCAATGCGCAGGAAGATGAACAGCAGGAACGTGAAGCCCCACAACGACGAACCGCCATAGCTGAAGAACGGCAACGGGATGCCGATGACAGGTGTCAGTCCCAACACCATGCCCACATTGATGAAGACATGGAAGAGGAAGATACTGAGCACACAATAGCCATAGACCCGCCCGAAGCGGTTAGGTTGTCGTTCCGACAGATAGATCAATCTTAGGATCAGTGCCAAGAACAACAGCAACACACTGGCAGAGCCCACAAATCCTTCCTCCTCACCGACGGTACAGAAGATAAAGTCGGTATCCTGCTCAGGCACGAACTTCAGCTTCGTCTGCGTACCATTCAGGAAACCCTTACCCTCCAGACCACCTGAGCCGATGGCAATCTCACTCTGATGCACATTATAGCCGGCCCCCTTCAGGTCTTCTTCCAAACCCAACAGCACGTTGATACGCACCCGCTGGTGAGGCTCCATCACATTATTGAGCACATAGTCGGCCAGATTGAAGAAGATCACAGAACCCAGTGCAAACAAGGCGATCCACAGGTAATTGCGGATACGCGTGGCTATGGAACGCCATACGAGATAACCCATCATCAGCACGCACACCAACAGCTCGATATAGAACACATCGAACGGGATGACGAACAATGTGAAAAGCATCGCCACCAATGCGATCCCCAGACAAGGCAACAGAATCCGCAGGAAGTCCTTGTGATCGTTGCAATAGACGCGTACCAAGCCTGCCGAGAAGAGCTGGATCAGTAACAGAACGGAGAATTTTCCCACCGATGTAGGCGTATAGGCTATCATCGTATCGGCATAGCGGATGCCCACCACGAAGTAGATGACCATCGCCACGCCTGTGAACAGGATACTGCCAGGCATACCCTCACGATAGAACATCAGGAAGAAGGCAACATATACCAAGGCTGAACCCGTCTCACGCTGCAGCACGATAAAGAGCATCGGTACGATGACCACAGCCAGAGCCCCCACGAAATGTTTCCACTTCTGGATGTTAAAGCCATAGATACTCATCAGCTTCGCCAGCGCCAACGCTGTGGCAAACTTCGCAAACTCAGCCGGTTGCAGGCGCAAGGGTCCTAACACAAGCCACGATCGGGAGCCTTTGATCGTATGCGGATTGAAGATGGTACCAAATAGCAGCACCAGCATCACGCCGAAGATGATAAAGGCAAACATATCGTAGTAGCGGTCGTCGAGCATCAGCAGGACAAAACCCAGCACTATCGAAGTGCCGATCCACACGATCTGCATGCCGGAACGCGTGTCGAGACTGAAGATATCGGTATCGCCATAGGAATAGCTGGCACCACAGACACTCACCCACCCGAATGTGAGCAGGGCCAGGTAGATGATAATCGTCCACCAGTCTAATGAGCGTAATACGCCTTTCTCTTTACCTGTCTGTTGAACCATACGCTATTCGTCTCTCCTGTATATTCTTAGCTTTCGCCTCAGAGGCTTCAGAAAGCTTACCCTTGAGATATTGTTCCATAATCAGGCCGCCGATAGGTACACCATAGGTAGCACCCCAGCCACCATTCTCTACATACACCGCTACGGCAATCTTAGGATTGTCCATCGGCGCAAAACCCATAAACACAGAGTGGTCATGACCTCGGTTCTGGGCTGTACCCGTCTTACCACAGGCCATAAAGTCGTATCTGTTGAGTTCATGACACGTACCACCCATCACGGAAGAACGCATGCCCTGCACCACATAGTCGTAAGCCTCACGCGAGGCCTTTGTATAGTGACGACGTGTAAACGCGGTGTCGAGTGGTTCGCCCTGCACCTTTCTCACTACGTGAGGCACATAGTAGTAACCCCTGTTGGCTATCGTGGCACCCAGGTTGGCAATCTGCAACGGTGTGGCATTGACCTCACCCTGTCCGATGGCGATAGAGATGATCGTCAGACCATTCCATGAACCCTTATAGGCCTTATCATAGAAGTTGGCATTCGGAATCAGACCACGCTTCTCACCAGGCAGGTCGATACCCAAGCGATAGCCGAAGCCCATGCTCACCATATAGTCGCGCCACGTGTCCATCGCCTTCTGTACGGTGCCATACTTCGAGATATTGGTGTTGATCATGTGGTAGAGTCCCCAGCAGAAGAAACCGTTACACGAGGTACTCAAGGCTGGCACCAACGGCAACGGCGCCCCATGTCCGTGACAACCCACACGCAGGCCCTTGAACACGAAACCACGAGAACAGGGATATTGGGTGGTAGGCGTGATGACACCTTCCGTCAGGAACGTCAGTCCCTGAGTCGTCTTAAACGTAGAACCTGGCGGATACTGTCCCATGATACTGCGGTTCAGCAAGGGTTTCCACACATCCAGACTGAGTTTACGATGATTCTTAGAACGTTGGCGACCCACCATCAAACGCGGATCGTAGGAAGGCGACGAGACCATGCAGAGCACCTCACCCGTTGAGGGTTCGATGGCGACAATGCTGCCGATCTTTCCTTCCAGCAGGCGCTCACCTAAGAGTTGCAGGTCGAGGTCGATACCCAGCGTCAGGTTCTTACCAGGTTGGGCACGCTGGTCGAGTTCACCATTGCGATAACGTCCCTGAATACGTCCGTGGGCATCACGCAACAGGATCTGGATACCCTTCACACCACGCAGCTCTTTCTCGTAATAACGCTCGATGCCGAGTTTGCCGATATAGTCGCCAGGCTGATAGTAGTCATCCTCCTCAATATCGGCTGGTGACACCTCTGCGACATCGCCCAGCACGTGGGCAGCGATCGGATACTGATACTGGCGCACCGTTCGCTTCTGGGCATAGAAACCTGGGAAGCGGAACATCTTCTCCTGGAAGATACTGAAGTCCTGATCGGAGAGCTGACTCATGAAGAGCTGTTGGGTGTAACGCGAATAACCTGGGTTCTTGTTACGGTCCTTCATCGTGGCCATTCGTGCATCGAACTCTTCCCTCGAGATACCCAAGGTCTGACAGAACTCCATCGTGTCGAGACGATTACGCGCCTCATTCATCACCACCATGATATCGTAAGAAGGCTGATTAAACACCATCAGCTTACCATGACGATCAGAGATGTTTCCACGCGAGGGATATTCGATTTTCTTCAGGAAGGCATTGGAGTCGGCACTTTTCTTGTAGTCGGCACTGGTGATCTGGAGCGTAAACAGACGGATGATATAGATGACCACAATCAGTACGGCCACCCCTGCTATCACATAATGTCTGTATTCAAACTCAGTCTTCCTCACTTTGAACGAACACTTTCAATAGCCAAGATCATCACCAGCGTCAGCAAGGCGCTACTAAGGGCGCGCAGACACCACATCTGCCAATCGAAGAAAGAGAAAGCCTCAAGGGCAAAGAACAGAAGACAATAAAGCAGTACCAGCACGGTACAGAGGAACGCATATTTTCCGAAGCCCAACGCTGCGGCAGAAGACGGCATATTCTCGCCTGCATCACGCGGAGACAGGACCCGCAGCAGATAAGGTTGGAGCATCGCTATCAGCGTCATACAGCCAGCTGCCATTCCTGGCGTACTGGCGAAGATGTCAACGAGTAGGCCGAGTCCGAAGCTGGAAGTCAGGATCACCCATTTCGGTGTGTCCATACGGAATGTCACCACGAAATAGACATAGAGCAAGGGCGTGGCTACCTGGAACAAGTGGATGTGATTCAGAATCAGCACCTGTGCCAGCAGAAGCACCACAAACATCGTAATCCGATTGACTGTCTCCATTGTCGTCTTCCTATTCCCTGTTTATCACATTGATAGAGTCGCGGGCAGCCTGTAACAACGCAGCACGTTCCGCAATACTCTTATCACTAATCACACACACATCACGCAAGCAGCTGAAGTCGGTACTCAGACGTACCTTCAGCTTATACGACAGACCATCGCGCGAGTTATAGGCCTGTTCGATCTTTCCCACCAACACCCCTGAGGGGAAGATGGATGAGAAACCGCTGGTAACCACCCAGTCGCCAAGTTTGAACTTCGCATGACGAGGCACATCCTCCACATAAGCCACAGCCGGATCCTCACCATACCAGTGCAGATAGCCGAAGTAGCCTGTGTTACGGATGGCACAGCTGATACTCGATGCGCCGGCATTCAGCACAGGCACCACTACCGCATAATGATCGGACACAAGCGATACCACACCTACGACACCATTGCCACAGGCCACACCCATATCCGTCTCTACACCGTCGGCACGACCCTTGTCGATCGTGATCAGGTTATCTAGCTTACTTACGGAGTTATCCACCACCTTGGCTGGGATGGGATTAAACTGATTCAAGAACGCCAGTTCCTTTCGCTCCATATCCGTAGTATCCTTTGTGGCCTCCTTATAAAGGCGACGCAACTGGTCGTTCTGGCGTTCCAGATAATAGTTTCGTAGGGTCAAAGCCTCATTCGCCTTGCCATACGTCATAAACGCTAACAGGTTGCTCTCCCACTCATAGATCTTTCCTACAACGACATTCGATGACGAAAGCCAGACGCTTCCGTGATAGCTGTTGTATTGAAACAACAGAACACCACTGGCTATTTCCAGAAAAATGAAAATAAACCAGTGATGATATGTCTTCAGGAAATCCAGCAGGTTGCGCATTCCCTATTGGCTTTTATCGCATCAAGAAATTGAAACGGTCGATGTTCTTGAGGGCGATACCTGCACCCATAGCCACACAGCGGAGGGGATCTTCAGGCACGTGAAACGGAATATGCATCTTATCCTCAAGACGCTTGTCAAGACCACGCAGCAAAGCACCGCCACCAGCCAGATAGATACCATTCTTCACGATATCGGCATACAGCTCGGGAGGTGTGTTCTCAAGGGCTGAGAGCACAGCGTTCTCAATCTTCGATACGGTCTTGTCAAGACAATGGGCAATCTCCTGATAGCATACAGGTACCTCCATCGGCAGAGCTGTGATACGGTTAGGACCATGCACGATGAAGTCTTCCGGAGCCTCATCGCCCAGATCAGTCAGGGCAGAACCCACATTAATCTTAATACGCTCAGCCATACGCTCAGAAACCTTCACGTTGTGCTGACGATACATATACTCCTGAATGTCGGCAGTGAGATCGTCACCTGCCACACGGATAGAGTTATTCGATACGATACCACCCAGTGAGATCACAGCGATCTCGGTAGAACCACCACCGATATCGACAATCATATTACCCTCTGGTGCCTCTACATCGATACCGATACCAATGGCAGCAGCCATCGGCTCGAAAATCAGATAGATATCACGTCCGTTGGCGTGCTCGGCTGAGTCGCGAACGGCACGCAGCTCCACTTCCGTAGAACCAGAAGGAACACCAATCACCATACGGAGCGAAGGTGAGAACAGACGGTTACCCACATGCACCATCTTAATAAGTCCGCGCATCATCTGCTCACAGGCAGAGAAGTCGGCAATCACACCGTCACGCAACGGACGGATGGTACGAATGTTCTCATGTGTCTTTTCATACATCATCTTGGCCTCGTTACCAACAGCAATCATCTTGTCGGTACGACGGTCTAAAGCAATCACAGAGGGCTCGTCAACCACGATCTTATCATCACTGATAATAATGGTATTGGCAGTACCCAGGTCGATTGCAATGTCCTGAACAAAACTAAAAAATCCCATTTACTATTTTAATGTTTAATCTTTAATGCTTAATGTTTCTCGAACCATGAGTGAATAGCTGTATCGTAATGTGAGCTCACACCAAAGGCACGGGTAGCAAACATACGGCGATCCTCGATATCAGTCTGGGCACCTTTCTTGTTCAGGATATCCAGCAGCACACCATATTCTGCCTTTGAGGGCACGATCACCACATCCTTGAAGTTCTTCGCACCAGCACGGATCAGTGAGATACCGCCAATATCGATCTTCTCGATGATATCTGCCTCAGAAGCACCGCTGGCAACGGTCTGCTCGAAAGGATAGAGATCTACAATTACCAAGTCAATCTCAGGAATCTCATACTGTTTCATCTGTGCGATGTCGCCTTCATTCTCACGACGCGCCAAGATACCTCCGAACACCTTCGGATGCAAGGTCTTCACACGTCCGCCGAGAATTGAGGGATAAGTGGTTACATCCTCTACCTTCTGGCACTCGTAACCCAGTGACTCAATAAACTGCTGGGTACCACCAGTTGACAGGAACTTCACACCTTCCTCGTTCAATTTCTTGAGGAGCTCGTCAAGACCATCCTTGTGGAAAACAGACACCAAAGCGGTCTTAATTTTCTTATTTTCAGCCATTTTCTTGTTATAACGTTATAATAAAGTGCATATTTCGCGTGCAAAGTTACAAAAAGAAAACGGATTAATCTCTATTTTCCATCTGAAAAATTAGATTAATCCGTGTTAAAATTGACTGCAGTCAAGTTGGAGACTGTATTTTCTACACTTATGAGTGCAGATCGAGGATGAATCGCGTGCCTTTGGTGAACTTCGGATCGATCTCCAGATCGCCCTTCATCTTCAGTGCCATCTGCTTACAGATGGGCAGTCCCAGACCGTCGCCCTCCGTCAGATCCTTAATCTCCAGGAAGGGTTTGAACACATCCTCACGCTTCTCCTCAGGAATGGGCTCACCCGTATTTGCCACCAGGAACTGGAATGCATGTGCACCACGCTTCTTGAACTCCAATGTGATGGTGCCTTCTGCAGGTGTAAAGATAGCCGCATTTCTCAGCAGATGACTCAGGATATGAGAGACGTAAGGCTTATAGAAGTTGGCACTCATCTTCGGCGCGTTCACCGTGAGGTTCACCTCACTCTTCACTTTACCACGAATCTCTTCCATCAGCTCCTCGCAGAACTCTGGGATCCTGATCTCCTCAAACTCCATCTCCTCTGCATCCGAATTCTCCAGATCCGAGAGCTGCTGGATATGACTATTGAAGTCCATCAGTGCCTTCACCTCAGGCTTACTCTGATCGAACTTCTGCAAAGTGGGATTCATCTGTGCCGAGATATTACTGATAAACTTAGCCTTCAGCGCATTGCTGTCGTTGGCCAGATCAATCTGCTTCTTCTGCTTACGGGTAAGCAGGATAAAACGCATCAGCACAAGGGCACCCAGCACCAGCGCTGCTGCCAATGCTGCAGCCAGGATACTCAGACCAACGATAGCAGCCTGACGAGTGGTCAGCGAGCTGTCCTTTTCCTCAATCGTCGTATTAAGTTCGGTAATCTTATTCTCCAAAGCCTTGGTATCGTCGGCATGCTTCATGGCAATCGCAGAATCCTTCCATGCAATATAGTTGCTATATGAGTTAGCCACCAGATTAGCGTTACCACTCTTGCGTCCGTTGGCTATCAGCGTCTTATAGGCCGCATCCACCTTATCATACTCTTTCGAATTGGTCAGCTTGGAAGCCATCTCCTTGAACACCGCATTACCCTGAGCAGTCTGTCCGAAAGAATAATAATAAATCGCCTTGTTATAGAGGACATCATTCTTCAAATCCTCCTTGCCCGATACGTTTGCAAAGTTCTCCATCGCCTTCAGATGCTCCAGAGCATTAACAGAACGCTTCATTCTCATATACATCTCGTAGCGCTCCTTCGAAGTCAGGTAAAGCAGAGCAGCCTTTGTGGCCTGATCACCCTGGATATTCTGCTCGATACGCGACAGCAAGTCAAATGCCTCCTTATAGTAATTCTCCTTATAATAGAGTGCCACAGCCTTCACACCACACTCCGTACCAGCCTGATAGTTGCCTTTGTTCATATACTCCTCGTAGGCACGGATAAAATGATAGCGGGCATCTGCGGTCTTTTTATCCTTCAGACTTGTCTCTGCACGCTGCTGCAACGCACTCATCTGCGCCTCCTGTGCCTGCATCATACCACAGGAAAGGAACAGACCTAATGAAAATATCAATATTCTTTTCTTCATATTCTGATTGAAATAATTGTATTTGCTAAAAAATCAAGTGCAAAGGTAACCATTAATTCCGAAACCACAAAAAAATGGGCAAGTTTTTTGTCAAAACCTGCCCAAATGATTCGTACTTATCTTCTAAATCAAGTTCATGCCTAACTTTTTGCACTCATCGCGCATATCATCGGGCCAGATACTGGCCTGAATCTCGCCGATATGACCCTTGTGGAGCAATACCATACAGAGACGACTCTGTCCGATACCACCACCGATGCTCAAAGGCAGTTTGTCGTTCAACAGCTGCTGATGGAAATAAAGTGCCTTGCGGTCTTCTTTGTCTTCAATCTTCAACTGGCGGAGCAACGACTCCTTATCCACACGGATACCCATCGAGGAGAGTTCGAACGAACGTCCTAACACAGGATACCAAATCAGGATATCACCGTTCAAGCCCTCGCGACCATTCTCTGCTACTGTTGACCAGTCGTCATAGTCCGGGGCACGTCCATCATGCTTCTCACCATTCGACAGCTTGCCGCCTATACCTATTATAAATACGGCACCATATTTCTCACAGATGGCATCCTCGCGCTCCTTCGGCGTCATGTCAGGATACATCTGCAACAGCTCTTCTGCGTGGATGAAGTGAATCTTCTCTGGCAGGAAGGGCTTGATCTGCGGATAAGTCTCGCAGGTGAGATATTCCGTGCGACGGATGGCAGCATAGATACGCTCCACAATATTCTTCAGGAAACTGAGGTTACGATCCTCCTTGCGGATCACAGCCTCCCAGTCCCACTGATCCACATAGAGTGAATGCAGATTGTCGAGTTCCTCGTCCGCGCGTATCGCGTTCATATCTGTATAGATGCCGTAACCTGGTTCTATCTGATACTCGGCCAGCGAAAGACGCTTCCACTTGGCCAATGAATGAACCACCTCTGCCTTAGCGTCGCCCAAATCCTTGATGGGGAACGTGACGGCACGCTCCACACCGTTCAGATCGTCGTTGATACCCAGGCCTTTCAATACGAAAAGCGGGGCAGTAACGCGACGCAGGCGCAGCTCTGTAGAGAGGTTCTGCTGAAAGAAGTCCTTAATCAGTTTGATACCCTGCTCCGTCTGCTTCATGTCGAGCAGCGGTTCATACTTGATTGGCTTTAAAACTTGTCCCATATTTACAGTTTATGCTTAAATTGCGTGCAAAGATACACATTTAATTAAATTCTGCAAGCAAAATGGCGAATAATATTGCAAAATGACACAAATTCTTGATTTACGCTAACAAATTGCACTACATATACACTTCAATCTCCACACGATAGAAGCCACCATCACTCTCTACGGGCTGATAAACCACGAACTCTGTGCTGTAGTCGCCATCGCCGCAAAGCGTTGAGATGTGCATCCCATCTTCCTGAACCCGTATGCAATAGGTCTGATCGTTATAGGTCACAGGTGCTGTCTTTGCCAGACGGGCAAGAAACTGGTTGGCATCATCTTTACTCATAAAGTAGAGGCTGGCCTGGGTAGATGTGTCGAGACTCATGCGAAAGTAACAGGCGTGGTCGGATGTAGGCAGGACCTCATAGCCATAATCTATCTTCTTGCCTTTCTCCACATCGCTGCCATACACCACCTCGATGCACTCTATCTCCCCATCCTGAACACTATCATAAAACAAGAACGTCAGTGGATTGTTCTGGATAGCTTCAGACTCGCCATAACGATAGAGCAGGTCCAACAGGTTTTTAAATGTCAGCTCTTCGGCTGCACTTGTGGTGAACGATGATAAGGTAAACACACTCATGGCCAAGACTGTCACAGCAATGATGTTTGATGCGAAATGTTTCATAATCGGTAGGGTTTATGTTATTAATCTGCTACAAAAGTAGCATTTTCTTCGCAAACAAAAAAGTATTTGGGCAGAAATTTGCCGATTTTAAGATTTTGTCGTATCTTTGCACCCGCATTTCTGATGAATGCAACTGCCCCGAAGCAGTTCCGGTCCCGTAGCTTAGCTGAATAGAGCGTCAGATTCCGGTTCTGAAGGTCTTGGGTTTGAATCCCAACGGGATCACTTGGGATAGGCGAAGCCAATCCCGCTTTAAAAAAAGCTTAATTAAATCGCTTAGACATTTTCGCCTAAGCGATTTTTATTTTCTTCCCTATAGATTTTATGTTCAAGCCCCGTGAATTTATGTTCATCGCCCTTGAACTTATGTTCATCGCCCTTGAACTTATGTTTACGGTGCGTAAACATAAAAATTTTCACTATTAAAATAGATTCATCCAAAGACCAGCTGGGCCTTGGCGATGAATTCCTTTTGTCTGGCAGAAAGACGGACACCTTTCCAAGAAGCCATCTGTTCTTCAACGAAACGACGTGAGTCTTCATCACCAGCCAACTGAGCCAGATAGAGACGGATATGCAGTTTCTGGAAACTAATGTCGTTCAGACGGTCCATCACCTTACGGACACGCTGTTCTGCAGCCTCAACATCTTCGCCGAGTTTGACAGCTGCCAGATAAAGAGGAAGCGCCAATTCGGCTTCCTGAGCAGCTATATAGCCCTTGAAAGGCAACAACCTTTCACGAACGCGGCGCAGTTCTGAGATCCAGAGATAATATTCTTTCTCATGTTGATAAGAAGTAGGCACCTCGAACAGCAGACGATGGGCAAGTTCAAACAGCAATTTCTTGTCTTCATCGATATTCTTATTGCGATGTCTCTCCTTGGGTGCGTTCTCCTTGGGCGTCTTTTCCTTGGTGTCTCCATTTTTCTCTGGAGAGATAAGCTCAAGAAGCTCTGGTTCCAGTTCTACAGCCGCATAGACAATACCTGGGATAGAGACCACCAACTGACGACGACGCTTACCCTTGATACGCATGATAACACCCTCACGCCCATCAAACATACCTCCATTCACACGAATCTTATCACCCACCTGCAGATGAATTTCGTCAGGATTATAAAAGGTAATCTTCTCGCCAGCCTGTTCAGAGACTGCAATAAAATTGCGCATGTCGTGTTCAGAGACGGAGAGATAATCCTCCTTATTAGAAAAGGTGGACTTACGGATGTAAAGACCATCACTACGGAACTTAATCGCCTCTTTCACGCCCTCAAGGGTGCCTCGTAAGAAGATCAGTCCTGGGACTGCAGGTACCATGATACGACGACGCTGACCACCCACCTTGCGAACCTCGTACTGCAGGGGTACGAAGCACTCGTGCTCATCGCGCCGCAATTCATCACGGATCTTGAGCTCACGACGTCGGGTTACAGAGCCGATAACATACCATCTTACCTCTTTTTCATCCATCTTTCTCGAAAATTTCTGCAAAGTTAGTGTATTTTTTCGATTATTTGAAGGATTCTGCTCGCAGGAAGACAGCGACCAGGTGCCGAGTACAGAAAAACAATTAGTGTTTGCAAACTACCTGAAGAAAGAGTTGGAAAACGAAGGTCTGAGCGACGTGGAGATGGACGACAAAGGCTACATCTACGCCACACTGAAGGCCAACGTCAAAGGCGACATTCCCACTATTGGCTTCATATCACACTACGATACAAGTCCAGACTGTTCTGGTGCTGACATCAAGGCCCGCATCGTCAACAACTACGACGGTAGCGACATTCTGCTGTCAGAGGGTATCGTCAGTAGTCCGAAGAAGTTTCCTGAGCTCCTCAAGCATATCGGCGAGGATCTGATCGTCACAGACGGACACACCTTGTTAGGTGCTGATGACAAGGCAGGCATCGCAGAAATCATTCAGGCCATGTGCTGGCTAAAAGACCATCCTGAGGTAAAACACGGCAAGATCCGCATCGCCTTCAATCCTGATGAGGAAATCGGTATGGGCGCCCACCATTTCGATGTTGAGAAGTTTGGCTGTGACTGGGCTTATACGATGGATGGCGGCGATGTTGGGGAGTTGGAGTTCGAGAACTTCAACGCTGCCAGTGCCAAGATCTTCATCAAAGGCGTGAGTGTGCACCCAGGTTATGCGAAAGACAAGATGGTGAACGCCAATGTGCTGGCAACGGAGTTTGCACAGTTGTTGCCTGCCGACGAACGTCCAGAGACCACAGAGGGGTATCAGGGATTCTACCATCTGCTAGGTATCGAAAGTAACGTAGAACAGGCCAAACTGAGTTATATCATCCGCGATCACGATCGCGAACGCTTTGAAGATCGTAAGCGCTTCGTTCTGAAATGTGCAGAACAGATGAACGAAACCTATGGTGAAGATACTGTCATTGCTGAAGTAAAGGATCAGTACTATAACATGAAAGAGAAGATTGATCCGCAGATGCACGTCATCGACCTGGTGCTGCATGCGATGCAGGACTGTGGCGTAGCACCTAAGGTAAAGCCCATACGCGGTGGTACCGATGGGGCTCAGTTATCGTTCAAGGGTCTCCCCTGCCCCAACATCTTTGCTGGGGGCGTAAACTTTCACGGACCTTATGAGTTTGTTAGTATCCAGTCGATGAAGCAGGCCATGCAGGTGATCATCCGCATCTGCGAACTGACAGCCGGCTTCAACGATTGAACATTATTCTTTTATCAAGGTGTCGAGTGATTCCTCCTCACCTACGACCCAGATGATATCACCTTCTTTAAATTTACGGTTTGGCGGGAAGGCAGACAGGTTCTGCTTTCCTTCCTCCAGACCGATGACCATACAACTGTAGTGGTCACGGATACCGCTCTCTATAAGGGTCTTACCAACGAATGGGCTTCCGCCACTAATCACGAGTTGACGTAACTTCATGAGACGTTTCTCTGAGTCTGGATCTACGCCCAGGCGCTCACGATCCAAAGCTTCACGGAAAGCAGAGAACTGCTCGTCGTCACCAATCGCCTGAAGTATATCACCAGGGAAAATGACATTATCACCATCAGGTATATTAATTCGCCAACCACTACGCAGGATGCTACTGATATGCACGCCATACTTCTTTCCTAAATTCAGCTGTTTCAAACTCTGCCCCATCCACTTGGAGTCTAAAGGCACTTCGAAGTCGGCAATATGGATATCACGATCCAACAGACGATCTGCATAGAGCGGACGCTTCTTACCATATACCTGAGCTGCGATATCACGTGAACGCAGGTTCTGCACAAACAGGCGCTCAAGTGTGATACTACGATGCTTCACCCATCGAGAGAAGATGATCAGCAGAATCACGATCACACCGATGGTAATCATCAGCGCATTCGTGAAACGGCTCAGATAATTACAGATATAGAAGATAAACGAAATGGCGATAATCGCACGCACAAGGATGGTAAAGAGTAGCGGCAGACGGTTGCGGTTACTCTCAGCCCATAGGGCACGGAACTCCGGACTACGATTTTTCTTCATCACCATTGCACGCAGGAAGGGGGCAATGACAAGCACTGTAAGTACACCCGTAACGCCATTAGCATACCAATGAAGCTCCCACCCTGGCATTAAGCTGCGTACAAACGGCAACACGAAGGTAAACATCACAGCAATGGCTGCCGATGTAAGGATGGAGTACACCACTGTGTTGACGGTCATCTGGGTAAGCAGTTTCTTCCAATAGCTATGCCCCTGCGTGTGCTGATGACTATTCATCGACAGCGAATTAAGCGAGTTGATAAGCTTATTGGGCAGACGATGCTCCAGATTATTATAAACCGGTGTGGCAAGCCGTATCATGTAAGGTGTGAGGAAAGTTGTTATAACGGATACAGCCACCACTACCGGATAGAGGAAATCACTGATAACGCCCAACGACAGACCCAGTGAAGCGATGATAAATGAGAACTCACCGATCTGCGCCATAGAGAAACCACAACGCATAGCCGACTTCAAAGATTCACCCGCCAGCATGAAAGAGAATGTGCCAAACACACTTTGACCTATCAGGATGGTCAACACCAACAGCATGATAGGAATAGCATATTCCACAAGTATCTTCGGATCGACCAACATACCTACAGACACGAAGAAGATGGCACCAAAGAGGTTCTTCACAGGTTCCACCAGTTTCTCTATACGTTCGGCTTCAACCGTCTCAGCTAAGATACTTCCCATGATGAAGGCACCGAAGGCAGAGCTGAACCCCACCTTTGAAGAAAAAACAGCCATCGCACAACAAAGACCTAACGAAACCACCAACAGCACTTCAGCATTAATCAGTGACCGCACGGTTCGTAAGAAAAGCGGAATGGCGAAAATACCCACTATCAACCACAGAATGAGAAAGAAACCGATACGCATAACCGACTCTATCATCTGACTGCCTTCAAGATTACCTTGGGCTATGGCACTCAGCATCACCATCATCACAATAGCCAGGATATCTTCGAGGATCAGCACACTCATCACCAAACCTGCAAACTGCTGTTGGCGCAAGCCCAAATCGTCAAAAGCCTTATAGATAATCGTGGTTGACGACATAGCCAGCATACCGCCTAAGAAGATACAGTCCATCCTTTCCCAACCAAAGAAACTCCCTACGCTGAACCCCAGCATAGACATACAGAAGATGGTGGTACAGGTTGAGATGACAGGTGAGGCACCCATCTTCAGGATCTTCTTGAAAGAGAAATCAAGACCAAGGGAGAACAAGAGGAACATCACACCGATATCCGCCCAGAGATGTACGTTCTCCATATCTGCGACAGACGCCGTATAAGGCATGTTCGGACTGACCAGAAAACCTGCCACAATATAGCCCAGCACCAAAGGCTGCTTCAGTTTCTTGAAAATCAGTGTCACAACACCTGCCACCACCAGGATAAGGGCAAGGTCTTCTATCAAATCAGGTAATTCTGCCATTGTTCTATAAAGTCTTTAGTCTTGGATTCGCCTTCTTTCTAATACCACTGTACAGCGTTCGAGTAGCTACTGCGTTTGTCGTATTTCAGTGCATCCGTCAGCGTCGCCGCATTACACCTGAACGAGAAGTTATAACTGGTGTAGGGCGCAAGCACTACGGAACACGACATATTGAAACAGTGCAGATCGCGACTGAGCGAAGCTGTCGTCATAGATATCTTTTGGTTTTCGAAATCATAACCTGAGGAGAAAGAGATGTTCCAGCCGTCACTGATACGCAAGTTACCACTAAAGTTCAGATTCTGCGTGAACTTATACGGATAGCGCATAGTGTCGTAGTTGAACTTCTTCACATCCACATCCTCACGTATATTGATACCATAGCCAATGCTCAGGCTCCAAGGCATCTTGAAAGTCATATAGCCATCGGCATCGGTCTCAGCCTTACTCCTGTCGCTCTTCTTGGCACCATGCTTGGCTTTCTCCATATCCTTATCGATGTTCGATTCTGGGTCATTATCCCACTCGTCGTCATCATCTTTTTGTTTCTTTTTGTCTTTCTTATCCACCTTCTCGCCCTTGAACCACTTGATGAGATTCATCACCTTCTCATTGTTCAACGTATATGAGAGGTTCTGAGAGATACCTTGGAAACGACCGAACTTACCCTGCTGCCAATAGGTGACGTGCTCACTCTCACGAGGCGTACCACCCACACTGTCCACCTCATAGACATATGATTTGAAGACGGCACTCAGGTTCAACGTATAGCTCTTTGACAGTTTCAATCGAAGTGTGGTGTTCAGATCACCGAGCGGACGGATGTCTGTAGCAAAGTTATAGTATGACGACAGTTTGAGTTCATCGATCAGCGAGATCTTCTTCACACCCGTAGAGTCATCGTCGCTTTTTATCTTCATCTCGACGTTGTTGCCTATTTCAAAGTTCAGGATACTCGACTTTCCTTTACCAGGATAGCCGTAGGCCGATCCCTGATAAGGCGAATATTCCACCATCGTTACGTTACCTTCAGCATCCGTCTTCTGGTAGTACTTATAGTAACCATAACGGCTGGCACTGAAATCGGGCGCATAAGAGAAACTCACTGTCGGCGTGATGACATGACGGATGGCCTGAATCTTTTCACCGAAGATCTTACGGTTAGGAATCCAGAAGCCATAGACCTTTGTAGAGAGACTCATATTCAGACTCCAGTTATAGACATTGTAGAAACCTGTTATGGTATCGTTTACCTCTTTCTGGTTGGTCTCATCCCACGACTTTTCCACCTTTTTGAGATACATACGGTCAACAAAGTTGAACGACGGCGTTACATTCAGATAATTGAAGAGCGTGAAGTTTCCCTTGATGGGAATGGTATGCTGCATACCGTTCGTCCAGTCCTTGCTCAACTTCGATTTCAGGATCATATTCTCCTTAGCCTTGATCTCGTTCTTGAACAGTCCTGTATAAGTCACTGATATCTTCTCATACCACCGCTCAGTACCAGCAGCCCTCTTACGTTTAAAAGGATAGAAGGTTGATATGGCGATGTTCAGATCAGGCAGCGTGAGATTAATCGTTGAGTCACGCATATTCTGGCTCAAGTTCATGTTTGAACTCATTGACATACCAATACTCGAGAAGCGCGTCTGCCAAGAGACTGATGATGTACGGGTGGATTGCGTCAAAGCCTGAGGATTATACATCGAGGAAAGATTATCTCGCTCATAGCTCGTAGTAGCAAAATTCACCTTGGCAGACAGACTACTATAGGGATTGGCCTTCGAGTCCTGACTATGCGTCCACTGAATCTTAAAGCTGGTCGTCTTGCTATAATCTGGCATATTCTTCTCACCATGAATGGTGTTCTGATAACTGGCCAGGAACGAGCCGCTGTATCTGTAACGCTTTCTGTAGTTCGACGCTGCCGTCAGGCCCCAGGAGCCCTTGGTATAGATCTCACCGATCAATTTCAGATCCATCTTGTCGCTGATGGCGAAATAATAGCCACCATCACGCAGATAGAAACCACGATCAGTCTCATCACCATAGGTCGGCATGATCAAACCGCTGGAGTAGCTCTTCGTAAAGGGGAAGAAGCCATAAGGCACTGCGAGAGGCAGGGGCACATCAGCCACCACGAGATAGGCAGGACCGAAGACTACATCTTTACCTGGGCGCACTTTAGCACGCGAGAGTGCCAGATAGAAGTCTGGATGCGGATCGTCACAGGTGGTATAGCGTCCATGCTGGAGGAACATCTCACCGTTGGCACCACGCTTGGATATCTCACTGGTAAGGAAACCCTCATCCTGCTGTGTATAGACCGATGTGATCAGACCTTTCTTCGTCTTGAAGTTAAAGGACATTGTGTCGCTCTCATACTCATCGTTACCCATCTTGAAGACGGGCGTACCTGTCAGCTCCATCTTGGTGCTGTCCATCGATCCTGTTGCATGCACCAGGTTGCTGTCGAGGCTCATAGAGATACGGTCGCTCTCCAGATCCATATTCTGGTACTTCACCTTCGAAGAACCATAGAGGTTTGCCATCTTGACACCCGCATTATACGTCAGCGAGTCGTTAGCAGAATACTCCACAGGCGAGTCGATACCGTTCTTACGACTGCGGTTGATGCTGTCAAGCTCCAGAGAGTCATCTACAGCCTTGTTGTGCTTATAGATGGCCAATTCAAGGGAGTCCATCATCGAGGTGTCGCGTTTCGTCTTTGCATTGGCTTCAACACGTTCGGTGAGCAAGGTGTCTGTCTGTTGGCGTGAAACGGAGTCAGTCACATCATCCTGTCTGGCCCCTTTCGAATAGAGCGACAAGGGTCCTTCTGCCATCATCATCACAATGGCAAAAAGCATAAGGATTAAAGCTGACTTTCTTTTCACACCTAAAATCTTTCGTTTGCGGTGCAAAAGTACAATAAAATAGGGGAATTACAAAATTCCCCTCCTACTTTTTTACTTTTTTTCGTTTTATTATTCAAACATGTCAACCCATTTCTGGAATCTGCGCACACCATCCCAACCGAATTTCTCCAGACTTCGCATGGCTTCTACAACGGTGCGCTCGGTGCCTGGATGTGTTTTTGAATAAAATTTATCGGCATAGCAAATCACCTCTTCTTCTAAGGCTACAGGCATATAATCCTGATGCGGCAAAGGCAACTGTTGCTGTTCGATATCCCATTTCGAGAGGCCCGTTCCAGTGTGACGTTCACACACCAGCGCATGACGTTCCCATCCTTCTTGTCGTAAAATCTCTGCACCCAGGATACCATGACGGATATACGGTTCTGTACCGAAACACTGGATACCTGGGGCGTCACAGCGGAAGATGCCGATGTCATGAAGCATAGATGCTTCCTCAAGGAATTCCTCATCAAGCCTCAGCTCAGGATGTGCCTTCGCAATCTTCAGACTACGGTCAGCCACCTGTCGGCTATGTACTAATAATATCCGTCGGAGTTCATTCTCCGACGGATAATACTTATCTATAATCGACTGATAGTCCATTATTAACCACGCTCAATCCATGCAATCGTGTCACCCTGACGGATCTTCTGTCCAGGTTTCACGCTGATATCCACAAGCTTACCTCCCAGTGCAGCAGGAATCTCTATGATTTCGCCCCACTTTGTCTGCAGGTAGCAGAAGACATCACCTTCCTTATACTTCTGACCGATGAACGGCTCGATGCAAGCAGCAGGTACGCCCTCACCACCGAAGCTCCAAATAAGCTGTCCGTCAAGCGGACTCTTCACAGCATCAGCCTTTGCATGCTTGATAGCGTCGATCTCCTCCTGAGAAATCTTCTTACCACCACCCAACTTAGCATCCTTCGCCTTCTGGATGTCTGCCAACAGCTGCTTCTTAGCCTGACCGCTCTTGAAGGGACGGTACTGCTCTGGGTGCATTGCGAGCTCGAACAACTCTTCGTCGTCCTGTCCGTATTCCCAACCGTTCTCGTCCATCTCCTTGCGGAATCCGTCGAGCGCATTCTCAAGAAGTGTATGCGGATCAGCATCGGTAAACTTCAGTCCCTTCTTCTCTGCCAGTTCTATTAGCTCAGGTGCAATGGTGCCAGGCACCTTACCGCTCTTACCAAGGATCATACCCCAGATGGCATCGTCCATCATGACATAACGGCCCTTGCCCTGCTCCATCGTAAGGAGGTTCATCAGAGCGATGTTCTTAGTGTATTGTGAGAACGGTGTCACCAATGGGGGATAACCCACCTTCGGCCATACATATTCTACCTCGTTGAAGAGCTTCACGAGCATATCATCCATCGTCAGGATCGACTCGCCCTTCTTCTCACGCTCCTTGTTGATCATCTTCTGGATAGGTCCGAGGTCAGCCATCATCGAACCCATCATACCACCAGGCAGACCGCTTCCAAGCAACAGTGAAGACATATGTTTATTAGCAGGATTGATGAAACAGCCGAGCCAGTCGTCGATAAACTCCTGGGTCAGCGTACGGGCCTGCATATAGGCATTCATGTTCAGGTCAGCCACCTCGAAGCCCTCGTTCTTCAGCATAGACTGTACGGAGATGATATCGGGATGCACCTTACCCCAAGACAACGGCTCGATAGCTGTGTCGATGATGTCGGCACCATTATTACATACCTCGAGGATAGAGGCCATCGACAGTCCAGGACCAGAGTGTCCGTGATACTGGATAATGATATCGGGGTGCTTGGTCTTGATAGCCTTCGTCAGTGCACCGAGCATAGCAGGCTGTCCGATACCGGCCATATCCTTCAAGCAGATCTCCTCTGCACCGGCAGCAATCACCTCATCGGCAATAGCGGCATAATATTCAACTGTGTGGACAGGAGAAGTGGTGATACAGAGTGTAGCCTGCGGCGTCATACCACCTTCTTTCGCCCACTTGATGCTGGGGATGATGTTACGTGTGTCATTCAGGCCACAGAAAATACGGGTGATATCCACACCCTGGGCATGCTTCACCTTATACATCAGGGCACGCACGTCATCTGGTACAGGATACATACGCAGAGCATTCAGACCACGATCCAACATGTGTGTCTTGATGCCTACCTCGTTGAAAGGTTTGCAGAAAGCACGCACTGCCAGATTGGGGTTCTCACCTGCCATCAGATTTACTTGCTCGAAGGCGCCGCCATTGGTTTCTACACGGGCGAAGCACCCCATGTCGATGATTGCAGGGGCGACACGCTCCAACTGGTCCTTACGGGGCTGGAATTTACCCGAGGACTGCCACATGTCTCTATAAACGAGACTGAATTGAATTTTCTTCTTTGCCATAGATATTAGTCATCATTTGTATTAATGAGTGCAAATATAGCAATAAAATCTGAATTATCAGTAATTCTACCGATATTTTTAGCATTTTTTGTAAGGAGCCCCTTTAAAACCCTCTTTTGCAAGACAATGCCATGATTGAATCTCCTTTTCTCTGGCGCCTTTAGAAAAGAAGTAAAAGAGACATCCACCCTTACCAAGCCTTCCCCTATATGGGAAGGATGTAGTTGAAAATCGCGGCACGCCGCCGATTTTCAAAGTTTTGGTATGGCTCTCAAGCCTTTGCCCCTTTGGGGTTCGCCATGTTTTTTGATTCCGACTACGTTAAACACTCGTCGGTCTAAAGGCGATGATAATACCTGGAGAAAAAGGCAGAAATCTGAAAAAACATTCCGCACAAGGAGGTCTTCAGAGATTGTACTATTTTGAGAATTATCTTCGATTCTTGTGTCGCGAAGCGAGACAAGCAAATCGACATGAGATGCTGTCTGAGCGAAGCGAGTTCATCGAATAATTCTTAAAATAGCGCAATCGGCCTCCGAGCTCAGGACGTTTTTGGGATTACTGCCTTTTTCGACCCACACAGGACGAACTTCTATTTTCAAATAAGCGAACTACTGGAACGTATGACGGATCATGCGTTCTTCGGCAAGGTGCTCGTATTTCGTGCCGGGACGACCATAGTTGGCATAAGGATAGATGCTGATGCCACCACGCGGCGTGAAGATGCCGATGACCTCAATATACTTCGGATCCATGAGCTTCACCAGATCCTTCATAATCACATTCACACAGTCCTCGTGGAAATCACCATGATTACGGAAACTGAACAGATAAAGCTTCAAACTCTTGCTCTCCACCATCCGCTCACCTGGGATATACATGATCTTGATCTCCGCAAAGTCGGGCTGTCCTGTAATCGGACAGAGCGAGGTAAACTCAGGACAGTTGAACTGCACCCAGTAATCATTCTCAGGATGCTTATTCTGGAAGGTCTCCAAAACCTCCGGTGCATAATCCATCTTGTACTCGGTCTTCCTGCCAAGCAGCTGCAAACCTTCTTGTTCTCTACTCATAGATCTTTCACTTTAAAAATATTATACGCCACATCCATATCATACACATCCTCCTCGTCGTGCATCTTCGTGAATTTCACCACACGGATGGTCACTGGCAACACCACAATCTCATAAAGCGTCTTGATCGTCACCTGTGTGATGACCAGCGAGGGCATCTCCTCCCAAGGAATCACGCCACCTAAGGCTAAAGGGAAGAAGATAACAGAATCGGTCAATTCACCGAAGATGGTACTCATCACCGCACGATATGAGAAGTTCCTACCCTCCGATGAAAGCTTCATCTTACTCATTACATAGGCATTGATAAATGAGCCTGCGAGGAATGCCAAAAACGAAGCTCCCGCAATACGCGGTGCCAGTCCGAAGATCTGGTGGAAGCCCTCCTCCCCATGCCAATAGGGAGCTCCAGGAATCCAGTCGGCTATCGCACCGAATATCACAAACATGAAGTTCATAGCGAAACCGAGCCAGATGAGCAGTCGCGTACGACCATACCCCCATACCTCGCATACCACATCATTGATGATGTAACTCACCGGGAAAACGATCAGACCAGCCGTCATGTTCGCGGGTCCAAATGAAATCTGCTTTGTCTCCAATACGTTTGCCGTAATCAGGCAGACGCAGAACAGTATGCCGTAAAGCATAAACAGCACACTGATTTTTTGTTCTTGTTTCTGTTTCATTATTCTTGTTTTGTTAAAGGGGGTTTAGCAAGCACGAATGCTCGCTGGCATAAGCCGCAAGTACCCCTGTGTTTTCTGTTAAAGCAGATAGAGCAACCAGCCCATATAGGCCAGGAAACCGGCTATCAGCACAGCACCCTCCCTACGCGACACATAATACTTGGTGAAGGCAAACATCCAGAGTAAGCCCATACTCACCAGCATCATCGTCAGATCGACAATCGTGATACCCATGATACGCATGGGATGCACCACTGCCGTTAGTCCGAGTATCAATAAAATATTAAAGACATTCGAGCCGATCACATTACCGATGGCCATCGCCGAACGTCCCTTATAGGCAGCCACCACACTCGTTGCCAACTCAGGCAGCGAGGTACCGCCAGCCACAATCGTCAAGCCCACCACACTCTGGCGCACGCCATAACGATGAGCCACATACGAGGCAGCATCCACGAACAGATCACTACCCACGATCAGACAGACCAGTCCCAGTACAATCCAGAAGATATTCCTGCCCAACTTAGAGTAATCCTTAGGCAACTCGCGGTTATCCTCCATCTCCTCCTCCGTAGGCAGCAGACCGTCCTTCTTCGCAGCGTTGAAGGTATAGATCATGAAAGCTGTGAACACAACGAGCAGGATGATACCGTCAGAACGGCTGATCTCATTACCCCAGAGGTGAGGCGAGTTCATATCGTCGAAGCAGAGCAGGCAGAGCAGGAATGAAGCCATCGCAGCCCAGGGAATATCCTTCTTCACCGTCGATTTCGCAACAGCCATCGGTGCCACCACAGCCGAACAGCCCACGATGAGCGCCGTATTGAAGATGTTCGAACCGATCACGTTACCGACAGCCAGATCCGACGTACCCTTCAGGGCCGACACCAGACTGACGAACAACTCAGGTGCCGATGTCCCGGCAGCTACAATCGTCAGACCGATGAAGATCTCAGGCACACGCATACCACGCGCCAGCGACGAGGCACCCTCCGTCAGACGGTCAGCACCCCAGATCACTAAAGCCACACCTACTATGATAAATACAATGTTTAATAACATCTCTTCTTATTGTTTTATGCTTCGTCTTCTTCGTCATCCCAGTCGTCACCGAAGAACGTGTCGAAATCGCCCTCCAACGAGGGACCTACGAACGCATCCATCTGGCGACGGTCTTTCTTCGTCGGACGGCCCGTACCCCTGGCTCTGTTCACGAAACCGCTGATGCGGTTCATCTCCAGCAGCTCATACTGATCGGGTGTCGTCACATTCTCATAGATCTCGGGCAGCAGCTTCGCCCCTACCCTTTGCTCGATGGTTTTCAGAATCTTAAACGAATAGGTCACGGGCGGCTTCCTCACGCAGACCGTCTCCCCTGCCTTCACCGTGTGCGAGGGTTTCACGTTCACCCCCTTGATCGTCACGCGGCCGTTCTTACAGGCATCGGCAGCTATCGAGCGTGTCTTGAAGATACGCGCCGCCCACAGCCATTTATCGATTCTTGCTACCTCTCCCATACTTATTAAACTGATTCATCGTCACGTCGATACCAGCCAGCACGAAACTCTTGATCATCTCCACTGCCGTATCTATACTCGGCTGCAGCTCCTTCAGCTCCTCGTCGCTATATCGGCCCAGTACCCAATCCACCTGCATACCTCGTGGGAATTCGTTACCGATACCCATGCGCAAACGGGCATAGTTCTGTCCGATCAGCTGCTGAATATGTCCCAGACCGTTGTGCCCGCCGTTCGAGCCACCGGCCTTCAGTCGGAACTGTCCTAACGGCAGCGCCACTTCGTCGCTGATCACGAGCAGACGGCTCTGGTCGATGTTCTCCTTGTTCAGCCAGTATCTCACGGCGTTACCACTGAGGTTCATGAAGGTTGAAGGCTTGAGCAGGATCACCTTACGGCCTTTGAGCGACGTCTCAGCCACGAAACCGTAGCGTTTGTCCTCAAAAGAAATATTGGACGCCTTCGCAAAAGCGTCCAATACCATAAATCCCGTATTGTGGCGGGTCAGTTCGTATTCGTCACCGACATTGCCCAAGCCAACAATCAAGTACTTGTCCATGCGCCGAACTGTTCAGTGATTACTGAGCGTCCTCTGCAGCAGCAGCGGCACGAGAAGCACGTGTAGCCTTCACAGAGCAAACGACTACCTGAGCAGGAGTAGCGATCTCCAGACCGTCGAAGTTCAGCTCAGCCACCTTGATGGCCTTACCCAGCTTCAGATTGGTAACGTCGATCTCAAGAGTCTCAGGAATCTGCTTGTAAGGAGCGGTCACATTCAGCTGACGAACAGCCTGGCTCAGACGACCACCGTCGCGCACACCCTGGGCATGACCTGTGAGCTTCACGGGGATACCGATGGTGATGGGCTTCGTCTCGTTCACCTCGTAGAAATCGATGTGAAGCAGGGCGTCTGTTGTGGGATGGAACTGGAGCTCCTTCATCACGGCCTTGTGAGCCTCACCGTCGATGGTCAGGTTGACTACATACACGTGAGGGGTATAGACCACCTTACGCAGCTGAGCAGCGGGGATAGCGAATGCCAATGCCTCGGGCAGGCCATTCTCACCCTTCTTCTCACCATAGAGGTTACAGGGAACCAGTCCCTCCTTACGGAGTTCCTTTGCAGCTTTCTTACCGGTTGTGGCACGCTTCTGGCCACTAACGCTAAATTCTTTCATAATTGTGTTACTCTAAATTAAGTTGTTAATACCTTATTGCTTAATTCGCCATCACACGAAAAATCGTAGTGCTTTGAGAAAAAGCGGTGCAAAGGTACAACAAAAAAGTGAAAAGTGAACATCAATAAGTGAAAAATTTTATTTTTAACGTAATTTTCCTGCTTTTTCTTGCATAATATCGGGAAAATACCTACCTTTGCACGAAGAAAACAAACCCATTAATGCATCAAGTGAGATGATCAACAGAGAAATTATCAGAATCAAGATTGTTCAGTTAACCTACGCTTACTATCAAAACGGTAACAAGAACATCGACTCGGCTGAGAAAGAACTTTTCTTCAGTCTATCAAAGGCCTATGACCTTTACAACTACCTGTTAGCACTGATCGTTGCTGTCACCAAGGAGGCAGGACGCCGCTTCGAAGTGGCTCAGGCACGTGCCCGTCGTGAGGGGCTGCCTGAACCGTCACAGAAATTTGTGTTCAATCGCTTTGCCCTTCAGCTTGAGGAGAACAAGGCACTTGCCGACTTCATCAGCACCCAGAAATTCACCTGGGACGATGCTGCCCCCACTATCGGTCAGCTCTACGAGACCATCGAGAGCAGCGACATCTACAAGGAATACATGGAGAGTCAGGAAGACAACTACGACACCGACCGCGAACTGTGGCGTAAGCTCTACAAGACCTTCTTCATGAACAATGCCGAACTCGACGCCATCCTCGAAGACCAGAGTCTCTATTGGAACGACGACAAAGAGATCGTCGATACCTTCGTGCTGAAAACCATTAAGCGCTTCAAGGAGCAGAATGGCGCCAAGGAAGAGCTGTTGCCCGAGTGGGACAGTGACGAAGAGAAAGAATTCGCACGCAAGCTGTTCCGTGCTGCCATCCTCAACGATGCCCAGTACCAGCGCTATATGAGCGAGGCTTCACGCAACTGGGACTTCGCCCGTCTGGCCTATATGGATGTTATCATCATGCAGATCGCCATCGCCGAGATCATGACCTTTCCCAACATCCCCATCAGCGTGAGCATCAACGAATATGTGGAGATTGCCAAGCTCTACTCCACCCGTAAGAGTGGCGGTTACATCAACGGCATGCTCGATGCCATCGCCCGCAACCTCATCAACACGGAGCGTCTGCTCAAGCACATGGAGCCCAAGAAGGAAAAAGAGAAGGCTGGCGCCAAGCCGAAAAAAGCCGAGGTGCAGGATGAACCCAAGAAACCCAAACGTCAACGCATTAAAAAACAAGAATAAGAAATGATGAACTTAGTATTAGCTGCACAGTCAGCACAGGGAAGCGGAATGAGTATGATTATCATGATGGTGGCCATCTTTGCCATCATGTG
>CADCBZ010000059.1 GCA_902799765.1 uncultured Prevotellaceae bacterium
TTTGCGATCAGCCAACCCGTACACTGGCTCTTGAACAGAGTAAGTAAATCATATTGATGGCACGGACTACTTGTGATGGTAGTCCGTGCTTTGTTTTTTATGCCACAACATAAACGCGCAGCTGTCAGACGTAAGGGAGTTAATACGACTCATACTTATCATGGTCCTGGGAGAAGAAAACGCCCGGGACTGCTGATCCGTTTTCTCCAGAAGGTTCCTTCTTGGGGCTGGTGGATAGGTGGCGGTATCATTGTGGTCCTTTATGTGTGGTTCTTCTATTATTTCTTTGTCGGTCCCTTCGGCTTCCGTTGGCGTGCACTCTACGGTACGGTGAACTATCCCGAAGGCTACGAGATTCATGGTATAGACATTTCACATCATCAGGGACGTATTGACTGGGATGAACTGAAGGATAATGGTAGTATTAACCAGTGTCCCATCCGTTTTGTGATGATTAAGGCTACAGAGGGATCCACGCAGACAGATGAGAATTTCCGTGATAACTTCTATCAGGCGCGCGAACATGGATTTACGCGTGGTGCCTACCATTTCTATAGTGTTCATACACCTGCCCATCAGCAGGCTGCCCATTTCGTGAAGAATGTGAAACTGGAAAACGGAGATCTGCCACCTGTGCTTGACGTGGAGCATAAACCCAAGAACCAAACGGATGAGGAGTTTAAGAGTTCTGTTAAGATCTGGCTTGAGACGGTGGAAAACCACTATAAGGTGAAGCCGATCATCTATACCTATTTCAAGTTTAAGATGCGCTACCTGAACGACTCTATCTTCGATGAGTATCCCTATTGGATCGCACACTATTATGTGGATTCCCTCGAATATAAGGGTAAATGGAAATTCTGGCAGCACACCGATGTGGGGCGGCTGCCAGGAATTAAAGGCAATGTTGATTTTAATATCTATAATGGTTCTTATTACGATCTTCGTCAGATGACCATAGGCTCTCAGGAGACCATCGGCGAGAAGGCGTATAACGAATAAGAACTATTGTTTCATCAGGTATTGCTTGAAATCGGCGAAATCCTTCGTCATAGGAACACTCTGCTTCTGACCTTTCATAAAGTTGGCCAGACGCTCGGGAATTTCCACATCGATACCCAGAATCTCATCGACTTTCTCCTTGAACTTCGCAGGGTGGGCTGTCTCGCAGAATACGCCTACCTCGTCGGAGTGCAGTCCATCAGCCAAAGCCTGATAACCACATGCACCATGGGGATCAAGAATATATTTTGTGTCCTCGTAACATGCACGCATGGTTTGACGGATCTGATCATCCGTATAGGTAGCACCGCTGATGAGTGAGGTGATGCGTTCATGACTCTTTCCATAAAGATCATAGATACGGGCGAAGTTTGAGGGATCACCTACATCCATTGCATTTGCAAGTGTCTGCTTTGAGGGCTTGGGTTCGTATTTTCCCGTCTGCAGGTATTTGTAGAAGATGTCGTTAGCATTATTGGCAGCGATAAATCGCTTGATGGGGAGTCCCATCTGATGTCCGAACAATGCAGCACAGATATTACCGAAATTACCTGAAGGTACACACATCACGAGGTTATCAGCCTTGCCTTGTTCCTTCATGCGGGCATAGGCATTGAAATAGTAGAATGCCTGCGGCAGGAATCGCGCCACATTGATACTATTGGCTGAGGTGAGTTTCATGCGCTGATTGAGTTCTGTATCCATGAAGGCACTCTTCACCAGTGCCTGACAATCGTCGAACACACCATCCACCTCGATGGCAGTGATATTTTTACCCAGGGTAGTGAACTGGCACTCCTGAATAGGCGACACCTTTCCTTTGGGATAGAGCACATACACGTGGATGCCGTCAACACCAAGGAAGCCGTTGGCTACAGCCGAACCAGTATCACCCGAAGTGGCTACCAATACATTGACCTGCTGATTACCCTGCTCCTGACGGATAAAGTATTGCAGCAGTCGGGCCATGAAACGGGCACCTACATCCTTGAAGGCGAGGGTAGGACCGTGAAAGAGTTCGAGGGTGTAAATGTTGTCTTTCACCTGAACCACAGGACAGTCGAATGACAAGGTGTCATAGACGATGTCATGAAGGGCATCAGGATCCACATCCTCACCAAAGAATGCGCTGGCTACGGTGTAGGCAATCTCCTGAAAACTCATCTTCTCGATATTATCAAAGAAAGCCTGGGGCAGTTTGTTGATACGCTCTGGCATGTAGAGTCCACGATCCTCTGCCAGTCCTTTTACCACTGCCTTGTGCAGGTCGGCTATCGGTGCTTTGCCGTTGGTACTGTAATATTTCATATTAATGGGGATTTTAGAATTTAGAATTAAGAGATGGCCATCAGGGCGTGCATGAACTCATTGAGTTTGAGAAGTCCATAAGAGCCTGATACACAACTCACTTCATCGTATTGCTCAACACTATCTGCATCGATGCCACGATGCCAGATGAGGAAGGGAACAGGTTGTCCCACATGGATGCGTTGCTCCACTGGTGTAAGATGATCTGGCAACACGGCGATACACACAGGCTCGTTCCAACTCTTCACCTTATTATATATAGGGGCGATGAGTCGCTGATCCAGATACTCGATGGTCTTCAACTTGAGCTCCAAATCACCGTCATGGCCTGCTTCGTCGCTGGCTTCCACGTGTACAAACACAAAGTCGTCTTTTTCTAAAGCTTCAATAGCAGCTTGTGCCTTCCCTTCATAGTTGGTGTCAGCGAGACCTGTCGCACCTTCCACCTCTACAATCTTCAGTCCAGCATAGTGACCAATGCCACGAATCAGATCAACGGCAGAGATGACAGTTCCAGATTTGATCTCTGGGTACTGTTGTTGGAGGGTCTCCATCGAAGGACGATAGCCACCGCTCCAAGGCCAGATGCTGTTGGCTTGGCGTTCCCCACGCTCGGCTCTTGCAAGGTTGAAGGGGTGCTTGGAGAGTAACTCCTGCGATTTCAGTATCAGTTCGTTTAGCAGGTCGGCTGTAGCTTGTGCACTGAGTCTTCCTGCCTCTTTTGGCGCATTTGCTTCTGCCTTTACCAGGAGCTCTCGCCAAGCCTCGTTGGGATGATCATGGGGTGGGGCACACACGATGTGCTTGGAGCCGCCTTTGATCACCAACAGATGGCGATACTGGATGCCAGTGATAAATTTTACGCGTTCACAGCCTTCCCGCTCATTGATGGGCTGAGCCAGTTTCTCATTCAGATATTTAATCAGGACATCGGCATCGTCGGTTTCCAGATTACCCCCATTATGTGTGATAATCTTGCCATCAGCCAATGTGATGATATTACAGCGGATGGCGAAATCGTCATCTGCCATCTCATAGCCGATACTGGCAGCCTCAAGCGGTCCGCGTCCTTCATAAACTTTATTCAGATCATAACCCAGAATCGCGGTATTGGCCACTTCTGATCCAGGAGGAAATCCCTCAGGTACGGTGATCAGTCTGCCACAGCGTCCTTCACGAGCTAATTGGTCCATCATGGGTTTATGGGCATATTGCAACAAGGTCTTCCCACCGAGTCGCTCGACGGGAAGATCTGCCATGCCATCACCAAGAATGATGATATGCTTCATAAAACCTTAAATATTTGCAATTGACATGATATTGGCGAAGACACCGGCTGCGGTTACAGCAGCTCCGGCACCATAGCCCTGAATCAGCATAGGATACTCCTTATAGCGCTCAGTGGTCAGCAGGACGATATTGTTGGAGCCCTCCAGTCCGTAGAACGGATGTCCATAGGGTACTTCCTTCAATGCTACGCTGGTCTTGAAGGATGATGGGTTCTGTTCGTCAGCTTCCATTGTAGCCACGAAACGCCAACGCTTATTCTCTGCCTCCAGTACTTTACGACGGGCCTCGAAATTGGCATCCAGTTCAGGCAGTTTCTTCCAGAAGTCATCGATGCTGCCCTCGAAATAGCTGTCGGGCACAAAGAGATGCTTCTCCACATCGTCTTGTTCTACTTTATAACCTGCTTCACGTGTCAGAATCACCAGTTTACGGATTACATCCGTACCGCTGAGGTCGATACGTGGGTCTGGCTCAGAATAGCGCTGTTCCTTGGCACGACGAACTGTCTCAGAGAAGGGCACATCGGCAGCAATCTCGTTAAAGATGAAGTTCAGTGTACCAGAGAGGATGGCTTCGATCTTCAGGATCTTATCACCTGAGTTGCACAGGTCGTTGATGGTACCGATAATAGGCAGACCAGCACCAACGTTAGTCTCATAACGGAACCAAACACCGCGGTCGCGGGCTGTTTGACGTAGTTTCAGGTAACTGTCATAGTCGCTTGAAGCGGCAATCTTGTTGGCAGCAACCACTGAAATATTATGCTCAAGGAAAGTCTGATAAAGCATCGCAATCTGACGACTGGCAGTACAATCCACGAATACGTTGTTGAAGATATTCATCTTCACAATCTCTTCCTTCATGTGCTCTGTGTTAGCTGGGAAGCCAGCACGCAGGATCTTTTCATAATTATCAAGATCGATACCATCGCGATCCAATACGAAGTTGTCCACATCCGAGATTCCCACCACGTTCAGTTTCAGACGGCGTGACTGCATGAGGAACTGCTGCTGGGTGCGAATCTGCTCAAGTAACATACCGCCAACGGTGCCGATACCACAGATGAAGAGGTTGAGCACTTTGTATTCCGACAGGAAGAACGAGTCGTGAAGTACGTTGAGTGACTTACGCAGGAACTTACCGTCAACAACAAATGAGATATTAGTCTCTGATGCACCCTGGGCACAGGCAATCACAGAGATACCTGAACGACCGAGTGTACCAAACAGCTTACCAGCGATACCTGGTGTCTGCTTCATGTTCTCACCTACGATAGCGATAGTGGCGAGACCACTCTCTACCTGCATGGGGAACATGGCACCAGTCTCAATCTCCTTGGCAAACTCTGCATTCAATACTTCTGCAGCAGCTGCAGCATCCTCGTCTCTCACACCGATAGAGGTAGAGTTCTCTGATGAAGCCTGAGATACCATAAAGACAGAGATACCTTTATTGGCTAGTGTGGTGAAGATACGGCGGTTCACACCTATCACACCTACCATCGAGAGACCTGTCACTGTAATCAGTGAGGTACCCTTAATGCTTGAGATACCCTTGATGGGCTTGTTGTCATCTTCGATCTTAGCCTTAATCAGGGTTCCTGGGTGTTCGGGGTTGAAGGTGTTCTTTACCTTGATAGGTATATTCTTGACGCAGACGGGATAGATGGTCGGCGGATATATCACTTTTGCACCGAAGTTACAAAGCTCCATCGCCTCTACGTACGAGAGTTCGTTGATGGTATAAGCACTCTTGATTACTTTGGGATCAGCTGTCATGAAACCATCCACATCCGTCCAGATTTCAAGTACCTCGGCATTGAGCACAGCAGCAATAATAGATGCTGTGTAGTCAGAACCACCACGACCCAGGTTGGTCGTTTCATGGCTATCACGATCGCGAGCCACGAATCCAGGAACAACGTAAATCTGATTGTTATTCAGCTCCTTGAAAGTCTCTTTTACCAGTTGGGTGGTCAGGTCGGCATCAATTACATGCTTGCCCTGTTTCTTCTCCGTGCGGATAAAGTCGCGGGCATTCATACGAATACCGTTCTTTACCATAGCAGCGACGATGTGCGAACTGAGTCGTTCACCATAAGATACAATCGTATCTTCTGTTTTTCTCGACAAATCGTGAATCAGGTAAACACCATAGAAGATACTCTTCAACTGGTCGAAAAGCTGATCTACATTATTAAATAAATCTACGCGCTTTTTGTCGTCAGTGATGATAGTGTCTATCATCTGGTGGTGGCGCTTTACCATCGCGTCGAATTCCTCGCGATAGTGCTCGTCGCCCTGTTTGGCCATCTGCGACGTGGCAATCAGTTTGTCTGTGATGCCGTCGAGTGCGCTTACTACTACAATGACAGGTTGCGTCCGAGCCTCTGCCTCCACAATTTTCTTCAAGCTAAGAATGCTTTTTACGGAACCTACGGACGTTCCGCCGAATTTCATTACTTTCATATTTCTATGCAATTTATCTTACCGCCGGTACCCCTGCTACAATGGGGGACTTCTCCAACGGCGGTGCAAAGATAGTGCTTTTTTTTGATTCTGCCATCGTTTTTCTCAAAATTTCTTCGTACCTTTGCCAAAAATTGAGATATGACAGATGATTATCAGATACGTGTAGTGCCTGAAGTGGCAGCACAGGAAGATAGGCTAAAAAGTTGGCTGGCTGATGAATATGGATTCGACGTGCGGACGATTCAGGGGGTGCGGATCCTGAAACGAAGCATCGATGCCCGTCAACGGCAGATCTTTGTGAATCTGAAGGTGAGGGTGTATGTGAACGAGCTTCCACATGATGATGCATATGTCAGAACAGACTATCCGAATGTTGAGGGACGTCCACAGGTGATTGTGGTGGGTGCAGGTCCTGGTGGCTTATTTGCTGCATTGCGGTTGATAGAACTTGGATTAAGACCTATCGTCTTGGAAAGAGGCAAGGATGTGCATGAGCGAAAGAAAGACCTGGCTAATATCACTAAGACACAGAAGGTGGATGCTGAGAGTAATTACTGTTTTGGTGAGGGTGGGGCTGGTGCTTACTCGGACGGCAAACTCTATACCCGCAGTAAGAAACGTGGTAATACGGATAAGATATTAAATGTGTTCTGCCAGCATGGCGCTTCAACAGCTATTCTTGCAGATGCCCACCCACATATCGGTACTGACAGGTTGCCAAAAGTGATTGAGGCGATGCGCCATACTATTATTAATAGTGGTGGCGAAGTGCATTTCCAGACCAAGATGACCCAACTGATTCTTGATGGTGATAAAGTTGTGGGCTGTGTGGCTGATAAGGAGTATCGCGGTCCGGTGATTCTCGCTACAGGTCATTCTGCCAGAGATGTTTACAGATATCTGTCTGAAGCAAAGATAGAGATTGAGGCGAAGGGCATTGCTGTCGGTGTTAGATTAGAGCATCCGTCGCATTTGATTGATCAGATCCAATATCATTCGAAGCAAGGTCGAGGAAAATATCTGCCTGCAGCTGAGTACTCCATGGTGACTCAGGTGGATGGGCGCGGTGTCTATTCTTTCTGTATGTGTCCTGGTGGCTTCGTGATTCCTGCAGCTACGGATAAGGAACAGATCGTTGTGAATGGTATGAGTCCTGCCAGCCGAGGAACGGCTTGGAGTAACTCTGGTATGGTGGTTGAAGTAAGACCAGAGGACATAGAATTGAGAAATGAAGAAGTGAGAAGTGAAGAGCTAAAGGTGATGGCGTTTCAGGAAGAACTGGAGAAGTTGTGTTGGCAGCAGGGAAATATGAAACAGACGGCACCAGCCCAACGGATGGCAGATTTTGTGAATGGTAAGCTCAGCTATGATTTGCCTAAATCATCCTATGCTCCAGGGTTGGTATCCAGTCCTTTACACTTTTGGATGCCAAAGATGATCTCCAAACGTCTGCAGGAAGGTTTTAAGGTGTTTGGACGTCAGGCACACGGCTTTCTGACAAATGAGGCGGTTTTGATAGCAGTTGAGACCAGAACAAGTAGTCCGGTAAGAATCGTTAGGGATCGTGAAACATTGCAACACATACGTGTCCAAGGACTGTTCCCATGCGGTGAAGGAGCTGGTTATGCTGGTGGTATCGTTTCTGCAGGTGTTGATGGAGAACGTTGCGCTGAAGCCGCTGCACAGTATATTTCTGGTTACGGATTACAGAACTAACAAAAAAAATTGCTAAAAGATTTGGAACTTCCAAATCTTTTTTGTATCTTTGTGGCATCAATGTTTAACTAATAAAAATGGAGCACTATGAATAGAGAAGAACAATTCGTGATAACCATCAGCCGCCAGTTTGGTACAGGCGGACATGAGATTGGAGCAGAGTTGGCACGTCGCCTCAATGTCAAACTGCTCGATAAGCAAATTCTGAATGAAGTTGCCAAGCGCATTCCTGTTGTGGAGGATGCTATGGAGCGCATCGCAGTCCGAAATCCTTTGTGGCGCGACGATTTTACCAACTTCTATCGTACCTATATGAATAAGGCAGAGTATGACGGTCAGGAACATGACGAAACCTCACGTGCACTGTTCGAGGCCCAGGCCATCGCCATTCGGAAGATTGCAGAACAGGAGTCGTGTGTGCTGGTTGGCCGTTGTGGCTTCCATATCTTTGAGGATCATCCCAATGCCTTGAAAATTTTTATCCATTCATCCGAAGATTGCCGTAAACGCAGGATCGCCGAGAAGTATAATCTTCCCCTAAATGATGCGGCTGCTATGGTGGTGGATAACGATTATAGTCGAGAGCTTTATACAAAGACTTTCACGGGAAAGGACTGGACAGATGCCCGTAACTATGACATCTCTCTCGACGTCCGTCAGTTCGGCATAAACGGGGCTGTAGATTTCTTAATGAAGAGTATTGAGTAGTTTTCTCAAGAAAAATTTGTGTATATACCGATTTTTTAGTACCTTTGCACGCTGAAATTTCACAAGTTAGTAATTACTAAAAAATCGGTATAATGAATATTTCCTACAAATGGTTGAAGGAATACGTTGATTTCGACCTGACGGCTCAGCAGGTGTGTGATGCCCTGACATCGACAGGTCTGGAGGTTGACGCATTGGAAGAAGTACAAAGTATTAAGGGTGGTCTGAAAGGCCTCTATGTGGGTAAAGTACTTACCTGTGAGCCTCATCCCAATAGTGATCACCTGCATGTAACAACAGTTGACTTAGGCAAGGGCGAACCTTCACAGATTGTGTGTGGTGCGCCTAATGTAGCTGCAGGTCAGAAGGTGATTGTGGCTGATCTGGGTTGCGTGCTTTACGATGGCGACCAGGAGTTTGTCATCAAGAAGTCTAAACTCCGTGGTGTAGAGTCGAACGGTATGATCTGTGCAGAGGATGAGATCGGCGTTGGCAATGACCATTCTGGTATTATCGTACTGCCTGAGGATGCAGTGGTTGGTACACCCGCTGCAGAGTATTATCATCTGGAGAGTGATTGGCTCATCGAGGTTGACATCACGGCAAACCGTGCTGATGGTCTGAGTCACTGGGGCGTAGCACGTGATTTGTATGCCTGGCTGTTGAGCAATGGCTATGAGACAAAGATGCATCGTCCTGACTGCTCGAAGTTTAAGGTTGATAATCACAACCTGCCCGTTGAGGTGGTGATTGAGAACCAGGAGGCCTGCAAACGCTATGCCTGTGTCAGCATCACAGATTGTGAAGTGAAGGAGTCACCTGACTGGTTGAAGAATAAGCTGACAACAATCGGTCTGCGTCCGATCAACAATATCGTGGATATCACCAATTATATCATGATGGCCTATGGTCAGCCTCTGCATTGCTTTGATGCAGACATGGTGAAAGGACATAAGATTGTGGTGAAGACGATGCCTGATGGCACACCTTTCCAGACTCTCGATGGTGTGGATCATAAACTCTCTGATCGCGACCTGGCTATCTGCAATGCCGAGGATCCTATGTGTATTGCCGGCGTGTTTGGAGGAAAGGGTAGTGGTACCTACGAAACAACGAAGAATGTGGTGCTTGAGAGTGCCTACTTCCATCCTACATGGATTCGTAAGAGTGCCCGCCGTCATGGTCTGAGCACAGATGCCAGCTTCCGTTTTGAGCGTGGTATTGATCCCAATGGTACAATCTACGCACTTCAGCAGGCAGCTATTCTCTGTCAGGAACTGGCTGGTGGTAAGGTGTCGATGGATATCGTCGATGTCTATCCTGAACCTATTAAGAACGCAGTTGTTGAACTCAGTTTTGAGTATGTGAACAATCTGGTTGGCAAGTTCCTCTCTCCTGGTGTCATCAAGTATCTTTGTCGTGCGCTCGACATGGAAGTCAAGTTCGAGAATGTACAGGGTCTTACTCTTGAGATTCCTGCTTATCGTGTAGATGTGACTCGTCCTTGCGATGTGGTAGAGGATATCCTGCGTATCTACGGATATAATAATGTGGAGATTCCTACGCAGCTGAAGAGTTCACTTGTGATCAAGGGCGATGAAGATCGAAAACACAAACTGGCTAATCTGGTAAGTGAGCAGTTGGTAGGTGAGGGCTTCAATGAGATATTGAATAACTCTTTGACAAAGTCGTCGTACTACGGTGACAAGCAGGATACGCTGGTACATATTATGAATCCACTCTCCAGCGATCTGAACGTGATGCGTCAGACCTTGCTGTTTGGTGGTCTTGAAAGTATTCAGCACAATGTGAACCGCAAGCGCCAGAACCTGCGTTTCTTCGAGTTCGGAAATGTCTATACTTTCGATCCGGAGAAGAAGAATGATGACGATCCGATGCAGGCTTATAAGGAACAGAATCATGCCGCACTCTGGGTGACAGGTAAACGTGTGGAAGGCTCTTGGGCTCACAAGAATGAAGATTCCACCTTCTATGAGCTGAGTGCCTATGTGGAGAATATCCTCCGTCGTATCGGTGTGAAACCTGGTATGATTGTTCGCAAAAAGTCAGAGAACGATATCTTCTCCAGTGGCCTTACCATCGAGAACCGTGGTGGTAAGAAACTCGTGGAGATGGGTATCATCACGAAGAAGTTGCAGAAGCAGTTCGGTCTTGACAATCCTGTGTATTATGCTGAGATGAACTGGACGGCGCTGATGAAGGTGATCAAAAAGAATGAGGTACTTTATACAGAGATCTCTAAGTTCCCTGCTGTGAGTCGTGACTTGGCACTGCTGGTTGACAATAGTGTGGAGTTTGCACAGATTGAGCAGATTGCCCGTCAGACCGAGAAGAAGTTCCTGAAGAAGGTTGAGCTATTTGATGTCTATGAGGGTGACAAGCTTCCTGCTGGTAAGAAGTCGTACGCTGTGAACTTCATCCTTCAGGATGAGGAGAAGACGATGGGTGACAAGCAGATCGATGCCATCATGCAGAAACTCATCACCAACATCAAGAAGCAGCTGAATGCAGAACTGCGCTAAAGGTAAAAAAGTAAAAAGGTAAAACAATAAAAAAGAAATCCAATGGGAAGAGCATTTGAATATCGTAAAGCTACGAAGCTGAAGCGATGGGGCCACATGGCCAAGACATTTACAAAGATTGGTAAGCAGATCGCTATTGCTGTGAAGGCTGGCGGTCCAGAGCCGGAGAACAACCCTGCACTGCGTGCTATCATTGCCAACGCTAAGCGTGAGAACATGCCGAAGGATAACATCGAGCGTGCCATTAAGAATGCAATGGGTAAGGACCAGAGTGACTACAAAGAGGTAACTTATGAGGGATATGGCCCTCACGGAATTGCCATCTTCGTGGAGACACTGACTGACAACACCACCCGTACGGTAGGTGACGTCCGTTCAGTATTCAACAAGTTTAATGGTAACCTGGGTACACAGGGTTCACTTTCGTTCCTGTTCGACCACAAGGCTGTATTCACATTCAAGAAAAAGGATGACCTGGATATGGACGAGATGATTCTCGATCTTATTGACTATGGAGTGGAGGATGAGTATGATGAGGATGAGGAAGAGAACAGCATCACCATCTATGCCGATCCTACAAGCTTTGGTGCTATCCAGAAGCATCTGGAGGAAAACGGTTTCGAGGTGACGGGCGCTGAATTTACCCGTATCCCCAACGACCTGAAGGATGTTACGCCAGAACAGCGTGAGTCTATCGATAAGATGGTTGAGAAACTTGAAGATTTCGACGATGTCCAGACGGTTTATACAAACATGAAACCTGAGTAAAGAGCTTAATCCCCGCCATCCGGCGGGGATTAATAGTCTTTATCAGTGAAAATCACTTCAAGCCTGATCTTCTTCGGATCCTTCTCCGAACGATAGGTATAGGCAAAACGAAACTTGTTCTCTTTATAGACACGTAGGTTGGTGGAGTTCTTCAGCTCTTCTTTCAGAGCGCCTCTGGCATCTACCTTTTCCATGATACCGTCCTGATCAGCAAAGTCTGTCAGTGTGTAATAATAATGTAAGGTGTGCGTATCGCGCTCGAAGGCCATACTGTCAAGAATGATGTTCTTGTCCATTCTCATGGGACAGTTTTTCTCGGTGTATTCTTTTGCCTCGCGGGCACAGCGGTCTTCCAAAGACTCTCGACATCCCACCAAAAGGGTGCAAATTGCAGCTAATATCCAAAACTTTTTCATAATGAATGCTATTTTTGGGTGCAAAGATACAAAAAAAAGCAAAAATATCTATTTTCCGATAAAAAAATTGTATCTTTGCAACTTAAAAGTACTTGTATAAACTGATGGACCATATAAGAAACTTCTGTATCATCGCACATATAGACCATGGTAAGTCAACCTTGGCAGATCGTTTATTGGAATTCACTAAGACCATTCAAGTGACTGAAGGTCAGATGCTGGATGATATGGAGTTAGAGCGTGAACGTGGTATTACCATTAAGAGTCATGCGATCCAGATGGAATATACGTATCAAGGCGAAAAGTATATCCTGAACCTGATTGATACACCAGGACATGTGGATTTCTCGTATGAGGTGTCCCGTTCTATTGCTGCCTGTGAGGGCGCATTGTTGGTAGTGGATGCCACACAGGGTGTTCAGGCTCAGACCATCTCCAATCTGTATATGGCTATCGATCATGATCTGGAGATTATTCCTGTCATCAATAAGATAGATATGCCTTCTGCTATGCCTGATGAGGTGGAAGATGAGATTATCGACCTGATTGGTTGTGATCGTTCTGACATCATCCGTGCGTCAGGAAAGACGGGCGAAGGTGTTGAGGATATTCTGAATGCCGTTGTAGAGCGTATTCCTCATCCGGAGGGTGACGAGAAAGCACCATTACAGGCTTTGATCTTCGATTCTGTCTTTAATTCCTTCCGTGGTATCATCGCTTACTTTAAGATAGTGAATGGTACCATTCATGCAGGCGATCACGTGAAGTTCTTCAATACGGGGATGGAATATGATGCCGATGAGATTGGTGTGCTGAAGATGGATATGATTCCACGCAAGGAGCTGCGCACTGGCGATGTGGGCTATATCATCAGTGGTATCAAGAACTCCAAGGAAGTGAAGGTGGGTGATACCATCACTCAGGTCGCCAATCCTTGTAGTTCAGCCATTGAGGGTTTCCAGGAAGTGAAACCGATGGTGTTTGCTGGTGTCTATCCCATCGATCCTACGGATTACGAGAATCTGCGTGCCTCTTTGGAGAAGTTGCAGTTGAATGATGCCTCGCTGACATTCACACCAGAGAGCTCTGTGGCTTTGGGCTTCGGCTTCCGCTGTGGATTCCTCGGCCTGCTTCACATGGAGATTGTGCAGGAACGTCTCGATCGTGAGTTTGATATGGATGTCATCACCACAGTGCCTAACGTGTCCTATATGTGCTACACCAAACAGGGTGAGGTGAAGGAGGTGCATAATCCATCTGGACTGCCTGATCTGACGATGATTGAACATATTGAGGAACCTTATATCCGTGCGTCTATCATTACGGCAGCCGACTATATCGGTCCTATTATGACGCTATGTCTCGATAAGCGTGGTGAACTGATTGATCAGCAGTATGTGTCAGGTAATCGAGTAGAACTCCATTTCCATCTGCCATTGGGTGAGATCGTGATCGACTTCTACGACAAACTGAAGTCCATCTCAAAGGGTTATGCCTCGTTCGATTACCATATTGATGGTTTCCGACCCTCAAAACTGGCGAAGTTGGATATCCTGTTGAACGGTGAGCCTGTGGATGCCCTTTCTACACTGACCCATCAGGACAATGCCGTTACTTTTGGCCGACGGATGTGTGAGAAGCTGAAAGAGCTGATCCCCCGTCAGCAGTTCGATATCGCCATTCAGGCAGCTATCGGTGCCAAGATTATCGCCCGTGAGACGGTGAAACAGGTACGTAAGGATGTGACTGCCAAGTGTTATGGCGGTGATGTGAGTCGTAAGCGTAAGTTGCTTGAGAAACAGAAGCGCGGAAAGAAACGTATGAAGCAGATCGGCAATGTGGAAGTGCCTCAGAAAGCTTTCCTTGCTGTGTTGAAACTTGATTAAGAAATCAATAACATATTAAAAAACTAAAGGTCCCAAATTTGGAATTATGCCGAACATTAGCATTACTACTAGAGACGTGGCACGTGAATTAGCCCGTCGTTACAGCACGATGACACATGAGGAGCTCGATATGCTCGAGAGCATCCTGGTGCCCATGAAGTTTGCGAAGAATGAGTTTATTCTTCGTGAAGGTGAGATCTGTACCAATATTTA
>CADCBZ010000060.1 GCA_902799765.1 uncultured Prevotellaceae bacterium
CAACATCGCCAAGGGACACGACGGTTTCTCTGTATTCGCTGGTGTAGGTGAGCGCACCCGTGAGGGTAATGACCTGATCCGAGAGATGATCGAGTCAGGTGTTATCCGTTATGGTGAGAAGTTCCGCGAAGCTATGGATCAGGGTAAATGGGATCTGAGTCTTGTTGATCCTGAGGAGTTGAAGAAGAGTCAGGCCACATTGGTGTATGGTCAGATGAACGAACCTCCTGGTGCACGTGCTTCTGTGGCACTCTCAGGTCTGACCGTTGCTGAGGGCTTCCGTGACGGAGGTGGTAAGGATGGCGGTGCTGCCGATATCCTGTTCTTCATCGACAATATCTTCCGTTTCACCCAGGCTGGTTCTGAGGTATCTGCTCTGCTGGGCCGTATGTCTTCAGCTGTAGGTTATCAGCCGACACTGGCCTCTGAGATGGGTACAATGCAGGAGCGTATCACTTCTACAAAGAAGGGTTCAATCACATCAGTACAGGCTGTGTATGTGCCTGCCGATGACTTGACCGACCCTGCACCTGCTACCACGTTCACCCACCTGGATGCAACGACGGTGCTCGACCGTAAAATCGCTGAGCTTGGTATCTATCCTGCTGTGGATCCGCTGGGATCAACCTCTCGTATCCTTGATCCGCTGATTGTGGGTAAGGCTCACTACGATTGTGCCCAGCGTGTGAAGCAGATTCTGCAGCGCTTCAAGGAGCTTCAGGACATCATCGCCATTCTCGGTATGGATGAGCTCTCTGATGAAGATAAGCAGACGGTGAACCGGGTGTCATGGTGCCCATCGAAGAGACTATCAAGGGCTTCAATGCCATCCTCGACGGTGAGGTTGACGATCTGCCTGAGCAGGCATTCTTGAACGTTGGTACGATTGAAGATGCCAAGGAGAAGGCTAAGAAGCTGCTCGAAGCTGCAAAAGGCTAACCTTAATTGAGAGTTAAGAATTAAGAGTTTAGAGTTATGTTGCAGCTTAAGATAGTTTCGCCCGAGAAGGTTGAATACGATGGAGCAGCCGATCGAATCCTCGTACCTGGTACGATGGGACAGTTCGAGATACTCAACGACCACGCGCCCATCATCTCTACACTCCAGAAAGGAACTGTAGAGTATGTCAACAGAGAGGGTAAGACCTCACTGGAGATTCAAGGTGGTTTCGTGGAAGTACAGAAGAATAAGGTTAGTCTTTGCGTGGAACTGCAATAAAGCGCAGACATAAGAAGTAAGAATGGATAAGATCAGAAAGATGAGTATAAACTACATGCGACAGGGTTTGTATATCTCAGCTGCCCTGTTTCTGCTGACCCTTCTGGTGATGCAGGTGTGGTTTCTTGATCTGCTTACCCCCGCTATCGTCAGTGTGGCTTTCACACTGCTGGTGTGTATCACCATTGGCGTGGTGTGGAATTATGTAGCCAAGAACTCACCCGACAGTCTACCCACATTCTTTACTGCAGTATCTGGTTTCCGTCTGTTGTTGGCACTGGCAGTGATGTTTGTCTATTATCTGCTCGACAGCAACGATACCATGCTGCGTTTCTTCATCGTGTTCATGGTGTTCTATGTGGCATCATTGGCACACCATACCGTCTTCTTCGCAAGAGTATCTAATCGCTCTTGACGTTAAAGTTAGCTTACACATATTTATATTATAATGAAACAACTAAAGTCGATAATCCTCCTGATGATGGTAGCACTGCTGCCGATGCCTGCGCTGGCCGAAGAGAGTAGGGGCGACGAGGCGCTGAACATCCCTGAGATTGTTCTTGAGCACCTGGCCGATGCCTACGAGTGGCACATCGCTTCCTACGAGGGAAAGCATCTGAGCATTCCTCTGCCTATCATCATCCGTAGCGAGAATACCGGTGAGTGGCATTTCTGTACGGCTCATAGTCTGCCCGAGGGCTTCTTCTTCAGCGAAGAGCATCATGGTAAGATTTACGAGCGTATGGCTGACGGCACGGAGGCACGTCCCCTCGACCTGAGTATCACGAAGAGTGTACTTCAGATCTGGATTGTGGTGATTGTGCTGATCGTGATCTTCCTTAGCTGTGCCCGCTGGTATAAGAAGCACGACGCGAAAGACGAGGCTCCTGGAGGTTTTGTCGGAATGATGGAGATGATCGTGATGACGATTCACGACGACCTGATCAAGTCGTCGATCGGTGAGAAGCATTACAAGCCTTACGCACCCTATCTGCTCACGGTGTTCTTCTTTATCCTGACCTGTAACCTCATCGGACTGATCCCTGTCTTCCCTGGTGGAGCGAATGTGACGGGTAATATCAATATCACCTTCTTCCTGGCGCTATGTACGATGCTTGCCATTAACATCTTTGCCAACAAGGAATATTGGAAGGAGATATTCTGGCCTGAGGTTCCTCTGTTCCTGAAGGCCTATCCCGCACCGGTGATGCCAGTCATCGAACTCTTCGGAGTATTCACGAAGCCCTTCGCGCTGATGATCCGTCTCTTTGCCAACATGATGGCTGGCCACGCTGTGATCCTGAGTTTCACTTGCGTGATCTTCCTCGGTTGGTCTATGGGTGTCGGATTTGGTCTTGGTCTGAATGCTTTCAGTATCATCATGCTGCTCTTCATGAATGCGCTTGAAGTGCTGGTAGCCTTTGTTCAGGCATACGTCTTCACCATGCTGAGTGCGGTGTTCATCGGGCTTGCCCATAAAGAACATCATGCTGAGTAAAGGTAAAATAGAAAAAGGTAAGAAAGTAAGTACAAACATTTATTAATAATTAAAAATTTAAAGATTATGATTTCAGCTTTATTTTTAGCCGCAGAGGGTCTGGCTCAGCTGGGCTGCGGTATCGGTGCAGGTATTGCAACAATTGGTGCAGGTTTGGGTATTAGCCCGAGGCTACTGGTAAGATTCAGACGAACATGATTCTGACCTCTGCATTCGTTGAGGGTTGTGCACTCTTCGCAATTGCAGCTTGTGCATTCTTGATCAAGTAAAGATTCATTCCGTAATTCTAAAGTCATAACTTAAAGATTATAGCGAATGGATTTCAGTAAACTGCCAGCAATCCTCACCCCTGATCTGGGACTTCTGTTCTGGATGCTCCTGGCATTTGCCGTTGTCTTCTTCGTGCTTGCGAAATATGGATTCCCAGCTATCACTGGAATGGTGGAGGAAAGGAAGAAGTATATTGACGAGAGTCTGAAGAAAGCCCATGAGGCCTCTGAGCGACTCGAGAACATCAAGCAGGAAGGTGAGGCAATCCTTCAGGAGGCTCGCGACCGTCAGGCCCAGATCCTCAAGGAGGCTGCAGAGACACGCGACGCCATTGTGGAGCAGGCTCAGCAGAAGGCACGTGAGGAAGGCGCTCGTCTCCTTGGTGACGCTAAGACCGCCATCGAACAGGAGAAGCGGGCTGCCATCGCCGACATCCGTCAGCAAGTTGCTGCCCTCAGTGTGGAGATCGCCGAGAAGGTGCTCCGTCAGAATCTGAAGGACGACAAGGCTCAGATGGATCTGATTGAACGTATGCTGGATGAGGTTTCAACTGACAAATAAGTATTGAACGTATGGATATAGGAGTCATATCGGTAAGATACGCCCGTGCGCTCTTGAAGAGTGCTACAGACGCGAAAATCGAGGATGCTGTTTACACTGAGATGCAGCAGCTCGCCAAGAGCTATGTCGAGGTGCCACAGCTGCGGTTTACGATAGACAATCCGATGCTCTCAAAGGAAAAGAAGGAGGCGTTGCTGCTGACTGCTGTTGGCAAGAAACCCTCTGAACTGACCAAGGCTTTCATTCAGCTTGTGCTGAAGGAAGATCGTGAGAGTGTGATGCAGTTCATCGCCAATTCGTACGTCACGCTTTACCGCCAACAGAAGAATGTCATCCGCGGACGCCTCATCACCGCTGCCGCTGTATCTCCTGCCACAGAGCAGAAGATGCGCCAGATGGTGGAGAGTAAGACTAATGGAACTGTGGAGTTCGAGACTGAGGTGAACCCCGATATCATCGGTGGCTTCATCCTGGAGTACGACACTTTCCGTATGGACGCTAGTGTCAAGGCTAAGCTCAACTCCATTCTATCAACCTTGAAAAAGTAAAAAGGTCAAATCAGTAAAAAAGTAAAAAATGTCAGATAAGATTAAACCAAGCGAAGTGTCCCAGGTGCTGCTCGACCAGCTGAAGGGAATCTCGGATGCAGAGAAGTTCGATGAGGTGGGAACCGTACTGACCGTCAGTGATGGTGTGGCCCGTATCTACGGTCTGCGCAATGTGGAGGCCAGTGAACTGCTCGAATTCGAGAACGGGACGATGGCTATCGTGATGAACCTGGAGGAAGACAACGTAGGTTGTGTGCTTCTGGGTACCACTTCGGGCATCAAGACAACATGCTCGGCCGTGTCATCAACCCGCTGGGACAGGCTATCGACGGCAAGGGAGATATCGATCTGAGCGACGCATTCGAGATGCCGCTGGATCGTAAGGCTCCTGGTGTGATCTACCGTCAGCCCGTGAAGGAGCCTCTGCAGACAGGTCTGAAGGCCATCGACTCGATGATTCCTATCGGCCGTGGACAGCGTGAGCTCATCATTGGTGACCGTCAGACGGGTAAGACCGCCATTGCTGTGGATACCATCATCAATCAGAAGAGTTTCTATGAGGCAGGCAAGCCTGTCTATTGTATCTATGTAGCCATCGGTCAGAAGGCATCTACCGTTGCTGCCCTTGTTTCTACACTGCAGGAGCATGGCGCCATGCCTTACACCATCATCGTATCTGCTACGGCTGCTGATCCTGCTGCTATGCAGTATTATGCCCCGTTTGCTGGTGCTGCCATCGGTGAGTATTTCCGCGATCGTGGTCTGCCTGCACTCGTGGTCTATGATGACCTCTCAAAGCAGGCTGTGGCCTATCGTGAGGTATCACTGATCCTGCGTCGTCCTTCAGGACGTGAGGCCTATCCTGGTGATGTGTTCTATCTCCACTCTCGTCTGTTGGAGCGTGCAGCTAAGATGAACGAGCAGCAGGAGGTGGCTGAGCAGATGAACGACCTGCCCGAGTGCATGAAGGGTCATGTGAAGGGTGGTGGTTCTTTGACCGCTCTGCCTATCATCGAGACTCAGGCAGGTGACGTATCGGCTTACATCCCGACGAATGTGATCTCCATCACCGATGGTCAGATCTTCTTGGAGAGCAACCTCTTCAACCAGGGTCAGCGTCCAGCCATCAACGTAGGTATCTCTGTATCCCGTGTGGGTGGTTCGGCACAGATTAAGTCCATGAAGAAGGTGGCTGGTACACTGAAGATCGACCAGGCACAGTATCGTGAGCTCGAGGCCTTCTCAAAGTTCTCAAGTGATATGGATCCTGTGACAGCGATGACGTTGGATCGTGGACGTAAGAACAACCAGTTGTTGATTCAGCCGCAGTACAGTCCGATGCCTGTAGGTGAGCAGATTGCCATCCTTTATTGTGGTGTACACGGTTTGATGCGCGACGTGCCCATCACTAAGGTGCGTGAGTGCCAGACATCGTTCCTTGACAAACTGCGTTCTTCTAATCCCGAAGTCATCGAGACGCTTGCCAGCGGAAAGATCGACGACGAGACCACTGGCAAGATCGAGGCCGTGATGGCAGATATTGCGGGAACCTATAAAGTCTGATAGCCTATGCCCAGCCTGAAAGAAGTTAAAGGCCGCATAGCCTCAGTCAACTCCACGCGAAAGATCACGTCGGCTATGAAGATGGTGGCCTCCAGCAAGCTGCATCATGCACAGGTAGCTATTCAGAACATGCTGCCTTATGAGACCATGCTGGAGCACATCCTCAAGTCGTTCCTCGCAGCCGAGGCAGAGGCACATACCATCTACGATCAGGTGCGCCCTGTGAAAAGGGTAGCCCTTGTCGTCTTCACGTCGAACTCTTCTCTTTGTGGTGGTTTCAACGCCAACACCATCAAGATGATGCTGAATGCTGTTGATACCTATGCCAAGGAGATTGGAAGCGAGAATGTCGAGATCTATCCCATAGGTCGAAAGGTCTATGAGAAGGCCAAGAAGATGGGTCTGAACATCCAAGGCGAATTCTCAGCAATAGCTGACAAGCCAAATGTCAACAAGTGCATTGATATCGCCATGGAACTCGGAACGAAATTCGCTGAGGGTGAGATAGATAAGGTAGAATTGATTTATCATCACTTCAAGAGTGCAGGATCACAGATTCTTACCCGTAAGACCTTCCTTCCCATCGACATCGAGTCGGAGTTGAATGCCGATCATGAGCGCGACCTCACGAGCGTCATTGCTACAAAGGAGTCGCAGGAGTATCTCAAGAAGCGTGGTGAGCGCCAGCAGGAGAAAGAGAAGGAGAACGTGAAGCCGCTCAACGATAACTTCATCGTGGAGCCCGACATGAACACAGTGCTCACACAACTTCTTCCGAAGTATGCCCACCTGTTGCTCTACACGGCTCTGCTCGACAACAATGCCTCTGAGCACGCAGCCCGTATGGTTGCCATGCAGACAGCCACCGATAATGCCGATGAGCTGCTGCGCGAACTCAACTTGCAGTACAACAAGGGTCGTCAGCAGGCTATCACCAACGAACTGCTTGATATCGCTGGTGGTTCCAGTCAATAACTGGTGTCTCACGACTGCATCTTGTAAGAAAAAAGCTCGAACGTTTGGTAGTTCGGGCTTTTTTATTTACCTTTGCCCCAAGATTTAAAAGTTAAGCTATGAAATACGGATTTGTAAAAGTGGCAGCTGCCGTTCCTGCAGTGAAGGTGGCTGATGTGGATTACAACGTCCAGCAGATAGAGAGTATCATCGCCCAGGCTGAAGGCCGTGGGGTGGAGGTGATAGTTTTCCCGGAACTCTGTATCACTGGCTACACGTGTCAGGATCTCTTCAAAGAACAGCTTTTGCTCGATCATGCAGAGGGGGCCATTATCACATTGCTCGATTTCACTCGTAAACTCGATATCATCTCGATCATTGGTCTGCCTGTGATCATCAATGGACTGTTGTATAACTGTGCCGCTGTGATCCAGAGTGGACAGCTGTTGGGCATCATCCCCAAGACCTATCTGCCCAACTATGCTGAGTTTTACGAGAAGCGCTGGTTTGCCTCTGCCCAGGATTTGAATCCTACGTCATTTTTCTTTGCAGGCAGCTCCATTTCAGTGAGTGCAGAGCCTAAGCTTTTCGTTACGACCAATGGCATGAAGTTTGGCGTGGAAATCTGCGAGGATGTATGGGCGCCGATTCCGCCCAGCAATAATCTCGCCCTCTCTGGTGCAGACATCATCTTCAACCTCTCAGCCAGCAACGAACTGATTGGTAAGCATGCTTATCTCAAGTCGCTGCTTGCCCAGCAGAGTGCCCGCACCATCAGTGGTTATGTCTATGCCAGCAGTGGTTTTGGCGAATCTACCCAGGATCTGGTCTATGGTGGAAATGCGATGATATATGAGAATGGACATCTGCTGATAGAGGGCGATCGTTTCAGTATCCAACCACAGATTAAAGCCTGTCAGATTGATATCGAGAAACTGCGTGTAGAGCGTCGTCAGAATACGACATTCATCAATGCCCAGCGTCATTCGCATGCGCTGGAGATACCCTGTAAGCCTACGCAGGTACGTGACTTCGAACTTGAGCGCGAGATCGATCCCCATCCGTTTATCCCCAAGAACGAAGATATGCAGTCTGCCTGTGAGGAAATCCTGAATATCCAGGTGGCAGGTCTTGCCAAGCGTCTCTACCATATCAATGCCCAGAAGGCGGTGATTGGTATCAGTGGTGGTCTCGACTCCACCTTGGCACTGCTCGTCACAGTCAAGGCATTCGATAAACTCGACCTCGATCGCAAAGGTATCATTGGCATCACAATGCCAGGCTTTGGCACCACAGATCGTACGCATAACAATGCCGTCAAGCTTATGGAGATATTAGGCGTTACTATCCGTGAGATCAATATCGCTAAGGCTGTCACCCAGCATTTCGAGGATATCGGCCAGAACCCGAAAGTTCATGATATCACCTATGAGAACTCGCAGGCACGTGAGCGTACGCAGATCCTGATGGACGTTGCCAACAAGGAGAATGCGATTGTCATCGGAACGGGCGACCTCTCTGAACTCGCCTTGGGATGGGCCACCTATAATGGTGATCACATGTCGATGTATGGTGTCAATGCTGGTGTGCCCAAGACGCTCATCCGTTACCTCGTCACCTACGTCTCTGGCGAGATGGCAACGGAGACGCTGCTCGATATTGTGGATACCCCGATCTCTCCTGAGCTTATCCCAGCCGACGAATTGGGTAATATCAAACAGAAAACAGAAGATCTTGTGGGTCCATACGAGCTCCACGACTTCTTCATTTATTACTTCCTGCGTTACGGCTTCAGTCCAAAGAAGATCTATATGCTGGCACAGAAAGCATTCGCAGGCACCTACGACGATATCACCATCAAGAAATGGCTTACCACGTTCTGTCGCCGTTTCTTCAATCAGCAGTTCAAACGCTCATGTCTGCCTGATGGTCCGAAGGTGGGTAGCGTGAGTCTCTCGCCCCGTGGCGACTGGCGCATGCCAAGCGATGCCTCCAGCGCCCTTTGGCTGAAGGAGTGCGAAGGCCTCGGTTAAGTGAGAGCAAAGTCAAGCATGCTTGAGCTTTGCCGAGCGTGAGAGGGCTCGATGCGAAGCATCAAAGCATTATAAAAAGAAATGAGTTAGCCAAATGCTAACTCATTATCTTTTAATGTAATATGTATCACGGAGCCCAACGGCAGGTCCCCATTCACAATGATATCACTGATACCATCCTCGATATAAGTCTGAATGGCTCGTTTCAGCGGACGGGCGCCAAACTGCACATCATAGCCCTTCGATGCCACAAACTCCTTGGCATCCTCTGCCAGATTGATCTTATAGCCAATCTGCTCGATGCGCTTATAGAGAGCCTTCAGTTCGATATCGATAATCTTCTTGATGGCATCGAGGTCAAGCTGGTCGAAGGTGATGATCTCATCCAGACGGTTCAGGAACTCTGGTGAGAACTGCTTCGACAGTGCTTTCTGCACGATACTGCGTGCATGTTCCTTATCCTTTTCGTCCAGCATCAGCCCCGTACTGCCAGCAGCACTGAAGCCCACACCTCGTCCGAAATCCTTCAACTGGCGCGTACCAGCATTCGAGGTCATGATGATCACTGTATTACGGAAATCCACGAAACGTCCGTTTCCATCTGTCAGACGACCTTCGTCCAGTACCTGCAGCAAGAGGTTGAACACATTGCCATGGGCCTTCTCAATCTCGTCGAGCAGCACAATCGAGTAGGGGTGACGGCGCACGCGCTCTGTCAGCTGGCCGCCTTCCTCATAGCCCACATAGCCTGGAGGCGCACCAATCAGTCTCGAAGTGTTAAAGCTCTCCGTATATTCGCTCATGTCGATGCGGATCAGGGCATCAGGACTGCCAAACATAAACTCAGCCAGTTTCTTGGCGAGATAGGTTTTACCCACACCCGTAGGTCCGAGGAACATAAACACACCAATGGGGTGGTTGGGATCCTTCAATCCCACACGGTTCCGCTGGATGGCCTTCACCATCTTATCGATAGCCTTATCCTGGGCAATCACAGCGTTCTTCAGCTCCTGAGCCATACCCTTCAGACGGATACCCTCCTGTTCTGCCATCCGCTGCGCAGGCACACCTGTCATCATCGACACCACTTCTGCCACCTGTTCAGCATCCACCACCTGGCGCTCCTCGCCTTCACCCTTGCTCCAGCGCTCGTTCATCTCCTTCAACTCAGCCTCCAGCTGGGTCTGTCTGTCACGATAGCCAGCTGCCAGTTCAAAGTTCTGATTCTTCACGGCCAGCTGTTTCTTCTCCTTCACATTGGCAATCTCCTTCTCCTTCTCAGCAATCTCAGGAGGCACCTGTGAATTAGAAAGATGTACGCGTGAGCCCGTCTCGTCCAAGGCGTCGATGGCCTTATCAGGCATAAAACGGTCTGTCACATAGCGGTCTGTCAAATTGACACACGCCAACAGTGCCTCGTCCGTATAGGTCACATGGTGATGATACTCATAACGGTCCTTGATATTCTTCAGGATCTGAAGCGTCTCCTCATTCGTGGTCGGCTCCACCTGCACCTTCTGGAATCTGCGCTCCAAGGCACCGTCCTTCTCAATGGAGTTGCGATACTCATCGAGCGTGGTGGCACCGATACACTGTATCGTACCCCTTGCCAACGCAGGTTTCATGATATTCGCAGCATCCATCGAACCAGGTGTAGAACCAGCGCCGATAATCGTGTGAATCTCGTCGATAAACACGATCACCTCTGGGTTGGCCTCCAGCTCCTTCATCAGGGCCTTCAGGCGCTCCTCAAATTGTCCGCGATACTTCGTACCTGCCACCACACCCGTCATGTCGAGGGTGAAGATACGCTTGCCAAAGAGCATCGGACTCGTGTGATGGGCGTTGATCAGCTGTGCCAGTCCTTCCACGATGGCACTCTTTCCCACACCAGGCTCACCTATCAAGATAGGATTATTCTTCTTTCTACGACCTAGGATCTCGATGATACGCTGTATCTCCTTCTCACGACCCACACAGGGATCGAGTTTGCCTTCTGCAGCAGCGGCTGTCAGGTCAGTGCCAAAGGTATCCAGCACAGGCGTCTTCGAGGCTGGCTTCTTCTGCGCTGTAGTGGCAGAAGCACCTTTGTTGGCTGATCCAGCACCAGCCGACATCGTGTCATCATATTCGTCCTCGTCCTCATCGGGCAGGCCGATACCGTTAGTGATACCGTTCTCCTTCTTGGGGGCAAACAGCATCGCCATAGCGTCTTCGTAATTCATATTGTTCAGTTCTAATACTTGTTTGGCACCGTTGTTCACTGCATCATGCAGAATGGCGAGCAACAGGTGCTGTTCATCTACTTTAGTTGTACGCTGGATACGTGCCTCCAGCACGGCCAGTTTCAGAATATTACTGGCTTTCTCGTTCAGCACGAGGTCTGTGGTGTGAATGGGCACACCGATCTCATCCTCTCTCACGCGCTGCTCCAGTTCTGTCTTAACAGACTGCAGATTCAGGTTCAGACGGTGAAACAGGTCTATCACTGGCCCGTCGTTGCTCCTGAGCATACCCAACAGCAGGTGCTCTGGTCCGACAGAGCGACTGGCCAGTCTAGCGGCTTCTTCACGTGAAAAAGCCAGTATTTCCGATACTTTTGGCGAAAATTGACTCGTCATAAAATACTAATTCCTTTCTTTCACTTTGCAAATATACAAAGAAAATTGCAAATACCATGCCATTTTTTCATTTTCTTTCGCCACCGAAAGAAAAGAAAGGGAAAAAGGTCTATTTAGGGATTACCCTGCAAAAAAGAGAGCAATTCCTTTTAAAATAGCTTAAAAGGTTTGGCTCTTTATGAAAAAATGAGTACCTTTGCACGGTTAAAAACGCGTCAGCGGGCTTAAAAAGTGCCTTAAACGCGATTTTTCATAAAAACGAGTAAGTAAAAAACAAATATAAAAAGGATTTTTTAATGGATCAAACATTCGACAACGACAGAATTATCAAAATCAACATCGAGGAGGAAATGAAGTCCAGCTACATCGACTACTCCATGTCAGTCATTGTGGCGCGTGCCCTTCCCGATGTGCGCGACGGTTTCAAGCCCGTACACCGTCGTATCCTCTATGGTATGATGGGCATCAACAACGTCTCAACCCAACCTTATAAGAAATGTGCGCGCGTGGTAGGTGAGGTACTTGGTAAGTATCACCCCCATGGCGACGGCTCCGTCTATGGTGCCCTCGTACGTATGGCCCAGGACTGGAACATGCGTTACACGCTCGTAGATGGTCAGGGTAACTTCGGCTCTATCGACGGCGACTCTCCAGCCGCCATGCGTTACACGGAGTGCCGACTCTCTAAGATGGGTGAGCATATCATGGACGACCTTGAGAAAGACACCGTTGATATGATGAACAACTTCGACGACTCGCTCGAAGAGCCCACCGTCATGCCTACCAAGGTGCCAAACCTCCTTGTGAATGGTGGTAACGGTATCGCTGTAGGTATGGCTACCAACATGCCAACCCACAATCTCGCTGAGGTCATCGACGGCTGCTGTGCCTATATCGACAACCCCGATATCGACACCGACGGCCTGATGCAGTATATCCCTGGTCCCGACTTCCCCACAGGTGCCTATATCTATGGTCTGCAGGGTGTGCGTGATGCCTACGAGACAGGTCGTGGCCGTATCGTGATGCGTGCCAAGGCAGAGATCGAGAGTGGAGAAACTCATGACAAAATTGTGGTCACGGAGATTCCTTATGGTGTCAACAAGGCCGACCTTGTGGCTTATATCGCCGACCTGGCTAACCAGCACAAGATTGAGGGCGTGGCCAACGTCAACGATGAGTCTGGTCGTCAGGGTATGCGTATCGTGGTTGACTGCAAGCGCGATGCCAACGCCAACGTGCTGCTCAACAAGCTCTTTAAGATGACGGCTCTACAGAGCTCATTCTCAGTCAATAACATCGCCCTGGTGAAGGGTCGTCCCCGTCTGCTCTCCCTCAAGGAGTGCGTCAAGTACTTCGTAGAGCACCGTCATGATGTGACCATCCGTCGCACCAAGTACGATCTGAAGAAAGCCCAGGAGCGTGCCCACATCCTCGAAGGTTTGATTATTGCTGTGAACAACATCGACGAGGTGGTACACATTATTAGAAATAGTAAGACACCAACTGATGCCCAGCGTAACTTGGAGGCCCGCTTCGAACTCGACGAGCTCCAGTCAAAGGCCATCGTCGATATGCGTCTGGCTCAGCTCACTGGTCTGCGTGTTGATCAGCTCCATCAGGAGTACGATGACTTGATGAAGCTCATCGCCGACTTGCAGGAGATTCTCGACAATCCTGAGCGTTGTAAGGAAGTGATGAAGCAGGATCTGCTTGAAGTCAAGGAGAAATATGGTGACGAGCGTCGTACGGAGATCATTCCCTTCGACCACGAGTTCAATGCTGAGGACTTCTATCCCGATGATCCTGTGGTCATCACTATCTCCCACATGGGTTACATCAAGCGTACCCACCTCGATGAGTTCCACGAGCAGGGCAGGGGAGGCGTCGGTGCCAAGGCCGCTCGTCATCGCGACAACGACTTCACGGAATATATCTATCCTGCCACGATGCACAACACGCTGCTCTTCTTCACTCAGAAGGGGCGCTGCTACTGGCAGAAATGTTACGAGATCCCTGAGGGCGACAAAAACTCGAAGGGCCGTGCCATCCAGAACATGCTCAACATCGAGCCCGACGATTCGATCAACGCCGTACTGCGTATCAAGAACTTCAACGACGAGGAATTCCTCAACTCCCACTATGTGGTGTTCGCCACGAAGCAGGGTATCATCAAGAAGACCTGTCTCGCAGCTTATAAGAATGTACGCGCAGCAGGTGTGATCGCCATCAACATCAACGAGGGCGACGAGGTGGTAGGCGTTCGCCTGACCAACGGCCACAACGAGCTGCTGCTCGCCAACCGTAATGGTCGTGCCGTCCGCTTCGATGAGAACGCCGTCCGCACGATGGGCCGTGTCTCTACTGGTGTGATCGGTATGCGCCTCGATGGCGACGACGACGAGGTGGTAGGACTGGTTTGCGTCAACGATCCTCAGACAGAGACCATCATGGTGGTATCTGAAAACGGCTACGGCAAGCGCTCAGAGGTGGAAGACTATCGTAAGACCGCCCGTGGTGCGAAGGGTGTGAAGACCCTCGCCATCACTGAGAAGACGGGTCGCCTGGTAGCCATTAAGGTGGTGACCGACGAAAACGACCTGATGATCATCAACAAGTCGGGTGTGCTCATCCGTCTGAAGGTGGCCGATGTGCGCGTCATGGGTCGTGCCACGCAGGGTGTCCGTCTCATCAACCTCGCCAAGAAGAACGATGTCATCGCCAGCGTCTGCAAGGTGCAGCACTCTGAGGAGAACGACGATATCGAGGAGGCAGAGATCGTAAACGAGACAGAAGCCCCTGAGACTCAAGAAAATAACAAGGAATAAACAATAAATTTACGTTCAACTAATAATTTTTACGTGTATGAAGAAATTAATGATGATGGCAGTGATGCTCGTAGCCAGTGCTACAGCATTTGCCGGTGACAGTGACGTCTTGAAAGCTATCCTCAAGGCAAAGACTTATGCAGAAGCAGAGCAGCTTGTTAAGAGCACACTCGATCAGTTGGCTTCTCCCGCTGAGAAGGCCAAGGCTTATAACAAGCTCGTTGACCTCGCTATGGATGACTTCGACGCTCAGAATGCCATTGTAACCGAGAACCAGGTGAACAAGCAGATGGGTAAGGAAGAGAAGCCCGTTGACATGAACATCATGAATAATGGTGCTTACAATGCTCTTTGTGCAGCTATGGAGTGCGACAAGTACGACCAGCAGCCCAATGAGAAGGGTAAGGTTAAGCCCGCTTTCGCAGATAAGAACGCCCAGCGCATGTGGACCTCTCCTCGTTTCGCCCTCGTGAACGCAGGTCAGGACGCTTTAACGGCAGGTGACAATGCCAATGCCCGCAAATACTGGCAGATCTTCGTGCTGAGTGATGCAGCTCCTCTCTTCGCTAACTGCGACCGCACCCAGCAGAAGGAGTTCTTCGGCCAGGTAGCCCGCTTTGCAGCTGTCTTCGCTTATCAGGACAAGGATATCGACATGGCCAACAAACTGGCTGACATCGCCATGAAGGATCCTCAGGAGTATGAGAACGCCCTCAACCTGAAGCTCGAGATCCTCGGCGACGGTCTGAAGACCCATGAGGACTCTCTCAGCTACTGCAACAAGCTGAAGGACGTCTATGCTGAGCACAAGACCGACGGTGTGATGGAGAAGCTCTACAACACCCTGTATGGCATCGGCCAGAAGGACGCTGCTTTCAAGGTGCTCGACGATGCCCTCGCAGCTAACCCCAACAACTTCGTAGCCCTCGCTGACAAGGGTCTTGGTATCCTCAACGAGAAGCCCGAGGAGGCTGCTGCCTTACTGAAGAAGGCTTGTGAGATCAAGGGCGACGTGGCCATGATTCAGACCTACGCTGGTACTGCACTCTCACTCTCTGCTCAGAACACAGAGGATCCCAACGCTAAGAGAGCCCTCTATCAGGAGGCCATCAAATACTTCGACAAGGCCAAGGAGCTCGATCCCGACCGTCTGAACAGCAACTGGGGTTACAACCGTTATAATGCCTACTATAACTACTATGGTGAGGATGCACCTGAAACCAAGCAGGCAGAGGCTGACAGCAAGTAAATCGTTATTCACGTTCTCAAGTATCGTGAGCTTAGGGACATTGTTGTTTTACAATGTCCCTTTCTTCAGTTATGTGGCTCAGCATACCGATGAACCGACGGGTGGGAAGCTCTTCCTGCTCGCATCCCTGGTGGTCATCATGTTAGTGCTCAACTTCATGATGACCTACCTGGTGATGTGGTTGCTGCGGGTGGTGGGGCGCGTTCTGCTGGCCGTTCTGGCCGTCATCAACGCCACGGTCCTCCATTTCATCCTCACCTATGGCGTCATCATCGATGCCACCACCATCGAGAACGTGTTCAACACCCGCTACTCCGAAGCCTCAGGCTTCTTCAGCTGGTCGTTGTGGCTGTGCATCCTGGGGCTTGGTGTGCTCCCGGCTCTCTACTGTCTGTGGCAGCCGGTGGTCTATGGCAAGGCCAAAAAGCTGGCCGTCTGCTGTGGCAGTTCGCTGGCCGTCGTCCTCGTCGTCGCCCTGATGCACATCGGTCAGACGCTCTGGATCAGTCAGCACGACACCGAACTGGGTGGTCTCTTGCAGCCCTGGTCCTATCTGGTGAACACCTGTCGCGTCCTTAGCAGTCAGCATGACGAACAGGTCGAAGAGATCAAGCTGGCCGACGGTCAGATCACCGACCATGAAAAAGCGGTGGTGGTGCTCGTCATTGGCGAATCAGCCAGGAAAGCCAACTTCCAGCTCTACGGCTATCAGCGCGACACCAATCCGTTGTTGTCGAAGCAGGAGGGACTGAAGGTCTATCAGGCCAACGCCTGCGCCACCTACACCACGGCTGGCACCAAAGCCATCCTCGAGCCCATCGACAGCGGCGATCTTTATGAACTGTTGCCCAACTACGCCTTCCGCACGGGTGTCGATGTATCGTGGCGCACCTACAACTGGGGTGAGCCGCCCATCCATATCGACGAATACCTCACGGATGTCGATCTGGGCAAGATGTATCCCGATGTCAACAGGGATTATGACGGCATTCTCTTCGCAGGCCTGCGTGAGCGCATCCTCTCCAGCAAGAAGGACAAGGTGCTCATCATCCTGCACACCAGCACCAGTCACGGCCCGAAATACGCTGACAAGTGTCCTGAGGAATTCCATGTCTATCAGCCGGTGGATAACCTGGTGAATGCCTACGACAACACCATCCGCTACACCGACTTCCTGCTCGACGGGCTCATCAACACCCTGCGCGGACTGACAGATTGGCACACTGCCATGATCTTCATCTCCGACCACGGTGAGTCTCTGGGTGAGAACAACATGTTCATGCATGGCCTGCCTATGAAACTCGCGCCCAAGGAGCAATATGAGATACCTTTCCTCGTGTGGACTTCCGACAATTTCAGGCGTTATAAGCCGACGGCCCAGTCGCAGGAAGCCCCGGCAGGCGAGCTGCCCGCATTGCTCGAACAGCACTACATCTTCCATTCGGTGCTCAACTTGCTCTCTATCGAGTCGCCCGCCTACAACGAAAAGTTCGACATCTTCCTAAAATGAATCCTCGCCCATTGACGAGGATTCATTCTTTTAATGTTTAATGTTTAATGTCCTATGCAGGACGTCGCACCCAGTGCAGTCAGGATCGCACTCGCAATCGACACGATAATCTGCACAATAAACTTAGTAGTCTCCTTCTTCGTCATAATCAATTCTTATCGAGATCATCACCACCGTCACCGCCGCCTGTGTTTCCACCGCTGGTATTGCCACCGTTGCCACCTGAGCCGCTGCCTGAGCCGTTGTCGGTGCTGCCACCGTTCTCGTTCTCGTTGTCCTCGATGTCGCCTGAGTCACCAGAGGTCACGCGCTTCAGCACGTTGCCATCCTCATCGAGGCAGGTAATCTGGATCGAGGTATTCTTCAGCTCATCCTTCACCTCCACGTTAGGCGTGAAGATAATACGACGCACGCTGATCAGGTTTGTCTTCACGTCCTCCAGGTTAGCCACAGCCTTCGAGCGCACGCCAAAGCGCATCGTGCCAAGTCCGGGCAGGGGGATAGAGTGACCTTCGGTCGCCCAGGTGCGGATCACCTCACCAGCAGCATCCCAAGCCGCCTTGATCACACCTGAGGAGATACCTGAGTGAGTAGATGCCTCCTGAAACACCTTCTTCTCGGCGATGGGCACGTAGAGGTCAGGTCGCATCACGAACTTCATTCCAGGATTCTTACCGAGCTTAACTTCACGACGCTGTGCAATAACTTTAATAGCCATAAATTAAAAATACAAATCGAATAGTTGATGTTAAATGTTTTCATAGTCATAATCAAACGCCTGAATATCGTGTATTAAAGAAAAATATTGCTACCATTAATGCGCGCAAAATCTAGATTTAAATCTAGCAATTTTTATCCTTAATCATGCATCTTTGCGTCTTTCATAATGACAGTGCAAAGGTACAAAAAAATTCAATACAAACCAAATATTTTTCGAATTATTTTTGAATTATTTTTGGGCCATTTCGAAGGGCGCAACGCGCAACAAAGCAACGCGCAACTTTTCGAATGCCAGAATCAGCAGAAAAAAGAGTATATTATTATAATATTATATATATATTATAATATATATATAATATTAATATATTAATACAAGTAATCCTTCTCCTCAGTCGATTCGCTTTCCACAAAAGTTGCATGTTGCTACGTTGCGCGTTGTGTCTTTTCCTGAATAAGGTTGACTCTTTTTAGGCCTTGTTCTTTAACATTTGCCTACCCGTACGGATTTGGTTGACTCCTCTCTCTGAGATCAGTT
>CADCBZ010000061.1 GCA_902799765.1 uncultured Prevotellaceae bacterium
TACAGCTTTTTCTGTGGGTTTAACGGGTTTAATTCCAACAACAGCTAATACTTTAATGCTATATCCTTCAGAACCTGAAGTACCTCCTGCACCTTGGTTTTCAGGATTAAGCAATGACAACAGGAAGAAACCATCACTCAGGCCACCCCAACCCCAATTAACATGATAGAGGCCTTTGCCATCATAACCGTCAACTATAAAAGAATGTCCACTCTCAACACCTTGCAAATAACCATAGGAATCATCTATATCTATCGCTTGTCCTGCATAAATGACAGGCATTTTATTCTTCAGATTGCCATAGATAAGCTCATCCCATTCCTGAGCAGAATAATATGCACGATACACCCATTCGGTCGATAAAGCATAACCAAAAATATTACGCAATGCCTCTGATATGCAATCATTGTTAGAAGTAGAGCCATCAGCACTATACTCCATATAAACAGATGCGCCTGCATCATACATCACTTTAGCAACTTCCTGTGCAGCTGCAGATTCATCGCCAGAGTCATATTCGTCTTTCATCAGACTCCAGTCGTAGGCAGAAGGCCACTCATGATATTTCATGATCTGAGCCATCGCTGTAGCCACACAACCAGTAACAGAGGGCGCATCATTTACTTCATCGTAAGGACAAAATAGATTATACGGGGAATGCTGATTCCACTTCGTTGTCAACAAAGGTTTGATGGCATCATGTATAGACACTTCTCCACGAGTGGTGGAATAATTGCGGACTGAGGCCTGCAACCATCCCAGCATAGCCTTAAGACCATCAGGCGCTTTTTTCATATCATACACACCATGATCACTATAGCCAAGTACGGCAGGTGTACGATCATCGGCACTAATGATCACAAACGAATTATCGGAATTAAACACATAGATGGCAGCATCATTGCCATCAGCTACCCCAGTTACGGCACGAGTCAATTCTGAATTGCCAGAACGTGTGCCGTGAGGGTTCATGTTGCTTAGAAAATCACTTGCTAACTGACGGGCCTTTTGCTCGTCAACAGGAGCTGCCACTGCCAGAATTATACTGAACAGAGACACAAACATTGTGAGTAGAGATTTCTTCATAATCGAAACTTTTTATGGTTTTTATAGTGCAAATATAGAAAATAATGTCGAAACAGCCAAGAAAAAATGAATTTATAGCAAATAAATGTGTGTTTTTTCCGTTATTATGTCAGAATGAGACGCAATTTGAAGCAATTCATCACGATATTGGTGCTTCTGATGGGCACCTTGAAAGCTGTCGCCGACGACTTCACCTTGAAAGGAAAAGTGGTCGATGAAGAAGAGCATGCTTTGGAACTGGTGACGGTGTCGTGTCCAGCCCAGGGAAAGGTGACGATGACGAACCTGAAAGGTGAATTCTCGCTGCATCTCCAATCGGCTGATTCCATTGAAGTAAGATTCTCGATGGTGGGCTTTGCTACACGAAAACGCGTGTTCAGAAATCCAAAGAAACAACTGAGGGTTCAAATTGTGATGCACCCAATGAAGGCACTGCAGGAAGTGACAGTTACTCAGCAACGCCGCCAGACAGGCCAGACACAAGAACTGAATGTGAAAGACCTGAAACAGACACCTTCTACTACGGGCAATGCGGTAGAAGAACTGATCCAGCAACAGGCAGGTGTAAGCACCCACAACGAGCTGTCGAGCCAATATAACGTCAGAGGTGGTTCGTTTGATGAGAATCTGGTTTATATCAATCAGGTAGAGGTCTATCGCCCCATGCTGGTGAGCAGCGGACAACAGGAAGGACTCTCTATCATCAATCCTGACATGGTGGAGAAAATAGGATTCTCCACAGGTGGATTTGAAGCAAAATATGGCGACAAAATGTCATCAGCACTCGATATCACCTATCGTCGTGTAGAAGGGTTCGAAGCCACAGCCTCAGCCTCATTGTTAGGTGCCAGCGGCTACCTAGGTGTCGGTAACAAACGTTTCTCCATGCTGCATGGCCTCAGATATAAGACCAATAAGTATCTGTTAGGTTCCTTAGAAACAAATGGAGAATATCAACCTAATTTCCTTGATTATCAGACTTATATCAGTTACAAACCCAATAAACTATGGACGGTAGATTTCATCGGTAACATCTCAGACAATCACTACAACTTCACACCCGAAGACCGTGAAACGAGTTTTGGTACGCTGGCTGATGTCAAGTCGTTCAAGGTCTATTTCGATGGTCAGGAAAAGGACCTATTCCGCACCTTCTTCGGCACCTTAGGCATCACCCGTCACTTCGGTGACTCTACGAGCATAAAATTCCTGACATCAGCCTTCCACTCCAAAGAGAACGAGACTTATGACATCATGGGACAATACTGGCTTGACGACACCCAGACACAAGAGAACCTCGGTGTTGGAACCTATATGGAACACGCCCGTGATTACCTAACATCCGACGTAGTGAGTTTCAAACTGATCGGCAGGCATCAGACACGCCGTCATAACTTCGAGGCAGGTGTGACCTATAAGATAGAACACGTCAGAGAAAACGCCAAGGAATACGAGATGCGAGATTCCAGCGGCTATTCCATCCCCCACTCTGCCGACCGTCTGGATCTGATTTATACGCTGGTAGCCAATACCGATGTGAAGAGTCATCGGGTAGAAGCCTATGTCCAGGATACCTATAAGTTCTCGAAAGGCAATAACTTCTTCACGCTGAACTATGGCGTCAGACTATCAAATTGGTCGTTTAACAAAGAGACCATCGTATCGCCACGAGCAGCCATTACCTTCATACCAGCTTTCGATCCCAACTGCACTTTCCGTTTTGCCACAGGTCTCTATTACCAGGCACCTTTTTATAAAGAGATGCGCGACACCGTCAGTCTGACCGATGTGAAGACAGGCGCCACAGGTGTGGTATTGAACGACCAGATCAAAAGTCAGCAGTCGCTGCAGTTCATTGCAGCCTTCGACTATCGTTTCAGAATGCTCAACCGTCCATTCAAATTCACGGCAGAAGCCTATTACAAAGCGATATCCAACCTAATACCCTATAACGTTCAAAATATGAAGATCACCTACTATGGACGTAACATGGGTTCAGGCTATGCAGCTGGCCTTGATCTGAAGCTCTATGGTGAGTTCGTGCCTGGCATCGACTCATGGCTGACCTTCTCGCTGATGAGTACACGACAGACCATCAACGGGCAGAGTATTCCGATGCCGACAGATCAGCGATGGGCCGTAAACTTGCACTTCACCGATTACTTCCCAGGAACGGATCGCTGGAAGATGACCCTCAGACTGGCTTTTGCTGACGGACTGCCCTTTGGTGCTCCCCATCGTGGGCTGGAAGCCCATCAGTTCCGTGCCCCAGCCTACAAACGTGCCGACATCGGTATGAGTTTCCGTGCGATCAAAGAAGGTCGCGGGATTAAGAATCTCTGGATAGGTGTCGACTGTCTGAACCTGTTTGATATCTCCAACGTCAGCAGCTATTATTGGGTGACTGATGTCACAAATCATCAGTGGGCTGTGCCCAACTATCTCACAGGTCGCCAAATCAACGGAAAAATCACCGCAGAGTTTTAATAATTCTTAATTAAGACACACATATCTTAATTCTTTGACTTTAATGCCTAAATCTAAAATAGATTTATTACCTTTGCACATCAATTAATAATATTCTAAAATTTTAGAGATATGAAGATTTCACACATTGAGCATCTGGGCATTGCCGTTCAGAGCATTGAGGAAAGCCTGCCGTTCTTCACTGACGTGCTGGGCTTAGAGTGTTATGCAACAGAAGTAGTCGAGGACCAGAAAGTGAAGACCGCCTTCCTGAAGTGTGGCGAGGTGAAGTTGGAGCTGCTGGAGCCGACATCACCTGAGAGCACAATTCAGAAGTGGCTCGACAAGGGCAACAAGGGTGTTCACCATGTGGCATTCTGCATTGAAGACGGTGTTGCCAATGCATTGGCAGAAGTCAGCGAGAAGGGCGTACGTCTGATCGACCAAGCTCCTCGTAAGGGTGCTGAGAACCTGAACATCGCTTTCCTGCATCCGAAATCAACCTGTGGTATCCTCACAGAACTCTGCGAACATTAAGATTAAATATATAACATTAAACATTAAATTATAATGTCAAAGCAATTAGAAAAAATCAAGCAACTCATCGAGAAGCGCGAACAGGCTCGTCTCGGTGGTGGTGAAAAAGCTATTCAGAAACAGCACGAGCGTGGTAAATATACAGCTCGCGAGCGCATTGAGATGCTGCTCGACGAGGGTTCGTTCGAGGAATACGATATGTTTAAGGAGCATCGCTGCCATAACTTCGGTATGGAGAAGAAGCAGTTCCTGGGCGATGGTGTCGTAGCTGGTTCTGGTACGATCGACGGTCGTCTTGTATTCATCTTCGCACAGGATTTCACCGTTCATGCTGGTTCTCTGTCTGAGACCATGAGCCAGAAGATCTGTAAGGTGATGGATATGGCCATGAAGATGGGTGCTCCCGTGATCGGTATCAACGACTCAGGTGGTGCCCGTATTCAGGAAGGTATCAACGCCCTGGCTGGTTACGCAGAGATCTTCGAGCGTAACATTCTGGCTTCAGGTGTGATTCCTCAGATCTCAGGTATCTTCGGTCCTTGTGCAGGTGGTGCCGTTTACTCTCCTGCCCTCACCGACTTCACTCTGATGATGGAGAATACCTCTTATATGTTCTTGACAGGTCCGAAGGTGGTAAAGACCGTTACTGGTGAGGATATCGATCAGGAGCATCTGGGTGGTGCCAGCGTTCACGCCACGAAGTCTGGTGTGACCCACTTCACAGCTGCTACTGAGGAAGAAGGTCTGCAGATGCTGAAGACCCTGCTGAGTTATATCCCCTCTAACAACATGGAGACCGCTCCTTATAAGCCAACAGACGATCCCATCAACCGTATGGAGGATTCTCTGAACGAGATCATCCCTGAGAACCCCAACGAGGCATACGATATGTATAAAGTCATCTCAGCTATTACCGATGACCATGAGTTCTTCGAGGTACAGCCTAAGTTCGCCAAGAACATCATCGTCGGCTTTGCCCGCTTCAATGGTGTGAGTGTAGGTATCGTAGCCAACCAGCCTTCTTGCTATGCTGGTGTGCTCGACGTGAACGCTTCTCGTAAGGGTGCCCGTTTCGTACGCTTCTGCGACGCTTTCAATATTCCTATCATCTCTTTGGTTGACGTTCCTGGCTTCCTGCCTGGTACGGGTCAGGAGTACAACGCTGTGATCCTGCATGGTGCTCAGCTGCTCTATGCTTATGGTGAGGCTACTGTACCCAAGATCACCGTTACCCTGCGTAAGTCATACGGTGGTTCACACATCGTGATGGGTTCTAAGCAGCTCCATACCGATCTGAACTACGCATGGCCCTCTGCTGAGATCGCTGTAATGGGTGCTTCTGGTGCAGCTGCAGTGCTTTACGCTAAGGAGGCTAAGGCTAAGAAGGAGGCTGGTGAGGATGTGAAAGCCTTCATCGCTGAGAAGGAGGATGAGTACAACGAGCTCTTTGCTAATCCTTATCAGGCAGCCAAGTATGGCTACATCGATGATGTGATCGAGCCGCGTAACACCCGTTTCCGCATCTGTCGTGGTCTGGCTCAACTCGCTACAACGAAGTATATGCTGCGATTGCTATGGCGCTCCACGAGCATCTGGGCAACAATGTCCATGATGTGGAGACCGGCATCATTACAATTAACGCGCGCCCCACACAGTGGAACGGCTATGCGCAAACATTCACACAACATCCGTAAAAGCATGAAAGAATACAAATATACCATCAATGGTAACAAGTATGAGGTCGTGGTAGGCGATATCAAGGATAATATTGCCACGCTGACCGTTAATGGCGAGACCTACACTGTTGAAATGGAGAAACAGCCCGAGCCGGAGAAGAAAAAGCCAGTCGTGAAGGCTGCTACTGCTGCCAGCGACGATGCTCCTGCTGCCAATAAGGCTGCCGTTAATAAGGCAAATGCTATTAAGGCTCCACTTCCTGGTGTGATCACCGATGTCCTTGTGGCTGAAGGCGACGAGGTGAAGGTGGGTGACACTGTGGTTGTGCTGGAGGCTATGAAGATGGCCAACAACCTGACTGCAGAGAAAGCTGGTAAGGTAACCGCCGTATGCGTAAAGGTTGGTGAGAGTGTGATGGAGGACGACGCTTTGGTTGTCATCGAATAAACATCATCTATCCATATGAAGAGAGAATGGGCACACAGCTCATTCTCTCTTTTTTGTTCTTAAAATTTAAATCAGTTACTTCGTGATTCTGATCCAATCTGCGTCTATCCAACCGCGATCACATTGGGGATCGGTCTCGGCAGCGATGAAGCCGAACTTGGCACCAATCCACTTACCTTCTTTCATCTGGAACTCATCGCCGCAATCAGAGAACTTCTTACCATCCTGACTCCAAGCGAAACGGAGTTTGGAATCAGCCACTTTCATGCGAAGATAGATATCCTCGTGGATGCCTGGCTTATAGTCGATTTTGTCAATAGCCGTAGGCTTCAGCGTAGCAATCACCTGTTCTATTTGTGGTGTACCCTTATCAGCAGCCTTACAGGTCATCTGCACCAGTTGGAAGTTCTCTCCCACCCGTTTCACAACAAGTGCGGAATAGTCGAGTCCCATCATAATCAAACCACCAAATTGCCCATCGGCCTTGGAGGTCATACGTATCTTAGAAGTGACAGTGAAAGCATCGGCAGGCGTCTTTTGAAGCAGCAAGTTAGGCACTTCCCAGAAGTTCTTCCAATTCTCAGAGAGTTTATAAGTAAAGATACGAAAGGTTCCGAAAGCCGTAGGCATACCGAACGCTTGATTGTAATTGGCGTGCCACTGCCACTGAAGCCCCATCAGAGGAATATTGAACTCGTCGTTCTCCACAGGATTCATAATCACATTTGAAGCACTCTTGGGCTTCTGATAAGTGGTGACAGGCTCGCCCTTTTTACCCATAATTGGCCAACCAGAGGTCCAATCGACAGGATTGAGATGTACCACACGACCATAAGCCTCCTTATCCTGAAAGTGTAGGAACCAATCTTCGTCATACTTCGTGTGAATCCAACCGCCCTGATGAGGACCATTGATATTCGTCTTTCCCTGAGCTAAGACAATCTTGTGTTCATAAGGACCATAGGGGGATTTGGAACGCATCGCCAATTGAAAACCTGTAGGCACACCGCCTGCAGGACACATGATCCAATACCAGCCATCGCGTTTATAGAATTTGGGACCCTCACAGGTGCGGTTCTCTGTGCCATTGCCATCGAAGACAATCACAGGGTTAGAGATAGCCTTTGTTCCGTCGGCCGAGAGTTCACGAACTGTCAGTACAGAGGCAAACTTATTGCGAGAATTAGCCCAGCCGTTCACCAGATAGCATCGACCATCGTCATCCCAAAGTGGCGTCGTATCGATCATACCCTTGCCTGGAATCACAAGCAATGGTTTCTCCCACTCTCCTGCAGGATCACCCCCACGGGTCTTCACCATAAACACACCGTTATCTGGATCACCCCAATAGATATAGTACTCGCCATTGTGGTAACGAATAGACGGTGCCCACACGCCATTGCCATGAGAGGGTTTGTCGAACATCTCTTTAGGTTCCAACTCCTTCACCGCATAGTTGATAATCTCCCAGTTCACCAAGTCCTTGGAATGAAGAATTGGCAGACCAGGGATGCACTGGAAGGAAGAAGCCGTAAGATAGTAATCATCACCACTGGGACCCACACAGACATCAGGGTCGGAATAGTCGGCATTGATGACTGGATTGGTAAACGTACCGTCGCCATTATCAGGCGACCACACTTTAGATTTGTACTGGGCACTTGCCATCATCGGCAAGGCCAAAGCCAAGTAGATTAGTTTGAATTTGTTCATCGTTTGCTTATCTTCATTTTGTAAATATTTGAATCGTATTCTATCTTCATCAATTGGGGTAGTCCTGAAGTGAGTTCCGTGAGACTGATAGCCACATGGCCCATGGTACGTCGGAGGTTGATTTCAACACAAGGATGCAACAGGAAACCATCGCCATCATCACGCCTGACCACCATCATATCAATACCAAAAACACCCGTGTATAGATCCTTCAGCCATGAACCCATCTTGGCGCATATCTTTTGTTGAACAGTTTTTAATAAATCAATTGGTATATAACGACTTATCAAGCTCTCCTTTTCTTCTTCTGAAGCAAGAATATTACCCGTATAGGCACCATTGGAAGTCTGGAAGAGAGAGAGACCGATATAACTGACCGAGCCGTTACCATCGCTCACGAATTCCATACCGAAATCCTTCACCTTGTTGTAGTAAGGTTCCACCATCACAGAACCCTGTTTGACAATCACGTTTCGAAGCCATCCATTGTCATAGATATTCACATCGTCTTCCATAAAACGGACGCCACGTCCGCTGCTGCTCCAGGGAGCCTTCACAACAAGATGTTCGCCACTATGAAGTCGATCAATGATGTTTTCAATCTGATTCGTCTCACAAGAACTTCCAATGATACCAGGCATCTGTAGGCAGTCTAACAACTGCATGGCGTATCGACGATGAGACAATTGGCGGATGTCGTCGATTTGAGTCACTGAAGGCAAAATAGCTGCATCGATGCCCCAGCGGAGGAGGAAGGCACGGATGGCCAAGTCCCACCCCCAGACATCAACAGCAGTAAATTTGTGTTTGCAGATCTGCTCCTTTGCAATAAAGCGTCCAAAAGGACGACGCGTCAGACGCAGGAACCGACGTTCGGCATCCTCGACATTCTCCACATGCACGTAATCATAAGCTGCAGCCCAGATAGCAGGGATAAATCCCAAGTCTGCGCGCAACTGGCGTCCGGCATGCGGGGCTGTAAAATTACTTAGATTTGCAGCCAATGCCAAGTCATGTTCAGGGTTAAAAACAAGTAATTTCATCTTTCAGGGGGCAAAGTTAAAAAAAATTTTTCAGTTATTAACAAAAAAATTTGGTAATATCAAACTTTTACCTTACTTTTGCACCATTATTAATAAACCAAACTCAATTTTATGGCCGTAAAAATACTTAGTGTAGATGACGAGAGCGATCTGGAATTGCTGCTCACCCAATACTTTAGAAGGAAGATTCGTAAGGGAGAATACGAGTTCTCATTTGCTCACAATGGACTGGAGGCGCTTGCTATGCTCCTGAAAAACAAAGACTATGACATCATCCTTTCGGATATCAACATGCCAGAGATGGACGGACTCACGTTGCTCACAAAGGTCAACGAGATGCGCAATCCCGCCCTCAAATGCATCATGGTGTCTGCTTATGGTGATATGGGGAATATCCGCCAAGCGATGAACAACGGTGCTTTTGACTTCGCGACCAAGCCTATTGACCTCGATGACTTGAGCATAACCATTGAAAAAGCCGTCGAGCAGATCAATTACATCCGTCTGTCTCAACAGGAGCACACTCAGTTGGAGTCGATCAAAGGCGACCTGGCAGTAGCAAGAGAAATCCAGCAGGCAATCCTGCCCCGTATCTTCCCACCATTCCCAGAGAACCAGCACCAGCTGGATATTGCCGCATCGATGAATGCAGCCAAGGACGTGGGAGGTGATTTCTATGATTTCTTCCGCATCGATGAGGACCGAATCGGCTTTGTGATTGCAGATGTCAGTGGTAAAGGTATTCCCGCAGCCATCTTCATGGCAGTCAGCCGTACGCTGATCCGCGCCACAGGCATTCGTGGTGGCAAGCCCTCTGACTGTCTGACTTATTCCAATCAGTTGCTTGCCAATGAGTCGGTGGACTGTATGTTCGTTACCGTGTTCTACGGCATCTATACGATTAGCACGGGTGAGATTACCTATTGTAATGCCGGTCATAATCCACCATACATTCTGAAACCAGACGGTAGCACCGAAGTGCTGCCCATGCCTCAGGACTTCCTGGTTGGTGCCATTGAAGGACTGGAGTATCATGACCAGCACATGAAACTGGAGCCAGGCGAGACACTAGTGATGTTCACCGATGGTGTGAATGAGGCGATGAACATCGAGTACAAAGAGTTTGGAGACGACAGACTGGAAGCATCATTAAAAAAATGTGCCGGACAGGATTGTCAGCAGATCATCGACACGGTGAAAGCTGATGTAGCAGAGTTTGTAGGTGAAGCAGAACAAAGTGACGACATCACATTGTTTGCACTTAAACGGAAGTAGAATTAACCCATTTAGACTACGTGGATAAGAAAGTCGTTATTACTGGTGTTATATGCCTTATCCTGGGTGGTGCTGCTGTTATGGTATTCAAGGGTTGGGATTCGTCAGATAAGGAGAATATCGACGAGTTGAAAGCCCAATTGGAAGTCTTGCAACGACGGGATAAGCAGTCTGCCGTTTTGCAAAGTGTCAGTAAGCAGATGGAGGAGATCGCCTATGAACAGAAGAAGATCTCTGATGAGCAGCGCGAAGAGGCAGAAGAACAGACCAAGGTGGCCAACGAGATGCGACAACGTTCTGAAGAAGAACGGCATAATGCTATTATCGCCCAACAGAAAGCCATGGAGTCTGAGAGAATGGCGCTTGATGCCTATGATTTGGCAGAAAGTCAGCGATTAGTAGCAGAAGAAAACAGACGTGCGGCAGAGACACTCAGTTATCTGGCATTGGGACGTTCTCTTGGTGCTTTGGCACTTACGCAGTTCAGAGCAGGTAATCAGGAAATCGGCGATCTGCTGAGTTATGCTTCTTATCTCTATACGGAAAGGTATCATGGTGACGTGTATTATCCGGCTATCTATCAGGCCCTCTCTCAATCCAGTCAAAGCAAGAATGAATGGAACCGTCATAGCGATGCGGTCTATAACCTTGAATTCTTGCCAAAGAGCGATAACAAACTGATATCTATCAGCAGTTATGGCGAGATCCTCTACCATGAGATCAATGGTAACCAATTGAAGACAACCACACTTTTCAAAGACAGAAACTACGACTTCCGCGATGTCAGTATTGATCCAAACAACAGCATCATCTACGCCATTAGCCGCAACGGTTATCTGTATATTAAAAACGGAAAGGACGTGAAACTTATTGAAGTGCCACTGGTAAAACCCTTTAAGATACAGTTATGTTTGGATGAGAGATACCTGTTGCTGATTGGTGAAACGAATCTGGCATTTTTTGATCAGACCACACAATCCATCGTAAGCACCAAAGAATTGGATTATAAAGTGGTATTGTCGGCCCGCTATGAGCATATGCCAATACTTTTCGATAATAAAGGACGCATACACACCGTCAGGGACATGAACAACATCGAGACCCGTAAGGTTCCTGTCTCCGGTCAGATTACCGCCTTCGCTTCCTCTAACACCTCTGGCTTAGAAGCGTATGGTATGAAGGACGGCACCATCTATCTTTACGACAAGAACAAGAATGTCCGCAAACTGGTGGGCCATCGTTCACGCATATCCAAAATCAGGATTTATCAAAACCGTCTCTTCTCATCCAGTTATGATGGTACCATTAATCTCTGGATTGCTACCAATGAGAAGATAGAGCCTATCACGCTGTACTCCTCAAACAACTGGGTTCTCTACTTCAACTACGACCGATCCAAGAATTATCTGTGGTTGGGTGATCAGAAAGGAAATCTGTCTGAGGTCTTGATCTCTGTGCCTATGATGGTGGAGCGCATCAAGCATAAGTTGAAGCGCAACTTTACAAAAGACGAATGGAACTATTATATTGGTGAGAACATACCGTATGAGTCGTTCATTTCAACAAAAGGAAAGGAGGCCAAACGATGAAACGCGCATTACTCTATGGCATGATGTTGTTGTGGGCCTGTGTTGCTGCAGCCCAAGGCATACCTTTCATCAAGAACTACACGCCAGATGACTACCATGCCCACAACCGTAACTTCGATGTGATCACCACCGACGACGGTAGTGTGTTTATAGCCAACTTCGAAGGCCTGTTATATTATAATAATGTGGAGTGGCGCATGATCCACACACCTGGCATCACCCGCGTCACTGTGTTGGTAAGATACAGAGAAAGGATAATGGTGAGTTGTATCTCCAGACCGTTGGAAAGCAGGGCGCTTTCAGAGGAGAAGTACAGGAAATATGGGAAGAGAAAGACAATTCGCTGAATTTTTTCGTCAATGACGGAAACATCTATGAAGTCAAAGACAATCAGTTCCATTTAAAGAAGCAGATCAGTAAGGAGCGCTTAGGCATCGGTCTTTCTGATGTCGTGGATATCGATAAACTTGAAGAGACAGGTAAGGCAGAAGTCCTATCGGATATCACCCAGAAAGAGCCGTTGGCCAACGGTCTGGTGGCAGTTGTCAAACGTGGACAGGGTCTTGTGATTACCGATGACAAGGGTAAGGAACTCTATACGATTACGGAAACCAACGGTCTCTGCACGAACAATGTGGTCTATATCGCCTACGACGGTCACGGAAGACTCTGGGGATCTACCGAGAACGGTATCTTCTCGATAGCCATACCATCAGCCTTCTCTTTCTTCACACGTAACGAGGGACTGACGGAAGAAGTGCTGTCCATCGCAGTGTTCAACGGAAAGAAATATGTGGGCACCATTGACGGTCTGTTCTGCCAAGAAGGTAAGCGGTTTGTCAATATTGGTCTCGGTAATCATGCTTGTTGGCAACTGACCGTCACCAGTCAAGGACTGATGGCAGCCACATCCAACGGTATCTATTGTTTAGCCGCCAACGGTGCCATCAGGCAATTGTCTTCTATGGCATCCAACTCCTTCCTTGACCTTGGTACAGAGATCCTGAGTGGTGAGATTGACGGTGTGTATGCTATCAATAAAGCGACGAATGCCAGAAACATGGTTTGTAAACTGGAGAAGGTGACAAAGATCATCAAAGATCAGAAAGGCGTCATCTGGCTTCAGAACATCTATGGTGAGGTGTGGTGTAAGCAAAGTAACGACAAGGAGTTTCATTCCTACCATTCTAAGACTAACGACGCCGCCACGATTGTACCTATTATGAATTCCATCATGGTTGTGGGAGCAGAGGCGGAAAAGCCATTCCCCTATCCTCTTTTCTCTTATTTGGATCATACTGGCATCACGTGGTTGACTAACAGCGAAGGAAAATCCCTTTACAGATGGAAAGATGGTAAGGATCTGGATGATCTGAAGTACCTGCTCAGGCCTATCGAGAAAGTGACCATACGTGCCATGTTCGTTCAAGACAATGAAGTTTGGTTAGGTAACGACGCCGGATTTACGATCATCAACACGAAAGAAAACGATCCGGCACTCAACACCAAACCCAAGTTGTTGATACGCACCATCAAACTGAGGAACGACAGTGTGCTCTGGGGCGGCTATGGAGAGATGCCAACCTCTTTCCTCTTAAAGAGTAAAGAGAATCATCTCACCTTTACCTATTCACTCGACTTTGAGACAGTGATCGGCGAAAACCTTTATCGCTATCAATTAAACGACGGAAACTGGAGTGCATGGGCTGATGATAAAGACGTGGAGTTCACAAACCTGCCTTATGGCAGTTACACCCTGAAGATTCAAGGCCGCGACGGCTTCGGCCATGAGACGGAAGTCGTATCCTTCGAATTCGCAATCGCCTACCCCTTCTATCTGAAGTGGTATATGATCTGCTTGTATATCCTTCTTTTCGGCGTTTGTGTTTATGGTTTGGTTCAATTGAGACTGCGCCAGTTAGAGAAAGATAAACTGCAACTGGAAAAGGTGGTACAGGAACGTACGGCAGAGGTTGTGAAACAGAAAGACGAGATTCAGGAGAAGTCAGAAAGTCTGGAGAAAGCCCTCGACGATCTACATAGTGCCCAGAACCAGTTGATCCGTCAGGAGAAGATGGCCACAGTCGGTAAACTGACACAAGGTCTGATCGACCGTATCCTCAACCCGCTCAACTATATCAATAACTTCTCGAAACTGTCTCAAGGACTCGTGAAAGACATTGAGGCCAATATTGAGGATGAGAAAGACAACATGAGCGAAGACAATTATGAAGATACCGTAGATGTCTTAGGCATGCTGGATGGCAATCTGCAGAAGGTTGGCGAACATGGTGTGAACACCACCCGTACCCTGAAGGCAATGGAGGAAATGCTGAAAGACAGGACCGGCGGTGTGGTTGAAATGGATCTGAGCAGCGTCTTCAAACAAGATGAAGAGATGGTCGGTAAATACTATGCAGAGGATATTGCCCAATATCATATTACCACGAAATTCAACTATCAGGAATCTGGCGTGATGGTGAAAGGTAATCCCGATCAGTTGAGCAAGACCTTCATGAGTGTGATCGGAAATGCCATCTATGCCATCGTAAAGAAAGCACAACGCAAACCTTACGAGGCTGTCTTATCACTGGATGCAACGGTTGCCGACGGGATGGTCAGCATCGTGATCCGAGATAATGGTATCGGTATTGAAGAGAAGATCCTTGATAAGATCTTCGATCCCTTCTTCACTACGAAGACCACAGGTGAGGCCTCTGGTATTGGCCTCTATCTGAGCCACGATGTCATCCAGAACTACGGTGGTAATATCACCGTGGAGTCTGTCAAAGATGAATATACCCAATTTACGATTACGTTGCCCACAATAACAGAATAACTTATGGAACAAGAAATCAATCAGCTTAGGGAACAATTGCAGAAGCAAGAGAAGTTGGCTTCTCTGGGAATCCTCAGTGCAGGCATTGCCCACGAGATTCAGAATCCGCTTAACTTCGTGATTAATTTCAGCAAGATGTCAGACAAGCTGCTGAAAGACCTCACGGAGATTGTGGAAGACAACGAAGACAAACTCCCGGAAGAGGATCGCGAAGATCTGGAAGATATTGTTGCCGACCTTAAAGAGAACATGGAGAAGATTGTGGAACATGGTGAGCGTGCCATCAGCATCATCCGTGGTATCCTGCTTGTCTCGCGCGGCAAGGAAAACGAGTATCTCCCGACTGACGTCTGCAAGTTGGCGAAAGAATATGTCTGGTTAAGTTATCATGCCATGCGTGCCAATCATAAGGGCTTTAACGTCAGCATCCATGAACAATATGAGGAAGGCATGCCTCAGATGATGGTTATTCCTCAGGATCTGAGTCGAGCCATTCTCAACATCGTAAACAATGCACTTTATTCACTATGGGATAAATCGCAGAGTGCACCAGATGAATACAAGCCCGAGATCACCATCAATGTCAGCAAACAGGATAACAACTGTATCATTACCATCACTGACAACGGAAAAGGCATGACCGACGAAGTAAAACAGAGACTCTTTGAGAACTTCTTCACCACAAAGCCCGTAGGCGAAGGAACTGGTCTTGGCATGAATATTGTACGCGACATCATTGAGAATAAGCATCATGGCAAAATCACCTTCGAATCAGAGGAGGGCCAAGGTGCCAGTTTCACATTCACTATACCCATCACAAAATAATAAATGCCACAACCAAACACAGCTAGATTCATCCTCAGGCTTTTGGATTCATTCAAGACGAATGAAGACAAGATTGCTGTCGTTGACCAGAATGGCCAGCGACAAACTACATATAAAGAGCTCTTCACAATGGCTTGCAGAGTGGCTGGTTACTTACAGCAGAAAAACTATCCGCCTCACTCATTCATAGGCATCTGTCTGCCGACTTCAATGGAGTATCTGGCTTCACAAATCGGTATTTGGTTAGCAGGACATGCCATCGTCCCGATGGGCGACAAATATCCCAAAGACCGCATTGACTATATCATGCATCATTGCGAATCTCCATTATTGATTAATGAAGATGTCATTCAGGCAATAATGAAGACAGAACCTGCAAAAAGTTATGTACTTCCGAATGAGGAAGATATCAATGCGCTTTTCTATACATCAGGTAGTACAGGAGCCCCCAAAGGTGTGATCCATAATTTCCGTTCACTGAGTCTTCCTATCCCTTTGGAAAAGTTTCTGGCGGAGCAAGACCTTCATGTCATGGGAGCGACTATGCCATTCTTTTTTATTGCAAGCCGTACCATTTTCTGCATCTTTTTCCGTGGGGGACATGTCTATCTCGTTGAACCAGAAATTGTCAAGGACATCCATCTATTGGAAAACTATCTGGCATTACACCACATAGAGTTTACATTCCTGACACCATCTGTACTAGCCAACTTCCAAAGTAAGTCTTCCGACCTCAAACTGGTGATGTCTGCTGCCGAACGTCTATCTAACATCTATTTCAAGGATTTCAAACTGATAAACCATTACGGTCAGACGGAGACCTGCGGTGCAGGTGCATCTTTCGTAGTAGATAAGCCATATGATATTACGCCAATCGGAAAGCCTGGATATCACGTAAAATACTGTATCATGGACGAGGATGGTAACGAAGTGCCACAGGGCGAAGAAGGCGAATTCTGTCTGAAAGGAAATCTGACTGTAGGCTACTATAAGGACCCAATAAGCACAGAGAAACTTTACAAGTACGGATGGCTTCATACAGGGGACATCGTCCGCGAATTACCAGACGGGAATCTTGTATATGTTGAGCGTAAAGACTTAATGGTAAAAATCAACGGCCAACGTGTTGAACCAGGTGAAGTTGAAACGATTATAAAACAGGTTAACGGTGTCAAGAATGCTATCGTCAAAGGCTTTTCAACTAAAGACAGACAATTTTTGTGTGCCTATTACATCGCTAACGACAACATTTCGGAAGAAACGATCCGTGAGTATTTGCACTCCAAGCTGCCAGCTTATATGGTTCCTGCCTATTATGTGAAGATGGATTGTTTTCCTCTCCTTCCAAGTGGGAAGACTGACCGTAAAGCACTGCTTGCGCCTTCCGGTAAGACAAAAGGTATCGTTCGGCCGCCATACGCAGAACCAACAAATACAGTTGAGTGTCAACTTTGTGAAGCCTTTGAAAAGGCACTATCCTTAGACCATGTTGGTATTGATGATGATTTCTTTGAACTTGGTGGCGACAGTATCAGGGTGATGGAAGTGCAGACGCTATGTCCGGAACTGACGCTTTCTTCCCAAATGATCTATACGAATCGCACGCCAAAGAAAATTGCCAATGCCTGCGCACATACAGAACAGGTCAGCTACGCTCTGCAGAAGGACTATCCACTTAGTCAGACCCAATTAGGCATTTACGTGGAGTGTATGTCACGTCAGGGTGAAGTGGTTTACAACAACGGTATGTTGTTCCGAATTAATCCGGCCGTTGATGAAGACCAGCTTTCTAGGGCATGCGAGACAGTAGTGGAAGCCCATCCCTACATCAAGACTCGATTGTTTGTCGATAGCCAAGGGAATCCACGACAATTGAGAAATGACGATGAAATTTACCATCAAAGCGTGGAAACTTTGACTCAACAGGCATTCGAAAAGCTGAAGCCTGAACTGATTCGTCCTTTCGATTTGCTCAACGACCGCCTCTTCCGCTTCCGTATTCTGAAGACCCCAGAAGTACTCTATTTGTTCATTGATTTCCACCATATCATATTTGATGGAATGTCTTTCAACATTTTCCTTCAAGACTTAAAGGATGCTTACGAGCAACTACCCGTCAAAAAAGAAGAATTCACTGGTTTTGAAGTTGCTTTAGAAGAAGGGGCACTACGTAAGACTGATGCATACACTTCTGCCCAGAAGTGGTACAAGGAGCAATTTGAAACCATAAAGGTTTCTTCTCTTCCTATGCCAGAAAAACAGGATTCACATATCACCTATGGACAAGAGTATCTTGAACTTTCTGTTGACTACAATCAATTGCAAGATGCAGCCGAGTATTTTGGAGTCACTCCCAACGTACTGACGACAACAGTATTCGGTTATCTGCTAGGTGTAAACACACATGCTCAGGAGTCGCTATTTGCAACGATCTTTTCAGGGCGACAGAATTTGAAAACCCAACGGACTGTAGCCATGCTCGTTAAGACATTGCCAGTCTATACCAAATGGGATCAGAATACGACTGTCAGAGAGTTGCTCCAGACCACCAAGCAACAGTTAATGGGCAGTATGAGTAACAGTCTATTCTCTTTTGCGGAAGTCAAGGCCATGAACAATGCGATCAACAGCCATATCCTGTTTGCTTACCAAGGCGATTTGATGTCAAGTGACAATGATCTGTTCACCTATCAGCCCCTGATGGAGAATGCCACAGGAGAGGAATTGGCTTTTGAGATCTTGCGCAGCAATACAAAACTGATCTTACATACAGAATACCATAGCAACCAATACACCCAGTCCTTCATCCGAAGACTGATGCAGTGTTATAATGCGATTCTTGAGGGTTTCCTCCATTCTGAATCCGAAGACATACATCTCCGCGAGCTACCAATCCTGACGGATGATGAACAGCAGGCCATCTTGGCATTAGGAACAGGCGATCAGTTAGACTATGACCGTTCCGAGACGATCGTAGATCTATTCCATCGTCAGGCAACACTGAGACCAGACAACATTGCCGTTGTTGACGAAGTATCAGAAATAACTTATGCCGAACTCGACCGCAGGTCAGACTTATTGGCCACAGCACTCAGAAAGGCCGGTGTCAGCACGGATACCTTTGTAGCCATCATGCTGCCCAGGCGCAAAGAGTTCCTCATCGCGGTATTCGCTGTATTTAAAGCAGGTGGAGCATATATCCCGCTTGACAGTGACTTACCGAAAGAACGTCTCGCCTATATGCTGGACGATTCTGAGGCACACATATTAATCACCAACAGTACCTTGTTGAAAGATTGTCAGACAGAGCAATATTATCCAAAAGAGAAACATTTGCTCATAGACGATTTCGATTTCAATGAACCGTCGAACCATCCCATTAATTATGCGCAGCCATCAGGACTTGCTTACATGATTTATACGTCTGGAACGACAGGTAAGCCCAAAGGGGTGACCATCACACATGAGGCCATGATGAATTTCATTATCTGGCTGAAAAAAACAGAAAAACTGAAAGCGGGTGAGCAATGTGCTATACATACCAACTTCGTCTTCGACGGTTCTTTGTTCGACCTTTATCCCCCGCTGATCTCAGGTGCCACCCTGCATGTCTTGTCATCCTCCTTACGGATGGATCTTCATAGCATGTATCGCTATTTTAAAGATCATCATATCGTCGGTCTGCTGTTAACCACACAAATAGGCATGATGATGATGAACGATTATGAACTGCCACTACGATTTCTAATGGTTGGTGGTGAAAAACTGACCACTTTCCGGGTTCCGTCGGCAATGAAACTTTATAATTGTTATGGTCCTACAGAGTTCTCCGTATGCTCGACTTTCTATCAAATAGACAGTCAAAGACAATATAACAATATCCCTATCGGACGACCTGCGCCTAATACATTATCTGTCATTGTTGACAATGTAGGTCGCCTTGTACCCCGTGGGACAGTTGGTGAACTCTGTCTCATAGGCCGTCAGATGTCCCGCGGCTATTGGAAACAAGATGAATTAACAAAGGATTTTTTTGTTGACTGTTATTTCCTAAACGGCCAGAAGATGTATCGCACGGGCGATTTGGTCCGTTGGAACGAGGAAAACTTACTTGAATATATTGGTCGTATTGATAATCAGGTTAAATTACATGGTTACCGGATAGAATTGGCGGAAATAGAGAGCAAGATGAGTCATTGTCCCGGTGTGGTTTCCGCTGCCGTTGATGTAGTCAAACAGGGAAACATCGAGTTTATAGTTGGCTATTATACGTCAGAAGACAACAAAGAGCTGCCAGCTATTCAAGAAACACTGATAGCAGAGTTGCCGAATTATATGGTGCCCAGTCAATTGATAAGAATAGACGAGATGCCATTAACGCCAAACGGAAAAATAGATAAGAAAGCCTTATTGTCTGATGAATTGATGAGTGGATTCAACATAGGCGAACATATACTTCCAGCCAACGAGAATGAGAAAAAGTTGTTTAAGATCGTCAAGGAGTTTCTTGAAAGAAAGGATTTCGGTGTCACTGACGATTTGTCATTATTGGGTTTGACCTCACTCTCTGCCATCAAGCTGGCCGAGTTGGCAAATCGTGAAGGTCTTAATATCAAGGTCAATGATATTCTGAGATGTAAGTCCATCAGGGAGATATTGATCAATGAGCAGTCCATCGGCAAGTGGGAGAATGGGTATGATGCCAGTAAGCCTGTCATCGTGTTGATACAAGGTTTTACCTATTATAAAAAGTTGGAACCGCTCATCAGCAAACTGTGCAAGCACTACTCTGTCTTTGTCATTGAACCTTTCGACGACCACTATGAGGCGATATTCAACGAAGAAAAACTAAGTAGCCGCCACGTGGTGAAGTTCTATATCGACTATCTCGATGCCTGCTTGCCTTCCAACGTTAGTGTGGAGATGTTCATCGGTCATAGCTTTGGTGGTGAATTGGCCTACCGTTGTGCCGTACGCTGGCACAAGAAGACAGGCGCTATGCCTAAAGTCTGTATGCTTGACTCGTTTGCCCATGTCGCTAACATCGCCAAAGAGATGCCTATACCTGTAATAGAAAGCCCGACACCTGATGAAGCTGCCGACATCGAAGAAATCAAAGAATGGAATCGTCATTTGCGACAAATGCAGGCGTTGAAAGACGATTGCGACCTGCCTACCTACGAGGGCGATGTCCTCTATTTCAAGGCAGAAGATTTGTCCATGCAACTGAAGACCATTCAAATTGATGTGCAAGCGCTGGCCCAGAAGAAACAGGCGGATTTGAACAGTTGGAGCACGCTGGCTCCTCACATTAGCATCTATCCCGTCGCAGCTGGTCATCTGACTATGCTGGATAAACAGTTCTGTAACGACTATCTATCAAAAATCGACAATATTGTATGACCCCTAATTCCTGATTGAATATGAAAAGGTATTGGAATATTATATTAGCAGTATGCATGATGTGGATGCCAGTCATGGTATCAGCCCAAGAGAAGCAAAACCAACGTCAAGTCTATGAAAAGGCAGAAGAAGCCTATCACATTGGACAACTTGACCAGGCCATAGAGTTATTGGAGGATCATCTCAATGATTTTTCCGGCAATCTGCGTCAAAGCGCACTTCGATTGGTTTCTATCTGTTATCTTGCGCAAGATGACAAAGAAACTTCTGAGAAATATGCTCGTTTGCTGCTGAGCATCAATCCGTATTATACATCTGTACAGGATCCCATCCGCTTCGAGGATATGATTGCCTTGCTCAAGTCGGGTCGAAGCTCGACTGTGACGACGGCTTCAAGCCAGGCTGAGAGTATCAACGAGGCGCCTGTACCAGTCACCGTCATTACCCGTGAGATGATTGACCAGCTCAGTAACAACAAGAGTTTAGGACAGATCCTGGCTACCTATGTGCCTGGTCTGAACGAAGTCTCTGCCTGGCCCATTTCAAACATAGCCATGCATGGTGTCTATACGTCCAGTCAAGAAAAGATTCTGATCATGGAGAATGGTCATCGTCTGAATTTGCGAACAACCAATAATAGCAAGCCCGACTACGCCATCAGTACCGAAAAAATCGATCACATCGAGGTGCTGCGCGGACCCGCCTCATCACTGTATGGTAACGTGGCATTGACCGCTGTGGTGAATATCATCACCAAAAACGGTCGCGATGTGAATGGCGTCAAGGGCAAGTATGGTTATGGTTCGTATGGTACTCACCGTGCCGACTTTATTGCAGGTACGACCCTACTGGATGCCGACGTCATGGCATGGGCCTCTATCTATACGTCTCAAGGCAAGAAAGTTGATATTCCAAGAGAGTCCGACTATTCTATGACCCAGCACGACGGCTATGCTTATGTTGGTGGCTATAAAGAGAAGCCATCCTATGACATTGGCTGCACCTTGAAATTGAAGGACTTCAACTTCATGTTCAATATGAAAAATGGCAAACAGGTGCCACAGTATTCCTGGTATGCACAAACTTACGACTATGACGTTTTTCGTACGATGGCTGGAGTTAAGCCTGGATATACCGTCAATGAAAAGCATCTGGAGTTAGGCTATACCAAGCAACTTGGTAAAGTCAATCTGAACGTTTCTGCTTATGGCGACTGGTATAGCGTACAAAACTACCAACCAGTTTCCGACTCGATAATACTTAACCAATATAACAATGATGGTGACGTCATCTATATTGATGGCAAGCCCCAGACGAAATTGTATAAAGGCTTGATGCAATTTATTGATTATCAAGAATACACGATTGGCGCTATGACTAAGGCCGATGCCAACTATACGCTTGGAAGCATGAAAGGTAATCTACTTGTGGGCGCGCAATTCGAATACTTCAAACTGTCAAACAATGACTACACTATGGGCGAGGACTATACTAAGATTGTATATACTTTACCTGAAGAAAAGAACTATATACGCATAGGTAGCGAGAAAATTTATTCTGCTTTTATTCAGGGTAAGCACTATTTTACGTCACAATTCATTCTCAATGCCGGCCTGCGATTTGACAATAAGAGTCGTGCCAACGGAAAAAATGTCTCCGCTTTATCACCCCGTGTGGCTCTGATCTACTTCCCCAATGAGAAATTCAGTACGAAACTGTCTTATTCACGCGCCTTTGTCGATGCACCGTATTATACACGCAATAACACGTCTAACGGTTACCGAGGTAGTGAGGACCTCATGCCAGAATACATGAACGCTATCCAGCTTGACTTCATGGGAAGGATAGACAACTGGCATCTCATTTACGACGTTAACCTTTTCTATAACCATTTGTCGGACATCGTCGTCAATAACCCGAGTCCAGATCCAGAGGCGCCTAAGTATATCAACTCGGGTAGCCTGAAAGTGGCTGGTGCGGAGGCCGAACTGGGTTTCAGTATTCCATCCTTCAGGGTTGATGCCAACATGACTTATTTGCACCCTTTGGAAGCAGAAGAGTACTACTACACCGACCACCAGATCTACAGCATTCCGGCATTCACCGCCAACCTGACCTGCAGCAAGCGCCTCGTGAACAGCAAGAATCATCTGCTGTGGTTATCAGCTGGCTTGAAGTTCACCTCTAAGACCCTGAACAAAGCTAATAGCCGTGTAAAAGGCAGTGAAGATTTTGAACTCAGTGGTAATGCCCTCGTTGACTTGGGTCTCAAATATTCCTATCGTAATGCCATCCAGCTGTCGCTTGATTGTGATAATGTATTTGACAGATTCTATTACATCGGAGGTTCGTTCTACGTACCCTATCGGGCACAGGGACGCACTCTGATGGCAACCGTCTCCTTCAAGCTTTAAAATAACATGAAAGGTCAAGAAGAGGGTAAGAAGAAAGACTACCTCATTGCCAAGGCCCTCCATCAGTTTATGTGGGCATCGATCCTGGCGTCGGTAGCTTCTCAGATAGCAATAACTACTGATGCCATTGTGGTCAGCCAGTTCATAGGTCCTGAGGCCATCTCTGCCGTCAATCTGACGATGCCGGTCGTTATCTTCTTCAATTTCTTGATGATGCTCTTCGGTATGGGCGGCTCCGTGCTGGTGGCCAGGTCACTTGGTGAGCGTGATGCGCAGACTACTAACAAGATTTTCTCTTCTACACTGATTGGCCTTATTATCGTTGGTGTGTTCTTCTCTGCGCTACTACTGATCTTCAGTCCCCAGGTGGCCAGTTTCATTACCAACGATACGCCTGTCGTCTATACGTTGTCGCTCCGTTATCTGCGTATCATGCTGCTGGGTACCACCACCACGATTCTCTTCATGACTATCACGAACTTCATCAAGACTGATGGCAATCCTCAGCTGGTCATGAAAGCTGTGCTGGTCAGTAGTGTCGTCAACCTGATTCTCGACATTCTTTTCATTGCTGTCCTGAAGACTGGCATCGAAGGTTCAGCCTGGGCATCTATTATCGGTAGCGTGACGGCCTTATTGCTCTGTTCCCGTCATTTCCGAAGTGCCAACAATTCCTATCACTGGCAGGTAGAGACCAAGCAGTGCCACCAGTATATCCTGAAAGGTGTCATGATGGGATTCCCGATGGGCATCAACACCCTGCTGTTAGGCATCAGCATTTATGCCATCAATAGCATTATCCTCAGCAGCTTAGGTACCGACGGTATCTTCGCATGGGCCATCTGCTTCCAGTTGTTTATCATCTTACAGATGGTGTTGAGCGGCATTGCGACCTCGATCTATTCCATTGGCGGACTGTTGATAGGCGAAAAAGACATTGTAGGTCTGCGTCTGCTCACAAACAAGGTAATGAAATACATCTGCCTGAGTCTGTTAGTCCTCACCCTGTTTGTCTTAATAACACCAGAGAGCATCGGGTGGCTCTTTGCCAGTAAGAACATTCAGTCAGAGGACATGTTTCATAATGCCTTGCGCATCTATGCCCTGCTTCTGATTCCCTACGCCATCGCTGTCGTCTATCGGATCCTCTATCAGATCTTAGGCTATTGGTTGCTAAGCGTGGTCATGAGTATCGTTCAGATGGGTGGCATGATCCTGTTTGTGGGATTGCTGGCATGGATAAGGCCAGAATGGCTGTGGTGGGGATTCCCCGTTTCCGGTTTGGTCCTGCTGGCCGTTTATTGGGTTGCCACATGTGTGATCCATCATCGGAATCCTGATGCTCAGGTGATGACACTGCTCCCCCAGGCTGCTGATGCCCAGTCGTTGAACTTCTCGGTCAAGTATCAGAATGAAGATGTACAGCAGGCACTCGAGAACATTTCCACGTTCTTGGAATCCTGCGACATCGAACCTGCCACCTCGTTCCAGATCAACCTCTGCTGCGAGGAACTGATGTACAACATCGTCACCTATGCCGTCAATAAAGATGCCGACAAGCATCTGTTCGACGTGCATGTCGTTTGCCACAAAGAGACGGTGTCCGTACTGATCAAAGACGATGGAAAGCCTTTTAATCCCATCCTGAAAACCGTCTCCTTTAATGAAGATGGCGACGGACTCGGACTCGCTTTGGTGAATACGATGGCTGACATCAAATATAAGTTCATGTACAACCAGAATGTGGTGTTCCTGACATTCAAACGGGAGCAAACAATGTAAGGGAATGGCATTCACGATTTAAAAAATGCAAAAATAAGGCGATTTTATAAGATTTTGCTATTTCTACTTTGCAATTTAAGAAAAAAGTAGTAACTTTGCACCTGTTTTAAAACAAATCAGCAGGATGGAAGCTTTTTTTAGAACGCATAGATACCTCGTAGAGCATACCAATGCCCCTGTTCGTCGCTCCCTTATGGATGAAATCGACTGGAACGACCGCATGATTGGTATTAAAGGTACGCGCGGGGTTGGCAAGACCACTTTCCTGCTGCAATACGCCAAGGAGCGTTTTGATATATCCGACAAGCAGTGTCTGTATATCAACATGAACAACTTCTTCTTCCAGGGGCACGGCATTGCCGAATTTGCAGGTAAGTTCTATCTGCAGGGCGGTCGTGTACTGTTGATCGACCAGGTGTTCAAACAGCCGAACTGGAGCAGTGAACTCCGTAAGTGCTACGACCTCTACCCCAACCTGAAGATTGTGTTCACCGGTTCGAGTGTGATGCGCCTGAAGGATGAGAATCC
>CADCBZ010000062.1 GCA_902799765.1 uncultured Prevotellaceae bacterium
GTGGTTTGTTATGTAATTATATGCTCCATTCTTAACCATATCCTTGATTTTAGTTACTCTGGCGAGAGAATTTATTTCGGTTTTATAGAGGAAAGGTACGAATAAGTGAGAGATTTTCCAAATTTATTTGAGAAAATCCGAGCGTGAGTACCTTCGAGCGTTGCTCAAAGGTAGTGCAATTCGGGCAAAAAACCAAATAAAAACAAAAAAGTTGCCTAAAAATTTGTTGGTTTCGAAAAATATGCCTACCTTTGCACCCGCTTTCGAGACATCAGAGCACTGGAGAGATGGTAGAGTGGTCGATTACAGTAGTCTTGAAAACTACCGTGCTGAGAGGCACCGGGGGTTCGAATCCCTCTCTCTCCGCAAAGAGTTCAGCAATGCTGAGCTCTTTTTTGATTGTCAGTTGCCTCTTCTTTTGCGATTAAGTATTCTCTTCTGCTATTTCAAGCAACTGAGCATAGGCATTGTTTAAAGTGTCAATAAATGCTGGTTCGTTTATGAGGGTTCGAAGCTCTTGATTTGTACCAGAACCAACAACTACTGAAGCCTTATAATATGAACCAGGAAAATAGACAATAGCTTCCATAAAACGCATTGCAGGATCAGCTACAATGTCATCTCTCATCTTATAAATTCTGATACCGTAAGACGATACAGCATCGCGAGAGCCCTCATCTGGATTCGTGAAAAGGTCAAAGACATCTTTGAAAGGACCAGATTCAGGCACTTCTCTATCGATGCTAACTTTAAGCCGCTTTATCTGTTCTTCCAGATATTGATCAAATGTAGCATATTGCTCATTGGTAAATTCGTTTGGGGTCTGCTCGTTCATATCATACATTTATCAACGTTGCAAAAATACGAAATAAAACTGAATTCTACAAATTATTGCTGAATAATCACGCAGAATTCCACAATTAAGTACGGGAACTAAGATAATAAAAACATAATTATATAAAGAGGATGTGTCTATTTTGACGCACCCTCTTTTTCTGTTCAATAGCCCTTTAGTTTTATGTTTTTTGATACGCTGATAAAAAGTAACTTTTCACCTGGCGATTCATTACTTTCCGAGAGATAAAAAGTAACTTTTCATGGGGCGAAAAGTAACTTTTTGCTCACCATTCTATTTACCTCTCCTGTGTCGGATGAACAGCAGTAGCAGGAACAAGGCGACCATGCCGAACACGAGAGATAGCAACGCACTCTTTGTGAAGCCTGCCACGAGGAAAGTGAAGAACGACACAGAGGCTGCTGTCAGGGCATAAGGTAACTGAGTGGTGACGTGGTTCAGATGTTCACATTGTGCACCTGCCGACGACATGATGGTGGTATCGGAGATAGGCGAGCAATGGTCGCCACACACCGCACCTGCCATACAGGCTGAGATAGAGATGATCATCAGCTGCGGATCAACCTCTTGGAAACAGGATACCACGATGGGGATGAGTATGCCGAACGTGCCCCACGACGTGCCTGAGGCAAAAGCCAGACCAACAGCCACGAGAAAGATGATGGCAGGTAGGAAGGCCATCAGTCCGCCAGCAGACCCCTCCACCAAACTGGCTACATAGGTAGCCGCTCCCAGACTGTCGGTCATACTCTTCAGCGTCCATGCAAACGTGAGGATCAGTATGGCGGGAACCATCTGCTTGAAACCTTCCGGCAGACAGTCCATACAGTCGCCAAACGTCAGCGACTGGCGCACCAGATAGTAGGCTATGGTGAAGATGAGCGCGATGGAAGAACCCAGCACCAGACCTACTGAGGCATCACTGGCAGCAAAGGCGTCGATGAAGCTCTTGCCTTCGAAGAAACCGCCAGTGTAGATCATGCCGATGACACACCCGGTAATGAGCAGCACAACGGGGATAATCAGATTAGCCACCTTTCCAACTTTCTCTTCCTTTTGGCTTCCCTCATTGGCTTGTTTACGTTTGCCCGTTGTGAAGAGGTCGCCTTTGCGGGCATTGTTCTCATGTATCAGCATAGGACCATAGTCCAACTTCATAAGGATGATGAAGACCATCATCAACAAGGTGAGCAAGGCGTAGAAGTTGAAGGGGATCGACTGAATGAAGATGCTGATGCCATTCTCCCCTTTGACGAATCCAGATACCGCTGCGGCCCACGACGAGATGGGGGCAATGATACAGATGGGGGCTGCCGTAGAGTCGATCAGATAGGCCAGTTTGGCTCGGCTGATCTTGTGCTTGTCGGTGACAGGTCGCATGACGGAACCTACCGTCAGACAGTTAAAGTAATCGTCAATGAAAATCAGACAGCCCAGCAACATGGTTGACAGTTGCGCCCCTGCACGACCCTTAATGCGGTTGGAGGCCCATGCGCCGAAAGCCGCCGAGCCGCCCGTACGGTTCATCAACTGCACCATCGTACCCAGGATGACCAGAAAGACGAGTATGCCCACATTCCACTTGTCGGCCAGTACTGTCATGATGCCGTTGGGGAAAGTCTGTTCGAGAGTACCCACAGGACTAAAGTCCGCGTTGAGAAGGGCACCTGTCAGTATGCCGAGAAACAGTGAACTATACACCTCCTTGGTAATCAGTGCCAGAGAGATGGCCATAATGGGTGGTATAAGGGCCCATACGGTATTCTTCACAGGCATGTGGTTGAAACCTACGGCATAACCCAACCATACCAAAAACAGGACTACGGCTATCAGCGACAGATATGTCAGTCGTTTGGGCTGTCCTGGTCTTACGGATTCTAATTTCGACTCTATTTTCATCTTCAATAACTTTTTACTTCCGGAAAGGATAGATGGTTGCTCCCACGCTCAAAGCGCGGTTCTGATAAAGATCGAAGAGCTCCAGGGTGTTACCTGTGACGTAGCCTGCCAGATCGTGGAATTCGGCAAAGACGTTACACTTCTTACCTAACTGTTTGTTGGCCTTGACGGTGGCGAAGAGATGGGCATGCTGTTCCTCCATCGGACGGCGGCTACTGTAGAGAAGCGTCGATGACAGGCGGAACCCGTTGGAAAGATTAAGTACAGGGGCCAGTTTGAGGGTGACGAAGTTCTCGTTTTCGGAAGGTGTGACAGCTTCTGAATTGATATGCCGGTGATAGTAGTTGGCACCCAGCGTCAGTTCCCAGGGACCCGTCTTCCAATAGACGGAGTTCCTGAAGCCAAATTGCAGTTTGTTGGGGATGACAAGATGACTATACCAGTTTGTTTCCACGCTAGTATGAAAGAAGAAATTCTGTCGCTGGTAAGAATAGCGCAACACGCCCTGATGCACGATGTTTGTGCTGAAGCTGCCTGCATCGAATTTCAGGGCAGTAACAGGTGCTGTCTCATCAACCAGGAAATCGCTCAACTCAGGAATGAAGAAACGGCGGGCGAACTGTGCCTGAATGAAATGGTGCTGTCCTGCCTTGTAACCCACACTGGCCAGATAGCAGTTGTTGGTGCGTGCATGCGACCAGATACTATGATCTTCCGAGGCATACTCGCGATCCCAGTAGTTCATGAAGCGGAGGCGGTCGCCGATTGTCAGCACCCAGGGCCCATGCGTATAGTCGAGCTGTGCATAGAGATCACTCACCAAGGTCTGCTCGCGGTTCTCGTTGAAATAGCAGGTGTTATCGTAGTCCATCTCTCCACCAATCATCAGCCAGAGGTCGGGGGTGAAGATGGGGGTGTTGAGTTCGACAAAGCCGTAAGGATAGCTGTCGCCCATCTTGTAGGCGATGCTGGAGGCTCTGGTGTAGTCGCTGCCTATCTCGGCAAAGAGAATGGCGTCGTTCTTGAAGGTGTGGGAGTAGGACAGCACGAGCCCTATATAACGGTTGTAATATGGCAGGGCTGCAATCATGTCAGGGCCGAAGAACTTCTGTTTGGTGTTGTCAAACTCCTGGTAGGCTTTGATGATGAGCCTGTCGCTCGGGCTCATCTTCCAGTCTAAGCTGAGATGCAGATTTTCTGCCAGTCCACGATCCGTCATGTAGTCCATATCAATGGGATGAGCCTTGCCGTAGGCGCAACGAGCCAGGGCATAGGCGTGCACCGTGAGCTTTTCGCTATGGTTGGCCACATCGGTGTAGAGCATGCCATTGCCGTAGGTACTGCCAGAGAACGCCACCTTACCGTCGGTTTTCACGTCATCGCGGTAATAGATGTCTATCACTCCTTTTGTGCCACCCACAGCCTTTGCCACAGAGGTGTTGCTGCAGATCTGGATACGGTCTATCTCACAAGCCTTCACGTTGGCTAAGAAAGATTCGGGATCCACGACGAGGTCAATGTTGTCGGTACGCAACTTGTAATTCTGGTCTATCTTCTTGCCGTTGATCGACAGGAATTCCGGACAGGTGTTCAATACATCCAGTAGGGTCATCTCGCTGTCGGGATTCATCTTACTTACATGAATCACATAGCGGTCGCCCTGAAATTCTATGATCTCGTCATCATCGGCAGCATGAGCTGTCAAGCCAATCATGCTCAGCGCCAACAGAATGCTTACAAAATATGGTTTCATATCATGATGGTTGTTAATGCAAGGCAAAGGTATAAAAAATATTATTATCATGCAAATTTGCGCCTAATGATTAGGATACTTTAGGCTTTTTTGCTATCTTTGCAGCGTGAAATTGTAATCACCATAAATTAAAAATATGATAAGAATAGTATTGACAGCGATGATAGTCGCCATGAGTGTGGGCCTGACGAATGCCCAGACCGTTCAGAGACAGGTAGTAGAAGAAGGTGGTACCGGACCGTTCAAGTCTGAGGTGGTAGGTGATGCCTCCTGCACAGGTTTCACGGTGTATCGTCCGCAGAACCTGAAGGAGCTTGTGGCAAAGCAGGGCGCTTTGCCTGTGATTGTCTATGCCAACGGCGCCTGCTTTAATAATAATGTAGAGATGCGCCTCCTGTTGAGCGAGGTGGCATCCTATGGCTATGTGGCAGCTGCCATCGGTCCGTACGACGAAGCTGACGTGATGGCCCAGTGGCGCGGTGTGCTGAAGGCTGCTTATCCTGAAACCAAGGGTGAGGTTATCATGGCTAATGGTGAGAAGATCCTGCCGCTGACGCCTGAGGAGAAAAAGGCACGTGAGGCAGAGGAAGCCAAGCAGAGAGAACAGGCTGCCAAGGCTGCTAAGAAAACCAAGAAGCCACAGCCTGCAGCTCCCCAGTTCCCCACTTATCCGAAGATGCTGTTAGAGGTGCTCGACTGGCTGACGGAGCAGAATGCCACCCAGGGCTCAGAATACTATCATTGTCTGAATCTCGACAAGGTGGCAGCCATGGGTCAGTCGTGCGGTGGTGCTCAAGTGTTGGCTATTGCCTATGATCCCCGTATCAAGACCTGTGTGATGCTGAACACAGGTATTGGCGATATGGAGATGATGGGTGCCACGAAGGAGTGCCTGAAGAACCTGCACACCCCGATGTTCTATATGATCGGTGGTCCTGCTGATATCGCCTACGCCAATGCCCAGAAAGATTATGAGCGCATCGCTGATGATATCCCCGTGGTGATGCTCAACTCGAAGGACGGACATAGCGGCACCTTTTACGAGAAGTTTGGTGGCAACTATGCCAAAGCGGTGGTGAAGTGGCTCGACTGGCAGCTGAAAGGTCAGGTGGGTCAGTCAGCACTCTTCCTCGACGATGAGTATCTGAAGCTGAAGTTCCCAGAGTGGCAGGGCGTCAGAAAGAATTTCTGATGACTGCAATATTTAAACCATAATGCCGATCCGTAAACTACTAATTGTCGTCGCACTGGGATTGACGGTCCTGACAGGCTGTAAATCCGGCATGAAACAGTCTGTGGGTGAGACTGATGATATGACACCTGCCGACTCGCTGATCCAGGTTGTCGGCGATACCCGCGATATCCCCCGCCTTTTAGCTGTCATCGACAGTGTCGAGAAGCGAGGCGAACTCACTCTGGCCAAAAGCATCTTCTATCGTACGGTGGCATATAACATGCAAGGCGAGTTCCGCAGCTCCTTCGAGCTCTATAATCTCTTGGCCGACATCGACGTGAAGGGCATCACCGATTCTGGCGATCTCGAGTGTTATATCTATTCCTATGATAATTACGTGCGCCTGCTTTGCGACATGAAACGCTATGATGCCGCCCTCCGCGAAGCGTATGCCGTGGATCGGAAACTGCGTGAGGCAGGACAGGCCTCTTTCATAGACCGCCCCAATATTGCCCGTACCATCGGCGACTGTCAATTGAACCTCGGACAGACGGAGAAGGCTGCCGCCAGTTACCAACGGGCCCTGCGGAGCATCCGTGAACGTCTGGCAACTTATAAGGATCCGCTCGACTATCGTGAGTGTCAGCAGACCATCACCGCCATCGCGATGGCGTATATCCATGCGGGCTATTATGCCGAGGCAGTGCCCTGGATGACGCTGCAGGACTCGATGTTCGAGGCTGCCCAGAAACATCCGCATCGCGACTCCGTCTATGTGGATGAGATGAAGGCGGAGATCAGCTACTGTAAGGCGCTCCTGGCTGAGGCGCAGGGTAGGGATGCCTTTGCCGAACGTGCCTATCAGGATTACCTTTCCACCAACACCGCCAAGAGCTTGGGTAACGTCATCAATGGCAGTGAGTTCCTCATGAAGACCCACCGTTACAGCGAGGCGGCAGACAACTATTCACGCCTCGACCAGTTCATGCAGGAGAGCGGTACGGAGACCAACCTTGAGAATATCGGACGTTACATGCTGCCGAAATACCGCGCCAACCTCCTGGCAGGCCGAAAGGACAGTGCGCTGAATGTCGCTATCCAGATCGCTGAGGCTTACGACTCGGCACTGATCCGTCAGAAGCTGGGTGATGCCGCCATCCTTTCCACCGTCTTCGATACCGAGGGAAAGGAACGTCAGATTGCTGAGCAGCGGGCAGAGCTCTCCCATCAGCGTGAGGTGGGTATCGGTGTCGGTCTTGTACTCATTGTGCTCTTCTTCGGCATCTACACCATCTCCCGTCGCCAAGCCTATCATAAGCTCGATGCCACCAACCGCGAACTCCTGATAGCTAAGGAGAAGGCAGAAGAGTCGGCCAGGATGAAGTCGAAGTTCATCAAGCAGATCTCCCACGAGGTGCGCACACCGCTGAATGTGCTCTCTGGTTTCACCCAGGTGCTGACTGCCCCTGATATCGAGCTCAGCGGTGAGGATCTGCAGTCTATCAATCATAAGATCGTAGAAAACAGCGAACGCATTACGAAACTCGTGGATAAGATGCTCGACCTGAGTGAGGTGAACAACTTCTCGATTATCGAGTGCCAGGATACCGTGGTACCTGCCGAAATTGCCGATCAGGCGATCGAGAAGAGCGGCATCCGTGAGGCCACGCATCTGAAGTTTGTGCTGATGCTGATGCCCCATACGGAGACCGAGCCTTTTATCACCAACTGCAAGTCGGCTGTCAAGGCCCTGACGCTCCTGCTCGACAACGCCATCAAGTTCACGCGTCCCGTCGATTCAAAGGTTCATCTCGACACGGGGCATCAGGCACGTGTCACCCTGCAGGTCAATGTGCAAAAGAAAAAGGTGCTGTTTATCGTGGAAGATACGGGTATCGGAGTGCCGCCAGAGGAAGCCGAGCATATCTTCGAGGAGTTCGTGCAGCTGGATGAGTATTACGATGGCACAGGTATCGGCCTTTCCATTGCCCGCTCGTTAGCGCGCCACATGAAAGGCGACGTGCTGCTCGATACCGCTTATACAGGGGGTGCCCGTTTTGTACTGACACTGCCCCTCAAGACCCACGGATCAGCTCACGGATTCGATACGGAGCTTCAATAGTCCAGCGGGTACACGTACTTCCACCGTGTCACCCGCTTTTTTGTTGAGCAGCGCCTGGGCGATAGGCGATTTGATGGAGATCTTCCCTTCGCGCAGGTTGGCCTCGTGCGGACTGGCGATGGTGTAGGTCATGCGGCTGTTGTTGGCAAGGTTAGTCATCTCCACCTTGCTGAGCAACTGCACACCACCAGAGCTCTTTCTTGCCGTCGTGTCGATCACACGGGCATTCTCCAGCACGCGCTGTTTGAATCGGATGCGCCCCAACAGTCGGCCCTGTTCACGCTTGGCGGCGTGGTACTCGAAATTCTCACTCAGGTCGCCCTGAGCACGCGCCTCGGCGATGGCATCCCTCACCTGAGGCAGTTCCACTTGTTCCATATGGCGGAGTTCCTCTACGAGCTTGTCGTAGCCCTCCTGTGACATATATTCGTAACTCATATCTTCTGTCTTATATAAATTATGGTGCAAAAATACGCAAAAATCCGCAGAATGTTTGCAAATCTTCCAAAAACTTCCTATCTTTGCCGCAAATAATAATGAAACTTGAGGATTATTTACGGCAACATGCTGAAGAAACGCCTGATCGCGTAGCCGTCATTTGTGGTGACGAGAAGGTCAGTTACGCCACGTTATACCAACGGGTGCAGGCGCGTGCTGCCACGCTGCCTCATGGTGAGGTTGTGGTCTTCCGCAGTTCGCAGACCATCGATTTCCTTGTTACCTACTTCGCCATTCATCTGGCTGGTTCGGTGGCAGCGCCTTTGGAGCGCGACACGCCCGAATCCCTGTTCCAGGAGATCTCAGCCAGTCTGGTGGGCAGCACGTTGCCCGCCGACAGTGCCGACATCCACTACACCACAGGCACCACGGGCCGTTCCAAGGGTGTCATCATCAGCCATCGCACCATCATCGCCGATGCCGAGAACCTGATCGCAGGTCAGGGCTTCAGTCGCGACCTGCTGTTCATCATCAGCGGGCCGCTCAACCACCTCGGTTCCCTTTCGAAGCTCTTCCCTGTGGTACTCCTCGGTGCCACCCTCTACATCCTCGACGGCATGCGCGATCTGAATGCCTTCTTCCGTGCCCTCGACTATCCCGCACCGAAGATCGCCACCTTCTTCGTACCTGCCACCATCCGTATGCTGCTGCAGTTCGGAGCCGACCGCCTGGCATCCTATGCCGATAAGCTCGACTTCATCGAATCGGGAGCTGCACCGTTGGCACATGCCGATATGCTGCGCCTCTGTGAGCTCCTGCCCCATACGCGCCTCTACAACACCTATGCCTCTACCGAGACGGGCATCATCGCCACCTACAACTTCAACGACGGACGCTGTCTGCAAGGCTGTCTGGGTCGCCCCATGCCCCATTCGCGCATCGTCATCACCAGCGAGGGACTGATTGCCTGTCAGGGCGACACGCTGATGTCGGGCTATGTCAATGATCCCGAACTCACTGCCACCATCCTGCGCGATGATACCATCTTCACCTCCGATATCGGCCATCTCGACGAAGAGGGCATGTTGCACCTCGAAGGCCGTCAGGGCGATGTCATCAATGTAGGTGGCAATAAGGTGGCTCCCACCGAAGTAGAGGATGCGGCCCTCTCGCTGCCTGAGATCAAGGACTGCATCTGTATCTCCGTCGCCCATCCCCTCATGGGTCAGGCGCTGAAGCTGCTGGTGGTCCTGACAGAGGGTCATCCTCTCAACAAACGTCAGATCGCCCTCGCCCTCAAGGATCGCCTCGAAATCTACAAGGTGCCCCAGTTCTACGAACAGGTTGAAAAGATCCAGCGCACCTACAACGGCAAGATCGATCGGAAATATTACAAGAACAAATCCTAAAACGATACACTTATGGACTTAAGAGAAAGGATATACAAGCTGATTGAGCCGAGAAACAAGGACACCTATGCATCGCGTATGTATGATATCGTGATGCTGATTGCCATTGTCTTAGGCATCTTTCCGCTCATGTTTAGAGCACATTACAAGCTGTTTTGGTATTTCGATCTTGTCTCAAGTATCTGCTTCATCATAGATTATATTCTTCGATGGTGTACTGCTGATTATGAATCCAAGAGGGGAAAGATTGCAGCCTTTGTGATATATCCTTTCACCCCGATGGCGATTATCGACCTGCTGTCTATCCTGCCTATCTTCAACCTGTTAGGCCCCACGTTCAGGGTGTTCCGTGTATCCCGCATGCTGAAGATCCTGAGGGTATTCAAGGTAATCAGATACTTCGAACCGTTAGAGATCATCATGGCTGTCATCCGTAAACAGAGTAAGGTCCTCATGACGGTACTATCCTTGGCTATCTTCTATATATTCATCACGGCCCTGATTATGTTCAATGCAGAGGAGGAAATCAACCCTGAAACGGGAGAATATCTGTTTGAGGGATTCTTCGACGCATTCTACTGGGCAGCATGTACACTGACAACCGTGGGCTATGGCGACATCTATCCGATCTCGCATACCGGACGTGTTATCAGTATTATCTCCTCTATGGTCGGCATTGCCATCATAGCTTTGCCATCAGGTATTATCACTGCTGGCTACATGGATGAACTGGAAAAAAGAAAAAAAAGTGAGATAGAATGAACCGACCCCATCCTTTGGTGAGTGCCCTGATCGCATGCTGCGTGGCACTGCTGGTCTTCTCCTGTGGCGGAAAAGGCTCGGGGAAGTCGGCTGCGAAGGCAGGACAGGACTCGATCGATTGGAACGACTCCACCTTCGAACGTTATCTCATCCTGGAGCGATTCTATAATGATGAGGAACACGACTCCCTGTTAAAGCATTATCCCGCCGTACTTGAATACTGTCTGGCGCATAATGATATCGGACGCTATTTCGAGTCATGGGAATTGGTGGCCGAAGACTACATCTGGGAAGGCAACTATAAGAAGGGGATGGAAGAGACCAACAAGATGATGGAGGAGGCCAACGCACGCGACGACAATTACGGACGCTGTATTGCCCATTTCCTGATGGCTGCAGCCTATGGCAGCCAGGACAATCATGAAGAAGCAGCCAAGCTCTTCAAACAGGCAGTGAAAGAATTCCCTGTGGGTCAGAGAGCACCATCGATGCTCACCGATATCTTCAGCATGTATGCCACAGAGGCACTGATATTAGATGACTATCAGGAACTGGAAGAGATGTTCCGGCAATGGAAAGACATCCGTAATCATTATGTCGTAGATACCACCTCTCGCGACGCCGACGGGTTTGCCCACATCCACCGTATCTATTTTGAGGCCTACCTGAGCTATTATCAGAAGAAGGGGGATTACAAGAAGGCTTCTGCAGCCCTTGACTCCATAGCCTATTATGGTCGGGTCGAACAACTCTCATCCATGACGAGAGCCTCCCATATCGGGCTGCGTGCCTGTCTGGAGAATGCGAAGAAGAACTATGCCAAGGCCCTGGAATATGCCCAGCAGCAGTTAGACACCTGCAATAAGAATCAGCTCTCCAACAGCGCGTTCCAGGATGCCTATCAGAATCTCTATGAGGCGAACGAAGGACTGGGCCGCTATGAGGAAGCCCTGAAATACATGAAGCTGTGGAAGGACTTGTCCGACTCGACCACCATGTCCGACAACCGCCATCAGCTGAATGAACTCAACAAGCGGTTCGAGCTCAACGAGCTCACCGCCCAGCAGGAGCGGCAGGAGCAGGAGCATAAACGGTTTGAGCTCACCCTCATGCTCATCATTGCCCTCATTATCGTCGTGGCCCTCCTGCTCTTCATCTTCTTCCGTCATCGGGCTGCCGTCAGGCTGGAGAAGAAAAATGAGCAGCTGGTCATCGCCACGGCACGCGCCGAGGAAAGCTCGAAGATGAAGACCAACTTCATCCGCCAGATCAGCCATGAGATCCGCACCCCATTGAACATCCTCAGCGGCTTCACGCAGATTCTCACCACGCCAGGCATGGAACTCGATGCCGCTACCCAGCAGGACATCAACCACCGGATCACGGAGAACACTGATCGCATCACGGGCCTCGTCAACAAGATGCTGGAGCTTTCGGATGTCGATAGCCGTGCGGTGATTGAATGTACCGACATGGTGACGGTTGTCGGTATCGCCGACCAGGCAGTGGAAAACTCCGGCATCAGGCAGGCTGCCCATCTCGACTTCGACCTGCAGGTGGATCCCAGTGCTGAGTCCACCATCCTCACCACCAACGAACAGGCTGCCGTCCGCGCCCTGACCCTCCTGCTCGACAATGCGATGACCTTCACCAAACAACCCGAAGGCTTCCAGTCCGATCGTCAGGGCCAAAAAGAACGGGCCGCCCTCAAGGTGACCCTGAACGACACGCAGGTTGTGTTTGCGGTAGAAGACAGCGGCATCGGCGTACCAGCCGAAGAAGCCGAGCATATCTTCGAGGAATTCGTGCAGCTCAACGAATATTACGAAGGCACGGGTGTCGGCCTAACCGTCGCCCGCTCCTTGGTGCGCCGCCTCGGTGGCGACATCACTCTCGATACCGCCTACACCGCTGGCGCCCGCTTCGTCATGACCCTCCCGAAATCAGAAAACTAAATAGAATTATTTTTTAATCAGCGAGGCAATCCAGAGAATGGCGACGGCACCGACGATGGCAGTACCTAACTGTCCTAAGGTGCCGCCCCACGTGATGCCCAGCTGATCAAACAGCCAACCACCGAGGACACCTCCAAACAATCCCAGTACCAAATTCATAATGAATCCCATACCGCCGCCTTTCATCAACTTGCCTGCACAGAAACCTGCCAGACATCCAATAATAATTGATCCAATAATTCCCATAATGATTCTGTCTTAAATATTTGGGCGCAAAATTAGACAAAATAGCCGAAAGTGCCAAACTTTCAGCCTATTTTCTTGTTGATGTCAGTTTTATGTTGTATATTTGTCGGCAAATTATAAATTCTAAAACTAACAAAACGATGAAGAAAATTCAAATTGTGGCATTGACAGCCATCCTGTCATGCAGTCTGATGCTCACATCATGTCTTGATGTGTTTGACAATCCGTCTGTGAATATTAATGAAGAGTCGGAATTTAGCAGTATGATGGATCTCGGCACGTATGTGGGCGATGACTTCTACCAGTATGTGTTGGGTACATGGATTGCCAATAATCCCGTTCCAACAAAAGATGGGGCTAAATCTGTCGGCATGATAGATGAGCAGGATGTCCTAACCGATGAGGCATTGAAAGAAATCGTAAGTGGTCAGAAAAATGAGATTGCCACCGCGCTGTATCAAGCGTATTCGCAGGAGACTTTGAAGGATGACTCCACCGCGCTGATGAAAAAACTGGCAGAGGTGGACGCCATGAAGACCAAGGATGATCTGACGAATCTGTTGGCTCAGCTGGCCAAGCAGGGCTATGCCTGTCCCTTCTACATCTTGCCTAATACTTCTCAGCGCCAGGTATATCCAGAACTCGGAGCGACAGACGAATTTGAACTTAAAGAAGAGTCGATCATCAAGCTGGGCATCAGCAGTGCAGAGGCCAAGGCTATTTTGGATATGGGTGCAAAATGGCAGGATATCATGAAAGACAGATCGAGAAAACAGTCAGGAAAGCATGTCCTTGGACATTATAACCCATTTGAAGGCAAGCAACTGTTCACCCACTTCAAGGCACGAGGCGAAGGCAAGAGTCTGATCGATGCCATGGCTGCAGCACTCGACATCGACCTCTCTACGATTGTCGCCGATACGTCTTGCGATAAGTTTCTCGATGCGTGGGCAGCTTATAGTCTCGACGATCAGAAGCGGCTGGCGAAATTTGGTATCCTGAGCCGCGAC
>CADCBZ010000063.1 GCA_902799765.1 uncultured Prevotellaceae bacterium
TGAAGCAGGCAAGACCGAGGTGGTGGACTACTCAGGAAAGGGTCTTGTGATGTCTGGCTGCGGTAATGGCCACGCACACTACATGCTGGGCTATGCCCTTAAGACCATCGGAACGATGATAGGGCTGGATGTTACTTCAGAGAAATTGCTGAAGGAGATTCTTCCAGAATCTGTCAAGAAGGCAAGGGCTGAAGGGGCCACTTCTATCTTCGGACAAGGCTGGCGCCTCCAGAGTCTCGACCCTCTGCCTACTCGTGAGGATCTGGATGCCATCTGCAGCGATATCCCCATCTATCTGCTGGACGAGGAATGCCATAAGGCACTGGGTAATACCATTTTGCTGAAAAAGGCTGGCATCATCAACGAGGATGGTACTGCCGGCAAGACAGAATTACGTGGCGGCGAGATTGTTGTAGATGCCAACGGCATGCCTACAGGTCTGATGAAGGAACAAGCCCAGACCTACCTGCGCTCCTTCCTGGACAACGACAATCTCTATACCCTCGACAGGGCTTTGTCTAACTTGGTGGAAATCGACCAATATCTGGCATCAGTGGGCTACACACCAATTACTATCAGGCAGCTCAGCAGATGGACAAAGAAGATAAGCTGCACTTTGTATTAGGACTGCCCTACGAGATTGAGAGCTGGATGGATATGGACGAGGCACTGGGCAGAGCCGTTGATGCCAAGAAGTTCGCTTCGAAGCGTGTCATGCCCAGATGGATCAAGCTCCTCTTCGACGGTGGAGTAGAAGCTGGTACGGCTATTGTGGATCCCCTCTATCCCGACGGACACCAGGGCATTGCCAACTGGACGGAAGAGGAAGTGACCGAGCTGACACGCAAGGCTAATGCCCAAGGTCTGACCATCCACATTCATGTCATGGGAAACAAGGGCGTCAGTCAAGTAGTCAACGCCTTTATCAATGGCGGACAGGATGAGATGCGCAATACGCTGGTACACGTGCGCAACGTCAATGATGAAGATTACAAGCGTATGGCAGAGCACAACATCTATGTCACCTCTGGTGTGACTTGGCATCACATGCCAACTGGTGCGGTTGAGGTATTGAAGACCATGGTTCCTGCAGGTCAGGAAGACAAGTCTTATCCCTTTAAGTCATACATCGACAATAACATCCCTGTAAGCATCCACTCAGACTATCCTGCATTGAGTGGCAGCCCTGACGATCCGTTCGGCATCATGGAGATAGCTGTGACAGGTGTACTTTGGTCCGAGAATGGCACGCCTTGGTGGCCCGAGGAGCTCGGCACCCGTGAGCAGACCCTCACTGCCATGACCATCAACTGCGCCAAGCAGATGTTCATCGAAGAGGAGAGAGGCAGCATCAAGACTGGCAAATATGCCGACTTCTTGCTCCTCAACCAGGACGTGCTGACCTGCCCGGCGACAGAGATCCACTCAACCAAGCCAACAGCCACCTACTTCGAAGGAAAGAAGGTTTTCTCTATGTAAATCAAACACGCCAAAGAGGGATAAAATTATGAAGCAAACTATTATTCTCGGCAACATCATCACGATGGATGAAAAGAGGCCCTTTGCCAAGGCCGCATTAGTAAAGAATGGCGTGTTTGCCTATATCGGCAGCGCAGAAGAAGTGAAGAAACTCGCCAGTAGGGGTGCTCAGATGCTGGACTACGGTGATAACTTCATCTACCCTGGCTTCATAGAAGCCCATGCCCACGGCGTCTTTGCCGGTTATCGTGCCATCGGACAGGCGAATCTTGCTCAGGTGGGTCTAAAGGCCGACTATGCCAAATACCGCGAAATCATCAAGGAATTCATTGCGAAGAACCCCCAACGCCAAATATATATGGCCGCTGGGTGGATACCTAATGATGAGCCTGTTACGAAAGCATACCTTGACGAGATATGTCCTGACAAACCTTTCATCATGAACTCCGCCGATGCACATTCCTGCCTGCTCAACACCAAGGCACTGGAATGGGCTGGTATTGATGCCCAGCGTGCCAAGGAATATGGCTACGACCTGGTGTATGTGGATGAGAAGGGAGAACCGACTGGCTATCTCTGCGAGGGGCCTGCTTTCAAAGTCATGCATGAGGTCCCGGTTACGGTTGAGGAAGCAAAGTCCTATATCCTTGCATGGCAGGACTTTGCCATCTCAAGCGGTTTGACTGCCACAGCTTTTGCTGGCGATGACCTTCGTTTCCCGGAGGCTGAGGCCTATTACGAGTTGGAGGAGGAGGGCATGCTGAAACTGCGTACCTATGCCAACGTGATTATTGCTGACAATGCTGAAGACCCGAAGGCAGAAGTTGCCAACGTGGTCGCCATTCGTGCTAAATACAGCAACGAATACTACAATATCATAGGTCTTAAAGTCTTGTTGGACGGTGTGACCGAAGCCCATACAGCCTGGCAGCTCAAGGATTATCTTGATCAGCCAGGTTATCACGGTGTGGAGCGATTCAACGATCACGACAAGATGGTAGAGCTGATAGCAGAGGCAGACAAGGAGGGACTCTCCGTGCATGCCCACTCCGTAGGAAACGGTGCGACCCACTTCATGCTGGATTGCATTGAGGATGCCGAGAAGATAACCGGCGATAAGGACCAGCGCAATATCCTGGCACACCTGCAATATGTTACGGATGAAGATATCCACCGCATGGCTGCAACCGGTTCTATTCCTGCTGTTCCTCCTCTTTGGTCGGGTAAGGTGGCTGGCAATTACGAACAAGAAGTATCGTCAGTGGGTCAGGAACTGGCTGACAGTGCTTACCCCATCAAGTCATTCTATGATGCAGGTGCAAACGTGGTGTTCCACTCCGACTATCCCGTTTCGCCGATGATGGATGTCAAGCTCAGCATCTACACGGCTGAAAAACGTGGCTATCCTCAGTTCATCATGCCAGGAGATACCCGCCGCAATACCAAGGAAGCCATCACCCGCGAGCAGTCGTTGCGTGCCATGACCATCAATGTGGCCCGTCAGTTCCGTCAGGAGCATCGCATGGGTTCCATCGAGTTTGGTAAACTCGCCAACATGACTGTCTATGACTGCGACTTCCTGCACGATGATATCGAGAAGGTGGCACAGGCTAATATCGTTGCCACTATTATCGACGGCGAGGAAGTGTTCAAGGCATAAGCACATATTTCTTTTAAGAAACTAACTAATGCTGCTTAGAAGAACAGAAAGGGGGCTCGTGAGAGTCCCCTTTTCAATTGTTTAGATGTTTAGGATTTGCTTTCTATATTATGAGCCAAAGTCTCATCAGTTGGTCGGCGATGTAATAGCTGCCAGAGTCAAAGGAAACCAAACCGAATTCTTGCAGTTTCTTAATTGAACTCTGGACGCTGCTGGCTGACTTGAGACTGTGTCGGCGAATGAAGGCACCAGATGTGATCTGCCGGGCCCAGTGCTCTTTTGCGATGGCATATAGCAATTCCTTCTGAGGTAAAGTCAGGCGAGCCATGATTTCACTGTAGTGCCTGTTGGCTTCCCTGACCATCTGGCTAATCACCTGCTCTGTCGTCTCTTTCGTACAAAGGGCGTCTGAAGCTGTTTCTGCAAAAGCCTCGCGCATAGTCTTCTGATTATAATAGGTGTTACCATCAAAGGTTTGATACACGTGACTGATGGCATCATCGGAGATCCGTTTCCCGTTGGAAAGAAAGTGATGCAGAACAAATTCGGCATACTTTTCTTCTTCAATGACATCGAGACTCTGAATATCAGCGCTGTTATAGAATGGTCGTGCAGAGTCGAGGAACATCTCTTCTAACAGATGACGCTCACTTCCAGAGAAGATAAACTGCGTATTGGTCAGCTTCTGAATGTGCGAACGAAGCTCTGCCTCAATGTTTTTTTCTGGATAATTAGTGATTTGTTGGAATTCGTCAATGGCAACAAGGCATTTTTTACCTGCGCTTTCTAAGGTTCGGAAAATCTCCTCTAAAGAGTAAGTGGGATTCTGAATGTCGCCGATAGCTATACCAAAGGTAGGAAGGGCCGTTACAGGATCAAAGCCAATGTTACCTGTAAGAGACCGCATGGTGGCGATTGCCAATTTCTGCATCTTCTGGCCTCGTGAGGCAAGGGTATTGAAGACTGCTTTGCCCAGTTCGTAGGTGAATTCCTGCAAAGTGGACGTCTTCAAGATATCTAAAAAGAAGGTTATGTAATTATCGCTGACGGTATGTTTGTCAAAACAGTAATACATGAGCTGGGTTTTCCCTACGCGGCGAGGTGCCATGAGGACCACATTTGCTCCATTAGTAAGGCTTTGGAGAAGGCGTTTTGATTCCTCTTTCCTATCGCAGAATAGTTCTGCTGGGATTTTACCAGTAGTAATAAATGGATTCATAATTAAGCGTTTTGCCTGCAAATATAGGCATTCTTTCTAAAAGATGCAAGGAATTAATTTTGAATCATTATTTATTTTGGATTATTTAACTTGCATTATGTAAATTGCATAATACAAAAAATGAGTCAATCATGCCACTAATTCCCATAATTTTTGTACTTTTGCAGGCAAAGGTTTATCAATCATGTACGATCAGATTCGGGAAGATACGCTCTTTATTATCTTATATTCTGTGGTAACAGCCATGGCCATGATGGCAAGCTGTTATCTGCTGTCCCGTCGGGGTAATGCCTTTGCTACTGACATAAAGACGCCTGCACACCTTCGCCGCTGGACAGCAGTGTTCCTTGCGGCCTTCGCTTTGAATCACGTGTGGTATATGCCGATCTTTTTCCTCTCCTCAAGCGAGGACATCAGATTGTGTGACCTTGTAGGCGGATTGCTTGACAGCATGACGATTTTTCCTCTGGCGATCATCGTATTGCTCGCTATGCTGCAAGACCGCAGGCGACCGATATGGCCTGTTGCCGTGATGTTTGTACCACTCGCTGTAGGAAATGCATTGTGCGTTGCCACTCTTAGTTATGACTTTCTGCCAGTGTTATATCTCTACTTACTGATGATGGGCATGGGCATAATTATATATATGGTACGTGCGTTAAGACAATACGGTCGCTGGCTCCGCGATAACTATGCCGACCTGGAGCACAAGGAGGTGTGGCAGAGTTTCGTGGTGTTGGCTATCGTGTTGCTGGTATTCGTTGTCTATGCATTAACCAACGAAAACCAGATTTTCATATATGTCATGTTGGCAGTCAGTGCTGTACTTATCTGCTATCTCCTGTGGCGAGTGGAAACGCTCAGCGACCTGAGCTTCTCCCAGTCGTCTATCAATGAGGAAGCAGTGACCACACAGGAACAGACCACTCACAATGACTATGGCCCTTTCCTGCAGAAGTATTGCATAGACACGCAGCTCTATCTACAGCACGACCTCACCCTTCTCCAACTTTCCAAAGCCATTGGCACCAACCGTTTCTATCTCAGCCAGTATTTCTCCAGTCAGGGCACGACTTACAATGCTTATATTAACAATCTGCGCGTCGATCACTTCGTCAGTCTCTATCGTGAGGCTTTAGCTTCCCAGCGCTATATCACTGCCCAGCAGTTGGCTCAGGAGAGTGGTTTCCGCAGTTATAGTACTTTTTGTCGTGTCATTAAGGTCAAGACGGGAAAGTCGGTGACAGCCTGGATGAAAGATTGCGTGAGAGCGTAAAGTTACCAAATCAGCAAATATAGTTACTAAATCTGCAATAATCACGGTTCAAGACATGGGCCGTGATTCTTTTTTGGGGAGAATTTGCTAACTTTGCATTCAATGCTATCCAATCCGAATATTATAAATATGTGTAACAAATAAAAATTGTAATCATGAGAAAAATGGAAAAGTGTATGCTTGCCGCCACACTCATCTGCGGCTCAACAACGGTGCTCACTTCATGCAGTGACAGTAACGACAACCCTGTTGTAAAGGAGAAACCAACCGACTATTCCCAAGAGTCCAATTGGTACAAGATTCCTGAGATCACCAAGGAATTCGACACATTCTACATTTACTCGACCATCTACTTCGGCGCAAACGAGGGCGACCCTGACTACGCAACACTCGACAACCGCGAGATGCTGGACGGCATCAAGGTGGAGCACGCCATCAAGTCGAGCGTATTCGAGGAGTCTACGAACTTGTTCATCCCGCTCTATCGCCAGGCCAGCATGAGGCTTGCGGGTGACACCTGGAAGAATACTGGTAGCATCGAGGAGGCAATTAAGAGCACACCCTACGGTGACATCACCGCTGCACTCGACTACTACTTTGAGAACTACAACCAGGGCCGTCCGTTCGTCATCGCTGGCCACAGTCAGGGCTCGGCCATCTTGCGTCATGTGCTGAAGCACTATTTCAAGGAGCATCCCGACTACTACGAGCGCATGGTGGCCGCCTATGCCATCGGCTACTCCATTACGAAGGAGGACCTCGAAGCCAATCCGCACATGAAGTTCGCCACCGGCGAGACCGACACGGGCGTCATCATCAGCTGGCATGCTGAAGGTCCCAAGAGTGTAGGAAGTAAATTCCTGTCTGCTGCGATGCTGCCAAACGGCATCAGCATTAACCCGCTGAACTGGAGTCGTGACGAGACCTACGCACCCGCCAGCATGAACCTCGGCTCAATCGTGATAACAGACGAGAAGACCAACACGACCGAGATTCGCGACATCGAGGGTGACGCACAGGTAGACCTTGCCCGTGGCACCGTCATCACGAACGCCAAAGCTGTACCCAATGAAATGGTAGAGTTCGCCGGACCGCAGAGTTATCACCAGGACGACTACTCCATCTTCTATAACAACATCAAGGACAACGTGGCAAAGCGCATCGCAGCTTATCAGGAGAAATGACAAACTACTATATTCTCTAACAGGTTTATCATACCGCCCGAATGTCGTCTGTTGGCTTTCGGGCGGTATTTCTTTTAGTTCTTTGTCAACCAGTAGTAAAGGAAGTAATCATAGATATAGTAATTCCCAGTATGGTTTGTGATGATATCCTTTTCCTGAAGGGCGGACAAACATCTTTGTACTGCACTGGCCGATGAAAGATGGTATTTCTTTATGAATTCTCCACTTGTTGGCTTGGCATTCTTACCAGCGTGGGCCAAAGCGATGAGCAATGCTTTTTGTTTGGCAGAGAGTCTTGCCAGTAAGTCTTGATAGGTGTCGTCTTTTTCTTCTATAGCGTAGTTGATAGCCACATCCACATCTTTTATACCACAAGGATGATTCTGCTCAGCCATAGCATATAGTTCATTACATATCTTTTGTATATACCAGGTAGTACCTTCAAATTTCTCATAGATATAGCTGATGGCATCTGATTCTATCTGCATCCCTCCTTGTTCAAAATGACTTCTGATAAAAGAAGTATATGAATCAAGTGGAATCGGTTTCAATGATAACGTTGAAGCACTTTGATAGAATGGTCTGGCTGGTGAGGAGAACATCTCGCCCATCATGTGACGCTTGGAGCCTGAGAATATGAATCTTGCATTATTACAATCTTGAATATAAGTGCGCAACAAGGCTTCTACATTCTGCTCAGGATATTCCAATTATACAAATTTGCGTAACGCATTTTTGTATAATTTTAAAAATATCTGTTATCATTTAGCCAATCAATAAAAAGTGAGGCAATCATGCCGCTAATTCCCAAAAATGTTGTATTTTTGTAGCCAAAAGGTTACAAAGACATACATTGCATTTAACAGAGCGTATGATTAATTTCAAACCCAATAAGATGACAAACTCGTGGGGAAAGGGATTCCTCACCAGCGTACTAGGCACTACCATCTCTATTCTTCTGACGTTCGGAACGTCAGCACTGATTGAAAGCAAGGAGAAAGCAGACATCCAGCGTCAGACGGCCATGATGGTGATTCACGACATCGATGTGTGTGTCGAACAGATGGAAGAGATGGCCAAGGATGAAGAGGAGATGAACAATGCCATGCAGTATATCCTGGCGCATCTGGACCAGATAGCATCACTGCCAAAGGATACGATCGAATTGGCGTTGGATATGTTAATCGACTACGACCCTGACCGTGCCATCTTCGATGACGCCAAAGAGAATATCTTCAAAAGCAGCCAGGACATCTGGAGCAATCTGGACAACATGGCCTTCATTGATAATATGGAGAGATTCTATCGTGAAAGAAGGAAAGTTGAGACCTATATGGCGAATAACCCGATTTTTGCCAAGCCTATCACCTTTGATGAATTTTGTCAGATCAGAATCAACTCTACGTCAAAAACCCACGAAGTTGACTTCGCTGCCCTCCTGAAAGAAAAGCTGCAGGATCGCAAGGTGCAGTATTGTATCGACTTCTCCAACATGCGGACAAGAGTCTACCGTAGTATGGCGCAAAGGTGGAAAGATCTCAGCGACCGCAATAAGTTCATCATGAATATCAGCGACGAGGAGCTCTCTGAGTATATCAAGAATAGCCAGCGAAGCGGAAGCCCAGTCAGAAAGCGTGACCTGATGGGGCAATGGGAACGTAAGGCGAGTGGGTATCAAGACCATTGTTATGAATTCCTGGAAAATGATTCTTTCAGCATAAAGACTATAACGCATTTTGCCAATCCATTTTATAATGATGAAATTGTTTTAACATATAAATATGGCGGGAAATGGAGTCTCAAGGACGACACACTGTTTATGGTGAACACTCCGAAATCTATAGAAGTTGAAATGGACACGTCGCATATTACTTACAGGCCTGAGATGCGTGATTCCGTGCATCGTTACATCAGGGATCTGAACATAGCCGCGTGGAAAGAATCACTACGAAAATCGCTTGAAAGAAACAGGAGGGATACATTCCCCGTGACCACCAACAAGGCACATGACAAGATTGAAATGGTGGTGAGCCGAGATGACGACGGTAGTGTGGAAAGTCAATACTTAAAGCGCGTCAAGGAAAAGTGACGCGTTTAAATAAGGCAAAAAAATGAAGCGATAATGCCACTATTTCCCAAAGATTTTGTACTTTTGCACCCAAAGGCTTATCAATCATGTACGATCAGATTCGGGAAGATACCCTTTTTATTATACTTTATTCCGTCGTGACGGCTATGGCCATGATGGCAAGTTGTTATCTGTTGTTTCGTCAGGGCAATGCCTTTGCCAAAGACGTTACGCCGCCAGTACGTCTGCGTCGCTGGACTGCAGCCTTCTTTGCTGCCTTAGTCCTGAATCATGTGGTGTATATGCCGATCTTCTTTCTCTCTTCAAGCGAGGATATTATGACGATTGACCTGATAGGCGGATTCCTTGACTGTATGACTTTATTTCCTGTGGCGATCATCGTATTGTTCGCTATGCTGCAAGATCGCAGGCGCCCGCTGTGGCCTGTTGCCGCGATGTTTGTACCACTCGTAGTAGGAGGGGCATTTGGAGTTGCTGTCCGCAGTTATGTCCTCCTGCCAGTGGTATATGTCTATTTTCTGCTGATGTGCATAGGCCTAATTATATATATGGTGTGCGCATTGAGACAATACGGTCGTTGGCTGCGTGACAACTATGCTGACTTGGAGCACAAGGAGGTATGGCAGAGTTTCGTGGTGCTGGCCATCATCCTGCTGGTGTTCGTTATCTATGTGTTTACCAGCAAAGGCACGTTTTATCAATATGCCATGCAGGTCATTGTCCTTGTACTTATCGGTTATCTTTTGTGGCGAGTTGAGACGTTAAGCGACCTGAGTATCCCTGAGAGCACCACTAAGAATGTCTCAACCTTGGTCGCTTTTCCTGCAAAGAATATTGGAGTATTGCTACAGCAGCATTGCATAGACACGCAGCTCTACTTACAGCACGACCTGAACCTTTCTCAGCTTGCCAAAGCTGTTGGTACCAACCGGTTCTATCTCAGCCAGTATTTCTCCAGTCAAGATTCGACTTATAATGCCTATATTAACAATCTGCGTGTCAATCACTTCGTCAGCGTCTATCGCGAGGCTGTTGCTGCTCATCGATCTTTCACCGTCATGCAGTTGGCACAGGAGAGTGGTTTCCGCAGTTACAACACCTTTAGTAGTGCCTTCAAGCGCAAAACGGGACAGTCGGTGACTGCTTGGATCAAAGCCCATGAAGGGCAGGAATAGTCCTCAACTACCGAAATCTGCAAAATAACTACCGAAATCTGCAAAATCACGGCTTAGGACATAGGCTGTGATTCTTTTTTGGGGAGAAATTGCTAACTTTGCATTCAATGCGATCCAATCCGATGACTATAAATATATGTAACACTTAAAATATTGTAATCACAAAATGAAAGCAGATCAGATTATTAAGAACGCGAAGATTTTTACTGCAAACAAGGACAATCTTCTGGCAACCGCTCTGGTAGTGAAGGACGGCAAGTTTATTTATGTTGGCGACGAGGCTGGACTTTCAGCCTATGAGGGAGAGGCCACCGATCTTGGTGGCAAGTTTATCATGCCAGGCATCATCGACACCCATGTTCATGTGACCACCAGCATCGGATTCGCTTATATGGATCCGGGCGAGTACATTTTTTGTTCCAGCAAAAAGGAAGCTCTGGATTTTATGGCGGAAAGCATCAAGAACAATCCAGGTTTGAAACGTTATAGATTTATTCTGGAGCGTAAATACCTCAATGGGGATGACATCGTCAAGGAAGATCTCGATGCCATCTGCCCTGATGCCGAACTTCTGATTCTGGAAGGTGAAGGCCATAGCGTCTGGGTGAACTCCAAGATACTTGACAGACACGGCATTACCGACGAGACACCCGATCGCGTGCCCGAACTCAGTTATTATGTACGTAAAGACGGCCATGTGACTGGAAATGCATTCGAGTCCTCGGGTTGGCACATGCTTTTCGACGACTTAGAAGTAACAGATGAGCAGATCGATGCAGAACTCCTGCGTTGGATCGATTATTCTGTAAAGGCTGGTGTGACTGTTGTCTTCGACGCAGGTTTTCCTGAGGGCGAGGCGCTCCACGAACGTATCTATGAACGTTTGTACGAGTTGGACAAACAGGGCAAGTTGCCAGTATATATCGACGGAAGCATTGCGCTCACGAACCCCCAGAAGATGAAGGAAGTGGTGGAGGAGGTAAAGCGCTTCCGCCAGAAGTTCGACAGCGAGCACTTGAATGTACATACCTTTAAGGTATTCATGGATGGAACCTTGAGAATCGAAACGGCTGCCCAGGTTACTCCCTATGTAGATACCAATAAGAGAGGTGCTACCACCTTCAGTAAGGAGCAGGTAGCAGAGGTGATGAAGCTGCTCAACGAGGCAGAACTGGACTTCCATGCTCATACCGTAGGTGAACAATCTTCCCGTACAGTTCTCGACGGTGTAGAACTGGCTAGGAAGGAACTTGGTGACAAATTCCGTGTGAAAGCGACCTGTGCACATCTGGAGATTCAGGACGATGCAGATATGGATCGCTTTGCCAAGTTGGGCGTTACTGCCAACTACACACCATGGTGGCATGCCGGATGTACGGGTGGCAATCCGATTGAGATCTGGCGCAGTCTGCTTGGTGAAGAGCGTGCGAATAAGATGTACCGCTGCAAGTCGATGTGGAAGACAGGTGCCAATGTGACTTTCTCAAGCGACAACATCATCTATGGTGATTTTAGCACCTGGAGTCCCTATCTTGGTATGGAAATCGGTATGACGCGCTATATCAACGAAAAGGTGAATGCCCCTGAAAGGACCAGAGTTATTGCAGAATACCCATCTCCCAAAGAGAAGATGACATTAGAGGAAATGATGCTGGGATATACCATCAACGGTGCCAAGCAGCTCGGCATCGAAGCTTCCAAAGGTTCTATCGAGGTCGGCAAGGACGCAGACTTCCTGATATTCGACAATGACTTGCTGACGGCAGAGCATGAAGGCTTCAGCTACAACATGCCGAGTGAAGTGTATATTAACGGAAAGAAAAAGAATTAAAAAACAAATGAAAATATGAAAACGAAAAGCGCTAATCTCCTAGCAAAAGGATATGAACTGATTGATGGTATCACGGTGCCTGTGGGAACATCGAATGTAGATTTAGGCGTAGAGGGGAAAGAGCCCCAGAACGCTGAAAAACTGACCATTGTTGTAGGGAATAGGAAGATAAACATGTATGTCTTCCGTCCATCAAATTACCAAGAGGGTGAGAAATCACCGCTTGTCTATTTCATTCATGGCGGTGGTTATCATTTTGGTAATGTGAGCATGGATGAGCCCAAAATACAGGGCATAGCAGATGGGAGCGGTGCCACGGTTATTGCTCCTGACTATACACTTTCCCTGGATCCTTCCTACAAATATCCCATGGAGCTAGAGCAAGTATATGCAGGACTTCTTTATGCATATGAGCATGCGGATGAACTAAAGGTGGATCCTGATAATATTGTCATTGAGGGAGAAAGCGCTGGTGGTGGACTAACCGCACGTCTGGCTCTATATAACAAGGACAAAGGAAAGGTTCCTCTGAAGGGCCAGGTGCTAATCTATCCCATGCTTGACTACCGTACTGGTGGTGAAAAGGATATTTACAAGAATGAATATGTCGGGCATTGTGTCTGGACAAAGGAGAATAACGTCTTTGGATGGGGAAAGCTGATGGAAGGCAAGGACAAGGCGCTTTCCGATGAGGAAATGATCTATTTTTCACCGGCAGTTGCAACCGTTGAGCAGTTGAAAGGACTGCCTGAGACTTTCATGATTGTCGGCAGTCTTGATCTTTTCTGCGATGAAGACATGAGCTATGCTCAGAAGCTGATGGAAGCCGGTATTTTCACAGAGCTCTATGTAGAACCCGGAGTTCCTCACGCTTATGAGTACTTGGAGTGGACGCCTCAGGCACACAGGTTTTTTGAATTGAGAAATCATGCGACGGCACGGATGCTTGGAGCTGAGAAAGATGTAAAAGAGTCTGCTGAAGCAAAAGCTTTCAGAGAGTTATTATTAAAGTATAACATGGAGCAGTAGGCGGTATTTCATTTAGCCAATCAACAAAAAAGTGAGGCGATAATGCCACTATTTCCCAAAGATTTTGTACTTTTGCACCCAAAGGCTCATTTTATATGAGGAACGTGGAGGTGCATAGTTGTCCGGAGTTGATGGGACTGATTCAGGAGGTAGGGTTTCTGCCGCTTCTGGATAGTGGTATTGCGGGCTATTCTGCAGAGGCCATCGTGGACGATGAATGTCGTTACGTGGTGTATTCGGATGGTGGTTGGGACTGGCCGCTGTGGAAGTGGAAGGGACCGATTGTGCAGGAGGGCGACTGCGTCTATGGCAAGTTCTTTGCGGGCAAGGCGGGCTTCGTCAGCCGTGCATGGTGGCCAGACTTGTGCAACTGGCGTCGGAGTAAGTTCCCTCAACCTGCGGAGGGCTCGATTGAAGAGACGATCCTGATGACGCTGGCTGAGAATGGCAGTCTGATAACGCGTGAGTTGAGGGCTGCGTGCGGCTTTACGGGTCCGAATATGAGAAGCAAGTTCGATGGCTACATCACACGTCTGCAGATGGCTGCACGTATCGTGACAGAGGATTTCGTATATCCCACAGACAAGCACGGACGGACTTCTGCCCGAAGCAACGGAGCGCCAGATACGAAAACTCATCTAAGTGGATGTTAAAGACTTATCAATCATGTACAATCAGATCAGGGAAGATACTCTATTCCTCATGTTTTATGCATCAGTGGCCATGCTGGCTTTGATTGCATGCTGCTATCTGCTGTTCCGTCGCAGTAACGCCATTGCCCCTAATGTCACGTCGTCTGTACGTTTGCGGCGATGGACGGCGGGGTTCCTGGGTGCTTCTACACTCAGCCATTTATGGTATATGCCTCTCATTTATCTTACCGCCAGCGAGGATATCATGATGCTCTATCTTGTATGCACATTATTAGACATCCTGACGGTTTTTCCTTTGGCTATAGCCGTATTGTTCACCATGCTGCAAGACCGCAGGCGACCACATTGGCCCATAGGCGTGATGATGGCACCACTCGCTGCAGGAATGATGGTGTGCATCGCAACCCGTAGCGATGCCATTTTACCAGTGTTATATGCCTATTATCTGTTGCTGATCATCAGCATAATTATCTATATGGTACGCGCAACGAGACAATACGGATGCTGGCTGCGCGACAACTATGCCGATCTGGAGCACAAGGAGGTGTGGCAGAGTCTGGTGGTGTTGGCCACGATCTTGTTAGGATTCAGCATCTACGTGTTTGAAATCCATGGTCAGTTATACAAATACGCTATGCAGGTAATTGACATTATACTGACCTGCTTTCTCGTTTGGCGAGTAGAAACGTTAAGTGACCTGAGTGTCTCTCAGTCGCAGGACCTTCCTGATGATTTGGACATTCCTGACAAGTGCGAAGGCGATATAGGCTCAAATGAGCTTATCGACAAATTCGGGCAATTGCTACAGCAGAATTGCATCAACACACGACTCTACCTGCAGCACGACCTGACTCTTTCCCAACTTGCCAAGGCCATTGGTACTAACCGCTTCTATCTTAGCCAGTATTTCTCCAGCAAGAGCATGAATTACAATACTTATATAAATGATCTTCGCGTCAATCATTTCGTCAGTATCTATCATGATGCAGTTGCTAACCACCGCTCTTTCACTATCCAGGAATTAGCAAACAAAAGCGGCTACCGCAGTTACAGCACCTTCTGTCTCGCCTTCAAACAGCGCATGGGACAGACCGTAACTATATGGGCGCGGCTTCAAAATCTGCAATAATTACTTCAAAATCAGCAAAACTTGATCTGTCAGGTCTTTTGGGCAAAGTTATATGGGGGAATTTGCTTATCTTTGCAAAATCTAAATAACCAAAAAACCAAAAGAAAATGAAACAGACAATTTGTATGAGTGTTAAGAAGATGCTGTCGTTCATCGCAGCCATCTGTATGACTGCCGGATTGGGCATGCTCACCGGTTGCAACAGCAAACCTACTGCCGACCTTGTGGTCTATGGCAAGATTTACACCGCCGAGGGCAACCAGGTGGTAGAGGCCTTTGCCGTGAAGGACGGCAAGTATGTCTATGTAGGCGACAAGGCGGGAGCCGAAGCCTTTGTAAAAGAAGGCAAGACCGAGGTGGTGGACTATACCGACAAGGGGCTGGTGATACCAGGCTGCGGCAACGGTCACGCCCACTATACGCTTGGCTATGCCATCCAGACGGTAGGAACAATCATTGGCTATGAAGACAGCCCCGAGAAGTTTCTGAAGGAAATAGTGCCCGCTGCAGTCAAGAAGGCAAAGGACTCAGGGGCTAAGGCTATTTTCGGACAGGGGTGGAATCTGTTAACCTTCAAGGACAAGATGCCTACCCGCCAGGATTTGGATGCCATCTGCAGTGATATTCCTATTTACATTGCAGACGAGGAGGGTCATAAGGGACTGGTCAACAGCATCATGCTTGTTAAGGCCGGCATTATGAAGGAGGACGGCACCGTGCTGAAGAAAGAGATACGCGGCGGCGAGATAGGGATTGCAGCCGACGGTACGCCAAATGGTTTCCTGTCGGAGCAGGCAGGCACTTATACACGTTCCTTCTTGGACAACGAAAGCCTCTTTTCCATTGACATAGCGAAGGCCACGATGAAGAGCGTGCAGGAGCATCTGCTGTCAGAGGGCTATACGATGTATATTGACGGTTACTCCACCTACTTCTTTAATGAAAATATCTTCAAGGCTGCTCAGCAGATAGACCAGGCCGGTGACCTGCATATTGTCCTGGGTCTGACCACCGAGCTGGACAGCTGGATGGATACGGATAAAGTGCTGGCCAAAGCCGGTGACGCAAAGAAATACGCTTCCACACGCGTGAAGCCCAACTGGCTCAAGATTTTTGTGGACGGCACGGTAGAACCCGGCACCGGTTTTGTGGAGCCACTCTATCCCGACGGTCATCAGGGCGTTGTGCTGTGGTCGGAAGAGGAACTGACCGACATTACGCGCAAAGCTAACGAAAAGGGCGTGACCGTACACACGCACGTCATGGGTAATAAGGGCGTCAACCGCATCGTCAGTGCCTACGTCAATGGCGGTAAGGACGAGATGCGTAACACACTTGTACACGTGCATGGTGTCTATCCGGAGGATTACAAGCGTATGGCCGACCATAACATCTACGTCACCGAAGGTATGTTGTGGCACCATTTCTCCAATGACAAGCAGGAGTTGCTGAAGGCTGGCTATGTTCCTAAAGGCATGGAAACGAAGAGCTATCCCATGAAATCATACTTCGATCACGGCATCAACATGTCGTCACACTCCGACTTCCCTGCCTTGAGTGGCAGTCCTGACGATCCCTTCGGCATCATGGAGGTGGCAGTGACAGGTGTCTACCACCCCGAACAGGCCAAGCCCTGGTGGCCGGAAGAGCTGCTGACCCGTGAGCAGGCCCTCACCGCCCTGACCATCAACGTGGCCAAGCAGATGTTCGTTGAGAATGAGCGTGGCAGCGTCAAAGAAGGCAAGTATGCCGACTTCTTGCTCGTCACCAAGGACGTGCTGACCTGCCCTGCAACGGAGATCCACGAGGCCAAGCCCGCCGCCACCTATTTCGAGGGAAAGAAGGTGTTTGAAAATAAGGAATAAAGAATATAATATATAAGCAATACATTATGAAAAAGATTTTGTCGATTATCGCAGTGCTGACTGTCATCTTTGGAATGGGGATGATGACCAGTTGTAACAGTAAGCCCAGTGCCGATCTTGTGGTCTATGGAAAGATCTATACCGCCGAGGGTAACCAGATTGTTGAGGCCTTTGCCGTGAAAGACGGCAAGTACGTCTATGTAGGCGACAAGGCGGGAGCCGAGGCCTTTGTGGAAGAGGGCAAGACCGAGGTGGTGGACTATAGCGGAAAGGGTCTGGTGATGCCTGGATGCGGTAACGGTCACGCCCACTATGCGCTGGGCTATGCCATCCAGTCGGTAGGAACGGTCATGGGACGCGACACTGATGTAGACAAGTTTATCAAGGAAATCGTTCCTGCTGCCGTAAAGAAGGCCAAGGACAATGGCGCTAATGTCATATTTGGCAGTGGCTGGGAGATGATGAAGTTCCCCAAGGACTTATGTTATCGCAAGATGTTGGATGAAGTATGCAGTGACATTCCCATCTACTTCGCTGACGAGGAAGGCCACAAAGGTCTGGCCAACACCATCCTGCTTAAGAAAGCCGGTCTTATCAAGGAGGACGGTACGGCTGGCAAGACGGAAGTGCGCGGTGGCGAGATTGTGCTCGATGCCGACGGTGTGCCCACTGGCTATGTAAAGGAACAGGCAGGCACCTACGTGCGTTCTTTCTTAGATAATGAATACCTCTTCTCCGTTGATGTCGCCAAGGCCAACATGGCTGGCATCCAGGAACAGCTGTTGTCAGAGGGCTATACGATGTATCAGGACGGCTACTCCTCTTATTTCTTCAACGACAACTTCTACAAGGCCGCCCAGCAGATGGACCAGGCCGGT
>CADCBZ010000064.1 GCA_902799765.1 uncultured Prevotellaceae bacterium
TTACATTCTCAAGTCTTAAATCGTGTTGGGCAAACAGAGGTCTCTCGCCTCCGAATTTCTTGTCTTTAATAAGTTCCATTGTCTCGTTTTATTATCCGGTTGCAAAGGTACAAAGAAAAATCCGTAATCGGGATACCCAAATTACGGATTGTATAACCAATTTAAGAGTTTTTATAAGTTTAAGCGAAAAGGCGGTCGCTGAAAATCTCGAAAGGCTCCAGGCAAAGTAGGCTGTTGACGAGGTACATATCGTTCTTTTCAGCATTCATCCTGTAGGTCTTTACAGAAGTCATGGATGCCACCTCGCGATAGAGCGTCACCTCAGAAGGGAGATCATAAGTCTGCTTTGCGGCATCCCACTTGCTGATTTCTACGTTGTAGCCGTTCTTATAATATTTATAGGTGTGGCGTACATCATTCACCCAAGTCTGTTTCTCGCTATCCCAACGCACTACTTCACGGGTAGTCAGACGACCCTGATTGTCATACTCATAGCGATATTCCATCTTAGCACACATCTGGTTGTCGGCCTTCTGCTCATAGACCTCAATCTTGTGGATGACACCGTCCTCCAGATCAGAATTGTACAGATAGGGGGCGTTCACGTCGTTAGCGGCGTTGAAATACATCGTAAGAACGGTTGCGATAGTGATGATAGACTCCATATTGTTTTGCTTTTAATTGTTTAACTTCATCTATTTGACGGTGCAAAGGTACGAGAAGTTGCAATAACATTAAGTTATCCGAATGTTATCTTTAGGTTAATTCTCATATTTTTGAGGTTTTCGCCCTCTTTTTTGTAACTTTGCAGAAAATTTTGCAAGGCCAATAAAAGATGCAGATCAAAGAACAACGATTCAAGGCACTCTTTCTTTCGGAGTCAGGCAGGATGTACAAGGCAGCCTACATTCTGCTGGGCGATGAAGACGAGGCGAAGGATGTGGTACAGGATATCTTCGCCAAACTGTGGACTGGTACCATTCCGCTGAAAGAAGAGTCGCAGAGAACGTACCTGCTGACCTGTGTCCGAAACCGCTGCCTCAACATCATTGCACACCGCCAGACACAGCAGGAGGCCATCAGACTCCTGACACCAGAGGCAATAGCTGAAGAAAACCATGACGATGAAATCGTCGAAATGGTGAATCGCTACGTCGATGAGAAGCTCTCGCCTCAGACCAGCCGCATCATCAAGATGCACTTCGACGAGGACCAGTCGTACAAGGATATCTCCAATTCGCTGGGCATCAGTCTGTCGGCAGTCAACAAGCACATCGTGCAGGGGTTGAGGAAACTACGTTCAACTTTTAAAGACAAAGAAGCATGAAGAAAGAAGAGCAGATCAGGATGCTGCTGCACCCAGAGAAATACACAGACGAGCAGCTCGACCAGATGTTTGACGAGGTGAATATTCCTGTGCCTGAGGCCAGCAGGGAATGGATGAGGTTTGAGAAAAAGAGAAGTGGATTCCCAATCTTAAAGATTGCAGCCTCTATCATTAGTGTGCTGATGCTTTCAGGCATTGCCTACGCCACAATCGCCCATTTCATCGAGACAGACGAGAAGCCGAAGACGGTTATTACGGAGCGTAAGACTGAAATAAATAAGGTTGAGAAGGCCTACGGCATGAAGGTGGTTCCCACAAAGAATGCCCCAGTGGAATTTAATAATGTGGAACTACAGCAGATTATGAAATATGTGAGTGATAACTATAACATCAAGGTGGAGTTTAAGAACAACGATGCTCGCACCATCCGCTTCTATCTGCAGTGGGAGGCCGACAACACCCTCCAGGAGATAATCGACAAGATCAACCACTTCGAGAAAGTGCGTCTGACACTCAACGAAGAAACCATCACCATAGAATAAGCCAGCACTATGAAAAAGATATATGTACTCTTGATGTGCCTTGTCGCCATGAGCGCAAAGGCGCAGCAGTTATCCCACAACTTCCAGAACGTATCACTCAGCGAGGCGCTGATCTGGATTGATAACGCTCAGGATCATTACAAGCTCAATTTTATCTTCGATGAATTGGAGGATTTTACCGTTACTACCCATCTGGAGAATGTATCAGTCAGAGATGCTGTCCGCCAGGTTTGCGGGTTCTATCCCATGCACCTTACCTTCGACCATCAGGATATCTATATAGAATGTACTCAAAAAGAAGACTCAAAGGTTATCGGACGCGTGGTTGATGATAGTGGCAAGCCTATTGAGTTTGCCAATATCACGCTGCTCAAGGATGGTTTTGTGAATGGCGGTGTCAGCAATGAGAATGGCGACTTCGTGATTCCCTGTAATACCCAGCATATCACGCTGAAAGTATCGTATATCGGTTATAAGACTGTCATTCGCAACGTCAGTGTGGGTCACGTCGGAACAATCACCCTCCAGCCAGAGACCTATATGGTGAAAGGCGTAGAGGTTAAAGGTGAGATTCCACAGTACAAGATGACGCAAGGCGGCTTGACGGTAGATGTGCAGCACTCCATCCTGCACGACATAGGAACAGCCGACGACCTGCTATCGATGATGCCTATGATGAAGGGCAAAGACGGTAAGTTTGAAGTGCTGGCCAAAGGCGAACCGGAGATATATATCAATAACAAAAAAGTACGCGATAAGAGCGAACTGAAGCAACTGAAGTCGGTGGATATCAAGAGCGTAGATATCATCACGGCTCCTGGTGCCCAATACAATGCCGAAGTGAATGCCGTCGTCCGTATCAAGACAATGAAGACACAAGGCGACGGACTGAGTCTGATGGTGACCAGCGATACGTGGAAAAACAACAAGTGGAGCAGCTACAACGACCTGACCCTGAAATATCGCACAGGCGGACTGGAGGTTTCTGCTAACGTAGCACTCGACAACAGTCACTACAGTGCTGATCAGGACCTTGAGCAGGAGTTGCATATCAAGAAAGACTTTTTCGATGTCCATGCGGATTTACCCGTAAGGAGTAGTAGGACGGAGCTACAGTACAAGGCTGGCCTGAGTTACGATTTCAATACCGACCATTCTCTTGGATTGAGCTTCTCATCGCAGAAGATATTCTATAATAGGTTCAAGTCTGACATGACGCAGAACTATCTCAAGAATGGCTCTTTCTACGGTGACGTCCTTTTGAAGACAGACATCGATGAACTCGACAAACCTGTGTGGGAACTGAACACATATTATGTGGGAAAGGCTGGGAAACTGGACATCGACCTGAATGCCACGATTCTGCAACGCAAAACGGAGAGTCATCTCAACCAGCAGGAATTCAGTAAAGAACTGGGGGACCGCACCATCACTACCCTAAACCATGAAAACCGCAAGATGATGGCAGGAAAGCTGGTGCTGGCTTATCCTATATGGAAAGGGGTGCTAAGTGGTGGAACAGAAGCCACAAGCACGAAGAGTTATGGTCACAATGTCAATCAAGAAGGCATCATACCTGAGACAGACAACGAGATGAAAGAACAGAACATTGCCGGTTTTGCTGAATATGAGTGCCAGTTAGGATCATGGCGACTGAATGCCGGCCTCCGCTTTGAGCATGTAAAAGCAGACTACTACTCGTTTGGCGAATGGCAGCAAGAACCCAGTCGCACCTATAACGACTGGTTCCCCAACCTGTCAGTAGCATGGCAGAAAGACAAGTGGAGCGCACAACTGAGCTATAACAAGCGTATCACTCGCCCGCCCTATCGCATGCTGGAGTCTATGATTGTCTATGACAGCCGGATGTTCTATGAGGGTGGCAATCCGCTGTTGCGCCCATCGGTACGCCAGAGCATCGACCTTAATCTGACTTATTCGTGGCTGACTTTTGTAGCAGGATTTACGCGTGAAAACGATCTCTTCACTCATATTGGCAGAGTGTATGATGAAGAGAAAGAGATTGCCATCTTCCAACCCGTCAACTTCGACCATCAGGACCGTGTCTATGCCACTCTTGTCGCCTCACCAAAACTGGGGTTCTGGCAACCTAATGTCACACTGCACTACTACCAGCAGATATTTGATGCAGAGAAGTATGGTGCGCCTGAGAAACTAAATAAACCTGAGTTCAGCTTCGACCTGAAGAGCTGGTTCGTTATCAATCCCACGACAAAGGCACTGGTACAAGTCAGTTATACTGGCAGCAACCACTGGGCATTCATGTATCGCGGCAGCAACTTCGCAGTGAATGCCCGACTACAGAAGTCATTCTTTAATGAACGGCTTTCGTGTACGCTTTATGCCAACGATATCTTCCGCACATCAAGAAATAAGATGACCACTTATTATGCCATCGGTCTGACAGATCGGGACGTGTACACCTATACACAGTGTGTGGGTCTGACACTGAGTTACAACTTCAACGTCTCTCGTTCAAAGTATAAGGGCTCTGGTGCTGGTAACGCCGAGAAAAACAGACTATAAGAAAATAAAAAACACGATTTATTTTGTTTTTATCCCGATTTGCACTAACTTTGCAGACGGCATGCAGAAAAACAAGTATAAATATGTGTCGGTAGGGGCAATGGTGGCAGTGATGCTGCTGCTGGGTCTCTACATGTGGATGACATATCTGTCGGCAGCACGTGACATCTCGGAACGTGCTGGAAACCAGTTGCCTTGGGCGATGTTCTACGAGAGTTATCACAGGGCGGATATCGTGTCGAAGGGCGACACACTCAGTCTGCCGGAACTGCGTGGCGACCTCTCCTTAGTATCCTCGGTAGAAGGTATGAACGACGTGCTGAGTCGCAGATACCACTCTGAGGTATCACTCGATACGATAGCCCTCTATATGGACAGTTTGCTTAGTGTCGTTGGTTTGAACCGTGACTTCACCATCCTTGAAGTCGATGGAATGGGAAAAATTCTACGCAGAAGCAATAGTCAAGAGACATCCACAGCCCTTAAGACCCGTGTGTTCAGCACAAGGCGCGATCAGTCAAAAGGCATCCAACTGGCTCTGAACGATCCCTATCCCACACTCGCCAGACAACTGAGTCCGCTCTTCCTTGCCAGTGGGATTATCCTGATACTCTTTGGGGCTATCCTGCTGAGACTTCTGCGCTATCTCGACGAACAGAAAATGATGGCTGACTTACGCAATGATTTCTCATACGCGATGGTTCACGACATGAAATCCCCTCTTTCGAGCATCATCATGGGAGCCCGTTTCCTGCATAGTGGAAAGGTGGATGACAAGCCAGAGATTAAAGAGAAGTATTTCACCATCATCGAAAGTGAGGCCAACCATCTGCTGACACTCGTCAATAAGCTCCTCACCATCTCCAAGCTGGAAAACAAGAAACTGATCCTGAATAAACAGACCGTCAATCTGGAGCCTGTCATTAACGACTTGATTGAGAAAGCGAAGGCAAAAACGGAGAAAAACATCGATTTCACCGTTGATTTGCTCACAAAACACGTTTGGGCTGACGAACAATATCTATCTGAAGCTATCTCAAACCTGATTGACAATGCCATCAAATACTCTAAAGACGAGATCAAAATCAGCATCACCAGTCATAGTACGGATAAATACGTACTACTAAAGGTTCTTGACAATGGTATCGGCATCTCAAAAGAAGACCAACTGATTATCTTCGACAAGTTCGGCAGGGCAGCCATCCACGAGCATAACCGCAAAGGTGGCGTCTCCGGCTTCGGACTTGGTCTCAACTATGTTGATCAGGTGATGCAGGCACATGGCGGTAAGGTCACCGTCAACAGCGAAAAAGACCAATATTCAGAATTTACCTTATATATTCCTAAGAACGTATGATTAAGCTATTACTGGTAGAAGATGACGCCTCACTCGCCTATATCGAGAAAACAGGACTGGAGGATATCATTGGCGGTTATGAAGTAGTAACAGCCACCAATGGCAAGGAAGGTTTGCAGGCTTGGCAGGAAACCAAGCCAGATGTCATCATTTCAGATATTGATATGCCTGTTATGAATGGTTTTGAGATGGTGGAGCGTATCCGTGAGACAGACGGCAATGTGATCATCATCTTCACTTCTGCCCTTACCTCACCTAACGATGTAAAGGCTGGTTATCGTCTGGGGATCAACAACTATGTGAAGAAGCCATTCGTACCAGAAGAGCTCGATGCCCACATCCAGGCCCTGATGAAAATGCGTGGCGGCGCCAAGACACAGAAAGAGACCAGCCATTACAAACTGGGGAAATACACACTCGATGCAGAACACGCCACACTGCGTAACGATGAAACGGGACAAGCACAGACCATCACCCAGCGAGAAGCACAAATCCTGCAGCTCTTGGCAGAGAACAAGAACAATGTGGTACGTCGCGAGGCTATTCTCAGTCGCTTTTGGAATACCGAAGACGACTACTTTGCCTCACGTTCACTCGATGTTTTTGTCAACAAACTGCGTAAACTGTTGGCTGATGAGCCCAAAATCACATTGAAAACCGTACGTGGCATCGGTCTTCAGCTATTAGCTGACTAAATCATTAGTCTTTGTGCTCCTTATAGATCACCTTGTTGGCACCACTGGTGATCTTCAATGCCTCAGGATGTTCCTTGATAAAGGAATCGATATGGCGCACACGCTTCTGCTCGAAGATTTCCTCGATAGCGATAAGTATGCCCGTCTCCTCCACATCGCCAAAGCCGTAGTTGATGGCAGTGCCAAAGAGTTTCATCGTTGGCGAGAGACTCATATAAGCGTTCACCAGCGGTGGGATGTTATAGCCCAACTTACGGATCTCAGTGTTCAGAATGAGATAGTCTTTCTTAAACTCCTTCTCGCAGAACAATTGCTCCAATTCCTTGGGATCAGCCTCGATTTCCAGCGGTTTCATCGGTACAATCAGGTTCTCCTTATCAGCAAAGTGCTTATGCAGGAAATAGAGGATCATGTCTCTTCCGCGACGGATATATGAGGGGTACATCGTAAATTTACCAAAGAAATAACGCACGTTGGGTTTGATAACCGTCAGAGCACCCAGACCATCCCAGAGGTTATCAAGTGCAAAAAGGCTCTTTGCACCCATACGGGAGCTCTGGTAGGGCAGCGACACGAATGAACGACCCAACTCTATGGTGTAAGGCATATACTCCTTGAGGAACTTCTCCGAGAAGTGGAACATGTGACTCGTAGCCAATTTGGGCTGTCCCTTCTCGTCCATCTCCCAATCCGTTCCTTCCAGGTAACGATATTTCTCACAGGTATCGAATTCATCAATATCCATCGCTTTACCTGTGCCACCTCCTGCCTCTCGGAAAGCAATCTCACGCAGGCGCCCGATCTCTTTCATCACATTGGGTGCATTGTGCGCAGTTATGACGTAAATCTCGTTATGACTTTTGTTGGTCATACGAAGCTGAAGTTCTGGAGTCAGTTCACGTTTTAGGACTTCCTTGTCGATTGGCTGGATGATTTCTTGTTCCATTTGTTTGGTTTATTGAATTCTGATAGTTATTTAGTTCTGCATTATTCAAGTGAATATACCTTGTCTTTTACAAATTGTGCCCATTCCATCGGTGTTTTTTTCTTGTCAAACGTCTGCCAAGGGATAGGTTTTCCGATGGTAACATGAAAGGTCTTATGCACATTTTTATACATTTCATCGACAAGAAAGAGCATCGCCAGATTAAATGGCAGACACTTATCGCTGAAGTTCGCAAGCCGATAAAAGAAGTTGGAGTTCTGTCCGCTGAAATGGATAGGCACGATATCGCGCTGATATTCAACACTCTTTGACACAAAGGTCTTTGACCACGGGATGTCTCTTATGATACCATTATGACGACGAGAACAAAGGCCTGCGGGGAACATCAGCATGTGATTGTTGCTTTCAAAACCAGCCTTCACCATCGCAGGGAAATTCCTTCCCTGATGACCTGTCTTATTAATAGGAATACACAGTGGTGCGAGACCAGGAAGATTCATCAGCAAGTCATTGACTAAATACCGGAATCGTCCGTTATAGTGCCTTCCGATAATGGCACCTAAGGCCACACCGTCTTCACCACCCAGAGGATGGTTGCTCACAAACGTATAGAGTCTCTTGTCATCAGGAGCAGGGAGATTCTCTTTCCCTTCAACCTCTAATGTCATATCCAGATATTTCACACAAGCCTCCAGCCACTCGACTCCAACTTTATCACGACTATCCCAAAGAAAGGCATTCACCTCGTCCTGATGGGCAATGCGAATTAACCAGTTAACCAGGAAACGTGGCACAAACTTCGCCTTTGCGCCCATCTTTCCCTTCAGAATGCTATCAATGTCGATTGTTTTCTCTGTGACAGTTGCCATTTTTAATTCTCTAAACACTAACCAAGGTGCAAAAATAGCACATTTCTTTTAAATCTGAGCAAAAAATAGGGAAAAATCTTTCTTTTTAAATGTATTTTATACACAAATCCCCCGCAAATCAACAAAATAAAGTTAAATTATGAAAAAAGTGGGGAAAAGTGGTGGAAAGTGGGGAAAATTATCTATCTTTGTAACCGATTTCTTTATAAAGATGTACGTATGCGCTTTTTAGGTAATATAGAAGCGAAGACTGATGCGAAGGGAAGAGCCTTTCTACCAGCCATTTTCCGCAAGGTGCTACAGGCAGCTGGCGAGGAAAATCTTGTGCTGCGCAAAGACGTTTTCCAGAAATGTCTGGTACTATATCCAGAGAGCGTATGGAATGGGCGACTTGACATGTTGAAGAATCAACTTCGTCCTTGGAAACCAACTCATCAGCAGATGTTCCGTCAGTTCGTGTCAGAAGCAGAAGTAGTGAATCTCGACGGAAACGGACGCTTTCTTATCTCCAAACGACTGCAAAAGGCAGCTGATATCGAGCAGGACATCCAATTTATCGGGATGGACGATACAATTGAGATCTGGACGCCGCAGAATCTGAAACTGACGCTTAAGTCAGAGGAAGATTTTGGCAACGAGTTTGAACAAATCATGAATAGCGAAATGTCCTTATGATAACAACCGCTGAAACATATCACGTTCCGGTGCTCCTTCAAGAGAGCGTTGACGGGCTTGACATCAAGCCCAACGGTATCTATGTGGATGTAACCTTCGGTGGTGGTGGTCATAGTCGTGAAATTTTAAGTCGTATCGGAGAAAACGGGCATCTGTATAGCTTCGATCAGGACGAAGACGCTGAAAAGAATATTCTTAACGACAACAGATTCACGTTTGTAAGAAGTAATTTCAGATATCTTCGCAACTGGATGCGTTATTATGGTGTGGAACACATTGACGGACTTCTGGCAGATTTGGGTGTATCCAGCCATCATTTCGACGATGAAACCAGAGGTTTTTCTTTCCGTTTCGATGCCCCACTGGATATGCGTATGAATAAACGCTCTGGAATGACTGCAGCAGAAATCCTCAACAATTATGACGAAGAGCAGTTGGCAGATATTTTCTATATTTATGGTGAAATTAAAAATGCTCGCAAAGTAGCTTCTGCCATCATCAAGGCAAGGGGGACTAAAGCCATTGAGACAACAGGAGACCTGATACAGATTACGGAGTGCCTGTTTCCTCGCGAACGTGAGAAGAAAGAGACCGCCAAATTGTTTCAGGCACTGCGTATCGAAGTAAACCACGAGATGGAAGCACTGAAGGAAATGCTATATGGAGCGCAGGATGTTCTCAGAGAAGGCGGCAGACTCTCGGTTATCACCTATCATTCGTTGGAAGATCGTATCGTGAAGAATATCATGAGAGCAGGTAATGCAGAAGGGAAAGTCAACCAAGACTTCTTCGGACGTACAGTAGCCCCCTTCCGACAAATTAGTAATAAGGTGATTATTCCCAACGAGGAGGAGCAACAGCGTAATCCCCGTAGTCGTAGTGCCAAACTGCGCATTGCAGAAAGATGCGAAATGTAATTGATATGAAGAAGAATGACGATATAGAACTGGAGATGCAAGAGACGGTAGTGGAAGAGCCTGCTGTTCAAGAGGAGGTCAGCATGAAGGATGAGGCCGCCGAAATGAAAGAGCAGGCGAAGAAGACTATCCAGCTGATCAAGGAAAAGGCTTCGGTGGTGATTTCCTGACAGCCGACATGGTTCGCCGTCAGATATGGCTTTTCGTGCTAATGGTTGTATTCTGTATTGTCTATGTTGCTATCAGATACCAATGTCAGCAAGACATGTTGACCATAGACAAGCTGGAAAAGGAACTGCTTGATGCGAAATACAAGGCCCTCTCCAGCTCCAGTACCCTCACGGAGAAATGTCGTGAGAGTCATGTGCTCGACGCACTCAAACAGAACAAGGACAGCCTGCTCCATGTTGCAGACCAACCACCTTATATAATTAATGTAGCCGAATAAGAAAGGTATGAGTAAGTTCAAAAGCGAAAAGGTCATGCCCCGCTACTTCGCCATTGCAGTAGTGTTGACGCTCATTGGTTTTGCCATTGTGGGTAAAGCCATGTACATCATGACGGCTAAGAAAGATTATTGGACTCAGGTGGCCTCACGACTGAAACGTGATAGTGTCAGTGTAAAACCTAATCGTGGTAATATCCTGAGTTGTGACGGTCAGCTGATGGCCAGCAGTCTCCCTGAGTATAAGATTTACATGGATTTCCAGGCTGGAACTGACGATTCCATTGGTGTTCACAAGCGAGATTCCATCTGGGCAGAGAAGATTGACAGCATTGCATACGAACTGAACCAGATTTTCCCAACCAGAACCGTCAATGATTTCAAGGACTATCTTTTGGCAGGCAAACGAAAGGTCATGAAGAATGGCAAGGTTGGTGCCCGTCATTGGCCCATCTGGCCGCGCCGCATCGATTATAACACTTTCTGTGAAGTACGCAAGTTGCCTATATTCAGAGAGCCTATTTACAAAGGTGGTTTCCATTGGGAGGAGTTTAATTCCCGTAACCACCCATTTGGAACGCTTGCCCAACGTACCATCGGCTCCATGTTCGGTGCCATGGATAGTGCGAAGAACGGCTTAGAGTTATCTTTCGATTCCATCTTGCGTGGCACCAATGGCTTGATGCATCGTCGTAAGGTACTCAACAAGTATATGGACATCCCAGTACAGTCACCCATCAACGGCTATGATATTGTCACGACCATTGATGTCAGTATGCAGGATCTGGCAGAACGCGCCCTTATCGACGAACTGAAAGACCCGCAGGTTAACGGTGAAATGGGCGTTGCTATCCTAATGGAGGTAAAGACAGGTGACGTGAAAGCCATTGTCAATATGACACGCGGTGCTGATGGGGAATACCATGAGATGGTGAATAATGCTGTCAGCTATCGTTGCGAACCAGGATCCGTGTTTAAGGTGGCCTCCTTCCTCGTTGCCCTTGACGACGGGAGAATAGATACGACGATGACCATTCCTACAGGTTGTGGTGTGATGGAGATGCATGGTCGTCCAATGAAAGACCATAACTGGCGTCGTGGCGGCTACGGCACGATTAATGTGGCTCGTGCCTTGGAAGTCAGTTCAAACATCGGTGTTAGCTATCTTATCGACAAATATTATGGCAGTAAGCCTGAAGAATATGTTAAAGGACTTTATCGCATTGGCATCCACGAGGATCTGAAGATTCCTATCGTCGGCTATCACCCCCCAATGATTCGAATGCCGGACACCAAAACCACAGATCGCACAAAATATTGGAGTAAGACGACTCTGCCATGGATGAGTATTGGCTATGAGACCCAGATTGCGCCCATTAACACTGTGGCCTTCTATAACGCTATCGCCAACAATGGAAAAATGATGCAACCACGTTTCGTGAAACAACTCATGAAAGATGGGGAAGTTGTCAAAGAGTTTGAGCCTGTTGTCCTGAAAGAGCGCATCGCAAAGCCACAGACCATTAAGACCATGCAAACGATATTAGAGCATGTTGTCAGCCAAGGTTTAGGTCGTAAGGCAGGTTCCAAGTCTTTCAAGGTGGCAGGAAAAACCGGTACAGCTCAGGTTGCTGACCAATATGGTGGTTACCACTCAGGTATTACCCGCTACTGGCTGTCATTCGCTGGATTCTTCCCTGCCGATGACCCGCGCTATACGTGTATCGTCTGTATCAAGAAATCAGGTCTGCCAGCATCAGGTGGTGGTATGAGTGGTGTCGTCTTCCATCGCATAGCTGAAGGTGTGATGGCTCAAGATCTGAAACGTAGCGCCAAGGATGCCAGGGATTCAACCTCTCTGTTGATACCAGATGTGAAAAATGGTAACATATCTGCAGCCAACTACGTCCTTAAAGGTCTTGGTGTAAAGACAAATACCAACTGGGGAGGTTCTTATTCTGAAAGTAATCCAATTTGGGGGAAAGCCACAACAGCAACCAAAGACGTTGTCCTTTCGCAGGTTAAAACCAATAACAGCATCATACCCGATGTCATCGGCATGGGTGCCCGTGATGCCGTCTATCTGCTTGAATCGCGTGGTGTGAAAGCCAGAGTGCACGGTAGAGGTAAAGTCAAATCACAAAGTATCTATGCAGGCACCGCCATTAAAGAAGGTATGATTTGTGAACTATATATGGAATAATCTAAAATAATAAAGATATGAAACTGAACGAACTGCTCGAGAATGTAGAGGTCCTCAATATCCTAGGTGATACAGAGGTAGAGATTACAGGTGTGAATATCGATTCCCGAAAAATCGAGAAAGGACATCTCTTTATTGCAATTCCTGGTACTCAAACCGATGGTCACAAGTTCATACCAAAGGCCATTGAGCAGGGAGCAGTTGCTGTTCTCTGCGAATACTTCCCCAACAAACGGGAACCAGGTGTTACATACATCGCCGTTGAGTCAACGGAAGACAATGTTGGAAAGGTAGCAACCCAGTTCTACGGAGATCCTTCCAGCAAATTGAAACTCGTAGGCGTAACGGGTACGAACGGTAAGACCACCATTGCCACCTTATTATATAATATGTTCAGGAAGTTAGGCCACAAATGCGGACTGCTCTCTACCGTCTGTAACTACATCGAGGGTGAGCCAATCCCAGCAGACCATACAACACCTGATCCCATTGAACTGAATCATCTGCTTGCCCAGATGGTGGAAGCTGGTTGCGAATATGCCTTTATGGAATGTAGCAGCCATGCCATCGCACAGAAACGTATTGGTGGCCTGAGATTCACTGGCGGAATCTTTACCAACCTTACTCGCGATCATCTGGACTACCACGGAACCTTTGAAAACTATCGTAATGCGAAGAAAGCCTTCTTCGACGGTTTGGACAAGGATGCATTCGCCATCACGAATGCCGATGACAAGAATGGTGCTGTTATGGTGCAGAACTGTAAGGCACAAATCAAGACCTATTCTACACGGACGATGGCAGACTTCAAAGCAAAGATTATCGAATGTCATTTCGAAGGCATGTACCTTGACATAAACGGTAGAGAAGTCGGTGTGCAGTTCATTGGCAAATTTAATGTAAGCAATCTCTTGGCTGTCTATGGGGCTGCAGTTATGTTGGGTAAGAAACCAGAGGATATACTGGTTGTCCTGAGCACCTTAAAGAGCGTAAACGGACGTTTGGAACCCATCCATTCACCAGAAGGTTATACTGCCATCGTTGACTATGCACATACACCTGACGCCTTAGAGAACGTACTCAATGCTATCCATGAGGTATTGGATGGTAAAGGCAAAGTTATCACTGTCTGTGGCGCTGGCGGAAACCGTGACAAGGGGAAACGTCCACTCATGGCTCAGGAAGCTGTTAAACAAAGTGACAAGGTTATTATTACCAGCGACAATCCTCGTTTTGAAGAACCCCAAGATATCATCAACGACATGTTAGCAGGTCTCGATAATAAACAGATGAAGAAAGTCATCAGTATCGTGGATCGTCGTGAGGCTATTCGTACTGCCTGTATGATGGCAGAGAAAGGTGACGTTATTTTGATTGCCGGTAAAGGACATGAAGACTATCAGGAGATTCAGGGTGTGAAACACCATTTCGATGATAAGGAAGTTGTTCGTGATATCTTTAATGCTTAAAACTTTATGATTTATGCTATACTATCTGTTTAGATTCCTCGACCAGTACGATATTCCAGGCTCACATATGTGGTCCTACATCTCGTTCCGAGCTCTTTTAACTCTCATTCTTTCTCTGCTAATCTCAGCATGGTTTGGCGAGCGCTTTATTAAATGGATGAAGCGTAAAAAGATATTTGAAACGGAGCGTGACCCAAGCATAGATCCATTTGGCGTAGAGAAGAAGGGTGTACCAACAATGGGTGGTGTCGTTATCATCGTTAGTATTTTAGTACCCGTTATTCTATTAGGTCGCGTCCGAAATATATACCTGATTCTGATGGTTGCCACAACATTGTGGCTCGGATTCCTCGGATTCCTCGACGACTACATCAAGATATTCCGTCGTAATAAGGATGGTCTAAAAGGCAAATACAAGATTATAGGTCAGGTGAGTATCGGATTTATCGTGGGACTCACACTATGGCTTAGCCCTGATGTAGTTGTACGTGAGAATATGGATGTTAAAATGCAGAACCAAGAAATTGTGATTAAGCATAAGAGTGAGGCTGTAAAGTCACTCCAGACTACCATACCGTTCATTAAGAACCACAATCTGAATTACTCCAGTGTTATGAGCTTTTGCGGTAAGTATAAAGTCGCTGCTGGATGGATGATCTTCGTCTTCATGACTATTTTTGTAGTAACAGCAGTTTCAAACGGTGCAAACCTTAATGATGGAATGGACGGAATGTGCGCAGGAAACTCAGCAATCGTCGGTGTGGCTTTAGGTATATTAGCCTATGTGTCTTCACACATTGGCTATGCCTCCTACTTCGATATCATGTACATACCCCACTCAGAGGAACTGGTAGTTTTCCTATGCGCATTTATAGGAGCTATGATCGGTTTCCTTTGGTATAATGCCTTCCCTGCACAAGTCTTTATGGGTGATACTGGTTCATTGACCATTGGAGGTATCATTGGCGTTTGTGCCGTTATCATTCACAAAGAGTTGTTGTTACCCATCCTTTGTGGCATCTTCTTTGTTGAGAGCCTGAGTGTGGTCATTCAGACACAGTGGTTCAAAATTCAGAAAAGGAAAGGCAAGCGCGTCCGTGTGTTCCGCGCCACACCGATACATGACAACTTCCGCAAATTGGACTCACAACTCGACGCTACTAGCCAGTACATACTGAAAGGCTGGCCACATCGTCCTTTCCATGAGTCAAAGATTACCATCCGCTTCTGGATTGTTAGCATTATCCTCGCGGCTATGACACTGATAACATTAAAGATGAGATAGAAAATGAAAAGAATCGTTATATTAGGTGCTGGAGAAAGCGGTGCAGGCGCAGCCGTGCTTGCCAAGAAAGAAGGCTTTGATGTGTTCGTATCTGACATGTCAAAAATTGCCGAAAAATATAAGAAGATGCTTGATGACCACCATATTGAGTGGGAAGAGGGTCAACACACAGAGGAGAAGATCTTGAATGCCGACGAGATTATCAAGAGTCCCGGCATTCCAGAAACAGCCCCAATGGTGAAGAAAGCTATAGAGAAAGGTATTCATATCATCAGTGAAATCGAATTTGCCGGTCGTTACACCCATTCAAAGATGATCTGTATTACTGGTTCAAACGGTAAGACTACCACCACATCACTCATCTATCACATCTTCAAAGAAGCAGGCTATGATGTAGGACTGGCCGGTAACATCGGTAACTCACTGGCACTTCAAGTAGCAGAAACACCACACGAATATTACATTATTGAGTTGAGTTCATTCCAACTCGACAATATGTATGACTTCCGTGCCAATATTGCTATTCTGCTGAACATCACACCAGATCACCTGGATCGTTACAATTTCGAGATGCAGAACTATGTGGATGCCAAGATGCGTATCATCCAGAATCAGACTCCCAACGATGCCTTCATCTACTGGGCTGATGATCCTATCATTAAGCGCGAGTTGGATAAATACGATATCAAGTCTATCCAGTATCCTTTCTCAGAGCTGAAGGAAAAAGGTGTGATTGGCTATATCGAGGAAGGTCAGTATAAAATCGAGAAGCCCGAACCATTCAATATGGAACAGGAAAGTCTGAGCCTGACAGGTAAGCACAATATCTACAACTCCTTGGCTGCTGGTATCGCTGCCGATATCGCTGGTATCAAGAAAGAAGAGATCCGCAAGAGTCTTGGCGACTTTCCTGGTGTGGAGCATCGTCTGGAAAAAGTATGCACGGTCCGTGGTGTACAATATATCAACGACTCCAAAGCCACTAACGTAGACGCCTGCTGGTATGCCCTTGAGGCCATGAAGACCAAAGTCATCCTGATCATTGGCGGAAAGGACAAAGGTAACGACTACGAGCCCATTAAGCCTCTGGTCAAGGAAAAGTGCTCTGGCATCGTTTATCTTGGAGCAGATAATCAGAAGCTACACGACAACTTTGACAACCTCGGCATCCCAGTACGCGACACCCATTCCATGAAAGAGTGCATGCAAGCCTGTTATGAGATGGCGAAACCTGGCGAAACAGTCCTTCTGAGCCCATGTTGTGCTTCCTTCGACCTGTTTAAGAACATGGAAGATCGAGGTGAGCAATTCAAAGAACTGGCCCGCAGTCTATAGAACATAGGAAATGAATAAAAAGATAGGTAACATTTTCAAAGGAGACAAGGTCATCTGGATGGTATTTTTCTTCCTCTGTATGATCAGTATCGTCGAAGTATTCTCTGCTTCGAGTAACCTGACCTATAAGAGCCAGAACTATATCGGACCGATTGCTTTCCATACCGTAACGATTCTGATAGGTGCATTGGCAGCTGTCATCACACTGAACATACCCTGTCGTTATTTCAAGTTGATGACCCCATTCCTGCTCATCATCTCCGGTCTGACCCTACTTTGGGTGCTGGTAGGAGGTGAATCCATCAATGGTGCTAACCGCGTCATCTCCCTTCCTGGTGGTGTTACCTTCCAGCCTTCTGAAATTGCCAAGGGAACAATGGTTCTCATTACAGCACAAATCCTTAGTGCCATGCAGCGTGAAGACGGGGCTGATAAGAAAGCTTTCAAGTATATTCTTTGTATCGTGCTACCTACAGCTGCACTCATCGGAATAGAAAATCTTTCTACTGCAGCACTTCTATTTGTTGTTATCTTCCTGATGATGTTTATCGGACGAGTCCCATTATCACAGATGGCGAAATTAGTTGGAGTCGCATCCATCCTCATAGCTATTTTCCTGACGATGGTCTTTACGTTAGGAAGCATAGGAGCATCTGATGAAGATAATAAGCAGACTGTTGAAGCTGTTCAGGCAGGTGGCAACACTGACACAAAAGTTATAAAGGGAGGCGGTGTCTTCCACCGTTTCGTGACTTGGAGAAACCGCATCGTCAAACACATTGATAAAAAAGATATCTCTCCAGAGGATTATGATCTTGACAAAGATGCACAGGTAGCACATGCAAACATTGCCATTGTATCGAGTAACATTATCGGCAAGGGACCAGGGCAATCAGTAGAACGCGACTTCCTCTCACAAGCCTTCTCCGATTTCATCTACGCTATTGTCATTGAGGAGTTAGGTATTGTCGGTGCTGCATTTGTGGTATTGCTTTATATCGTACTGCTCTACCGTGCCGCTAGAATTGCCAGTCGATGTGAAAATAACTTCCCTGCCTTCCTTGTCATGGGATTGGCATTGCTGTTAGTCATCCAGGCCACCTTTAATATGCTCGTTGCCGTGGGTATTGCTCCTGTTACCGGTCAGCCTCTCCCGCTCATCAGTAAAGGTGGTACTTCAACCATCATCAATTGCGCTTATATAGGCGTTATTTTAAGTGTTAGCCGTTCAGCAAAAAAAAGACCTGAAAAAATAGCGGTAAAAGAAATATAATTAGTAATTTTGCAGGCAAATTGAAAAAGGTATGGAAAAAGAACTGAGAGTCATCATTAGCGGAGGCGGAACAGGTGGTCATATATTCCCAGCTGTATCTATTGCAAATGCAGTAAAGGCTCTGCGTCCAGATGCCAAAATCTTGTTTGTTGGCGCACTGGGACGAATGGAGATGCAACGCGTACCTGCGGCAGGCTATGAGATCAAAGGCTTGCCCATTTGTGGGTTTGACCGAAAGAATCTGCTGAAGAATTTCAAGGTTCTCTATAAAATATGGAAGAGCCAGCGCATGGCTAAACAAATCATCAAGGACTTTAAGCCCCAAGTAGCTGTAGGCGTTGGTGGATACGCCAGCGGTCCCACACTAAACAAGGCTGCTGCGATGGGGATACCCTGTCTGATTCAGGAACAGAACTCCTATGCAGGTGTCACGAATAAGCTCTTGGCCAAGAAGGCAGCTAAAATCTGTGTTGCTTACGAAGGAATGGAGCGTTTCTTCCCCGCAGAGAAAATCATCCTGACAGGTAATCCTGTACGTCAAACACTTTTCGATACCACCATTACCCAAGAAGAAGCCATCAAGTCCTTTGGACTCGATCCTGCTAAGAAAACGATTCTGCTGGTAGGTGGTAGCCTGGGGGCACGCACCATCAATGAGAGTGTGCTACAGCATCTCGATCAGGTGAAGGGCACCGATGTTCAGTTTATCTGGCAGACAGGAAAGTACTACAGTGCTGAGATAGCCAAGAGACTGGAAGGACAAAACATCCCCAATCTTGTAGTTACCGACTTTATCACCGACATGGGCGCTGCTTATAAAGCCGCCGACCTCGTGATTAGTCGTGCTGGTGCCAGCAGTATCTCCGAATTTTGTCTGATAGGCAAACCTGTAATCCTTGTGCCGAGTCCCAATGTGGCAGAGGACCACCAGACCAAGAATGCACTGGCTCTGGCTAACAGAGACGCAGCCATCTACGTAAAGGATGCAGAAGCACCTGCCACGCTGTTGGAGTTAGCAGTTAAAACCGTTAACGATGAGAAGAAGCTGAAGTCGCTCAGTGAGAATGTGCTTAAACTTGCCCTCCCCGACTCTGCAGATATTATCGCCAAAGAAGTTATCAAGTTAGCAAAATGAATATAAACGATATCAAATCAGTCTATTTCGTAGGTGCAGGAGGAATCGGCATGAGTGCCATCGCACGATACTTCCTTAACAAAGACCTTGTTGTAGGAGGTTACGACAAGACTCCCTCTGACCTGACACGTCAGTTGGAAAAAGAGGGCATGCTCATCCACTATGAAGAAGATGTCAATCAGATTCCCCAGGCCTGTAAGAACAAACAGGAATGTCTGGTCATCTATACGCCAGCAATCCCCGCAGAGCATCAAGAACTTTGCTATTTCCAGAAAAATGGTTTCGAGATACAGAAGCGTGCTCAGGTGTTGGGCACTCTGACCAAAGCTCACAAAGGACTCTGCGTGGCTGGTACGCATGGTAAAACCACAACTTCTACAATGTGCGCCCATATCATGCATCAGAGCCACTTGGACTGCAATGCTTTCTTAGGTGGCATCTCCAAGAACTATGGTACGAACTACATCCTTTCCGATTCTGACTATGTCGTGATCGAGGCTGACGAGTTCGACCGTTCGTTCCATTGGCTTCGCCCATGGATGAGTGTCATCACATCTACTGACCCTGATCATCTGGACATCTACGGTACAAAGGATGCCTACCTGGAGAGTTTCCGTCACTATTCGGAACTCATACAACCTGGAGGTGCATTGATTATCCATCGCGGACTGGAGATGAAGGAGAATATCCAGTCTGGCGTGCGCCGTTATGACTATAGCCTCAACGAAGGAGACTTTCATGCTGAGAATATCCGCATTGAGAATGGAGAGATTACTTTCGACTTCATCTCTCCCATAGAAAGCATCAAGGATGTCAACCTTGGACAGCCCATCCCCATTAATATCGAGAATGGTATCGCAGCGATGGCAATGGCACAACTGAACGGCTGCACTGCCGAAGAGCTGAAACATGGCATGCAGACCTATGGAGGAGTTGATCGTCGTTTCGACTTTAAGATCAAGACCGACAAGCTTGTATTCCTGAGTGATTACGCCCACCATCCAAAGGAAATCTATCAAAGTGCACGAAGTATCCGTGAGCTGTATAAAGACAAGCATATCACTGCTATCTTCCAGCCTCACCTCTATACACGTACAAGGGATTTCTACAAGGACTTCGCTGATGCTCTGAGTCAGTTGGACGAGGTAATCCTTACTGAAATCTATCCTGCTCGTGAGTTACCTATCGAGGGAGTCACATCGAAACTCATCTACGACAACCTGAAGCCAGGCGTGAAAAAGGAGATGATACTCAAGGCCGATGTACTCAACTTCGTAAAGAGTCATTCTTTTGAGGTGCTGATCGTACTTGGAGCTGGTGATCTTGACAACCAGGTTCCGGAAATTGCAAAGTTGCTAAATAGTAAATAACCAAAAGATGTCTATCGACTGGAAAAAGACCTTGATTGTAGCCTGCGACATTGTCGTTGCCACCTATCTGCTACTGGCCGTCACCGCGTTTAATAAACCCGATGCGAAGGACAGCCATTGCAATGAGGTAAAGATCGATATTGAGCAGAATATCTACGATGGTTTCATGACAGCCGATGAAATCAAACAAGCTCTGAATAAAGAACATCTTTATCCACTCAAACAGCCTCTGACGGATATCAGTCCCAGAAAGATTGAGGAAACGTTGCAAAAGAGCCCGTTTGTTGAGAAGGCTGAGGTTTATAAGACACAGAGTGGCAATGTCTGCATCCAGATCAAACAACGCATCCCAGTGGTTAGGGTCATGGCTGACAATGGCGAGAACTACTATCTGGATACCCATGGCAGTATGATGCCGGAAAGCCGATATGTCACCGATCTGATCATCGCAACCGGATCGATCAACCGCAAATACGCCAAGAATACACTGACACGCGTCGCCAGTCATATTCTGTACGATCCATTCTGGAGAAACCAGATTGTTCAGATGAATATATTAGAAGACGGTTCTATCGAGGTCGTGCCACGTGTTGGAGACCATATCGCCTATCTTGGCGCACCTGTTGACATAGATAAGAAACTGGACCGTCTCCGCAAGTTTTATATTTACGGACTCAATCAGGTGGGTTGGAACAAGTACAACTATATCAGCGTAGAATTCAACAATCAGATTATCTGCAAGAAAAATAAAAGGAAAAAATAAATAAGTTATAAGAGATGGCAGCAAAGGAATTTATCGTAGCAATTGAACTCGGTTCATCCAAAATGACCGGTATCGCTGGACAGAAGAATCTCGACGGCAGCATTCAGGTACTTGCCGTTGTAAAGGAGAACTCTTCTGCCTTCATTCGCAAAGGAGTGGTCTATAATATCGACAAGACCGCTCAATGCCTCACCAATATTGTCAGAAAGCTGGAAGCTCAACTCAAGACCGAAATCCGTCAGGTATATGTAGGTGTCGGAGGTCAGTCCATCCGCAGCGTCAAAAACGTTATCGCCAAGGATCTGCCCAACGAAAGCATCATCACTCAAGACATGGTGATTGAACTGATGGATGCCAACCGCAATATGGTATATCCCGATCAGGAAATTCTCGATGCTGCTGTTCAGGAATATAAGGTGGGCTCTCAGTTGCAACTCGACCCCGTAGGAATCCAAGCCAACCACCTGGAAGGCAATTTCCTCAATATTTTGGAACGTGGTGCATTCTATCGCAACCTGAACAAATGTTTTGAATCCGCTGGCATCAATGTAGCAGAGATGTATCTGGCTCCTTTGGCTCTAGCCGACAGCGTTCTCACGGAAGCAGAGCGTCGCTCAGGATGTGCACTTGTAGATCTCGGAGCCGACACGACCACAGTCTCTGTCTATTCAAAGAATGTCCTTCGCCATCTTGCTGTTATTCCTCTGGGAAGTAATAATATCACCAAGGATATCGCAACACTTCAGATTGAAGAAAGCGATGCAGAGAAGATGAAATTGAAATACGGTTGTGCCTACACCGATAATAGTGAGATTGATAACGACTTGAAATACTCTATCGATGCAGAACGCCAGATTGAGAGTCGTAAGTTTATCGAAATCGTTGAGGGCCGACTGGAGGAAATCATCGAGAATGTATGGTATCAGATTCCTTCTGAGTATTACGACAAGTTACTTGGCGGCATCATCCTGACAGGTGGCGGCTCAAACATGAAGAATATCGAGAAGGCCTTTATCAATCATACACATGTAGAGAAGATCCGTATTGCGAAGTTTGTGTCTCAGACCATCCTCTCCAATAATGAGGACATCAAAGCTCACAATGGTATGATGAACACCGTTCTCGGCCTGTTGGCTAAGGGTGACATCAACTGTGCTGGAGATTATGTTGATCCCAATGGTGATCTCTTCGGCCAGAAACACGTTGCAACTCCTGTTGCTACCGACCCACGTCCCGTCCGTCAACCTGGTGAGATACCTGCCGGCGTTATCCGTACTGAAGCAGAAAAGAAAGCAGCCGAAGAGGAGAAGCGTCGTCAACAGGAGGAAGAGGATCGTCTGAAACGTGAGGAGGAACTCAAGAAAAAGGAAGAGGAAGAGGCCATCCGCAGGGAGAACAGTCCTTGGAACAAACTGAAGAAAGGATTCCTGAAGTTTGGCAAGTCTATCGTTGAAGAAGAATAAGTGATCGGTGTCGGTGGTGGTGGTGGTAATGCTGTCAACCACATGTACAGAGAAGGTATCCACGACGTAACCTTCGTTCTCTGCAACACAGACAATCAGGCCCTGAACGACTCACCCGTACCCGTACACCTACAGTTGGGTAAGGAAGGCCTTGGTGCTGGTAACAAACCAGAAAAAGCCCGTCAGGCAGCTGAGGAGAGTATCGAAGATATCCGTAACATGCTGAACGATGGTACACGCATGGCATTTATCACTGCTGGTATGGGCGGTGGTACAGGTACAGGTGCAGCCCCAGTTATTGCCCGTGTCAGCAAAGAACTTGGCATTCTGACAGTAGGTATCGTCACTATTCCTTTCCGTTTCGAAGGTGACCGTAAGATCGACCAGGCACTTGACGGCGTGGAGGAGATGTCAAAGCACGTTGATGCCTTATTGGTTATTAACAATGAACGCCTTCGTGAGATCTATCCTGAGCTGTCAGTACTCGATGCTTTTGGCAAGGCTGATGATACACTGAGCATCGCAGCTAAGTCTATCGCTGAGATCATAACCGTTCATGGACTGATCAACCTTGACTTCAACGACGTGAAGACAGTTCTGAAAGATGGTGGTGTCGCTATTATGTCAACAGGTTACGGTGAAGGCGAAGGACGCGTGAAGAAAGCTATTGACGATGCCTTGAACTCTCCATTACTTAACGATAACGATATCTTCAATTCAAAGAAGATACTGCTCTCTATCTCATTTGCAGGATCTAAGGATGGTCAGACATCTCTGATGATGGAGGAGATGAACGACGTCAACGACTTCATGTCGAAGTTTGGCAATGACTTTGAAATCAAGTGGGGTCTGGCTACTGACCTCGAACTGGGTAAAAAGGTTAAAGTTACTATCCTTGCTACAGGTTTCGGTATCGAAGATGTTGATGGTATGGGTAGTCATCTGAGAAAACAGAGTCAGGAAGACCTTAACCGTATTGCTGCAGAACAGGAGAAGGCCGCACAGAAGCAAGATCGCCGTAACCGCTATTATGGCGGAGAGAACAGCACCAAGCGTTATAAACGTCGTCCAAACATCTATCTGTTCCGTCCTGAGGATCTGGATAATGACGATGTCATCTCTGCTGTTGAGCAGACGCCTACCTATAAGCGCACACGAGAGATTCTCGACAGCATCAACAGCCAGGCTAATGGTGAGGTGTTTGTTGATGACAACAATCCTGCAGATAACCCCGAGCCTATTCAGGGAACCATCAAGTTTGTCTGATCGATTTGAGGACTGAAATAAAAAAGAGCGCTGGAAGTTTTGAACTTACCAGCGCTCCTTTTTCTTTATGATTATCGCGACTTAAGCGTCGATGTTTGCATAGGTCGCATTTTTCTCGATAAACTCACGACGAGGCTCCACGTCATCACCCATCAGCATGGAGAAGATCTCATCAGCCTCAGCGGCATTCTCAATCGTCACCTGCTTGAGCAGACGGTTCTCTGGATTCATGGTGGTCTCCCAAAGCTGCTCTGGGTTCATCTCACCAAGACCTTTGTAACGCTGGGTATGCAGGGCCTTGTCCTCTCCATTACCAGCTACGTATTTGTCGATGAAGGCCTGACGCTGCTGCTCGGTATAGCAATACTCAGACTGTTTCTTATAAGTACACTTATAGAGCGGTGGAGTAGCGATATAGAGATGTCCTCCCTGGATCACCTGTGGCATGAAACGGTAGAAGAGTGTCATGATCAGTGTGTCGATGTGAGAACCATCGACGTCAGCATCGGTCATGATGATAATCTTGTTGTAGCGCAACTTATCGATATTAGCTTCACGATCACCCTCGCCCTCAACACCAAAACGAACACCAATACTCTGGATGATGTTCATCACCGATTCCGATTCGAACACACGATGCCACTGAACCTTCTCCACGTTCAGGATCTTACCACGCAAAGGTAGAATAGCCTGGAAATGACGATCACGACCCGACTTAGCCGAACCACCAGCAGAGTCACCCTCGACGAGGAAGATCTCACACTCCTTAGGATCCTTATTAGAGCAGTCAGCCAACTTACCTGGCAGGCCACCACCCGTCATCGGGTTCTTACGCTGTACGCTCTCACGAGCCTTTCGGGCAGCAATACGAGCTGTGGCAGCAAGCACCACCTTATCGCAGATGAGCTTAGCCTCCTTCGGATGCTCCTCCAAATAGTTAGTCAGTGCCTCACCAACAGCCTGCTGAACGGCACCAGCCACTTCAGAGTTACCCAGCTTCGTCTTCGTCTGACCCTCGAACTGAGGTTCTGCCACCTTGATGGAGATGACAGCAGAGAGACCCTCGCGGAAGTCCTCACCGGCAATCTCAATCTTAGCCTTCTCTATCTGCTTGGAGATCTGAGGATCGGCATCAGCATAAGCCTTCAGCGTACGGGTAAGAGCCGCACGGAAACCCATCAGGTGGGTACCACCCTCGATGGTATTGATATTGTTCACATAAGAGTGGATATTCTCGCTATAATCGGTGTTATACATCACAGCCACCTCAATAGGCGTGCCCTGCTTCTCGGTCTTCAGATAAATCACGTCGTCGAAGAGGTGCGTACGGTGACGATCCACGTAACGAACGAACTCCTTCAGACCGTCCTTAGCATGGAATACCTCAGGCTGACGGAGATTACCCTCCTCATCAGGACGCAGGTCAGTCAGTGTGATGGTGATACCAGCATTCAGATAAGCCAGCTCACGCATACGACGGGCAATGATGTCGTACTTATATTCTGTGGTGGTGAAGATACTGCCATCAGGCCAGAATTGCTGACGTGTGCCTGTCTTATCCGTATCACCCACAATCTTCACATCGTAGAGAGGCTTACCCTTCTCATACTCCTGCTGATAGATGTGACCGTTACGATAAACCTGAGACAGCATGTGGGTTGAGAGTGCGTTCACACAGCTGACACCCACACCGTGGAGACCTCCTGACACCTTATAGGAGCCCTTATCAAACTTACCACCGGCATGCAGCACAGTCATCACGACCTCAAGGGCCGACTTGTGCATCTTCTCATGCTCATCTACAGGGATACCACGTCCGTTATCCTGTACGGTGATAGAATTGTCCTCATTGATAGTTACTTCGATATGCGTACAATAGCCGGCCATCGCCTCATCGATAGAGTTATCGACGGTCTCGTTGACCAGATGGTGAAGACCCTTCTCGCTGATGTCACCAATGTACATCGCAGGGCGTTTACGTACGGCTTCCAGTCCCTCGAGCACCTGAATGTTACTCGCGGAATAGTTCTGTTCTTGGTTCAGTTGTTCTTCTGTCATTTTCCTTTGTTTCACTAATTGGTTGCAAAGGTACAAAAAAAAAGTCAGATAAACATAGTTTATCTGCTAAAAAACTACAAAAAAACAACCGCAACCCTTTCGGGCTGCGGTTCAAGTCTGTATAATAGCGATTTATTATCCCAGCTTGTTGATGTGCAGAGCGAGGCTTGACTTCAGGTTAGCGGCCTTGTTCTTGTGGATAATGTTGGTCTTAGCCAACTTGTCCAACATCTTCTGTACCTTCGGATACAGAGCAACAGCCTCTTCCTTGTTAGTCATAGCGCGCAGCTTGCGCACAGCGTTACGCATAGTCTTTGCGTAGTAGTGATTGTGAAGCGCCTTTTTCTTGTCCTGGCGGATTCTCTTCACTGATGATTTGTGATTTGCCATTTTTTTAATGAAAATTTTGTTGTTAATATAAAGCTTATGGGTCTTGCGTCATGAAAACTGCCCTGGGCGGACACCTTTTTGGATGCCCTCCGCCACCGTTCCCGATATTCAGTAGCACTGGCTGTGCAGATGACGGATTTAAATTTGGTAGTCCCAAGGGGAATCGAACCCCTCTTTAGAGAATGAAAATCTCTTGTCCTAGCCGATAGACGATGGGACCATCGCACAAAATTACTGCTATTTTTCCAATCTACCAAATTTTCCTTAGAAAAAATGTATTTTTCTTCTGTTTTTCTTCTTTCTTACGTCTTTATTCTCAATTTCTTTGTATCTTTGCAGCGTATGTTGACAAAAACGCAGGCCATTGTGCTCCATTCCCTGAAATATGGTGAGACCCGACTGATTGTGGATATGTTTACACGAAGTCAGGGGCGACAGTCGTTTATCGTCAGCATTCCGAAATCAGTGAAAGGAAAAATCAAAAAACAGCTCTTCCAACCTCTTACCTTGCTTGAGATAGAGTCCGACCTACGGCCCAAGCTCCAACTCCAGAAGTTGTCAGATGTCCGCTTGGCTTCACCCTTCTCATCGATTCCCTTCGATCCCAACAAACTCTCCATCTCCCTGTTCATTGCTGAATTCCTGTATTATGCGCTCCGTTCTGAACAGCACAACGAGCCGATGTTCGACTATATCGTCAACAGCATCCAGTGGCTCGATGCCCAGACAAACCGCTTTGCCAACTTCCATCTGGTGTTTCTCATGCGACTCTCCCGTTTTTTAGGCTTCTATCCTAATCTCGACCATTATCAGACTGGCGATTACTTTGACCTTCGCGAGAGTATCTTCCTGTCAACTCCGCCAGTACATCGCGACTTCCTTTATCCTCAGGAAGCCGAGAAGATACAGCTGATGATGCGTATGGACTTTCCTACGATGCACCTGTTCCGCATGTCGCATCAGGAGCGCAACCGCCTGTTGGAAGTATCGCTCATCTATTATCGCCTGCATCTTCCCGATTTCCCAGAACTGAAGTCCGTCTCTGTCCTTCAGGAACTCTACCAATAAATCAGAGTCTGACCTCTGGCACCACCTGACCATCGAGCAGGTTAATGACACGCTGGGCATAGCCGGCATCACGTTCTGAGTGCGTCACCATCACAACAGTCGTTCCCTCTTGATTCAGTTGGGTAAGCAACTGCATCACCTCCAGACCGTTCTTGGAGTCAAGATTACCAGTAGGCTCATCGGCGAGGATCAGCTTGGGATTCATCACAACAGCTCTTGCAATGGCGACACGCTGCTGCTGACCTCCAGAGAGCTGTTGGGGGAAGTGGTGTGCGCGATGCGAGATGGCCATGCGGCGCAGCACCTCTTCCACCCTCGCCTTGCGCTCCTTCTTGGGGACGCCGAGATAGGTCAGCGGCAGTTCCACGTTTTCTTCTACGTTCAGTTCATCGATCAGGTTGAAGCTCTGGAACACAAAACCGATCTGCCCCTTGCGGACCTTCGTGCGCTGGCTCTCCTTCAGCGAACCTACATCTTCGCCATCGAGCCAATACTTACCACTGGTAGGATTGTCGAGCAAGCCTAATATATTCAACAAGGTCGATTTGCCACAGCCCGAAGGCCCCATGATGGCCACAAACTCACCTTTCTTTACTTCGAGCGATACGCCGCCCAATGCTACGGTCTCCACCTCTTCCGTGCGGAACACCTTCTGAATGTTTTCTAACTTAATCATAATATTATTCTGTTTTGATACTTTCTACGGGATTTGTTCTTACTGCTTTTATAATTTGGATGCTAACCGAGAGTACGGCTACCAATAAGGCAAACGCACAGGTGACAGCGAAAATCCAAGGACTGAGGGCGATGCGATAGCTGAAGTTTGTCAGCCAGTCGTTCATGATGAACCACGAGAGCGGAATGGCTATGATAAACGATACCAACAGCGGAGCGCAGAACGTACGGAGCATCAGCAGCGTGACCTCACGCGATGTCGAACCCATAATCTTTCGGATACCTATCTCCTTCTGTCGTTGACGGATGAAGAAGAGCGACATACCGATGAAACCTAACACGGAGATGACGATAGCCACGAGTGAGAAAAGTGAAATAATCTTCAGCGTGTTCTGCTGATCCTCGAAAGTCTCAGCAATGTTCTCTTCTAACTTTTGTACATACCACTCCATATCGGCATCAGGCACACCTTGTTCTTTGAGCATTGCGATAAAAGTTGTCTTGGCGTGTTTGTCGCCATTGGTTTTGACTAAGAATGAAGGATGGTCTAACGTCTCACACAGCTTGAAGGCGAAAGGCTCTACACCCTGTAGAACGTTGGTACGATGAATGTCGTAGAGTATGCCAGTGATGGGGTTCTTGTTATCACCGCCCCAACATATTTCACGTGTACTGTCAGTATATTCCATCTGACGCATCGTCTCCTCCGTCAGATAGTAGCCGTCGCTGGTCTTACCATAGTCCTTCTTGATTTTCAATCCGTATAGATCGAAAGCAGTCTTATCAAGTTCTGTCTGGAATATCGTTACGTGTTTGTCGTCGCGCTTAACCATGCGCATACTACAGCTGCCGCTTGCCAACGCAGTCTGTTGAAACGAGCCTATCCTCTCTACAAATGGCATCTTCTCGAGAAGGTTTCTTACGGTCTGATACTTCTCTTCTGGCGCATTGATGACAAACAGATTCTCAGTGTTATAGCCTAATGGTGCATGAATGAGGTGGCTCAACTGCAACCAGATGACAAGAGCCGAGGTAAGCATCACGACGGTGATGACATTCTGCAGAATGATGAACAGCTTGCCAAGCACCATCTTGGAGCGGTAGCGGAAATTGCCCTTCACGATGTCAATGGGCTGATAGTGGGCAATCTGTAGCGAAGGCATAATGCCCGATATAAAACCAACCAGCAGTATAAAACCGAGACTGACGCCAATAGTGCCTATGCTTATATCATCCAATAGGGCAATCTTTCCTTTAAACAGGCTGATGGCATCGTCTTGAAAACCAATGGCCAGCGCCAGACCGCCAGCAAACGAAAAGGCCACCATCAGTGTGGATTCTACGATCAGCTTCAGCGAAATCTCCCGCTGGCTGCTACCGAAGAGCCGTCGTGTAGCCATCTCCTTGGCACGGAAACCTGTGTTGGCGACAGTCAGATTGATGTAGTTGCTCACGGCAAAGAACAGTATGGCCAGTACGGCTGCCAGCAGAATATGGAGTCGCGTCTTGTCGCCTTTCTGCATACCCCGCCAATCGTTTTGAGGGGCAAACATGATGTCTCTCAGCGGGGTAAAGGTCAGCTGACCGTCGGCCCAATTGCCAGAATAGTTCTTCGTCAGATAATCGCTGATGACGCGTTTCTTCCCCTCAATGGTAGTGCCAGAATGTAACATCAGGAACAGCTTGCTACAACCATTAGCACCCCATGCTGACGTATAGTTCTCCAGTTTATAGCCCATCACCTGCGGATAGCGCTCCATGCTGGCAATGATCTGCGTCTCGTTGGGAAGCACGGTATGGTCGAAGTCCTTCGCAACGGCACTGACGGTATAAACCAGCGTACTGTCGTAAGGGTCTTCATGTCCGATACGTACATGGCGTTCACCTACTATCTGAATTGATTCGCCAATGGGGTTCTTATTGCCAAACAGTCTCTTGGCCAGTTGCTCTGTAATGACACACTTGTCAGGCTTATCAAGTGCATAGCGTCTGTTGCCCTGCGTCAATTCAAAGTCGAAGAAGTTGAAGAACGTAGAGTCTGCCAGCATGATGGTGCTCTTGTAGTCGCCTTCTTCTACCACCAGATTGCCGTGTTTTATTTTTCCACTCTGGCTCATCACACAGCAGGTCTGCTCCACCTCTGGACACATCGCCTTGATATCATCAGCCGCCTGAGGCCACATGAAAAAGTTGTTTTCACTACCCATCAGGTAGATACGATCGGCATTCTTGTGCCAACTATCGATACTATATTGCCGCCAAGTGTAGTCGCCCATCAGGATGATGAACATCAGCGACACC
>CADCBZ010000065.1 GCA_902799765.1 uncultured Prevotellaceae bacterium
TTAGCAGAAATTTTTCATTTTCTGCGGTCATTTGGTCAAGGTCATTTGGTCAAAATCGAAAACGGACTGTGTCAAAACCGCCACTATAATATAAATATTCTATTTATATATAGTGAGCAATGACCGCGTTCCCGAAATCGAAAATGACCATCTTGACCTTGACCGTCTTGACCACCATTCCAGAAAGAAATACATTTTTTTAAAGTGAAGTTTTCGGCGAGATTCGTACTTGCCAGGTAAATAATCAGATTATGTTCGTGGGCAAGGATGTTGCTACGGCACTGGGCTATAGTAATGTTCGTGATGCTCTGAGCAAACATGTGGACTCCGAGGATAAGGGAGTCGCGAAATGCGACACCCTTGGCGGTGCCCAGAAATTAACACTTATCAATGAGTCGGGACTCTACTCGTTGATTCTCTCTTCCAAACTGTCACAGGCCAAGGCTTTCAAACGCTGGGTCACGGCCGAGGTGCTGCCACAGATTCGTCAGACGGGCCACATTTCCTATTCGCTGAAGGGCAAGAAAGTGAAGATCTATATGACGTGGACGCTTGATGGCGTGCGTTTCTTGAATTCCAAACTTGGTAATCCGAACTTTTGAAAGACAGAAGAACAGATTAAAGACAGAGTAACAGACTAAGACTAACATATTATTATACAATGAGTTGTTTTTTGTTTATAAAAGGGATGGCGGCGCAAAGTTCATGCGCCCCATTCATTCGAGAGAGGAGTATCTGGCGCAGAGAAACGGTGGCGAACAGATTCCCTGGATTACTTCGCCATGTTCCTCGAATAGCACCGATTAAGGTGAAAAATATAAAGAAGTGCTGTAGATCACTTGATTTACAGCGCTTTTTTTTGGAAAAAACATAAATTAGGAAAATTTGAACATCGAAAACTGTTTGTTTTTTCCTAATTTTGCAGCCGAAAACAGAAAAAAGAAACATTATGGAATTAGTTCCCCTGAAACCTCGAAGAGGAGAAGGTACATTTCGGATCGATGACAGCGACGATTTTGTGGTGATAGAAAGCGTCGGTCAATTCCCTTCTAACGGTTTGTTTCCCGAGAGTGGCGTGTATATTGAAAATCATGGCGTGATCGTGGTATGTACGGAGGGCATGGCTCAGTTTGAGCACGACGGGCAGACCATCCAACTGCGCAAGAACGATATGTTCATCTATGTGATGAAGCGCAGCGTGATCACCAACCTCATGTCATCCCAGAACTTCAACTGCCGCCAGATATGGTTTACTGCCAGTGAAGCCTGGAACGTGGATATGCATGGCTCGAAGAACCTGGCCGACCATCTGATGTTCCTGAAACAACATCCGAAAGTGAGTCTCTCTGATCAGGATGCCGCCATGTTTGACGATTACTTCCAGTTGCTCTGTCGCAGGATGCGCGACCGTACCCCCATGCTTTATATCGACATCGTGAGATCGCTCTTCAGTACCATCTTGTTGGAGGTACTGGATATAGTGCGTCGCGACATGATGGTAGAGGAGGATCAACAGGAGCAGAACGACAGCGCACCCGGTGTGCATCGGCAGAAGCTGGCCGACAGGTTCTTGCAACTGGTGGAGCAGAGTGGTGGTCGTATCCGCAAGGTGGATGAGTTCGCCAGCCAGTTGAATGTCACCCCCAAGTATCTCTCGATGTTGCTGAAGGAGACGATGAACCGTCGCCCCAGTGACATCATCCATCTTTTCACGCTGAAGGCCATCGAGCATCGTCTGCGCTTTACTGATATGTCGATACAGGAGGTTGCCAACGACCTGAAATTCCCCAATGCCTCGTTCTTTGGTACGTATTTTAAGGAACATACGGGCATGACACCCATGGAATATCGGAAGAAATATCATAATTAATAATAATAGGTATATGAAAACAATTCGGACTTTTTTGACAATGATGGTGCTGGTGGCACTCGTCAGTTGTGGTGGAAACAAACAGACCGAGCAGGCGCAGACGGTCAGAGTGAAGGCGCAGCAGATCCAGACGGAGGCTGTGAACGGTGAACAGGGCTTCTCAGGCACGATTGAGGAGGCAAGCGGTTCTTCGTTGTCGTTTGCGGTGTCGGGTACGATCAAGCGGATCCTGGTGAGTGCCGGTCAGACGGTGGGTGCAGGACAGTTGATTGCTGAACTGGATCCCACGACGCTGCAGCATGCCTACACCATCTCGAAGACGGCGTTGGAGCAGGCTCAGGATACGTATAACCGTATGAAGGAGTTGCACGACGCTGGGTCGCTGCCCGAGATGCAGTGGATTCAGATTGAGAACCAGTTGAAGACGGCCAAGGCGTCGGAGGCGATGGCGAAGAAGTCGCTGGCCGACACTCGACTCGTGGCTCCCTTCAGTGGCTATATTGCCTCTAAGGATGCCGAGATGGGTCAGGTGGCTGGTCCTGGTATCTCGATTGCGAAGTTGGTCAGCATCGGCAGTGTGAAGGTGAAGATCGCCGTGCCCGAGGACGATGTGCAGCGTATTGCCAAGGGTTCGTCGATGAAGATCGTGGTGCCCGCTTTGGATAACCGTGAGTTCTCGGGCGTTGTGACGGAGCGCGGCGTGAGTGCCGATCCCCGTTCCAGAACCTACGAGGTGAAGGCTACTATCCAGAATGGTGACGGTCAGCTACTGCCAGGCATGATCTGTCAGGCTTTCACAAACTATATGCAGGGCACCATGGGTGTGTTTGTCCCCGCCAATCTGGTACAGCTCGACGGCGACAACAAGACGTTTGTCTGGGTAGTGAATGGCGGCAAGGCCGTGAAGCGCGAGATTACCATCAGCGGTGAGACTGCTCAGGGTGTTCAGGTCAGCGGAGGTCTCTCTGCCGGTGACCAGTTGATCATTTCTGGTCAGCAGAAGGTGAGCAACGGCATGAACGTAGAGATAGTGAAGTGAAAAGTGAATAGTGAAAAGTGAATAATTTGCTACCGCTATTATGGAAGAGAATAAAGAGAAAAAAATGAGTCTGCAAGAGTGGTCGATGCACTACCGGCAGATCATCATATTGCTCGTGAGCTGCTTAGTGGCTCTGGGTATCTTTGGTTTGGCGAACATCAACAAGAACGAGTTCCCAGACTTCACTATCCGTCAGGGTATCGTGGTGGCCGTCTATCCCGGTGTGACTGCACAGGAGATGGAGGAGCAGGTGACCAAACCGCTGGAGAAATACATCTTTCAATATCGTGAAGTAAAGAAGGAGAAGACCGTATCTTATTCGAAGGACGGCATGTGTATCATTCAGGTGGAGCTGAACGACGATCTGACGAACAAGGATGAGTTCTGGTCGAAGTTCAAGCACGGCGTGCAGGGCTTCCAGTCGAAGTTGCCCAGTGGCGTCCTGGCCATCGTGGTGAACGATGACTTCGGCGATACCTCCGCCCTGCTGTTGGCGATGGAGTCGAAGGATAAGACCTACCGCGAACTGAACGACTATATGAACACCCTCATCGACTCGCTGCGCATGATCAAGAGCGTGGGTAAGATGAGTGTGTTCGGACTGCAGCACGACCAGATCAGTATCTATATCGACAGCGATAAGTTGTCGCACTACGGCATCAGTTACCTGACGATTGCCCAGGTGCTGAGAGGCAAGGGCTTCGTGACGACGGCTGGCCGCGTGAAGAACAACGACTATAAGTCGCCCATCTATGTGGATCATGCCTTGAACAAGATCTACGAGGTGGAGAATACGCTGATCTATACGGACGGCAAAGGCAACAACGTGAGGCTGAAGGATGTGGCGACCGTGAAGCACGAGTATCCTAAGAAGAGTTCCTTCATCACCAGCAACGGCACGAAGTGTCTGCTCCTCTCGGTGGAGATCAAGAAGGGACAGGATGTGTCGAAGATGGGTGCTGAGATCAACGAGAAACTGGCTAACTTCAAGCAGGACATTCCCGATGATGTGCACCTGACGACCATTACCGACCAGAAGAAGGTGGTGGACGACTCGATCGACAACTTCCTGCACGAACTGCTGATCGCCATTACGACGGTGATCCTCGTGGTGGTGCTCATCATGCCTGTGAGAGTGGCGATGGTGGCTGCGGGTACGATGCCTATCACCATCTTTATCTCGCTGGGTACGTTCTATATGTTCGGCATCGAACTGAACACCGTGACGCTGGCGGCATTGATTGTGACGCTAGGAATGATTGTGGACGACTCGATCGTGATCATCGACTCCTATATGGAGATGATGGCTGAGGGCAAACCGCGCCTGCAGGCCAGTATCGATGCTACCGTCCACTTCCTGAAGTCAATCTTCACCGCTACGTTGTGTATCTCAGTGACCTTCTTCCCCTTCCTGATCGTGATGACAGGTCAGTTCCACGACTTCCTGCTCTCCTTCCCCTGGGCGATCAGTATCGTGCTCTTCATCTCGATGATCATTGCGCAGACGCTGCTGCCCATCCTGCAGTACTTCTTCATCAAGGAACCCATCGAGGCTGCCAAGCCGAAGGACGGCAAGAAGCCCTTCAACCTGCTTGACATCATGGATAAATATTATAAGGTGTTGCTCGCCTGGTGCTTCCGTCATCCGTGGGCTACCATCGCGATAGGTGCTGGCGGTTTCGTCATCGGTTGTATGATGTTCCTTAAGATCCCTCAGAAGATGATGCCTATCGCCGACCGTGACCAGTTTGCCGTGGAGATCTACCTGCCCCTCGGTACCACCATCGAGCGTACCACAGCCGTGGCCGACTCGCTGGAGCACATGATCGGCAAGGACGAGCGCGTGGTGGGTATCGCCTCCTTCAAGGGTTGTGCGTCGCCCCGCTTCCATACTTCTTACGCCCCTCAGTTTGCCGATGAGAGTTATGCACAGTTCATTGTGAATACCACGAGCAATGAAGCCACTGTGGAGTTAATCAATGAGTGTACGGAGAAATACAGTAAGATGTTTCCTGAGGCATATGTGAAGATCAAGCAGTTGAGTTTCAGCAGTTGTGCCGTACCCATCGAGGTGCGTCTGAAGAGCAACGACCTCAGTGAACTGAAGACCTACTCCGACAGCATCGTGCAGATCCTGCGCCAGATGCCGGAGCTGATGCTCGTGCGCAGTAACATGCTGGAGCCCCTGGCCACCACCCGCATCAAGATCGATGACGAGAAGGCCAGCCGACTGGGTATCACCAATGAGGATGTGGAACTGCAGATGGCATTCCGCTATGGTGAGGGTCTCACCGTCAGCACGGCGTGGGAAGGTGACTACGACATGAACGTGAAACTGAAGACCGAGGATGCCGACCAGGCTACGAAGCAGGATGTGATGGACGAGTTGATTCCGATCGGTATCTCCACCGCCCTCCCCACAAATCTCGATGAGTTGAAGAGTGTGGCTAATAGCGGCAGTTTCATGCCCAGCATCCCCCTGCGCCAGTTTGCCGAGGTCGTTCCCACCTGGCAGTATGGTCAGATCTGCCACCGCAATGGTCTGCGCACCGTCACGGTGATGGCCGAAGTGGCCCGTGGACAGAACGATGGTATCGTGACCAAGAAGATCATGGAGCGTCTGGCTGACTTCAAGCTGCCCGAGGGTATGCAGATTGAGTACGGTGGACAGTATGAGGCTGATAACGAGACCGGTCCCCAGATTGCCAGTGCCCTCGTGATGTCTATCATGATCATCTTCTTCGTGTTGCTGTGGCATTTCAAGAATGTCAGCGAGGCCGTGCTGATCATGGTCTGCCTCACGCTCTGCGTGTTCGGTATGGCGGTCGGTCTGGTGATCCAGGGCGTAGAGTTCTCAATGACCAGTGTCTTGGGCTTCGTCTCGCTCATGGGTATCCTGGTGCGTAACGGCGTGATCCTCTTCGACTATGCGGCAGAGGTGAAGGAGCTGGAGAAACTCTCGCTCAAAGATTCCATCCACGTGGCAGCAGAGCGCCGTATGCGTCCTATCTTCCTGACATCAGCCGCCGCCTCCATGGGTGTGGTTCCGATGATCCTGGGCGGTAGTGCCCTTTGGGTGCCTATGGGTGCTGTTATCTGTTACGGTACGCTGATTACTATGTTCTTCATCCTGACCGTGATGCCGATCGCATACTGGAAGGTGATGGGGAAGAGCGAAGAAAAGGTAAAGAAGTAAAAAAGAAAAACAAGAATAAGATGAAAAAGATATTTTCACTGATAGTAGGTCTTGCTTGCTGCGGCTCAGTCGCAGCACAGCAGACTTACACCCTCGAACAGCTGAAGCAACTGGCTGTCGAGAACAACTATAGTCTGCACTCAGCCCTGAATTCTATCCAGCAGTCTAAACAACAACGCAAGGAAGCATTCACAAAGTACTTTCCCACTGTGTCGGCATTGGGAATGGGTATGACGCTCAACAAATATCTGATTGAGGCAGACCTCAATCTGCCTATGGAACTTCAGATGATGTTGCCTGCTGGCGTCGAACTCCCATCAGACATACACCTGATTAAAAATGGTGTCTTTGGGGCAGTTTCAGCCATTCAGCCTGTTTTCATGGGCGGTATGATTGTCAATGGCAATAGATTGGCGAAGGTTGGCCAGCAAGCCAGCGAGATCAAGATGGAGCTTTCAGAAGACCAAGTAGAACTGACCACCGAGCAGTACTACTGGAAAGCAGTAACGCTCAAGGAGAAGCAGAAAACGCTCAACAGTATCTACGACATGCTCGTAGAACTGGAGAAGGACGTTACTAACATGGTTCGCGTAGGAGCCGTCAATCGTAACGACTTGTTACAGGTACAGCTGCGCAAGGGCGAGATAGAGAGTTCACAGGCTGAGATAGAAAGTGGCCTCTCTACCATCTGTCAGTTGCTGGCTCAGCACGTCGGCAAGAAGGATGAGACCATAGATGTCACCTTGCCTGCCGACCTCTCTGCCTTGGCTAACGCGGAAGTGCCTAACCTCCCCCTGACACTCCGTCAGGACCACCTGTCGGCATTAGCAGCCACACCAGAGTACCGTCTGTTGGAAAAGAATGTAGAGAGTCAGCGCCTGCTGCATCAGATGAAGATAGGCGAGAATCTGCCCAAGGTCGGCGTAGGTGCCAGCTATACTTACAACAACGTGATGGACGGTAATCGTGGCATAGGCATACTCTTTGCCGGTGTCAATGTTCCCATCAGCGGCTGGTGGGGTGGTTCACACGCCATCAAGAAGCAGAAGCTGGCCTACGAGGATGCCAAGGAGCAGATGTCAGACAGTGGGCAGAAGCTCATCATCAAGATGAACAATGCCTGGTCGGCAGTGGAGACCAGCCATAAGAAACTGCTCATTGCCCACGATGCCATCGGTCAGGCTGACGAGAACCTGCGCCTGAATAAGGACTACTATCGTGTGGGCACAACTAAGATGAGTGACCTTTTGCTGGCCCAGCAGCAGTACCAGTCTGCCTGCGACCGCTATACCGATGCCTATGCCGACTTCCAGACCAAGCAACTGGAATATCGTCAGGCTACAGGACAGGAATAAGAGGTGAAAAAACTAAAGCTAGGCATCGGGTTGGTGATGGTCATCGTGCTGGGCTGTTGGGTAGCCTCACGCTGGCATACATGGTTCGTGGAAGAGGACGAGGTGGCTTACGTCGTCTCGTCATCCCCTGTCCATGTGCTGCTGACCTTCGGCGATGCCCAGCCGTTGTCACGAAATGTGAGTTGGCAGGCTGATAGCGTCCTCCGTCCCTCATGGCTTGAACTCGTCTGTCTGGCTGACAGCGACACCATCCGTGTGGAGGCGCAGGGGGAGGTGTTCCGCTCTCGTGGTGGTCAGGCTGCCTATTATATGGCCCGTCTGCGTGACCTGCAGGCAGGCACCCGTTATGCCTACCGTGCCGTTACAGGCGAGAAGGCTTCTCCCTGGTACCAGTTTCGTACGCAGTCAGGCTCAAAAGACAAGGTGGAGTTTCTGTATGTAGGCGATGTACAGGATTCCATCGGTGGTGAGGCTAACCGTTTCCTGCGCGAAGCCCTGAGCCGTCATCCTGAAAGTGAGTTCCTGGTTTGTGGCGGGGATCTGGCGGATGGTCCCAGACAAAGTTGCTGGGATGAGGCTTTCCGTGATATCGACAGTGTGACACAGGCTATGCCGCTGCTGGTTGTTGCGGGTAACCATGATTATCGGAAAGGGGTGATCCAGTGGCTGGAGCGCCGTTTCCCGCTGACCTTCTCCTACTTCCTGGATTCCAAGATGGGTGACAATCAGGTCTATACGCTCAACTATGGCCCTGTGCAGTTCTTCCTGCTCGACAGCAATCGGGAGTTGCCTTACCTGCTGACCCAGCGTGACTGGCTGAAGGCGCAATTGGAACAGAGTCGGGCCCGTTGGAAAATCGTGGTGCTGCATCATCCGCTCTTCTCCATCAGAAGCAGGAGCCGTAACCTGATTCAGCGATGGGTGTTCAATGATTTACTGGAGACGTATGATGTCGATCTGGTGCTGCAGGCCCACGAACATGCCTATGCCCGTATGACGGCTCATGAAGGCGGACAGGCTGTTACACCCGTCTATACCGTCAGCCACTGCTCGCCCAAGAACTACGACATCTATGAAAATGACCGTTATGATAAGTCCATCGCGTCAAGTCGTTTTTATCAGACGGTCCGTATATCTGGTGACACCCTCACGCTGGCTGCCTATGAGGTTTACCACCATTCACTCTGCGACTCTCTGCAGATCATCAAGGAAAAAGACATTACTAAGATCATAGAATAATGAAGATTATGAAAGTAGAATTATTTAAATCAACAGGAAGAATCGCCCGAACGATAGTAGGGGGATTCCTCGTCCTTCTGCTCTCATCGTGTAATAGTGTATTCGACATACACCCTTACGATGTGAACGTACATGGTGAGAAGGACATCAATGCGAAACAGATGAAAGTCATCGAGTCGATGTTTACCGACAAGAAGACCCTTCGCGTGGCCTTCATCAGCGATACCCACCTGTGGCTCGCTGACGCCAAAGATCAAGTGGCTGACATCAACAAGCGTGGTGACATTGACTTCGTGGTTCACTGTGGTGACCTGACGGATACCGCCACCAATGATGAGTTCGAGTGGTCACGCGACATTCTCTACGGCCTGAATTATCCCTTCGTGGCTCTGATCGGTAACCACGACTTCCTCGGTACCGGCGATCAGACGTATGAGGTGATGTACGGCGCTTTCAATTTCTCGTTCATTGCAGGCCGTGTGAAGTTCATCTGCCTGAACACGAATGCCACTGAGTATGACTATATGGCTGCCGTGCCGAACTTCGACTACATGGAGGAGCAGTTCACGACGGATACCGACAAGTTCGACCGTACTGTCATCATCATGCATGCCGCACCATACAGCGACCAGTTTAATAATAATGTGTGCAAGGCCTTCCGTCGTTACCTCGACTTTGCGCCAGGTCTGATGTGCTGTGTCTATGGTCACGACCATAATGACACCGTATCAGATATCTATGGCGACGGTCTGATGTTCTATGGCATCGACTGTGCCGAGCACCGTAACTATCGTATCATGACTATAACAGAAGACGGCTATGAAATGGAACAGATTCGTTTTTAGTACAGCGATGCTGATGTGCAGTATGCACATGTCGGCTGCTGATAGCACCTATGTGGCTGCCGTTGACAGCTTCAAAATGGTAGATAGTACCAAAGTGGTAGCGGTGCAGGAGAGTAAGTATGAGAAGCATCTGGATCTTAGGGCGAGGGCTTGGGCCTCACTGATTCCAACTCACTTCGTGATTCAGAATGCGGGTAATATGGGTGTCATCTCGCTGGGTGTCGGTTGGAGTTATGGCAAGAACAGGAAATGGGAGACTGAACTGCTTTTCGGCTATATCCCCCGTCATGACTCTTCGCGCGGTAAGTTGACGACGACCCTGAAAGGTAACTATATCCCCTGGCGTATCGACCTGAACCCCAGTTCTGCACCCGCAGACACCCACTGGAAATTCGAGCCCCTGACCGTGAGCCTCTATCTGAATACGGTCTATGGTCATGAGTTCTGGAAGTCGCAGCCCAGTCGTTATCCCGACAAGTACTACGAGTTCATGTCGACCAAGTTCCGTCTGAACCTCGCATTAGGCCAGCGCATCACGCTGAAGATTCCTGAGAATAAGCGTAAGTTGCATAACCGTATCTCCTTGTTCTACGAAGTCGGCACGTGCGACCTCTATATCCGTTCGCTGTTCCAGGGACAGGATGTGAAGATTGGTGATATCCTGGGTCTCTCGATCGGTATGAAATTCTATATGAAGTAAGAGTTAACCGACCATAAAAAAGTGCTGCAGGTCAATCGATCTGCAGCACTTTGCGTTCGGAGGTTTTGTATTTCATATTCTTCTAAATCATTTGTAATCCTTTAATTATCAGTATTTTAAGTGGAATTATTAATTGCACTCGTTCAGTATCACCACAGTCTCGTCAGCGGTGAGCTGCTTGCAGCAGCCAAGTGTAATGACGGTGCTTTCGGCTATGGCGCCCTTCACTTTTTCCTCTTCGTCGGTAATCACGGCTCCGTTGTTTTGTTCTGAGCCAGTACCGCTGGCGGTCACGACCACACCAAGCGGTATTGGGGTATTTCCCATTGCCACAATTTTGCAGCAGTCAGACACAGAACCACCTCCCACAGCGAGGACGAGGTCTTTTTCGACTCGGCGTAGGATGCTTTGACGAGGGTCATTAGGTCATTCATTTTCTTTACTTTAGGAGTCAACTCCTCACGCAGACGATCTACCTCGGCATTGGCTTCGGAGAGCATTGCCACAGTCTTCTCCATCTCATTAATCTCGTTGTTCGAGACACCTCTTTCACCCATTTCTCTCACATGACGGCGCAGGCCCTCAATGAGGTTGCGCGACTTCTCAATCTGAATTTCTGTTGTTTTTGACATAATGCTAAAAATGAAGTTGTTAATGATACTTTTGAAATATAATTCCAAGCACAAAATTAATAAAAAAGTCGATTTTATGAACGCTACAGAGCATCACTTTTTCGATTTTTTAAGATGAAAAGTGTATTGTGTTTAACGTTTTTTTTGTATCTTTGCAGCCGTGTAATGTGCTCCGCACTTGTGCGCGGTCAAAATGCAGAAATGAAACAACAGATTGAATAGAAACAATAAACACAGACACAAATGGACAATCAAAAGAAAATGACGGTAACGCTCTTCAAGGTAAAGGAAATGGACTGCCCGAGCGAGGAGAACATCATCCGGATGAAGCTGGCGGAGCTGGGCGACGACATCGCGTCGCTCGACTTCGACCTGAGGAAGCGCACGCTGGCGGTGACCCACAGCGAGAGCGCGGCGGCACGTCTCGCAGATGCAATGGAGAGCGTGGACATGGGTGCCCAAAAAATCGAGACAAGGGATGCCGATGCTGCCGTCGGAGCGGCCGACGACACGTCGCAACGCCGTGTCCTGCACCGTGTGCTGCTCGTGAACGCCGTCTTCTTCGCCCTGGAGATGGCCATCGGACTGCTGAGCCGTTCCATGGGACTGGTGGCCGACAGCCTCGACATGCTGGCCGACGCCACGGTGTACGGCATGAGCCTCATGGTGGTCGGCGCCGCCGTCGGACGAAAGAAACGCATGGCATGGTGGAGCGGGCTGTTGCAATCCTTGCTGGCCGTGGCCGGGATGGTCGAAGTGGTGCGGCGCTTCGTCTCGCCCTCCCTGCCGCCGGAGTTCGCGGCCATGATATGGATGTCGGCGCTCTCGCTGGTCGCCAATGCCTACTGCCTGTGGCTGCTCAACCGGCAGAAAAGCGGCGACGCGCACATGCGCGCCAGCGTCATCTTCTCGGCCAACGACGTGGTGGTCAACCTCGGAGTCATTCTTTCGGGCGTGGCGGTCTGGATATTCAACAGCCGTGTGCCCGACCTCGTCGTCGGAGCCGTGGTGTTCGTCATCGTCCTGCGCGGCGCCGTCCGCATCTTCAAACTTTCACGCTGAAAACTGTCGCACAATAGCCACCACAATGCACATCTCAGTCTTCTGCGGGGCGTCGCTCCCGCACAGCGAACAAATCACAGAGGCCGCGCGGCAGCTCGGCCGCGCCATCGCCCGCGTCCGCACCCTCGCCGAGCGCACATTCAAGAAAATGCAAACGGCATTCTCCGACGTGTCTCATCTGCAAGAGAGCAAAGGCATTGACGGTTTATTTGGTTGCGAAGTACTTGCCAAACAAAGGCTACTCATTTCTTACAAACGCCAAGAGCTGATACTGATAGATTAAATGCGTGGAGCGCATTATGAAGGAAGGCCTCGCCTGCGACTGATGCCGCTCATGCGGACGGCATTGCCCACCTCGGTCTCGTTGATATACGACTGAGCCGTGTCAATCATGCGGTAACCTGTGCTCAGTGCCTCGCTCACCAGTCGCTCCGTGTCAGCAGGAGCCACCATTGCGCCGTATCCTATCTGTGGAATCTCGACGCCGTTGTAAAACTTGATTGTATTCATATTTGTTATCGACTTAATTGTTATACATTAATCTTCTATTTTCCAGTTCAACATGAACTGCTCTGCCTGTTTGTAGTCCATGTTGAAGAAACGCTGTTCCTTGTTAAGCGAACGGATGGCCTGCATGTCGGCATCGGAGAGGGCGAAGTCGAATATCTGCGCATTCTCCATAATGTGCTGCGGATTGCGCGAGCCGGGAATGACGGAGAGACCTTCCTGCAGGTGCCAGCGGAGGATGTTTCACGATGACGGGGTCTTTCAGCAATGCCCCTTGCGACATGGCACCACCCAACGGGAACCAGCACTCTACCTGCAAGCCATACTCAGCCGCCTTCTTGCGGATGTCGAGGCGCTGGGCGTAAGGGTGACACTCTATCTGAAGGGCAACGGGCTTGATCTCTGCCTTCTCCATGATGAGGTTGAAAACAGAATCGTTGGCATCGAAGTTGGAGATGCCCAGTGCACGAACCTTCCCGGCACGGACGGCCTTCTCCATATCCTTCCACGCCCCGACGAAATCACCCATTGGCTGATGCACGTAGAGCAGGTCGATGTAGTCCGTCTGCAATCGCTCCAGCATCTTATCAATAGCCTCGCTAGTCTTTCCCTCTCCATACTCACTGGGCCATAGTTTGCTTGTAATCCAAAGATCCTGACGGGGAATGCCGCTCTCCTTGACAGCCTCACCCACACCGCGCTCGTCCTGATAGGCATGAGCCGTGTCAATATGACGATAGCCCATGCGGAGGGCAGCCAACACACTTGCCTTAGCCTGTTCGTTAGTCATCTGATAGGTGCCGATGCCGAACTGTGGCATCCTTATATTCTCGCCCAAAGTCAGTGCAGGCTCGAATCGCGGGTCGGGTTCTGCCAACTTCGTGAAGATGAGTGCCGACAGTCCCCAACCCTTCGGCTGACGGATATACACCTCGCTCACCATGAACGGGAAGCGCACCTGATGACCGCCCACCTCAGAGGTCAGATGAATGTTGCTATACACTGTGCCGACGTTCTTGTCTGTAAACTTCACCTCCTGCGAATGGATGTCAGCGTGTTTGTACCAGATCATGCCACCACGAATGATATCCACTTCCTGTTGCTTGCCCCAGCCGCCACCCATGTGGACGAACTGCGCATTGTCCAAGAACAACTCCGCCAGACGGTCGGCATTTTTCTCCGCCATCCAAACCCACTTCTGATTCGAGAGGTCTATCAACTCCTGTTCTTCCTTACTTACCTGTGCAAATGCCGTCATGCTTACGATAACCAGCACTGCGAAAATCATCATTTTCTTCATATTGTTATACGTTTTAATATTCGACGGTGCAAAGGTACGAAGAATCCCCGCAAC
>CADCBZ010000066.1 GCA_902799765.1 uncultured Prevotellaceae bacterium
AGGTAGTCAATTCAAATCGTCACCGTCAATTATACGCTCTAAAACTCTATATTTAAATAACTTACAAACATCTCCGCTATTTTTTAGTGGACACTAGTGACAATAAACTTAAAACATTATAATTATGACTGATCTTGAAGTAATTATTGGTGAGATAAATGACAAACAATTGAAAGGACTGCTTGAATTGTTTTTTAAGAACTGTGCTGACGAAAATGTTGGTCCAGATGAAAAAATTCCACAATATTGTAAATATGTAAGGGCCATAAATACCCGTTTAGTGAGGCAAGGGCATAACGAATCTGTAAATGGTTGGATTTGTGAGGTTCTAGAAAGGGGATATAATTCAAAGGAGTATTATGATCCTATTTCCGAGTTGATAAATAAATTGAGAGTGGTATTGAATAATCCAAAACCGTATGAACTTTCGGAGGATACAAAGAAAGATTATATTTGTGGTTTTAAACAGTTTGTTGAATACGTTGTTGGAATCTTTTATGCTAACACTTGGTTAACTTTGGGAAATGAAAATGATAGATTGTTTTGCAGATTAATAGCGGAAAATGCCTTGTTTGTTTCATATGATGTTTTTGATAAAGTAAGAAAAGGTGAATTAGGAACAAACAAAAATAAAAAAGCCAAAAAACAATCAGAAAAGAGGAAAAAGAAAGGAGAAGTTGGACCTGAATACGATAACAAATATGGCTCTTGGGATTATATGGAGCATTGCCGTAATAATCAGGCAATGACAGGAAGGGAATTATCTGAGGATATAGAGAATGCACGTAAAGTTGCTAATCAAAAATTTGCAGAAGACTTTCCTGATGCATATGCAATGTCTAATGAACCTGTACCCGATGATAACACATGTGCAAATGGATATTTAAAAAGAGCAATTTTAGCATCCATTACTAAGGATAATCTCTTTTTGCAATCCTGTAAAACTAAAATGTTCAAAGATTATGAAGTATGCCATGTTTGGGATTTGCCTGGTGATAGACAATATTATGCAAGCATTGCAAATCTTGTACTTGTTCCTCGGGCTTTAGCGCAATTAACAGACCATAATGATGCTGTTAAAAATCTATTGCGACGAAGAGCTTATGAGTTTTTTGATCATTTTAAACCAGAGGGAGAAGATGTCCCAGATGATAATTATTATAAGGAGTTCAAAGAACTTTGGAGAGAAATCAAATGAAACTACTCCTTGCAGCACTCACGCTCCTGCTGGTAATAGCGCTGGTATGTAGCCCATTGTATTTGGTTTACATTGGGTTCGTGGGATCTGATGTCAGCTTTTGGGTGAGGGTGGTGCTCGTGATGATAGGGCTGGGGCTTTGCCGAGTGGTAAAGCCCATCTCTATCATCACGGGCAAGGATTGGAAAGTGTTTTAGAATCCAATCCTCTGTACTTTCTTCTCCAACCGCTCCTGGTCACAATGGGTGATGAGTGATTGCAGGTCATCAGCTTCGGCACCATGAAGGATGGTGTCGATGGCGTGGTGACGGGCGATATTCTCGATCTGGCCTCCGCTGAAGTCATAACGAGTGGCCAGCTGGCTGGCGGCATCGGCTGAGAGCGAGGGTATCATGGCCTGCCAGATGTGCTGACGAGCCTCGACGGTGGGCTTGTTGAACTTAATCTTATAAAGGAAACGCCGCTCAAAAGCTTTGTCCATATTCTGTTCCAGATTGGTGGTGGCAATGAGGATGCCATCGAGGGTCTCCATCTCTTGCAGAATGATGTTCTGGATGCTGTTCTCCATCTTGTCAACACCCCGTTCCGCCATCTCCTGGCGACGGTTGATGATGGCGTCAGCCTCGTTGAAAAGTAGGATGGGCGTTACTTCGCAATCTTTTACCTTGCTGCGATAGTCGTCGAACAGCGCCTTGACGTTCTTCTCAGAATCGCCTACCCACTTGCTCTTAATTTCGCTGACGTTCACTTGCATGATGTCGCGACCCGTCTGTCGCGCCAACTGTAGAACGGTCTCAGTCTTACCAGTACCAGGTGAGCCATAAAACAGACAGGTGAATCCACAACGAAATCCCTTGTCTTGCAGGCGTTGGCGAATCTGCTGATAGTTGTCTTCGCTGAGCAAGCGATTGAGTTCATCAACCTGACGGCTGGTTGCCTCGTCGTAGAATAGTTGGCGAGCGGTGATGTCGTCATAATGCTTGAGGCCACGACGCAGCTGATCATCGTTTGTAATTTTGATATCGAGTTCAGTTAAAAGCGCACGTTTCGCCATCATCGTCAAGCAGAATGCATTGCGATCGCCAAAGCCTCCATCGTGGGCAAATTCGATGAGACCTAACTGCTGCAGGCGGTTCTTCTCCTTCTGTAATTGTAGGCGGATGTTGCTCCACAAGCTTCGTGAGTCGAAAAGTCGGCCCAGCTGGGGCATCGCGATATGCTCGTCGTGCAATAAAACAAACTGGCATACGATGAATAACAGCACGATGCGATCGTTGAAGTTCAGGCCGTAACTATCTATTTGCTCTACAAAGTGCAGTTCGCTATTGCTGCTAAGTAGCGACTTGGTGCGGTTCATCAGTCCGTCGTAGGTCAGTTCGTGTTCGCTGCGCTGATCGAATATCTTATCCAGTTCATTGATGAGCTCCTCGCATGTCAGGCCTGCGAGTTGGTTCATCTCAGGCACCTTATTTTCATTCAGCGCCTCTAATATATAATAAGGTATGCGATAGGATGGGCGACAACCGCTATGATTGCATACTATATAGCCGCGCTCTTCCAGCGCATCCATCTCTTTGAGGTAGGGTAGTAGGGTGATGGGCGTGCAGCGCAAGTGTCGTCCGAAATCTGTGACATCGATGTGCTGGTTGGCAAAGTCGCTGATTACCAGCGATAGCATCAGTGCCTGTTCGTTAGTGATCGAGAGGCGCTCGCTGACATAGTTGAGCGCCTCCTCTGCTTCGAGAAAGAATTCGCCGGTGAGTTCGCAATTCTCTGATAGTTCGATGATGGCTTTGATGGCAACCAATAGGGTAGGCTCTTTATCGCCAAACGTAAAACGTTCGATGCTGAGTGTTTCTCCGTCGTCGAAGGTTACTTCGGTTTCCTTGAATTCATACTTCTGGCCGTTTAAGGCGGCGATAATGCTGGGGTGAATGTTCTTTTCAATGTTCATAAGCATCCTTTCTTTAAATGTAACTTCATTTTTTTCGGATGCAAAGGTAATAGAAAAGGTTGGGATGGAATTTGAAAAAGTGTCAATCGTCTTGACAATGCCACATAGATGTCAATATTAAGCAGTTAAACAATGGTGTCCACGTCGTTTAAATGTGGACACCATAACTTTGTTTGATCTCGCTCATCACGAAGGTGCTTTCGATAGACGCCAGACTTTCAATCTCACCTAGTTTGTTCAGCACGAACTCCTGATATTGTTTCATGTTTGTCGCACGAACTTTCAGAAGATAATCATAATTACCAGAGGTGTTATAACATTCAGTCACCTCGGGTATTCTCATAATCCTACGTGTGAAGGCATCGGCAATCTCATGGTTGATCTGCTTCAGTTTCACCTTGCAATATACCTGTAGGCTCTGGTTCAGTTTCTCAGGGTCGAGGATCGCCACATATTTCTTGATGTAGCCTTGGCGCTCCAGTCGTTTCTGACGTTCGAATACAGGGGTAGGGGTCAGATGCACGGCATCTGCCAGTTCCTTGGTAGTTAACTTTGCATTCTTCTGCAGTGTTCTGAGTATCTGCAGGTCAATGTCGTCTAATGTTTCTGCCATCATATTAAGTGATTTTCTTAATTTGGTGGCAAATATAGGTATATTTTCTAAATTCTGCAAGCATTTCAGTGTTTTTTCGTAATTTTGGCTTCGCCGAAGTTACTGTCACTCGGAAGAAAAAGAAAATGTAATTTTCTTTGTTCTTCCCTCGTTTTTTCGTAATTTTGCAGCCGATGAAGATTAAAAGACCTGAAAAAAGAAAAATGATGAAGAAGACATTTCTTTGCCTGTTGGCTCTGGTGATGAGCAGTCAGGTGATTGTAGCTCAGAAGAGCATTGTGATCCTCTATGAGAACGACGTACATTGCGGCATCGACGGCTATACGAAGATGGCTGGTCTGCGCGATGCCATCGCGTCTCAGGATACGGCCTATGTCGGTGCCGTCTGTTGTGGCGACTTCCTGCAGGGCAACACCACGGGCGCCATCTCCAAGGGCCAGTACATCGCCGACATCATGAAACTGATGGATTACCACGCCATCACGCTGGGCAACCACGAGTTCGACTATGGCGTGCCTCGTCTGAGGGAGTTGCTCAAGCAGATTGACGCCCCCGTTGTCTGTGCCAATTTCTTTGAGGCAGGTGAGCAGTATCCCATCTATGCCCCCTACGTCATCCATCAGTATGGCGACAAGAAGGTGGCCTTTGTCGGCGCCTGCACTCCTGAGACGATGATCCTCGAGGGCTACTCCTTCTACGATACCAACGGCATCCAGCTTTACGACCTGAAGCCGAAAACCTTCTATGAGCTCATCCAGCAGGCAGTCGATGACGCCCGCAAGAATGGCGCCGACTATGTGGTGCTGCTCTCTCATGTGGGTGAGACGCCCCAGTCGATGGGTATCAGTTCGCATCTCCTCGTCAACAACACCCGTGGCATCGATGTTGTGCTCGACGGTCACTCCCATGAGATTTTTGAGGGCGTGAAGGTGAAGAATATCGACGGCCGTGAGATCACCGTCACCCAGACGGGCACTCAGTTCCTCAACGTCGGCAAACTCGTCATCACCCCCGACGGCCGTTTCATCACCGAGCTCGTCAAGAGCAAGGACAATAACCTCGAGAACGCGAAGGTCTCTGCCGTCACTAACGACATCAAACAGAAGGTACAGGAAGTTACCTCCGAGAAGGTTGCCCACACCGACTACACCCTCGTGGTGAGCGACGAGAACGACCAGTGGATCGTACGCGGCCTGGAGACCAATGCCGGCGATCTCGTGGCCGATGCCTACCGCTATGCCCTGAAAGCCGACATCGGTATGGAGAACGGCGGAGGTTTCCGTAATGACATCAACGCAGGCGATATCACTTATGGCGACATCATCGGCATGCTGCCCTATGACAACACCCTGCGCCGTATCATGGTCAGCGCCGAACAACTGCAGACGATGCTCACCCGCTGTACGGCCCTCGTGCCCGTGCTCGACGGCAACTTCCCACAGGTGTCCGGCCTTCGCTTCACCATCCACAGCAAGAGCCACACCGTCAGCGACATCGAGATCCTGCAGGAAGACGGCAGTTATGCCCCCATCGACATGCAGCGCACCTATAGTGTTGCCCTGACGGACTACAACCACAACAACGGTGGTTTCTTCGACTGCTTCAAGAAATGCGTCGTCCTTGAGGAGAGCACTTTGCGCTATTACGAGGCCCTCTCCAACTACCTGAAGACAGTCCTCGGCGGTACCACCGGTACCGCCTACGCCCAGTCCCAGGGCCGCATCAAGATTGTGGAAGACTAATTCCCCTGATAGCAGACGTCGTGCTTATGAAAGATAATTCAGAAGAACGGTTCCCGTTAGTGGATGAGGCAGGGCAGGTGATTGGCTCTGCCACACGAGGTGAGTGTCATAACGGCTCCAAACTGCTGCACCCTGTGGTGCATCTGCATGTGTTTAATTCAAAGGGTGAGGTGTATCTGCAGAAACGGCCTGAGTGGAAGGATATCCAGCCAGGGAAGTGGGATACCAGCGTGGGTGGTCATCTCGATTATGGGGAGACCCCTGAGCAGGCACTCGTCAGAGAGGTCCGCGAGGAATTAGGTATCACGGACTTCCTGTCAGAGCGAAAGGGGATGTATGTGTTTGAGAGTCGTAGGGAGCGTGAGTTGGTCTATGTGAACACCACCATCTATGACGGCCCCATCAAACCTTCGGCTGAGGAACTCGACGGCGGGAGATTCTGGACCATCGCAGAAATCAGGGAGGCGATGGGCCAGAATCTCCTGACGCCGAATTTCGAGAGTGAGTTTAAACGGTTCTTCCTTTAACGCTGGCTTTCGGCCTGTTCACGCTTGGCCTTGTAGCAACGGTCAATGAAGTCGATCTGCTCACGGTTAGGACGCATGATGAGTGAAGCACCATTGCTGAACTGCATCGTGGTGGGTTTCGATTCGTCGAAGGTAGGCCAGTAAGCCAGTCCTTTACCATTGGGATTACCCGTCTTGGCGAAGTTCACCCAGTACTGTTGGATAATCTCAGCCAATGCAGCCTCGGCAGGATACTTGTCGGGTTGGGTCAGGAATTGACCACTCAGATACATGACATCATCAGCATGGGCCACACCACGACGGCGCGGATCCTGTGAGAAACTCATCGTAGAGGGCTGGGCGAGGAAGGCAGCATAGGCACCGCTCTTACCTGTCTTAGCTTGCAGACTTACCCAGGCATAAGAGGGCCATGCAAAGCCCAGGTCGCGGAAGGCGTCGCCAAATCCGTGCCATGCCTCATCGTCGGTGTTGCCAGGATAGTATTTCTGAGCCTCTTCTGCCCAGTCGCCGAAGATACCAGCGATGGTCTTCTGATAGTTCTCTGCTGTCATGTTGGGAGGTGAGAAGAGGGCACCCTCGTCAGAGTTGGTCATCGCAATCACGGGTACATCATTATATTCGCCACGTTCGTAAAGACGATACTGGTCGTCAACAATCACGTAACCATCCACACAGGGCCAGAAACCTGCAAAACCTACATTACCGTCGCAAAGCGACATGGGATCCATCTGACGAAGCTGTTTGAGGTTCTTCTTCTTCAGATGCTTCTGGAAGTCCAGTCCCTGCTGCTCGGCACCCTTCTGCGAGGCATCCATACCAAAAGAACGGGGCTTGTCGCTCCAGGGCGCAAACGAGCCGCCGCTCTGGCTGATGCAACGATGGAAGAGGCCCTTGGCCAACGGAGAGGCACAGAGGATGCTACAGCTGATGGCACCTGCACTCTCACCGAAGATGGTCACATTAGAGGGATCACCGCCGAAGTTGGCAATGTTACGCTGTACCCACTGAAGGGCGAAGATCTGGTCGAGGATACCATAGTTGCCAGAGTGTCCTTCCTTGTTCTCCTTGGTGAGTTCGGGATGTGCCATGAAGCCAAGGGCACCTGTACGGTACTCTACGCTGACAATGACGACACCACGCATGGCGAGATGTTTCCAAAGGTCACCGCCATACCATTCCGTCTGGAACCCGCCACCATGAATCCACACCATGACAGGCAGACGGTCGCTAGCAGAAGTGGCAGGTGTGGCAATACCCAGATAGAGGCAGTCCTCACTCATCATGTCGGCTGTACGACCTGGACGTGTGGGCTGAGGGGGCATGGGACCAAACTGATCACAGACTCTCACACCCTCCCAAGGCAGGGCGGGCTGCGGTGCCTTCCAGCGCAAGTTGCCAACGGGTGGGGCTGCATAAGGAATAGCTTTATACACTGCGAGCGTTCCCTCGAGGACTCCCTCAACATCGCCCGTCTCAACATGGGTTTTCAGGAGCGGCTGCTCCTGCGCATTCATCGCTGTAAAGACAGCGAAAACCACAAAAAGGGTTGAAATAAGTCTTTTCATCTTGATATAAGTTGGTAAGTTATTCATTTTTTGCAGTCGAAACTTGCATTCGACTGCAAAAGTACGACATTTTTCGTAAAATTGCAACTAAAAAGGGGCAAAAATGTGCCTGTTTTGGAATAATATTCTTTTAAAAAGCCTTGGAAAAGCAAGTTTTGGAATATTCTTCTTTAAATTTTTTTGTTATAGCTAAATCTTCTGTATTTCAATAAAAATTTGGTAGATCATTCTAAACGCCGTACCTTTGCCGTCGAATTCGAGATTCGACAGCGAGCTCAGGCGGTGCCTCAGCAATTCGAATACATTCGATTGCATTCGGCTTGCACTGACCTTGCACCTTAAAAGTAAAAAGGTAATAACATTAATTAAATAAAAGAAAGGATAAGATTATGAGTACAAAGAATTACAAGTTTGAGACTTTACAACTTCATGTAGGCCAGGAACAGGCTGACCCCGCTACCGACGCACGTGCGGTACCTATTTATCAGACCACGTCGTATGTGTTCCATAACTCTCAGCACGCTGCCGACCGTTTCGGTCTTCGCGATGCAGGTAATATCTATGGTCGTCTGACCAACTCCACGCAGGGTGTGTTCGAGGATCGTGTAGCTGCCCTTGAGGGTGGTGTGGCTGGCTTGGCAGTGGCCTCTGGAGCTGCTGCTATCACCTATGCGCTGCAGAACATCGTGCAAAACGGTGACCACATCGTCGCTGCTGACAACCTTTATGGCGGCTCCTATAACCTGATCACTCACACACTGGCTACGCAGGGCATCAGTAATACTATTATTAATGTGAACGACCTTGAGGCTCTTGAGGCTGCCATCCAACCTAACACCAAGGTGGTGTATGCCGAGACCTTCGGTAACCCGAATAGTGATGTGCTCGACCTCGAAGGTGTGGCTGCAGTGGCCCACAAGCATGGTATCCCGTTTATCGTGGATAACACCTTCGGCACACCGTATCTGATTCGTCCATTGGAGCACGGTGCTGACATCGTGGTACACTCCGCTACGAAGTTCCTGGGTGGTCACGGTTCAAGTCTTGGTGGCGTCATCGTCGATGGTGGTAAGTTCGACTGGAAGCAGAACGACAAGTTCCCCACGCTCTCAAAGCCCGATCCCTCGTATCACGGCATTGTTTTTGCTGACGCCGTCGGTGCTGCGGCTTACGTCACCCGCATCCGTGCCGTCATCTTGCGCGATACCGGTGCTGCCATCTCCCCATTCAATGCCTTCATCCTCTTGCAGGGTGTAGAGACCTTGAGTCTGCGTGTGGAGCGTCATGTGGAGAATGCCCTGAAGGTGGTTGATTTCCTCGCCAAGCATCCGAAGGTAGCTGCCGTGCATCATCCGGCTCTTGAGAGCCATCACGACCACCAGCTCTATCAGAAGTATTTCCCCAATGGTGGCGGTTCCATCTTCACCTTCGAAGTGAAGGGCGGACAGGAAGAGGCCTGGAAGTTCATCGATGCCCTGCAGATCTTCTCACTGCTGGCTAACGTGGCCGATGTGAAGAGTCTGGTAATCCATCCTTATACCACCACGCACTCACAGTTATCGCCTGAGGAACTGGCCGAGCAGCATATCACGCCTTCGACCGTGCGTCTCTCTATCGGTACGGAGCACATCGACGATATCATCGACGACCTTGCACAGGCACTAGATAAGATTTAAAGTTAAAAAAGTAAAGGGGTAATCTGTCAAACCTTACAAAAGATTTGGCAGATTGCTTTTAATTCTGTAACTTTGCCGACACAGTATGAGGAATTATATTATTGCAGATAATCAGGAATTGACGGCCTATGCACTGCAGAGTCTGCTGAAGCGTGATGAAGGAAGTGCCATCTTTCGCGCAGTGGATAGGGCTGGGCTGACAGAGTTGCTGAAGGAGCACGAAGATGCTGTCGTGTTTCTGGACTATACCTTGTTTGACTTTGCTGATGAGGACCAATTACTGATTGTGGCTGAGCGCTTCAGTCTGTCGGAGTGGATTCTCATCAGCGATGAACTGACACCTCAGTTCATCCGTCGTGTGGTTTACTCCTCCCATCAGTTCAGTTTGGTTTTCAAAGATGGTCCGATGAGTGAGATACGTGAGGCGCTACAGTCTGTTAACCGTCATACACGTTACCTCAGCCAGCGGGCATTGGAAACCATTATTTCCCAACAGCAGGAAGAAGAGAAGCCCGATATCCTGACGTCAACTGAAACGGAGATCATCAAAGCCATCGCCTTGGGCAAGACCACCAAGGAGATTGCTGCCGAACGCTTCTCAAGCGTCCACACCGTCACGACCCACCGCAAGAATATCTTCCGCAAGCTGGGCATCAACACCGCCCACGAAGCAGTGAAATACGCCCTCCGTGCCGGTTTGATAGATCCTTCAGAATTCTATATATAATTATAGCACCAAAATTTTGCAGATTGGATAATTTGCTATATCTTTGCACTCGGATTTAATCTGAGTCTAAGATATGACAAACGACATAACATCAGAATTGGCAAAATTGCATGAGTTGACAGGGGCCGAGTTCTCCCGTCAAGTAGAACGTATAGCCAAAAGGAAGGAGTTTCATCCTTTAGAAACTGATAAGGACATTCTTACTACAGGAGGCAAACAAAGTGATGACTATGAGAATCTTCTGCAAGCAGCAAGAAAAGCTGTAGAATTTGGATACAGGGTCTATTTACTCCCCAATCCAACAGAGATACGAACACCAGACTTTATCCTTGAGAAGAAGAATACCTATAGGGTATATGACTTAAAGACTGTTTTCGGCAGATCTTCAGTTGGCCAGAGCCTGATAGACTCGATTGGACAATGCAATAGAATACTATTGAATATTCAGACAGATTATAATACGCGCTTGCTAATTTCTGATATTATGAAGTATTTTGAGGCTAACCCTTCTGGTGTAGAAGTCTTGATCTTTAAAGGCAGAAAAAGAATCTCAATTGATAAATTCGTCTTGAATCACCCTTCATTTTATCGGTTGTTTAAAAAAAGGTATGAAAAATAAAAGCTACCCAAGGGTAGCTTTAAATGGAGTAGTGTCGGTTCTGGCTTGCTCCCCTCGGCATTCATTTGGAATGTTTACCGGATAGTCAAACATACATTTGACGTTGCAAAGATAGGAAAAAGTGAGCAAACTACCAAATAAATCTCTATTTATTTTTAGTTTCGAGCGAAAATATCATTCCAAGTGCAAACTTAGGTTCTGAGTCATCGTCCTTCAATGGTGGTGAACTGAGTAGTTATTGCTGTCCACTATAAACTGAAACACATTGCCCCACCAAGGTATCTAAATTCGTCCATATGCATTCTATAAGTATGTGACGACATATTATTTTGAAAACACTCCTTTTCTAATAAAAAGGTAACAGAGAACAAATCCCTGCCACCTTTTTACTTATATTGTTTTTGGGGATGTTATAAATTCCAATTGCCATCTACGGTATATTTCTTTTTATTATATCGATATGTAAAGCGAATTATTGGATTGGTTATGCCTGCCCAACCAACGGTAACTGTGTATTCTTTCGATTCGCCTGCAGGCACTTCAACCTCTGAATCTAAGCCATTGTTACCAGCCTCGTTAGTAGAACCATCCACCAACTGGATTCCTACCAACGTTACAGTCTCGGTACTACCATTAGTAAACTTCACATTCAGTTGGCTACCGCCATTTATTTTTCCATTTATCATAGAATAAGCGCCACCAATAAATGCTGCCGAAATATTATCCGTTACTAGATAATCCTGAGAATGATCAACTGGACTACCCTCGGCGTTGGGGTTTGATGTAACAGGACGGATAGAAAAACCATATTCTTTCGGCCGACTAACAATATTCAGTCCTTCATTTTGTTTAATCATAGTCCATGCATTAATAATATTATTAGCACTAGAAGACCAATACCCTAACCATCCATTTTGATTTAGCACCCCCCCTATATTATAACCAGCAGCAGGAAGGAAAATGGAATTACCATTGGGTCCCGTAACAACATATCCATTTTTCCCATTTATTTGAGACCATTCCCAATTACAATTTGTTTTTAGTTCATTTATCTCTGTATATGTTGGCATTCTCCAATCACTTCCAAGATTTACAGTAGCAGCATCATATTCTGTCCCTTCAATGTTTGCACCAATATCTATATATTGTGCTGTATTAGAGTCATAATAGCTATATGTTTCTTTAGTATATTTGCTCTTCGGCTTTGTCTCGCCCCACGCAAAATAATCACCAAACTCCTCAGGCGATTCTGCACCAACATTGCAAGAACACCAATATACAGAGAGTCCAAGATCTACTACTGCACCAGCTGATACCGTAGGATCAGGGGCTTTTTCTGAGAAATCCACATGGTCAACATTCGAAGAATTGAATCGTATAGTCTGACCATTTTTAAAATGTACGTTAACAGTCTGGGCAGACATTGAGATAGCAGCAAATGTAGCCGCAATGCTTATTATTGTTTTTTTCATTTTCGTATTACTTTAAATGATTGATTTTTTGTCTTAATGATATTTACTCCAGTAGAGAGCAGTGAAGAACGGATATTTAATTCTCCCTTTTCAGAGGCTGTATAGCGAAGAATGATTTCGCCAGAAGCAGCATAAACTATAACAGGTTCTTTGGCATCCAGCCCATTCAAAATATAATAACCACCTTCGTATTGTAAAACAGAGCTATAAACAACTCCATTTATACCAGTTACATATGTTCCTGTAATAACAATATCCTTTGCAGGCATAGTGGCCGGAATGTCACTCCACCCAGAGAACGTGTATCCCTCCTTAGTCGGTTCCGTTTCAGGAGTGATGGTTGCACCATACTCCACATCATAGCTCTTGTATTCCTGGCCATCAACCTTATAAACAAGCTTATACTTATTTACAGAGAAGGTACCTGTAACAGTTACATCCTTTGCAGTCGGTTCCGTTTCAGGAGTGATGGTTGCACCGTACTCCACATCATAGCTCTTGTATTCCTGGCCATCAACCTTATAAACCAGCTTATACTTGTTTACTGAGAATGTACCAGTAATTGTTAAATCTTTGGCAGGCATAGTGGCAGGAATGTCACTCCATCCAGAGAATGTGTATCCTTCCTTAGTCGGTTCCGTTTCAGGAGTGATGGTTGCACCGTACTCCACATCATAGCTCTTGTATTCCTGGCCATCAACCTTATAAACAAGCTTATACTTATTTACAGAGAAGGTACCTGTAACAGTTACATCCTTTGCAAGTCGGTTCCGTTTCAGGAGTGATGGTTGCACCGTACTCCACATCATAGCCCTTGTACTCCTCGCCATCAACCTTATAAACCAGCTTGTACTTATTTACAGAGAAAGTACCAGTAACAGTTATGTCATTTGCAGGCATAGTTGCAGGAATGTCACTCCATCCAGAGAATGTGTATCCCTCCTTAGTCGGTTCCGCTTCAGGAGTGATAGACTCTCCTACTTCGTATTTATGGATTTTATAAGATTCTCCGTCAACAAAATAGCTAAGTTTATAAAGAGTTTTATCTTCACCAAAATACACTTTTTTAAAATCTGTAGTGCTGAACTCTGTAACAGATTCATCTGTAGTTAACGTAACAACATTATTGTTTTGAGTCAATTTGGGGTGTTTTGTGAGATTACACTCAATAAATCCTCCAGAGTTAGTTTCAATAACAATACATTTGACTATTTCCTGGGAGTAGCCAGACGCGAATCCTATCAACATCAGCCACAGCAATAATAATAGTTTAAGTTTACTCATAATACTAATCTAAATATTATTGAAATTATAAAAAAGAAAACGTGGACTATTTACTTCGTCTACGTTGTTCGCGGTATTGGGGATAACCTCACATTCTTAAACGAGTAAATGCCCACGCCATACGGCGTGAACTACCTACTATTGTTCTTGAATGTGTTTTCAAATTCCCCAATTATCGAACAGCAAGAATCAAAAGTGGACGTTCTGTCTTATGTCCTTATGTTTGTAGTTATTTTACCATAGGCAATCCATTTTTTGAGTTATACATTTGTTACTCCGTGCAAAGATAAGGAAAAAAATGTAAACTCCAAATTTTTATGCCAAAAATCTATCATTGTTAATCACAAGGAGCCTTTGTCTTAAGAATGGATGATGCATTTAATTGATACTTGATTTTCTTTAGTATGTCACGTCGGACTGTGAGTTCGCTAGTTACGGACTGCCAGTCCGAACACGACGGACTGAAAGTTCTCATTAATCGAACAAAACGCAAGTTCTTGATGAGGCAAACACGAGCCCTTGATGAAGCGGATGCTAATGTTTGATGATTTTTGCGCGTTTTAGGGTTAACCTCACTTTGAGGATCGGAAACACTTTATAAAAAGAGGTTGTTGCGAGTGAGATTGGAAGTTTTAACCTCACTCGAACCTCACTTTAACCTCACTTTAACCTCACTTCAATCTCACTTCAACCTCTTTTTGCTTCATTGAAGTGTTAAAAACGTGTCTTTTTGGGGGAAAAACTTGCAAACCGCAAAATAAATTTTGTACCTTTGCATCAAATTTGAGAAAGGAAACAAGACTTAAGGAAAAGGAACTGTAAAATCTAACTTAAAAAATCTTTTTAATGGAACAAAATCTTCTTATTAACGGAGAGACTCTTGGAGCCTCTCAGGAGGGCATGCTTGCGACTGAGCTGTACCTCATTTCTCATTACCTATTCCGCCGAAACGTGCTGAACGGTAAGGTGGAATACGCTCTGAAACCTGCGGAGGTACAAGAGCCTCTGTGGAAACCTTTGACACAAACAGCGCTCAACAGTATCATCATCCGAGCTAAGCGTGAGTGTGTCTGCGAGAACGGCTCACCGAAGTCGGACATTGTGGAGTATGTCAACTCTGACGAGATCGACACCTTTGACCCTATCGCCGACTATCTGGAGCATCTGCCCAAATGGGATGGCGAGAATCATGTGGCAAAGCTCTTCAATCGTCTGCCTGGGATTGACTCAGAGCTGATGGGCTTTCTGGCTACTTGGCTGCGATCGGTGGTGGCTCACTGGCTCCAGATGGACACCGTTCACGGCAACGAATGTGTACCTACGCTGATTGGTGCTCAGGGCTGTGGTAAGACAACGTTCTTTGTGCGCCTGCTGCCTCCACATCTGCGTGCGTACTATCTGGATCACCTGAACCTGTTGAATAAGTTCGACAAGGAGATGGCTCTCACCAACAACTTGCTGGTAAACATTGATGAGTTGGACGCCATCCGTCCCAGTCAGCATGCTGCACTGAAACAGACACTGAGTAAGAGTAAGGTAAATGGACGTCCTATCTATGGTGCCTCTCAAGAGGATCGGGCCCGTTATGCCTCGTTTGTGGCTACGACAAACAATCCCCATCCACTGACGGATGTCACTGGCTCTCGCCGATACATCTGCATGACGATCCCAGAGGGTAAGTACATCGACAATACGGGTGAGATTGACTATGATCAGTTATATACGCAGGTGCTTTTTGAGTTGAGGGAGCAAAAGTCGCCCTATTGGTTCAACAACGATGAGGTGGCCCGTATCCAACAGCTGAACCAGAACTATCTGGAACAGAAGGATATTGCCGACATCATCAGCATCTGTTTCCGTAAGCCGGAACCTGGCGAGTTGGCACAGTCGATGAATTGTGATGGACTCTTGGATATTATCACCAAAGAGTTTCCGTTGGTCAAGACTACTCATGGCACGAAGGTATATCTGGGCAAGGCTATGCATGCACTTGGCTTTGAGAGTACGGATTGTGGTCACGTGGCTCATTATAAGGTGATTCCCCTCAAGGCTTCGAGTAAACGAGAGCCATCAAGCATGCTTGAAATGGCCGAGCATGAGAAGGCTCGACAGAATGTCAAAGTTGCATGAGGTTGAAGTGAGGTTCAGGTGAGGTTTGAGTGAGGTTAAAATCGCTCAACCTCACTTGCCTCCAGCCCTTTGTAGAAAGGAATTTAAGAAAGATAAGTGAGGTTAAATCAAAAAAATAAGTGAATCATGAGTATAGCAAAAGAATTATTGATTAAAAAAGCTCAAGAAGGCTACACGGTATGTTATGTCGATGCCTGTCCTTTGCGTACCCAGTGCCTGCGATGGCAGGTTGGACCGCATGTGCCCAACACCCATAGCACCTACCGATGTGTGAATCCGCACTTCGAGAGTGTGGCTACTACTGAATGTCCGATGTATCGCAACAATCAGAAGGTGCGCTTTGCTAAGGGCATGCTGCATACCTTCACAGACGATATGCCCAAACGGTTGGAGCCTGCCGTCCGCAATGGTGTCATCAGAAAAACCAATCGTACCTACTATTTTGAGTACCGCAATGGTACGCGACTAATTCCGCCTGCTTTGCAAGAGGAAATCCGCAGGCTGTTCCGAGCCAACAAATGGACGGAGGAAGTGAAGTTCGATAGTTATGTAGAGGATTACGATTGGTAATCAATGAAAAAAGTGAAGAGCCTCCTCTTCACTTTTTTCATTTCAAGGCTTGCCGGATGTCTTCCAGCAGATCCTCACCGTCTTCGAGCCCGATGCTGAGACGTACCGTCGTATCAGGGACAGACATCTCGGCACACTGTTCTGGCGTGAAGAGTCCGAAGATGGTTGAGGCAGGATGGATGGCCAGCGACTTGCGATCGAAGAGGTTCGTGGCGCGACGGATAATCTGCAGCTTGTCGATGAACGCCCATGCTGTCTCTTTCGATTCGAGGTCGATGGTGAAGACGGCACCAGGCAAGGGCCCGAACTGCGACTTCGAGAGTTCGTAGAAGGGATTATCCTCCAAACCGGTGTAGTTGACGCGTTTGATCTCGGGCAAAGCCTGACATTGCTGGGCGAGCCACAAGGTGGTCTCTGCCTGCCGACGGAAACGGATGTCGAGTGTGTCGAGCCCCAGTGTCTCCATATACGCCACCTGTGGTGTCATCAGCGCACCAAGGTTCGTTATCAACTCGGTTTTGACGCGGGCTGTAAAGGCCAGTTTCTTGCCAACCTTCTTCGTGCGACTCAGTAGGGCAGGAGAGGGCGATTGGCTCCAATCGAACTTTCCATAGTCGATGAGCAGACCGCCTAATCCAGTACCACCACCAGAGATATACTTTGTGCTCGACACCACCTCGATATCCACACCGAAATCGACGGCACGAAAGGTGGAGAACGGCACGATGGTGGTGTCGGCAATCAGGGGTACCCCTGCCTGGTGGGCGATATCCGCCAATTGGCGGATGTCAGCCACGAACAACTGCGGATTGGTGATAATCTCGAAGAACAGCGCACAGGTCTTGTCATCGATCTGTGCCCTCACCTCTTCCGGTTTCGTGAAATCGACAAAACGCGCTTCTACGCCGAAGTTGCCCAACGTATCGCGAATCAGCGAGACACTATTACCAAAGAGATGCTTCGAGGCCACGATGTTGAGTCCTGCTGCACTGACAGCCGTGAGGGCGTAGTGGATGGCGGCCATACCCGTGTTGAGGGCCGTCACGCTCGTCGCTCCCGTTAGTTGTCGTACGCGTTCCTCTAAATAGGTTACCGTGGGGTTGGCGATGCGGGCATACGACGGCGCCATGGAACGACCGCAAAATGCGTCGCCCATGGCCTTGGCAGACTCAAACTCAAACGCCGCCGTATAATAGACGGGCATTGACAATGCCCCGTATGCATCAGGCTTCTGATACTTCGTCGTGAGTATTTTCGTTTCGTACTGCATTATCGTCCAATGATTTTCTTAACTGCAATCACGAGTTTATCGACATCTTCGCGGGTGTTGTAGAGGGCGAATGTGGGACGCACACTCATCTCATAACCCAGATGCCCTCCTTGTCGAGCAGGGTGCCAACCTCGGGCACGGGGATGCCATCGAGGACGAAGCTCACGACAGAGACGCGGTTCTTCGGATTGCCGATGAGCGTCAGACCAGGAATCTGGGCGAGTTGCTCGCGGGCATACTCTGTCAGCTGGTGCTCGTGGTGCTCGATGTTTCGGATGCCGAGATGGCTCACGTAGTCGAGCGCAGCACCCAGTCCGATGGCATCTGCCACGTTGGGTGTACCAGCCTCGAAGCGTGCTGGAGGCACGTTGTACTCTGTACGCTCGATGGTCACGTCCTTAATCATGTTACCACCACCCTGCCAGGGCTGCATCTTATCCAGGAACTCCTTACGTCCATAGACCACACCGATGCCGTTAGGACCGTAGATTTTGTGACCGCTGAACACGAAAAAGTCGGCACCCAAAGCCTGCACATCGACAGGCGTGTGAGCAATACTTTGAGCACCGTCGATCAGCACGGGGATGTTGTGTGCATGAGCAATCTCAATGATACGCTGCACATCGTTGATGGTGCCGAAGGTGTTGTTCACGTGGCCGACGCTGACAAATCGTGTGCGAGGTGTGATGATGCGTTCGAACTCCGAGAGGATGAGGTCGCCGTTCTGGTCGGTAGGGATGGCACGCAATGTTGCGCCCTTCTCCTGAGCGACACGCTGCCAAGGTACGATGTTGGCGTGGTGATCCAACTCGCTGACGATGACGTCGTCGCCTGGTGTGATGAACTGTCGGCCGTAGGTCTGCGCCACGAGGTTGATGCCCTCGGTGGTACCACGTACGAAGATGATTTCCTCGCTGGTGGCGGCATTGATGAACCGCTGCACTTTTTCGCGCGCCTCCTCGTAGGCATCCGTCGCACGGGCTGCCAATGTATGAGCGCCACGATGGTAGTCCGAGATCTTGTCAATGACCTGGTTCGGCTTCTGCGTCGTCGCACCGTTGTCGAGCCACACGAGGTCGTGGCCGTTCACCTTCTGATTGAGCACGGGGAAGTCGCGCTTGATCTGCTCGGAGTTCAGCGTGTCGGCCTCCTCGTAGTGCAGGTCGCGCAGTTTCTGCGTCTCAGGGATGCCGATGCCGAAGCCGTCGTCCTTGGGGAGTGAAGAGGTATGGGCGTCCACGTCTCCGATGTAAAGCAGCTCGCCATAGCCGCTTCCGCCTGCCAGCAGCGCATTGAAGGCTGTCTCCAACTCCGTGAGATTCAGCGTTTCGTCAGGCAACACTGTCTGTCGCTCCGCTTGTAACTCCTCGGGGCAGTACTTTTGGGCCACCTCTCGTAGCAGCGCGAAGCCTGGATCCTGAATACCGTATCCGTTAATATTCTGAATATCAATCATTATTTCTCTACTTTGTTACGATGCTGATAATCGTGATAATAGCCCACTTCAACGTTCTCCAACACGGCGATGGCATCGTCGGTGAGAGTGGCTAACGAGAAGTATTTTGTGAGCAGATAAGAGGCCACACCGAACTTGTCGAGACCCATCAGACGGGCACTCAGCGATGGGGCAATCTCACCGGGGATACCGCTTTGGTGCAGACCGATGACGCCTTGGTTCTTCTCACCGACACGGACGAGGATGATCTTTGTGGTTCCAACGCCACGACCTGTCAGATACTGACCTTCTACCTCCACTTTGTCGCTAGGAATCAGGGGCACACCACGCCACAGAATGACTCTGGTACCGAAGAGATCGGTAGTTACAGGCGGTACACCGCGCCACGTACATTCACGCTCAAAGGCGGCGATGGCTCTTGGATGGGCGATGAAGAAAGCGGGTTCTTTCCATACCAACGAGAGCAACTCGTCGAGATCGTCGGGTGTGGGTGAGCCGTAGCGTGTGGTGATTCGATAGGCGGGATTCACAGCCGACAACAGACCGAAATTCTTGTTGTTGATGAGTTCCCACTCCTGACGTTCCTTGATGCTCTCGATCGAGAGACGCAACTGTTCCTCCAACTGATTGTAGGGATTGTTATAGAGGTCGCTGACGCGGGTGTGTACACGTACAACGGTCTGCAACGTATTCAACGAGTACTCCGTCGGATTCTCCTCGTAGTCGATATAGGTTTCGGGAATGATGTTATCCTCCTCGTGACCGCTCACCAGATCGATGTGCTTCTCGCCGTTGTCGTTCACCGATGCCTTTAATCTCAGTTGTTTGTCAACTGCTTTCTCGAACGTGTCGCGGAAATCGGGAACTTCCTTGATAAACTTGATGAGTTCCTTGAGTTTCAGACCAAGGAAGACGGTGGGTGTGATGGCGCGTACGGAGACGGTTGATTCCTGTTCGTCTAGTAAATCAGCCTCACCGAAATACTCACCATCGCCTAATAGAGCGATCCGTAAATCCTCACCGTGAGGGCCCTTACTGATGACCTCAGCCTGTCCACTGGCTACGATGAAGAAACGCTGTTTGTCCTTGCCCTCCTCCACGAAGAACTTATCCACATCGATCTCCTTGGCCTCGAACGAGCTCACCAGGCGGTTCAGAATCTCGTCGTCGAACTCAGAGAACAAGGGTATAGCTTTGAGGTTCTTCGCTGTAAACGACGGCACGCCGTTGACATACTGGATGGGTAAGCGGTCGTTCTTGCGTAACTCGACCTTCGTGCGGTTCACACGGAATGTACCGCCACTAACCTGTACCCAGGGTAACAACTTAAGAAGTAATCTCGGGGTGATAGAGCCCATCTGTGGGGCGGTCTTGGTGGTGGTTGCCAGCCTTCTGGCGGTAGCAGTGGTCACACTGCGCTGAAGATTTGATTCTGCCATAATTCGTTTGAGTTTTAAATGTTATACAATATTATTTCTTAATTGTCACTTTGTGTGTTGTACCTTCCATATGTTCTACTGAGAGCACGTTGTAGCCCTGCTCCTTGGCATTGCGGGGCACGTTGTCGAGGGGTTCACCCTCAGCAAGCAGTACTTCCAGAATGTCACCCGGCTGGAGTTTCGAAAGTTCGATCTTGGTTTTGACGAAGGTCATCGGGCAATGCTCCTTCGTAATGTCTAATACCTTTGTTGCCATATCCTTACCTTTTTAAATGAATAATGTCTGTCCGCCTTCGCTGAGGTTGAGGAACGATGCCACGCCGAGCACGTCTTTTACCTCAGGGATGAAGTCCTCTTTCTTGAGGCCGAGCACGTGCATCGCCATCTCGCAGGCATAGAGGTTGATGCCGAGAGCCTTAGCTGCCTCGACGAGTTCTTCGAGGGTTGCCACATTGTTCTTGCGCATCAGGTAGCGGAAGATCTTCGGACCTGCACCGAGGAAATTAAAGCGACTTGTGGGCGTGACCTTCAGTCCACCCATCATAAAACCGAAGAGTTTGGTGAGCCAGTTACCGCCAGTGAACGAACGGCCGTGTTTCTGTTTGATGGCGTCGAGACCCCAGAAAGTGAAGAAGATGTTCACCTCGTAACCTACTGCTGCCGCGCCCGTACCTAATGTAAATACTGCCGTCAGTTTGTCGAAATCGCCACTGAAGGCGATGATGCTTAGTCTTTTGTTTTCTGCCATAAAAAATACGTTTGAGTTCTGGGTGCAAAGGTACGGCGGTTTTGGCACTCCTACAATCGCATGTTCGTGGCATTCTGCATACCCTTGATATGGTATGCGATTTACCCTTCCTTTGGGATTGTGACGTCGCTTTTTTCGCCGTACCTTTGCACCCAGATTCAAACTCAAATTGATATGGCAAAGATTTATGTAAATGGAGATGCGCAGGAAGTGAACCTGCCGCTCAACGTAAGTGAACTGATTCAGCAGCAGAACGTGCAGCAACCCGAGATGGTCAGCGTACAGGTGAACGAGGAGTTTGCCGAGCGCGAGGACTGGGAGAGTATTCAACTGAAGGAAGGCGACAAGGTCGATTTCCTGTATTTCATGGGAGGCGGCGCATTATGATTGAGTTTACAGAAGACCAGATACAGCGTTATTCGCGGCATATCCTCTTGCAGGATGTCGGCGTGGAGGGACAGGAGAGAATCATGAACGCACGTGTGCTCGTAGTGGGTGCCGGCGGACTGGGTGCTCCTGTGTCGCTCTACCTTGCTGCGGCAGGTATTGGCACCATCGGTATCGTGGATGCGGATGTCGTGGATTTAAGTAATCTCCAGCGTCAGGTGATTCATTTTACGAAGGACGTGGGCGTGCCGAAGGTAAAGAGTGCTGAGGAGAAGATCAAGGCTATCAACCCCGATGTGAAGGTAGACACCTATTATGAGTTCCTCGATTCGTCGAACGCACTCGATATCATCAAGGAGTACGACTTCATCGTCGATGGTACGGACAACTTCCCCGTGAAGTTTCTTATCAACGATGCCTGTGTGATGGCGGGTAAACCTTTCTCGCATGGAGGCATTCTGCGTTTCAATGGCCAGACGTTTACCCATCTGCCCGGCACAGCATGCTACCGTTGTATGTTCAAGGAACCGCCTCCCGTGGGAGCCGTACCTACTTGTTCACAGGCGGGAGTATTAGGTGCCATCGCCGGTATGCTCGGTACCATCCAGGCTGCCGAGACTTTGAAGTATTTCACAGGTATTGGCGAACTGCTGACAAACCGCTTGCTCACCTTCGATGCCAAGACCATGCAGTTCCGTACCGTTCCCGTGTCCCACCATCGATCATCTGATAGATTACGAACAGGCCGCTTGCGACCTCAAAAACCACTAAGCGATGAAAATTCCGAATGAAATCATTGATAAATTGATCAGCCAAGCCCGGCAGGACGCACCGAATGAGTCGTGCGGTTACCTGCTGGGTGTTAGCGATCCAGACGGTGATGTGGTGACCGAGAACTACTGGATGGAGAACATCGACCACTCGTCGGAACACTTCTCCTTTGCACCTAAGGATCAGTTTGCGGCACTGAAGTATGCCCGTCAGAACGGTCTGAAGATCCTCGCCAACTGGCACAGTCATCCTGCCTCGCCCTCGCGCCCTTCGCAGGAGGACCTCCGCCTGGCTAACGATCCTACCATTCGCTATGCCATCCTTTCCCTTCACGAAGGCGTTCATCTTAATTCTTTCAAAATATTGAACGGTGAAGTAGTGGATAAAGAGATACATTTGTAATCAAGACTTGTTATGGACACAAGAACTATAGAAATACTCGAACGTAATGTCCGTCAACTCTCGCGCCAGACGGAACAGGAAACACGTATGATGCCACAGACGGAAGCCTCACTTCCCTCTGTGGAACAGGTAAAGAAAATCATCAATCTGATAAAAAGCATCATCTTCCCAGACTACTTCAACAAGCGGCAGTGCCATGAGACCATCCGCTCTTACAACATTGGCGTCCACATGGAAGAACTGCTTCAGACACTGACAAGACAGATATCATACGGCCTTCAGTTTGGCGAGAAAAGCGAGGCCATCACGTCGAGGCTGCAGGTACAGGATAAGGCCAGAGACCTGGCATTACAACTGATCGATGCGTTGCCTGAAATCAAACGGTTGCTCTATACTGACGTGCAAGCCATGTTTGACAACGACCCTGCTGCGATCAACTATGGCGAGATTATCTTCAGTTATCCAGTTACGAAAGCCATGATCCACTATCGTATCGCCCACAAGTTACATGAACTACAAGTGCCAGTCATTCCACGTATCATCACCGAACTGGCACACTCAGAGACTGGCATCGACATTCATCCTGGTGCTCAGATAGGCGAATACTTTGCCATTGATCATGGTACTGGCGTGGTTATTGGCGAGACATCTATTATCGGAAACCATGTGACGCTCTATCAGGGTGTGACGCTGGGTTCCAAGAGCTTTAAAAAAGACAGCGATGGCAAATGTTACCATTTACAGTAACGCCAGCATCCTGGGGCGTATCACCATCGGTCATGACTCTGTGATCGGCGGCAATATCTGGGTGACTCACAATGTGTCTCCCAACTCCCGCGTTCTGCAGTCGAGGGCAGTAGAAAGGCATTTTGAAGGAGGTTTGGGTATTTAATTCTGCGACAGTTGTCAGATCTTTACTTCGTAGCGTCCTGAATCACTAATCCAGCGAGCGTAAAGCCGAAGATGGCAGTGATATGAGCAAGGGTGCCGTTGATTTGGGCTTTCGAAGAACACCATTCATGGTTCAGGAGACTTTGGTCACCTGGACCATTCTTTGCTTTGGGACACATACATTGCTCGGTGCCGCAGGTGGCATTGTGGCCTTTGTTCTCCAATAATTCATCGCTATAGATGCATTGGAATTTACGCTTGGGGTACTTTCCCTGGCTCTTAAATTTCTTTCGCAAAGCACGAGCCAAAGGATCGCCCTGCACCTTCCAGAACTCCGTTACTTTAATGCGTGTGGGGTCGAGTTTCAAAGCAGCGCCCATTGAAGAGAAAAACTTGGCTTTCGTGCTGCAAGCCAGGAGGATGAGGGCTGCTTTATCTTTTAGCGAGTCGATGGCATCGATGATATAGTCGTAGGTGTCGAGATCAAACTCCTCAGCCGTCTCTTGCGAGAAAATCTTTTGCAAGGCTGTAATCTCTGCTGAAGGATTAATGCTGAGCAGGCGCTCCTTCAATGCCTCCGCCTTTACCTGTCCTACGGTCTTCGTCGTTGCCATCAGCTGGCGGTTGATGTTGGTGATGCACACGCGGTCAGAGTCCACAATCGTCAACTGCCTGATACCGCTGCGCACCAGACTCTCAGCGCACCATGATCCTACGCCGCCCACGCCGAAAATAATTACCCGCTTCTGGGCTATCCGTTCCATCGCCTCCTCACCCAGCAATAACTCTGAGCGCCTGAATATTGCATCTTGCATTGCCATCGTCTTTCTTATTTGGGGTACAAAAGTACAGAATAATTTTTAAATTGTACCATGAGTATGGTATTTTTATCGCTTTTCTCGCTCTATCGTGCGAATTCTGCTGAAAAAGTGGTATCTTTGCAACCGTATTAAAATGATTATCACCTTTGAAGCATAATAGGATGAAAGTTGGAATCATTGGAACGGGATGGATTGCCGAGAAGGCGGCTATAACCCTAAAAGGATTGGAAGGTTGCGAGGTCTACGCCGTGGGCTCACGTAAGCAGGAAACGGCAGCGGCTTTTGCTGCCAAGTGGAACATCAAAAAGGCGTACGGCTCTTACAGCGAACTTATCGCAGATAAGGACGTAGATCTCATATATGTCGGCACACCACACTCTCACCACTATGATGTGACACGTGAGGCCATTCTAGCTGGCAAGCCCTGTCTTGTGGAGAAAGCGTTTATGGCCAATGCGAAACAGGCGCGGGACATTATCACTTTGGCTCATGAGCGTAACGTGTTCTTGGCCGAAGCTATTTGGACGCGCTACCAGCCTGCCGTGGGCATTGTCAGAGGACTCATTGCCGACGGACGTATCGGACAGCCCCGTCTCATCACTGCCACTCTTGGTTATTCGATGGGTAACAAGCCGCGCATCATGCGACCAGACCTTTGTGGTGGAGCGTTACTCGACCTCGGCGTTTATGCGCTGAACTTTGTGCGCATGTTCTGCGATAGCGATATTGAAACGATCGACGGGCATTGCGTGAAGAGCACTACTGGCATGGATCTGACCAATGCCATCACGATCATCCTGAAAGACGGCATTCTGGCCAACATCCAATCATCGGCACAATGCGTAGGCGACAACATCGGTGTCATCGCCGGTACCGAGGGTAACATTATCATTGATAACATCAATAATCCGCAGACGATAACCGTCAACGGTCCCGACCGTACATACGTTGAGACTATCCACGTACCCCAGCAGATCACTGGCTACGAATACCAGTACCTGGCTTGTCGGCAGGCACTCCTTGACGGACTGACAGAGCCGCGTGAGATGCCCCATGCCGAGACGCTTTACATCATGCAGCTTATGGACGACCTCCGTCGTAAATGGGGCGTCCACTATCCGATGGATGAAGAATAAATACACCCGATTTAAACAGGATAAAAAATGAAAGTAGTTAGTACAACAAAGGCACCAGCTGCCATCGGCCCATACAGTCAGGCTATCCAAGTAGGAAATCTCGTTTATACCTCTGGTCAGATTCCCATCGACCCTGCCACTGGCAACTTTGTAGAGGGTGGCATCAAGGAGCAGACGCGCCAGTCGCTGACCAATGTGAGGGCTATTCTCGAAGAAGCCGGATTGACGATGGCAAATGTAGTAAAGACAACGGTGTTCATGGCCGATATGAACGATTTCGCAGATATGAATGCTGTCTATGCGGAGTTCTTTGCAGAGCCATACCCCGCCCGGTCTGCTGTTGCTGTCAAGACTTTGCCTAAAGGTGCATTAGTTGAGATTGAGGTCGTAGCAGAGGTCATTTAGATTTTGATAGGTGGGCAAGAAATTCTTCGGCTGGATGATAGCCGCACTATTGACTGCTTTGGGGACTTATGGACAGGTCCCTGAAGAAGTGGATAGTGTCATAAGGTCGGAGCAATTGCAGGAGGTGAACGTTTCGTCGAAGATAGGACGGGTGAAGACCAAGGGTCTCGGCAATACCGACTTTATCAGTAGCAGTGAGTTGCTGCGTGCAGCGTGCTGTAATCTGGGCGAGAGTTTTACCACCAATCCCTCTGTCGATGTGAACTATGCCGACGCGGCTACGGGTGCACAACAGATCAAACTATTAGGTCTGAGTGGCACCTATGTGCAGATGCTGACGGAGAATATCCCCAACTATCGTGGTGCGGCAGCTCCTTATTCATTAGGATACATCCCAGGTCCGTGGATGCAGAGCATTCAGGTGTCGAAGGGTGCATCGTCGGTGAAGAACGGCTACGAGTCGATCACAGGTCAGATTAATGTGGAGTTCAAGAAACCGCAGGCTACACCCTTTGCCGACGTGAATCTCTATTTTAATACAAAGGGTAAGTTGGAGGCGAACCTTGGAGCGAACCTGCACCTGTCGGATCGTTGGAGTACGGCGTTGTTAGGCCACTACGAGATACTCGACAAGGCGCACGACGAGAACGATGACGGCTTTGCGGATATGCCCAAGGTGCGACAGGGTTCGCTGATGAGCCGTTGGGCATGGGTAGGCGATAACTACATCTTCCAAGCAGCGATAAAAGGACTGAAGGAACATCGCGAAGGTGGACAAATCGGTCATCACGATGCCGATTGCGCTTTCCACGATAACCCTTACCTTATCGACATCACCAACGAACGTTACGAGGCTTTTGCGAAGAATGCCTATATCTTCGACTCTGAACACGGCTCGAATATCGCCCTGATTCTCTCTGGTTCACTGCATCACGAGAATGCACTCTACGGTAAGAAACAATATCATACAGACCAGCGCAATGGCTATGCCTCGCTGTTGTTCGAGACAGACTTTAATGAACATCACAGTCTGTCCACTGGCGTGAGTTTAAACCACGACAAGTTTGATTTCGACGAAACCACACCTGGCATCTATGCCCAATATACTTATAAAATAGGTGAGCAGTTCACGCTGATGGGTGGACTACGTTGGGACCATAGTAATATCTATGGCTGCTTCGTTACCCCCCGTATGCACCTGAAGTACTCGCCTAACGACATCGTGACCCTGCGCGGCAGCATCGGCAAAGGCTACCGCACCAACCACGTGATGGCGGAGTTCAATTACCTGTTAGCCAGCAGTCGCCAGCTCATCATCGACGATAATCTCGATCAGGAAGAGGCATGGAACTGTGGTTTGAGTGCTGCTCTTAGCATACCCATTGGTGAGAAGAGACTCGATCTGAGTGCGGAATACTATTACACCACTTTTATCCATCAGATGCTCGTCGATATGGACAGTAATCCCCACGCAGTCCACTTCACTAATCTTGTAGGGGATAGTTATTCGCACACCTGGCAGGCTGAGGCTTCATACGAGTTCTTCGATGGTTTCAAACTGACAGCCACCTACCGCCGTACCAACGTAAAATCAACCTACGGCGGCATCCTTCGTGAAAAGCCGCTCACCAACAAGTATAAGGGGCTTATCACTGCCCAGTACAAACCAGGCTTGGGTAAATGGCAGTTTGATGCCACGCTGCAATTGAATGGTGGCGGGCGTATGCCAGATCCTTATACCACCGCTGATGGTACTCCTTCGTGGGATGCTCACTACAAAGGTTTCGAGCAACTGAACGCACAGGTCACCCGTTTCTTCCGTTATTGGAGCATCTATGCCGGTGGTGAGAACATAACAGGTCGCAAGCAGAAGAATCCCATCATCGCCGCTGATGATCCCTGGGGACCGAACTTCGACGCCACAATGGTATGGGGACCCGTCCACGGGGCTATCTATTATATTGGAATTAGATTAAACTGGGAAAATATATGAGAACAAAAGCATTATTCATCGCATTAGCATTCGCAAGCGTCTGCTTTGCTAAAGACATCAAAACCGTCGTGCTGACCACTAACCCTGAGATGCATTGTACAGGCTGTGAGAAGAAAATTAAGGAGAACATCCGCTTCGAGAAAGGTATCAAGAGCATCAAGACTAACCTTGACGACAAGACTATTACTATCGAGTATGATGCTGAGAAAACCACTGTTGAGGACATTATCAAGGGTTTCGAGAAGATCAAGTACGAGGCTCAGGAAGTAAAACCAACCAATAAAGATAAGAAATGAGTAAGAAGATTGTTTTAGTAACTGGTGCCAATAAGGGCATCGGATTTGGGATTGCCAAGCACCTCGGCCTGAGTGGCTGGCAGGTGATTATCGG
>CADCBZ010000067.1 GCA_902799765.1 uncultured Prevotellaceae bacterium
TGGCTTGGAGCGTTCCAGAATATTCCCTGTTTAAATGAATGTAGATAGAATACGAGAGATAATTAACGAGAAGCCAAATCTGAGTACCGCCCTCGGGATGGAGTTTGTCTCCACGCCCGAGGACGATACTTGTATGGCACGTATGAAGGTGGATGAGCGTAATCGGCAACCCTTCGGGTTCCTGAGTGGTGGTGCCTCACTGGCCTTGGCTGAGAATGTGGCTGGTGTAGGTTCCTGTTCCATCTGTCCAGGTTGTGCCTGTGTGGGCATTGAGGTCAGCGGTAGTCATGTACAGGCTGTCTCCGAGGGCGATACTGTGACTGCTTTCGCCACTCTGTTGCATAAGGGCACCACACTCCATGTGTGGAATGTCGATATCAGGAACAGTCTCGGCGATCTGATCTCCAACGTACGTGTCACCAATTATGTGATCAATCCCAAGCGGTAATGTCAGAGATATCAGGAATAGCCATCTTTCGTCATCCTCATTCAGACGAGGTGACGCTGGTCGTCCAGGAGGAAGGAACACCAGCGGAACTGTTCTCTTGTGCAGAACTGAATGGTAGGAGTGGTTTTGTGATAGCGCCCTTTGAGGTGAAACCAGAACAGCCCATCTTGCTGATTCGTCCTGACAGGAGAGAACAGCTGCCGCTCTCAGCGCTTTCTGACATGTCGTTCGATATCCCCATCACCAATAGCATCGGAGCAACGGGAGCCACTCGTACCCATTATGCCATCGATTTTGCCAATGAGCATGCGCAGTTGGAGTTAGGCACCTTCCAGAAGATCGTGTTGGCACGTTGTGTGGATGAGCAAAGGCAGACCTCCCAAAAGCCCTTGGACTTTTTCCTGAGGGCCTGTGAACTCTATCCCCGTCTGTTTATCGCTTTGGTATGGACGGCGAAGAGTGGTTGTTGGTTGACGGCTACCCCAGAGATATTGCTCAAAGGTGAAGGAACTGCGTGGCAGACTGTCGCGCTGGCAGGAACGATGAAACTGGAGGGAGAGCAGTTGAGATACGATGCCCCTCTGAAAGATGTGCCCATCACGTGGACCACCAAGAATATTCAGGAACAGCGGGTGGTGGCCACCTATATCGCAGAATGTCTGGAACAATATGCCAGCGACTTCAGCGAGGAGGGCCCCTCAACGGTGCGAGCAGCAAATCTGGTGCATCTGCGTAGTGATTTCAGTTTTACCTTACCGGATAATAACCATATTGGCGACCTTCTGTTGTCGCTTCATCCCACGCCAGCTGTCTGTGGGTTGCCCAAGAAGACTGCCTTCGATTTCATCATTCGTCACGAGCATACGCCTCGTCGCTATTATAGTGGTTTCATGGGTATGCTTGATCCTCAGGCGCAGACTTCCCTCTATGTCTCCCTTCGTTGCATGAACATCGAGCAGGATCTGTGTCATCTCTATGCAGGTGGCGGACTGCTGAAGGACAGTGTCGAGGAACTGGAGTGGCAGGAGACGGAGGCTAAATTAGATACAATGAGAAGATGTATAGCAATAAAGAACAAGTAAACATACTCACTTCGCTGCTGGTGGCTCATGGCGTGCGTCATGCCGTCGTGTGCCCAGGTAGTCGTAACTCGGCGATTGTACACAACCTCAACGAGTGTCCGGACATCGCTTGCTATCCTGTCACCGATGAGCGCTCAGCAGGTTTCTATGCCTTGGGAATGTCTCAGGCGCGGCGACAGCCCGTCGTGGTGTGTGTCACCAGCGGTACGGCGCTGTTGAATCTCGCCCCAGCTGTGGCGGAAGCTTTCTATCAGCATATCCCCATTGTGGTGATCTCTGCAGACCGTCCTGCTGCGTGGATCGACCAGCTCGATGGTCAGACGATGCCCCAGCCTGATGCCTTAGGGCGTTTTGTGCGGAAGGCGGTATCGCTGCCTGAACCCCACGATGATGATACGCGCTGGTATTGTAACCGCTTGGTGAACGAGGCGTTGATAGCTGCCTTGCAGGGTGGGGGCGGACCTGTGCATATCAATGTGCCCATCACCGAACCTCTCTTCGACTACTGCGTCGCTTCACTACCAGTGGAACGGAAGATCGAGTTTGCTGCTGCCGATATGTCGCCAGCTACCTTGAGTCATGTCACGCGGATGTTCCTGCAGGCGAAGCGCCCCTTGCTGATCAGTGGTCAGCCCATGAACCCGCTCTTCGATGAGGCTGTCTCACTCGTAGGCGATGATGAGGCTTATATCCCTGACTTTGTGCTCTATATCGGAGGCTCGATTGTAAGCAAGCGCCTGAAGCGTTTCCTGCGCAAAGCCAAAGAGACGTGGGTAGTGAATGCCTCTGGCGAGGTGAATGACACCTTCATGAACCTCACGCATATCTTCCAAGGCGATTGTGAGGCGGTGGCTGATCATATCCGTTTTATGATGGTGATGGAGCCCCATCCCTTCATGCAGAAATGGGATGAGTTGCTGTCGCGCATCCGTCAGCAGGCTGATGCTTATGAACCCGCTTACTCCCAGATGGCAGCAGTGAAGTACTTTGAGCGCTATGTGGGTGAGGCACAGGTGCATTATGCCAACAGCACCGCTATCCGCCTGGCCAATAGCTTTGCCAAGCATCCTGTGTGGTGTAATCGTGGTGTCAACGGTATCGAGGGTTCACTCTCTACGGCAGCAGGCTTCTCTGTAGTATCTGATGATCGCGTGTACTGTGTCATCGGCGACCTGAGTTTCTTCTACGATGAGAACGCACTTTGGAATCAGAACCTGCGTGGCAACCTGCGCATCCTTCTGCTCAACAACGGACGGGGTGGTATCTTCAACATGTTGTCAGGTTTGGAGCAGAGTCCTGCCCGTGATCCCTTTGTCGCAGCCGCGCATCACACCAACGCTGAGGGTATCTGTCAGCAGAACGATGTGGTGTATCTCTCGGCTTCCGACATGCCCCAGCTTCGGGCAGGTATCGACACCTTATTAAATATAGAGAGCGATTGTCCTGTGCTGCTGGAGGTGTTTACTGATGCTGCTGACGATGAACAAGTCTATCGCGATTACTATAAAGACATAGTAACGGTTTTAAAGACATAGTAACAGATTAACAAAAAGTCGCGCTAAAATAGTTATTATGTTACTCTGTCAAATAAAAGAGATATTCTGTCTAAAATTATTATATTATGTATAGAAATTGGAAAGAAATTCGAAAGTTTGAAGAGATTCTCTTCGAGTCATATAATGGCATCGCCAAAATTACGATCAATCGTGCCCGTTATCGTAACGCCTTCACCCCCAAGACCACTTGGGAACTGTCGCAGGCCTTCGCGATGTGTCGTGAGATGCAGGACATCTCTGTGGTGCTGCTCACGGGGGCGATGTCTGAGGTGCCTGAGGGCAAGACCTTGGCTGATGTGAAGCACGCCTTCTGCTCTGGTGGCGATATGCACGTGAAGGGTCGAGGCGGCTATGTCGATGAAGACGGTGTGCCCCGTCTCAGTGTACTCGATGTGCAGATGCAGATCCGTCGTCTGCCCAAACCCGTCATCGCGATGGTGAATGGTTATGCCATCGGTGGTGGTCATGTGTTGCATCTGGTGTGCGATCTCACCATCGCCTCCGAGAATGCTATCTTCGGACAGACGGGTCCTAAGGTCGGCTCCTTCGATGCTGGCTTCGGTTCCTCTTATCTCGCCCGTATCGTGGGTCAGAAGAAAGCCCGTGGGAGGCAGAGGAGATGGGTATGGTGAACAAGGTGGTGCCCATTGAGCGTCTGGAGGACGAGTGTGTGGAGTGGGCAGAGATCATGATGGAGCGTTCACCTCTGGCCCTGCGTATGATCAAGGCTGGACTGAATGCCGAACTCGATGGTCAGGCTGGTATTCAGGAACTCGCTGGCGACTGCACTATGCTCTACTACTTCCTCGATGAGGCCCAGGAGGGTGGCAAGGCCTTCCTTGAAAAGCGCAAGCCCGACTTCAAGAAATATCCCAAACTGCCCTAAGACAGAGTATTTTTAAGACAGAGTAACAGATTAACATATAAAGAATAACAGATTATTCGGAGATATGGATGTTGAGATGTTAGTGAAAACTGTTATAGAGTGTTCTAAAAATATACGTAGGCATTTGGGACCAGGCTATTTGGAATCTGTGTATAAGAATGCTATGTTGGTGGAACTGAAAAAGAATGGCTTGTCTTATGAGATAGAGAAACCTATCAATGTCTATTATGATGATGTCCTGGTTGGGGAATTTAAAGCTGATATAGTTGTAGAAAAAGTATTGATTCTAGAATTGAAAGCTGTCCAATCTTTGCACATGGCCCATGAGATTCAATTAGTTAATTATCTGACGGCCACAGGTGTTGATGACGGCTTATTGATTAATTTTGGTTCGGAAGAATTACAATTCAAACGTAAATTCCGAGTTTATCGCAAACGCTTCAGTTAAATAATTGTTATTATGTTACTATGTCTTTAATAAGTTATTATGTCATTAATATATACTTTATCTAAGAAAATATTGCATTTCAAGCAACCCGCTGGGACATCGCGTGGGGTCTATACGACGCGAAAGATCTGGTTGGTTCATCTGTCCGAATGTGATAAGACCGGGGTGGGCGAGTGTGCGCCGCTGCCTGATCTCAGTTGCGATGCGTTGCCCGATGAGACCTATGAAGCCAAGCTCCATCAATTCTGTCAGGCGCTTTGCGAAACGGGTGAGATAGATGCTGACGCCCTGCGCCCTTATCCCTCAATGCGCTTCGGTCTGGAGACGGCCCTGCAGAATCTCCAGAAGGGCGATCTCTTATTCGACACCCCTTTCAGTCATGGTGAAGAAGGCATCCCCATCAACGGACTCGTGTGGATGGGACGCTACGACGAGATGCTCCAGCGGATGGAAGAGAAACTGGAGAAAGGTTTCCGTTGCGTGAAACTCAAGATCGGTGCCATCGACTTCGAACAGGAACTGGATCTCGTGAAGCGCATCCGCGACCGATTCTCCTTCCATGAGGTGGAACTGCGCCTCGATGCCAACGGTGCCTTCAAATACGAAGAGGCACTTTATAAACTTGAACTGCTCTCGCAATATGCCATTCATAGTATCGAGCAACCCATCCGTCAGGGACAGTGGGCCTACATGGCAGAACTCTGTCGTGAGTCACCGTTGCCCATCGCCCTCGACGAAGAACTGATAGGTGTGAACGACCCTGAGATGAAAAGTCATATGCTGAACATCATCAAACCCCGTTACATCATCCTCAAACCCTCGCTTCATGGTGGTATGATGGGTTGTAGGGAGTGGATAGAGATTGCCAAGCAACAGGGTATCGGCTCATGGATCACCTCAGCCCTTGAGAGTAACATCGGTCTGAATGCCATCGCCCAGTTTGCCTCCGATGTCTATGGCCCTCACATCACGATGCCTCAGGGCCTCGGCACAGGTCAGCTCTTCACCGACAACATCCCCATGCCCCTTGAGATTGTTAAAGACAAACTAATGATTAAAAAGACACAGTAACAGATTAACAAATAACTGCGCAAAAAAAGTTATTATGTTACTCTGTCTTTAAATAGTTAATATGTCTCTGGAAGAATTCCTTGAGGAGTGGAATAACCCCTCACTTTATGTCCACGTACAGACCAGTGGTTCTACAGGTGCACCGAAGCCGATGCTTGTAGAGAAGCAGCGGATGCTTAACTCTGCCCGTATCACCTGCGACTTTCTCGGACTCCATGAAGGCGATACGGCGCTGCTCTGTATGTCGCTCGACTATATCGCAGGCAAGATGATGGTAGTGCGATCGATAGAGCGAGGGCTCAAGCTGATTACCGTTCCTCCCAGCGGCCATCCTTTATCCCATGATGGCAAGGGGTGGGGTATAGATTTCGCAGCCATGGTGCCGATGCAGGTGTATAACTCGTTGCAGGTGCCTGAGGAGTGTGAACGCCTGAAACAGATCCGTCATCTCATCATCGGAGGCGGCGCCATCGACGATGCCCTTGCCGAAGCTCTGAAAACCTTCCCCAACCACGTGTGGAGCACCTACGGTATGACGGAGACCCTCTCGCATATCGCCCTCCGTCGCCTGAACGGTCCTGATGCCTCCGACTATTATACCCCGTTCCCTTCTGTCAAAATAAGTCTCAATGAAGAAGGTTGTCTCGTCATCGATGCCCCTTTGGTCTGTCCTGAGCGCCTTGTCACTAACGACATCGCCGACCTATCACTGGGGCCAGGCCCCAGTGATAGGTTTCGCATTCTGGGACGTAAGGACAATGTGATCTGCTCTGGTGGCATCAAGATCCAGATAGAGACGGTGGAGCGCCAGTTGCGCCCCCATCTGCAGGCACCATTCCTCATCACGAAACGTCCTGATGCCAAATTCGGCGAGGCAGTGGTGTTGCTCACCGAAGGCACTGTCGATGAGGCCCGTGCTGTCTGCGAGCGCATCCTTCCCAAATATCATCATCCCCGTGTCTATCTCCATGTAGATCAGATCCCGTTGACGGAGACAGGTAAGCCCGCCCGTCAACAGGCTGAGCAGCTGGCAAGACCATAAAAAGAAGTAGGACCACTCTCACGAGCAATCCTACCGCGATTAGTTAGTAATATGATAGGTCTAAAAAGTTGATTGGTTAATTGTATCTTGATTAGCTCTCCCGATAGAAATCGAGCGCCTCATAGATTTCATCTTTGTTAGCTGTCTGGTTGATGCGGATATCTCCGATACCTCCTAACAGCGTGAAGTTAATGATGCCAGCCACATTCTTCTTGTCGTGCGTCATCAGTTCCAGCAGGGTGGGATAGTCGTCACAGGTGATGGTCATCATCCCATAATGCGCCTTAATGAATCTCACGGTCTGGTGCATCTTGTCTGTGGGGAATCCCGTCTTCATGCAACTCAGATAGAGTTCGCAGATCAGTCCCCAGGCCACAGCATAGCCGTGTAACACGGGCTGGCGCTTCAGGGCGAACGACTCAAAGGCGTGCCCCACGGTGTGCCCCAAGTTCAGTGCCTTGCGGATGCCCTGTTCTGTCGGATCCTCAGTGACGATACGCTCCTTTACGGCCACGCTGTCGGCCACCATCCTGCTCAGCAGTTTCAGATCCGGCTGTTCAAGGTCGAAATTCATCAACTCTGCCCACATCTGCTCATTCGAGATCAGTCCGTGCTTCAGCATCTCTGCATAGCCGGAACAGATGTTCTCTGCATCGAGGGTTTTCAGGAACTGCGTATCGAGGATCACGGTTGAGGCGTTGTTGAACACGCCGATCTCATTCTTCAGTCCTCTGAAATTGATACCCGTCTTTCCGCCGACGCTTGCATCGACCATCGAAAGCAGGGTCGTGGGGATATTGATGTAGTTGATGCCTCTCTTGAATGTCGAAGCGGCGAATCCGCCCAGATCGGTCACCATACCACCACCTATATTTATTAATAAGGAGTGACGGGTGCCGCCGCCTGTTCCCAACTCTTCCCAGACGTGGGCCAGCGACTCGAGGTTCTTGTGCGTGTCAGTGGCTCCGATGACGATTCGCTTGGCATCCTGGAGTCCGACAGCTGCTTCAACCACAGGCAGACAACACCTCTCGGTGGTCTCGTCCATCAGTATGAACACCTTATCACGCTCACAGGCCTCCATCGCCTCTTTCAGCGACTGACCTAAATCTTCTGCAATGACTACTTTTTGACGGTTCATTTCTTAATGGTAACAGGTTTGCCTGTTTGTTTATGCGGTGCAAAGATACAATTATTATTCGAAACAAACGCAAAAATCCATAAAAAAATTCCGCCGTCATTAAACTTTTCTTTTTTTCATCCGTCAAAAGGTCAACAATTACAAAAGTCATAATGAGAAAAGTAATACTCCTGACCGTCGTATTGTTGACGTCGGTTGTGGCAAATGCCCAAAGGTTAGTTTCAGGTAAAGTTGTAGAACAGGATACGCAGGAGGCCGTCATTCAGGCGACGGCTTCCATTTTAAGTGGAGAGAAAATCGTGGCCAATGCGCTGACGAACATGAATGGCGGTTTCTCCATCCGTGCACCCCGCGACGGCAAATATACCTTGAAGATCACGTATGTTGGTTTTAAAACTTACACAAAACAAATAAATATCCGTGACGGCAAGGATTATTCTGCCGGTACCATCACCATGGAGCCCGATGCCATTATGCTGAAGGGCGCCACGGTGACGGCACGGGCCTCAAAGGTGACGCTGAAGGCCGACACCTTTATGTATAACGCGAGCGCCTTCCGCACCCCCGAAGGCTCAGTGGTCGAAGAACTCGTGAAGCGCCTCCCGGGTGCTGAGGTCAGCGACGACGGAACCATCAAGATCAACGGTAAGGAAGTGAAGAAGATCCTCGTGGATGGTAAGGAGTTCATGACAGGCGACACGAAGACCGCCCTCCAGAACCTGCCCACCAACATCATCGAGCGCATCAAGGCCTACGATCAGCAGAGCGACCTGGCGCGTGTCAGTGGTATTCAGGACGGTGAGGAAGAGACGGTGCTCGACTTCGGCATCAAACCAGGTATGAACAAAGGTCTGATGGCCAATATCGATCTCGGTATCGGCACGAAAGACCGTTACTTCGGCAGAGGTATGGCTGGCGTGATGAAAGACAATCTGAAGGTGATGCTCTTCACGCGTGCCAACAATGTCAACGACATGGGCTTCCCAGGCGGTGGCGGTGGTGGCCGATGGGGTCAGCAGCGTCAAGGTCTGAACGCTTCCAAGATGGTAGGTGTCAACTTCAACTATGAAAAGAAGGATAAATTCAAATGGGATGGTAGCGTGCGCTGGAACCACAACGACGGCGACGTGCTGTCGAAGGTCTCCAGTGAGCAGATCTACGATGCCACCACCTCAACCTTTTCTAACAGCATCAAGCATGGTTTCACACGCGCCAACAGCTGGAACGCCCAGATGCGCATCGAGTGGCAGCCCGACTCCATGACGAACATCCTGTTCCGCCCCACGTTGCGCATCAACTCCAACGACGGACTCGACATCAACGATGAGGCCACCTTCGACGAGGATCCCTATAAATATGTCACCAATCCCCTGGAGCAGATCCCTGAGCTGATTGCCCTCGGCATCGTGAAAAACAACCGCGTACAGAACAACGTCAGCTACAGCGACTCGAAGAACCTGGGCGGTATGCTGCAGTTCAACCGCAAACTCAACTCCAAAGGACGTAACATCACCCTCCAGCTCAATGGCAACTGGGGCGATGGCGGTAGCCAGTCGATCAACGATGCATTGGTGAATTTCTATCAGTTAGCTTACGACTCCAGCTACGTCACCCGTCGTTATAACGACACCCCCACCAAGAACTGGAACTACCGTGCCCGCGTTACCTATAGCGAGCCCATCTTCCGTCAGGTCTATCTCCAGCTCAGTTATCAGTACCGTTACGACTACACGAAGAGCGATCGCAGCACCTACGACTTCAGCCACGAGCCCATGAGTCCTATATGGACACCGGAATACCGCTCTTGGGATACCTACCTGGCTCCCTATCAGCCCATCGAGCGCTATCTTGACGACAACCTGAGCCGATACTCCGAATACAAAAACTATACACATAATATTGAACTCATGCTGCGCGTGGTGCGTAAGACTTATAACCTCAACGTCGGTGTGCGCCTCGTGCCCCAGAAATCCCACTTCCTGCAGGACTATCAGGGCATTCATAGCGATACCACCCGCACCGTCACCAACTTCACGCCGACCCTCGACTTCCGCTGGAAGCGCTCAGAGGTGAGCCAGTTGCGCGTGAACTACTTCGCCAACATCACCCAGCCTCAGATGAGCGACCTGCTCGACATCGTCGATAACAGCGACCCCTTGAACATCAAGAAAGGTAACCCGGGACTGAAGCCCTCGTTCACGCAGAACCTCCGTATCTTCTACAACAATTACGTGCAGGGCCATCAGCGCTCCATCGCCACCTGGGCAGGACTCACCACCACGAGCAATGCCATCAGCAACAAGGTGACGCTCGACAAGAGCTCAGGTGCCCGCATCACGCAGCCCGAGAATATCGATGGCAACTGGAATACCTATGCAGGACTGGTCTTCAACACCGCCCTCGACAGTGCTGCCTACTTCAATATCAACACCTTCACCAACCTTGGCTACAACCACTATGTGGGCTATGCCAGTGTCAACAACTTGGAAGAGTCGCAGAAGAGCGTCACGAAGTCAGCCAACATCAACCAGCGTCTCGCCCTCAGCTATCGCAACGAGTGGCTGGAGATCGAGCTCAGCGGTGGTGTGGGCTACAACCACTCACGTAACGACCTGCAGACGAATAACAACCTCGACACGTGGCAATACTCCTATGGTGGAATGGTCGGCATCACGGCCCCATGGGGCACAGCCCTCACCACCAACCTCAATATGCAGAGCCGTCGCGGTTACAACGATGCGTCGATGAACACCAACGAGCTCATCTGGAATGCGCAGCTCTCACAGAGCTTCCTCAAGGGTAAGCCCCTCACCATCTCTCTGCAGCTCTACGACATCCTGCATCAGCAGTCCACCTTCAGCCGTGCCATCTCAGCGATGGGTCGCACGGATACTGAATACAACTCCATCACCAGCTACGGCATGGTGCATGTCATCTACCGTCTGAACCTCTTCGGAGGCGGTAAGAATCCCTTCTTCGGCGGTGGTGGCCCTGGAGGTCCTGGAGGCCGTCCTGGCGGCGGACGCCCAGGCGGTGGTCGTCCTGGCGGCTTCGGAGGCGGTGGTCGCAGATTCTAAGAAAACAAAACCTCATCGAGGCATCCGATACTCTTATCAGGTGCTTCGATTGCTGCTATGTAGCTTCATTGACCAGCAAGGAACCAGAACTCATCGAATTAAAAAAGGAATACGAAGATGTCATTAAAGAAGAATTCCTTAAAAACGATAGTGGTTTGTCATCATCTCCATCTTCAGCCTCATAGGCTGTAAGGACCTGATGTTGAATACTAAGAAGATATAATCATCATCGAGTGCCCATAGCTTGTAGATTCTAAAAATATGCGCATAAATTTAGATATATCACAAGTTATCTCTATTTTTGCAGTATAATTTTGGGTATTTCTATAGTTATAGGGATATTTATAACCTAATATATGATGCCATTATGCGGCATCATTTGTTTACGAATACAAATTTTCCACAATTGTTGATAACTTACGACTTATCAACAGTTGAGGCATTTTATTCCGAAAATGCTTGTTAGCCCATATTTAATCCCCCTAACTTTGCATGCAGCAACTTATAAAGCATGGAGATATGAGTGAAGATAGAAGAAGAACGAAGAAACAGCCTATAGATCCCACCTATGGGCATATCCAGCCTCAGGCTCCTGAGGTGGAGAAGGCGGTATTGGGTGCCTTGATGATTGACAAGGATGCCTATGTCGAGGTGTGCGTCTGGCTGTTTATCGGGATGAGTTGTTGCGTTATTATATGGCGACGGGAAAGATGCTGGATAAGGAGAAGGTAATAGAGAGTGTGGATCATCTGGTTAATCCGCTGGATAATGCCATCAATGAGAAGTGTTCGCGCATCAAGAAGGTATTCCTCAGTTTGATGGATGAGTATAGTGCCAGTTATTACTTCATCAGCAGTCACACGCAGAAGCATATCCAAGGCTCCAGCCGAATTTGGTATGAACGCCTGAAAGTCATCACTCTCCCGAGGGAACTGGTGATTTGGAAGTAATGTCTTTTATGGCTCAGGGGGCGATAACGGTTCGCTGGCCATCATGGACTCAAACTCATAGGCAGGGGAGTTGTCTTCCTGATGTACCACCTGTAGGATAGGGGCACCAAGAGCCTTCTCAATGGATACCAATGTGTCAATTGTAAAATTGTGAGTGCCGCGCATCCACTTGCTGATTTCTGCCTCCTTCTTGCCTAATAATGAAGCCAGATCTTTCTGTTTGAGCCCTTTAGCCACGAGTATCTCGTGAATGCGATCTACGATTTGGAACGAAAGATCCACATTCTGACGGATTAATGGATTCACATGCATCCGCCTAGCTTCAATAATACTACTTCTCTTCATCTCTCGAAAAGTTTAAATTACCAATGATTTCCTTGTCAACCAAAACCAACGAACCGTCTTTTATACGTGACGATATGAAACGGCTCGTATCAATCAGAAGTTTAACGTAAGGAGCAAGCGACTCGCTTTCTTGCCAAGTAGCGGCATCCTTGACTCCTCCATTACCAAACACCAATATCTTGTCAGACAATCTAAGGCAGTAAAGTCGGACTTTATTGCCGACATCTATTGGTATGACTCCTACACCATCTCCATAACGCCCTTCTGGTCGGAAGTACCTTTCGAGTGCTCTTGTCTCTGCAATCTTATCCATCCATGCGATAATAACGTCGATCTCTTCGTCATACTCGCATCCGATGGGGAATTTGTCAAAGAAGGCTTCGAGCTCTGTCAGTTCTTTGCCGTCAAGGTGTATGCTGTAGAAGTTGACGTTCTCATACTCTTCTACTAGCTCTATAGAGTAATGCTGTTTTGTTGCCATACAGATATTCGTTCTTAACTTTTAAGTTATCTCGCTGCAAAGATAAAAACAAATTTTGAAACTAGCAAGAAATTAACCTAAAAATTAAGTTTTGGTGATTGATTGACCTTTATTTCTCTCGCAAGTCTTGTGAAAACTTGCAATAATGAGAATAATTTGCTATCTTTGTCGCCAGAATAGTAGTAGCGCACTAAATACAGCTAAAATAAGTCAGATGGAGCATCAAGATAAGAAACTGGAAATCTGGAAAGAAGCAATTCCAAGAATGAACGAGGAAGACCTTGAGTTCATTCTTGACTTCCCTGAGTGTTTTGAGCCAAAGGTGCTTAACATGGTAAAAAGGAGGTATGATAAGATTACCAAACCTGAAGATGGCGAAGAGGAATACGAGAAAGTGGAGGAAACGCTTAAGGACGCTGTGCTTAGGATCCTGAGAGAGATGGATTGCTCCTATGATTTTGATGAGGATGGAGACATCCATTTTGAATACCAAGATGCAGATTTCTATATTACTGTTGACGATAATAATCAATTCATCGAAATATGGAATTGTGGGTGGAAGCGGGTTAACTTGAATGATACGAATGCAGTTTCCAAATTGAAACAAGCGATCAGTGTTGCTAACTTCATGGGCGATATTTGTATCAATTACTCAATCTACAAAGACACCAATGAATTGGCGGTAAATTGTGGAACTAGAACGCTGTTCTTTGAGCATATCCCTAATCGCAAGGGATATCTGGAATATCTGTTGGATAGATTCTTTTTTGCCCATCAGTTTTTGGAGTATAAGATGCAACAACTTTATGAAAAAGAGCATCCCAATGAGAGAGTAAACTAAGTTTGGTAATAGGCAATCCCCGATCAGACGATCGGGGATTACTTGTCTAATAGCCCATACAGGACGTTGCACCCAGTGCAGTCAGGATCGCCGATGCAATCGAAATGATAATCTGCACAATAAACTTAGCAGTTTCCTTTTTCGTCATAGCTTCAGAATTTTAATGTTTAATGTTTCATGTTAAGCGTTGGGGCCGAAGCCCCAAAACGGAGGTCTTCGCCGCCGTCGTTGCTGCCGCCGGTGTTTCCGCCAGTGTTTCCACCAGTATTGCCACCGTTGGTGTTACCACTCTCTGAACCGCTGCCTGAGCCGCTGTTGGCGTTTCCACCGTTCTCGTTCTCGTTGTCCTCGATGTCGCCCGAGTCACCGCTGGTCACGCGCTTCAGCACGTTGCCATCCTCATCGAGACAGGTGATCTGGATAGAGGTGTTCTTCAGCTCGTCCTTCACATCCACATTGGGGGTGAAGATGATGCGGCGTACGCTGATCAGGTTAGCCTTCACGTCCTCCAGCTTCTCCACTGCCTTCGAACGAACGCCGAAGCGCATGGTGCCAAGTCCGGGGAGTGGGATAGAGTGACCTTCGGTCGCCCAGGTGCGGATCACCTCACCGGCTGCATCCCAAGCCGCCTTGATCACACCAGCGGAGATACCGCTGTGGGTAGCAGCCTCCTGAAACACCTTCTTCTCGGCGATGGGCACGTAGAGGTCGGGTCGCATCACGAACTTCTTACCGGGGTTCTTACCAAGTTTTACTTCACGCAGTTGTGCAATTACTTTAATAGCCATAATTCAATCTAGTTTAGTTTTGTGTTAAAAATTTTGTTAGTTCTCTCGTTGTCGCCTGATTGAGCCGCTTTCGACCACCATTAAAGGAAAATTTTGCTACCATTAATGCGCGCAATTTCTAGATTTAATGCTCGCAATTTTTATCCTTAATGGCCGCCTCTGCAACCTCTTTCATTTGACACTGCAAAGGTACAAAAAATTCATCAATCCTGCAAGCGCTTTCTGATTTTATTTTCAAATGTTAAAATCGGGATGGTGAGACTGATATCGACGAGGCGCGGCACGCGGCGGCGCGGCGGCGCGGCATGAAGGAAATCGAATGCGCGGCAATGCTCTATATATATTATATATAATTATTATATATTATAATATATAATAATTTAAATTAGATATAAAAACATATCTCTATGCCTCCCCTCCAGTCTTTCTCGGAAAAACATAAAACTCGAAAACACAAATGCCGCGCCGCCGCGCCGCCGCACCGCCGCGCCGCCGCGCTTTCTGAAAGTATTGACACCCTCAGGAGCGACATCATCCGCTTGAAATGACATTTTTAGCCCTGATGTTTGGTGGAACGAAAAAATTGTCTTATCTTTGCAGTTGATCAATAGCTGAAATACCTATGCCAGTAGATAAGCAAGTACAATTAAGGTATGAAGTCTTGAACAAATGCTTTAGAGACCTATATAGAGAATACACCATCGACGATCTGGTCGATGCGTGTAATAAGGCTATGCTTAAAGCGTTCGACATGGAAGATGGTGTTTCCAAGAGGACTGTCCAGAATGACATTGCCAATCTCCAGATGCCACCTTATAACATACGTCTTGATGAGAATCTGAAAAATGGGCGTAAACGTATCTATAGGTATTACGACACCAACTTCACCTTGCCTCAATTCCGCATGAACGACAGCGACCGCAATAAGATTCAGGCAGCTGTTAATGTGCTGGAGAACTATGCTGGGGAACCACTTCTTGATTGGGCTCGTACGTTGCTGATGCAGATAGAGAGTGGACTGTTTGGCAGCGACTCGTCTTCTGTGGTGTCCTTCCAGTCTAACCCAGACCTCAAAAACATCTCTCTCTTTGGCGATCTGCTGCAGGCCATTCTTAATAAGAAGGTGCTGAAGCTCACTTATGCCCCCTTTGGCAAAGACGCTTATGAGGCTCGCGTCTATCCTTACCACCTGAAGCAATTCAATGATCGCTGGTATCTGATAGCCCAGGCTGTGGGTTACGACACATTGGGCCACTACGCTTTAGACCGTATCGAGCGTTTTGAGGAGATTGACATGCCCTATGTGGAATCTGAGGTAGATTTCAGTGAGTATTTCGATGATGTGATAGGCGTAACTGTTCCAGAGCGTTATGAGCCAGTGGATGTCATCCTGCGTGTCAGCAACAATCGCTTCAACTACATCAAAACCAAACCGCTGCATCTGTCTCAGCGTGTCATAGGGGAGGATAGCAACCACACCAGAATATCCATCAATGTGAAAATCAACAAGGAGTTGATCGCCCTGATACTCTCTTTTGGCCCTGATGTTGAAGTCATCGCCCCAGAGAACCTCCGCAAAGAGGTTGCCCAGCGTATCAGCGCTATGAATAATAATTACGAGAACAAGCAATAATAATATGTATAGTACAGAAGAATTTCTAGAGCGATATAAAGAACTCGAAACCTGGGCTGTAGGTGTTTATGGCAAGGATGGCGTAAAGGGAATCGAGGATAGCCATCACAATAAGCAGATAAAGATCGATGCCTCGTATTTCAGACATGTCCGAAACATCTTTGCTCATAATCCTAATGGTATAGATAAGCCACTTATTCTGTTGACAGACGAGTTTAAGACGAAATTTGAGGCTTTTTGTAGTAGCCTTACAGATAGTGTTTCGCAATTTTATGTATCATATAAGGATATATACAAGCGCGAAATGAGCGATAAGGTCATGCAGACCATTAAAGTAATGCGCGATAGGACCTTTACTCATGTACCTATCATGAACGGCAAGAAGGTATGGGGAGTCTTTAGCGATACCACTATTTTTAACCTTGTAGGCTCTGGCGATACCAGTATGATCCAAGACGATGTTCATTTTTACAATATATCCAAGTACGTTGCTGAGTATTCTGACAAGGGAATCTATGACTTTGCACGAGGCAATGTCTCTGCCGATGCTGTGCGCAGAATGTTCTCTGATGCCTTTGATGAAGGTAGAAAACTAGAGGTGATTTTCTTCACTACCACTGGTGATAAAAATGGTGATTTGATAGGATTGGTAACCATTTGGGATTTAACATCCGCTTGATTTTTCAGAACTGTGCAGAAAACCTGCATACTTAGTTCGTAACTATGCAGCAGATAAAGATGTTAAACTTTTAATTTGTTTGCGTATGGGACTTTTCGATTTAATGTTCTTCTAAACTGATTATATGTTTTACTAAAATTATAAAGTTATGAGTGTATTTTATAAACAAGGTGACCAATGGGTTGTGAAGCAAGGCGTAAGTGACAATGCTTCAATCAATGATTGTGCCAAGGCAATGGGCTATGAGCACAATCAGTTCTATAGTTATACCAATTACAACCAGCCTTATGACTATGACACAAATAGTGATGGCATTCTATGTGTATGCCTTAAGGTAATGACAGAAGATATTATTTGTGTTGTCACTAATCCTGGGCGAACTACATTAACAGACGCAGAAGTACGTCGTTATATGCAGGATTTTAATTTCTCATTTGATTATAGCCTTTATACGATGGAGAGTGACTTGGATGAGGCTATTGCTGAACATAACTACTCTATTCAATTTGTGGCAGAGGCATTAGGTATTCCATATTCTCCAGATGATAAGATTCTCTATAGCAGCAAATTTAAATACAACTTTATTTTTGAAGGTGGCTATCTTGTTGGTTATGAAATCGCTGATAGTTACAACAGAGAGGCTCACGAACTAAAAGACAGTGGATCTTGGCTATTTCAAAAAATGGAATCACATGCAGAGAGGTATCATGGTTCCAATGATGATGTTATTAGGGAAATTAACATCCAAGCCAAAGCCTTTTACAATCTTCCTGCTGGTATGAATAATCAGTTTTTACCTGAGTTTGTAAATGCTGACGATTCGTATAATTTTAAAATGTTGTTGGTTGCAAAGTACGAGGGGACAGAAAATGAAGAAGGTATAAATTATGATGATTGCAAATGCATCTGTCATAATGAATTAAAATTTGATAGTAATGTTGATGAAGGTCTTGATAAGTTAACAAAGTATCGCTATCGCGAATACATATTAACGTTTGATGATAAAGGCAGTCTTCGTTCTTGTGAGTATAATTCTAATAGTTCAAGTACGGACGATAATCATCAGGAAAGCAAATCGCTACAGCCTTCTAGTTCTGGATGTATGGTAACTCTTATGTCTGCAATATGTATTATGACGATGGCTGTTGCCGCAATTATCGTCATCTTATAATGATTCCGACATATAAAAAATCATGGGGTGTCCGCTGCGACACCCCTATTTATTATAAATATCTGCTTTTTTAATAGTTTTTTCTCTACTATGCAGAAAACCTGCACAGTTAGCCCGTACCTTTGCATCAGTATTAATCTTTAATTCTTTTGAGTATGGTAACTGCAGAGTATTTTGATGAGCTCAAGGAGAGCATGGCAAAGCATAGTGTTGAATCGCTGGTTGAGGAATTCAACAGACAAGTAGGAAGACGTTCTTGGACGTCGATTCGTGGCGTTCATGATAGCTTGCTCATTGACACCCTAATGGCTAAGGGTGTGGATGTTTCTGCCATTTATGATGGTGTAGATATCTCTTTTGCAAAAAAGATTGCGCTGAATAAGGACAAAAATAAAATTATTTTTGGGTAATTCGATTATTTGTAGTACCTTTGCATCAATCATTAAGACGAACACATAAAAACAATTATGAACAAGCAACAACTTGCAAATAAAATCTGGGCATCGGCTAACAAGATGCGCTCAAAGATTGATGCCAACGAGTATAAGGATTATATCCTCGGCCTGATCTTCTATAAGTTTCTCTCTGATAACGAGGTGAACTATCTGAAGAATGAACATGGCTGGACGGATGATTATATGCCATACCTCGTAGAGGATTATTCTGATCCTAATATGGAGCAGCTGATTAATTACTGTAAGGATCATATTGGCTACTTTATCGAGTATAAGAACCTCTTCTCCACATGGCTGAAACCTGACGTGACATTTAGTGTATCAGATTTAAGCACGGCGCTGAATCGTTTCGACGGACTGATTAGCGACAAGTTTAAGCGCGTGTATGAGAATATCTTCATTACGCTTCAGGCAGGATTGAGCAAGTTGGGTGAGAGTCCTGCTGCCCAGACTAAAGCGCTGAAAGGACTGATCAAACTGATTAAGGATATCCCTACAGACAGCAAGCAGGATTACGATGTGCTGGGCTATGTGTATGAGTACTTGATTGGAAACTTTGCTGCCAATGCTGGTAAGAAGGCTGGCGAGTTCTATACGCCTCATGAAGTGGCAATTCTGATGTCGGAGATAGTGGCTGAACACCATAAGGCAAAGGATAAGATTGAGATTTACGACCCTACAAGTGGTTCTAGTTCGTTGCTGCTTACGATTGGTAAGAGCATTGGACGCCATATTCAGGATAAAAACCACGTGAAGTATTATGCCCAGGAGTTGAAGGAGAATACCTACAACCTGACGCGAATGAACCTTGTGATGCGAGGCATCAGCCCCAGCAATATCGATACGCGTTGTGCTGACTCACTGGATGAAGACTGGCCCATACAGAAGACTGGCCCTCAGGCCGGTATGCCCCTGTATGTGGATGCAGTGGTATCCAATCCACCTTATTCCCAGCATTGGGAACCAGAGGATGCAGAGCTCGATGCGCGCTTCAAGGATTATGGTGTGGCTCCAAAGAGTAAGGCTGACTACGCTTTCCTGCTGCATGAACTGCACCACCTGAAACCAGATGGTATCATGACGATCGTATTGCCTCATGGCGTACTCTTCCGTGGTTCGCCTGATGATGGCGCAGAGGGTCAGATTCGTCAGCGACTGATCGAGAAGAACCAGATTGATGCCATTATCGGTCTGCCTGCCAACATCTTTTTTGGTACAGGTATTCCCACACTCGTCATGGTCTTAAAACAGCATCGCGATCGCGACGATGTGCTGATCATAGATGCCTCTAAAGGTTTTGTGAAAGATGGCAAGCAGAATAAACTCCGTGCCTCGGACATCAAGCGCGTGGCAGACACCTGGCGCAGTCGTGAAGAGATTCCAGGTTTCTCGCGCAGGGTATCGCGCGATATGATTCGTGAAAATGGTTATAACCTGAATATCCCTCGTTATGTGGATTCTTCTGAGACCCCTGAGCAGTATGATATCTATGCCACGATGTTTGGTGGTATTCCTAATAGCGAGATCGATCAACTGCAGAAGTATTGGGACGTATTGCCAGAGTTTAAGAAACGGATCTTCAAACCTATTGTGGGTAAGCCTTATTCCTTGTTGACAGACGAGGATTTGGAGCGAATAGCGAAAGATAGTAGTGATTTAATTACTTTCTGGAATCAATATTTTGAGGCTTTTCAGGATTTTGCACAATGGATGGGCGATATATTGGTTTATCACATGATGGAGGTCAAGGAGATGGAGGCTCACGACAAGATTGCTGCTGAAATCTTCCGTCGAATGGAGCATGTGCCTATCGTTGATCCATACGACATCTATCAGATGTTCAGCGATCAGTGGCCTATTATCATCAACGATATCGAGGTGATTCAGACAGAAGGTATTGATGCTGTCCGCACTGTGGAACCAGCCATGAAGCTTGTGAAGAAAGGCGATGAAGAGATTGAGGTGGAAGATGGCATGAAGGGGCGTGTGATTCCTTTCGAAATGGTACAGGACGAAATGTTCCGTGGAGAGTTGTGGTCGATTCGCAAGAAAGATAATCGTATTGAAGCAATTGCCAGCGAGGTAGAAGAAATTCGCGACAACTTCACTGAGGATGAAAGCCAGGAGTATCTGAATGAGAAAGAGAATCTGGATACCTCAAAAATCAAGAAGGACGCTAAGGCCAAAGGCGATGATATTGAACCTGAGACCAAAGAAAAGCTGAAGAAACTCGTTGCCCTATGGGATGAGAAGTCGAAGCTTGACAAGGCTCTGAAGGCAGAACGCAAGGCGCTTGAAGAGAAAACCATTGTAGAAATTCAGAACCTGTCTGATTTTTATATTGAGATATACTTGGGACGGAAGTGGATAACACCAGTGATGGATAAAATCCTCGCTGATGTATATAAGGCAGACTTCATTATTGATCAAGTAAAAGCCTTGGCTCAGAAGTATGCTGTCAGCTATCACGACCTGAACACTCAGCTCGTAGAGGCTCAGGACGAACTCTCAGGACTGATTACGCAGTTGGAGGGTGACGAATCATCTATTGAGGGCTTGAATGCATTGATGAACTCTTTTAAGAATTAAGCAGATGGCAAAGAAAGACGAAACAGACATGCAGCAGCCCATGATGGTGAGCTCGCACGATATACACCTTGATGCTGACTACTCGGAGTGGATAGCGGAGGTAAAACATCGCTATCGTTCTGCACAGGTAAAGGCTGCAGTGAAGGTGAATGCAGAGAAACTGCTCTGGAACTGGCAGATGGGGCGCGACTTGGTGCAGAAGAAAGCAGAAGAGCGCTGGGGCGCAGGCGTTGTGGAGCAAGTAAGCCTCGACTTGCAGAAAGAATTTCCTCATGTAGAAGGTTTTTCAGCATCCAATCTATGGCGTATGAAGCAGTGGTTCCTTTTCTACTCTTCAGAACCTGAAAAACTTGCACGGGGCGTGCGAGAATTGCAAACCCGTGAGGATCAGGATGATACAAAACTCGCACGGGGCGTGCGAGAAATTATCCAACGACCCGTTGGAGATTTTCCATTGCCATTTGCCCTTGTCCCTTGGGGACAGCATATTGAGATTATAACTAGAAGTGAAAGCGTAGAGGAAGCCATCTTTTATGTTCATCAGGTTATAGAGAAAGGATTGAGCAGGCCAGCCCTCATCAATTGTTTCAAAGCCAGACTCTATGAAACTCAGGGAAAGATAACAAATAACTTTCCTGAACATTTGCCAGATCTGCAAAGCAAGTTAGTACAGGAGGTGTTGAAAGAAAATTATGATTTTGGCTTCGCCACTGTTGATCATGAAATCTATGAGGAAAAAGAGTTAGAGGATGCTCTTACTGAGAATATCACAAACCTACTGCTCGAAATGGGAAATGGATTTGCTTTTATGGGGAAGCAGAAAGAAATCATTGTGGGTGGGCGATCCAGAAAAATAGATTTGCTGTTTTACCATGTTCGTTTGAAGTGCTATATAGTTTGTGAACTCAAAGCAAAACCTTTTGAGCCAGAATATGCAGGCAAGTTGAATTTCTATGTAAATGCCGTTGATGAACTGGTAAAGCAGCCAGATGACAATCCAACAATTGGCCTCTTGATTTGCTCTGATATGAACAAAGCAGATGTGCAATGGTCGTTTAAAGGCATTCAGACACCAATGGGCGTGGCCACCTATAATAACATCCGCATCAAGGACATGCTGCCTACGCAGGAACAGCTGAAGGAGCGCATGGAACTGCTGAGAAAAGAAATGCAGGCCACGAAGCGACTGATGCAAAAAACAAAGGAGGACTAAGCTATGGTAAAACCTGAGATAAGATTAAAAGGATTCAAAGGGGAGTGGAGCGCGACGCAACTTTCGCAAATTGCCAAGTTTTCCAAGGGCCATGGCTACTCTAAGTCTGACTTGTGCGAACAGGGAACTCCTATTATCCTTTATGGAAGATTATATACCAATTATAGTACTGAAATAGATTGTGTAGATACATACGTAAAAATGAAAGAGGGTTCTGTATTATCTAAAGGTGGAGAAATAATAATTCCAGCTTCAGGCGAAACTCCAGAAGACATTGCGTGTGCATCTGTCGTTAATAGGGATGGAATTATTTTAGGTGGGGATTTGAACATCTTCAGTATTGACGAGAAGAAATATAATCCGGCATTTACTGCTCTTTCAATAACATACGGGAAAGTTCATAATGAGTTGGCAAAATACGCTCAGGGTAAGACGGTAGTCCATCTTCATAATGCAGAAATTAGCAAAGCTACAATTCAATATCCCCAAGGGATTGAGGAGCAGGTCGCCCTTGCTGATTATTTCAAGTCATTGGATTCGATGATTCAGGGAGTGACGAAGAAGATTGCATCGCTGAAGCAAATGAAGCAGGCTTGCCTTGTTTCAATGTTCCCACAGGCTGGTGAAACCACACCTCGCGTAAGATTTAAAGGATTCAAAGGAGAGTGGGAGAATGTATCTTTCAAAGACATTACTTACCTTTCTGGCACTAAGAATAGGGATAATTTGCCTCTTGAAAGTTATTCTATCTCAAATGAAAAAGGATTCGTTCCTCAAAATGAGCAATTCGAGCAAGGTGGTACTATGGCCAACGCTGATAAGAGACTCTATTATATTGTTACACCTGACTCTTTTGCATACAATCCTGCAAGAATCAATGTAGGTTCAATAGGCTATGATGACTTAGATAAAGATGTTATAGTTAGTTCTCTTTATGTTGTCTTTAAAACTGACGACAATACGAATAATTATTTCCTTAATCACTGGTTTAAAACACCAATGTTTAGGAATATGATTGAACTATATCAGGAAGGTGGTGTTCGATTATATTTCTTCTATGATAAACTATGTCAATGTCATTTTAGAAGACCATGTCTTGCTGAGCAAGAAAAGATCGCTTCTTTCTTCACCAGCCTCGATAAACAAATCTCCTTGCAGGAGGCGCGACTGGAGAAATTAAAGCAGATTAAAGCAGCGTGCTTGGATAAAATGTTTGTGTAATATGAGTGATAAAGAACTATATATCAATTTCGACGAGTATATCCGCCAGGGTGAACCTCAGAAGCGTGAACGTGCTGATGCATGGCGCGTGGCTATTGGCTTGCAGGCTGTGGATGGGCTGAAGACATCTGAATATCTGCAAGAGACAGCACGCAGGAATATTGAGGGTGAAATCACCATCGACGAGGCACGCGAACTCGTGAAGCAGTACTACATCAAGAAGACTGCTCCCGATAAAGATGATGAAGGTAGAGAAGAGGCAGACCGTGTATCGAGTAATATCTCGAAACTTTTACAGACGGATGCCTTTACCTATAGCGTAGCAGGACTGGCTGCTATTCATCGTGCCATCTTTGAAGGTGTGTTTAAGCATGCTGGTCGTTTCCGCGATTATGATATCTCGAAGAAAGAGTGGGTGCTGCGAGGTGAGTCTGTGCTCTACGGACGCTGGCAGGATCTGCGTATGGCTGTAGAGTACGATCTGGAACAAGAGCGACAGTTTAACTATACAGCATTGAATAAGGATCAGATGGTAGAGCATCTGGCTAAGTTCGTGGCAGGATTGTGGCAGATTCATCCTTTTGGAGAGGGTAACACTCGAACCACTGCTATCTTTACCATTAAGTATTTGCGCTCGCAGGGATTCAGCGTGAACAATGACCTGTTTGAGCGCCACTCTTGGTATTTCCGCAATGCATTGGTACGTGCTAACTACCGGAACTTGAAAAAGGGTATCAACTACGAACCAATATTCCTTGTGAGATTCTTCCGTAATCTGTTATTGGGTGAAAACAATACCTTAAAGAATAGGTATATGATGATTGATGCACCTGAGGATTGGAAAATGCCTGAAAGCGACCCGGCACCCCACAAGTACCCCACAAGTACCCCACAAGTACAGGACAAGTTAAATACTGATAATCCAAACTTTATTAGTCTGGTTCAGGTTATTGGCGGACATGAATTGTCTGTGAAAGAAATAATGGAAGGCCTCAATCTGAAAGACAGAAAGAACGTTTTGAATCTTTATCTCAATCCTGCAATTAAAGACGGATACGTCCGTTTGCTCTATCCGGATTCCCCTCGCCATCCACGACAGAAATATCTGCTGACAGTGAAAGGACTGGCGCTATACAACGAAATAAAATAAAAACAATCTGTAAAAAATCCAACTTATATGAATAGTAAAGACCACAGATTCTGATGGAGGCTCTGCAAGAGTATGAGCCATATTTAAAGAACCCTCCTACGATTATCTCAGGAGATATGAATATCGAGGTTCAGCGTTATGAACTCTTGGCATGGGACAAAGCCATCAGTGATCATGTGGGGCAGATGATGGAAATTATTGAAGAGGCGAGCATCACTGCTGGCATGACTCTACAAATGAATCTAACGAGGTGCAAAATTACTGCAAAATCCTGAGACCACCAAGGATTTTTGGCTTTTTTAGCAGAAGAGTTTGGAGGGGTTTCAACACAGGGGACACACCTTGGATTTTTTTTGCAAGAAAATAATCGGCGTATCTGTTTGTGCTTCAAATGGTTTGGGCGTTTGGGCGAAACAGGCTGAAAAAATAGTGGCGAAAAACCTTTGTGGAACGGCGTAAAAACTGTAATTTTGCACCTCGAAATTAAAAATAACAGCAAAAAAGCTAAATATAACATTATTATTATCTAAATAGAAATATGAAGAAAGAAGTAACAAAGGCTCGTAATGTGTTTAATTGCGAGGCATTCCATCTGGAGCATATCACCAACATGGATGAGGTGAGACAGCTCTTGAAGTACGAGTTAAAGGATTTACATGCTTTGGTAAGTTCAACTGAAGATTTTGGTATTACCTTTGGAGTTGAAAAAATAACGCCACCTCTATCAAAGGAAGAAGTAGAATGTGGTTGTCGTCTATATCATGAGGCAAAAGAAGTATGCGAATGTAATCATACAGAAATATATGCGGTACAATGTTTTCTCATCATTGCGTTATTCAAAAAAAACTCATTTTTTGATTGTGACGAATTTAATCTTCAGCATATCACCAACATGGATGAGGTGAAACAATTTGTTGATTATTTGAAAGATCTCCAATTATATGTCACTATAGAAAAGCCCTTCGAAGACTATCTTGTAAAATATGCAAATGAGCCAATGTTTACAAAAGAGGATGCAGAAATTGCTAATCGCTTAATGAAAGAATGTATCGAAGTGTGTGAGGCGAACCACGAAGATGTTTACCACGTAATGAGCGCGGCTAGAGACAAAGATCACTTTATTGCATGCTGAAAATAGAAGGGGGCGCGCATCACTGCGAGCCCCCTTCTGCCAATAATCATATGAATAACTAAAAACCAATTTCTTCTTTATAAGGTGACATATTGACACCTCACTATTCCTCCTCATAAATTTGCTAACTGTCCGTCCATAGTATCATGGATTTAATGCTAGTTTTTCTAATTGCGGTGCAAAGGTAAAGTTTATTTTTGTAACTACCAAAGTTTTTGTTTTTTTTTATTGGTGTCCGATAAAAAATTGAGTTGAGCCGACAGAAAAGGGGACAAACCTTTCGGCAAGTCCCCAAAGATTTGTAATTTTGCGTTTGCTACAAC